>NZ_JBHUOT010000003.1:0-574626 GCF_042686225.1 Flavobacterium notoginsengisoli
ATGAAAATCTTTGCCAGCAGCAGAAATTAATAAAATCTGTTCCTGGAGTAGGTCAGGTTTTATCTTGGACATTATTATCAAAAACAGAAGGTTTTACAGTTATAACAGATCCAAGAAAAATGGCATGTTACAGCGGAGTCGTTCCTTTTGATTTTCAATCTGGAATATCATTAAAAAGAAGACCCAAAGTATCAATGCTTGCTGATAAAAACTTAAAGACTATTTTGCATATGGCTGCAATGAGTGCAATCCGATTGGATAATGACTTAAGAAAATACTATATCAGAAAGGTTAATGAAGGGAAAAATAAAATGAGCGTTTTAAACGCTGTAAGAAACAAAATAATCCATCGAGTTTTTGCAGTAATAAAAAACCAAACCTTTTATAAAAAAGACTTGGTTTTATCATAGAAATCGGAATGACAAACTGTGTGGGACTAAGCATGAGAAACTAAGTGTTTAATGTTACGTACAGTAAAAAAATAAATTATATTTGAAACTGCTTTACAACTGTATTACATGCCAAATAGCACAACTGCTTCGGGCTATTTTTTAGATAAAATAGCATCCTTAAACTTTGATCTGTTTTTTACCAAAAGAAATAGAATTTTACTACATCTTTTAATGTGGCTTGGATTTTCTGTTTTACTGTTTTTAAGCTATGTAATCGGTTATCATTTGGTGTATTCTGATGCTGTTTTGCTTACGGTCAGAATGGCTTTGGTTAATATCATTGTCTTTTATATGTTGTTTTATCTGTTGCTTCCAAAGATTTTTTCGGGAAGCAAAACCAAAATTATAGTGCTTTTAATCTTGGTTTTTCCGATTTCGATCTTTCTTTGGATGGCTTCTACGTACTTTATTTCCCTTTTGTATTATGCTTTAGGTCTTGAAGTTAATTTTGGAGAATTAAAAGGCGTAATCAAAATGAGTACAGAACAGACTTTTTTGGAAGCTGTTTCCTTAAAAAGAATACTTTCGCAGACGATCATTATTATTTCATTGCTTTCTCCTTTTTGTTTTGCTAAAATTCTGGTTGAAATTGTAAAACTATACCATAAGAAATTTCAGGTAGAGAAAGAGAAAATGGCATTGGAAATTCAGAATATTCAAATGGAAAAGGATTTTCTGAAAGCGCAATTGAACCCCCATTTTTTATTTAATACTTTGAATAATTTATATGGATTAACGGTTAGAAAAGACAATCTCGCTCCTGAAATCATTCTAAACCTTTCGGATATTATGAGTTATACTTTGTATGAATCAAATACTGAAATTGTTCGTTTGGAGAAAGAACTGGATTTTATCCAAAATTATATTGCATTAGAAAAGATGCGTTATGCAGATGAAGCCAATATTCAGGTTAACATACAAGGAGAAAATCAAACAGCAGGACTTTTTATCGCTCCGTTACTGACTTTCACTTTCATTGAAAATGCTTTTAAATACGGATTAAAAAGCACTCAAAATGCCTTTGTAAAACTGGATATTAAGATTGAAAACAACACGTTTTGGCTTAGTTTAGAAAATGATGTTGATGAGAGTTTTACAACTGAGAATTTCGGTGGAATAGGAGTAGAGAATGCCCGTAAACGTTTGGAATTATTGTATCCGAATCAATATGAACTGGAAATTAAAAATCTAAAATCTTCTTTTAAGGTTGATTTAAAAATAGTTTTAAGAAAGTAATGGAAAAGTTGAAATGTATTGTTGTAGATGACGAACCGATTGCGAGAGATATTATTGAATCTTTTATCAGCGAAATCGCTTTTCTGCAATTGGAAGCTTCATTTGGAGAACCTGCAAAAGCTTTAATGCACCTGCAGGAAAATACAATTGATATTGTGTTCAGTGATATCGAAATGCCTAAATTCACAGGTTTAGAACTGGCACAAGCGCTTACCAATCCTCCTGTTATTATTTTTATAACCGCACACCGCAATTTTGCTTTGGACGGATTTGAAACCGGTGCTTCAGATTATCTGGTAAAACCCGTACGTTTCGATCGTTTTTTAAAAGCGGTAAATCGCGCCAAAGAATACCTTTCATTAAAGAAAACAGCTTCTGTGCATCAAATCAATTCAGATCGCATTTTTATTAAATCGGAAGGAAAACTGATTAAGATTTTATTGAATGAAATCCTTTATGTAGAAGCGCAGGACGATTATTTGAAATTTGTCATTAACGGCGGATCTTACACGACTTTAGGGACTTTAAAAGCAATGGAAGAAGTTTTGAAACTTCCGATGTTCTTTCGCGTTCAGCGTTCTTTTATCCTAAATCTGGAAGCAGTCAGAAGTCTCAACGGAAATATGATCGAATTGATTGATGGGAAAAACATTTCTGTGGCTTTGAATAAAAAGGAGGAATTGTATTTGTTGTTGGGAATTAGATAATTTTTTTTAACCGCAATCCCGATAACTATCGGGAGCAAAGGATTTTCGCAAAGAAACGCAAGGTTTAGTTATTACATTTTATTCTAAGTTCGCAGAGAGATAACTAAAAGCTCCAATTTTCAAACATAGCCCGCGGTTTCAACCGCGGGGACGTCCAGATATGCATTGTGCTATATACATTGCGTTCCTGCGGTTGAAACCGCAGGCTATGTTTTTAAAAACATTCTGCATTTAGTTTTTATAACTCTATACTATTCCTTAAAGTTTGGCATTAAAAGAAATGTAGCAAAGATTGGCAATTAAGCAATTGCTATGTGTTTTGATGCAAATGAAATGCCTTTTTGCGTTAGTAATATCTATGTTTCTATGTGTTTAAAAAATGGCTTTGCGAAATTTGTTTTTTAAAGATTGTGTTACACGTCCCATTTTCAAATATAGCCCGCGGTTTCAACCGTGTGGACGTCCAGATATGCATTGTGTTATATACATTTTGTTCCTGCGGTTGAAACCGCAGGCTATATTTTAAAAACATTTTGACTTAGTTTTTTATAACTCTTTACTATTCCTTAAAGTTTGTCATTGCAAGAAACTCAACAAAGATGGCAGTTAAACTTTAAACTATTGCTATGTGTTTTGATGTAAAAGAAATGCCTTTTTGCGTCAGTAATATCTATGTTTCTATGTGTTTAAAAAATGGCTTTGCGAAATTTGTTTTTTAAAGATTGTGTTACACGTCCCATTTTCAAACATAGCCCGCGGTTTCAACCGCGGGGACGTCCAGATATGCATTGTGTTATATGCGTTGTGTTCCTGCGGTTGAAACCGCAGGCTATATTTTAAAAACATTTTGACTTAGTTTTTTATAACTCTTTACTATTCCTTAAAGTTTGTTATTGCAAGAAACTCAACAAAGATGGCAGTTAAACTTTAAACTATTGCTATGTGTTTTGATGTAAATGAAATGTCTTTTTGCGTCAGTAATATCTATGTTTCTATGTCTTTAAAAAATGGCTTTGCGAAATTTGTTTTTTAAAGATTGTGTTACACGTCCCATTTTCAAATATAGCCCGCGGTTTCAACCGCGTGGACGTCCAGATATGCATTGTGTTATATACATTGTGTTCCTGCGGTTGAAACCGCAGGCTATATTTATAAAGATTATAGAATTAGTCAATTACTCTAATTATCTAATTGGCATATTATTTAATCAGCGATTCGTCTGAATATAATCCGATGGCGACATATTAAAATGCTTTTGGAAATTTCTCCCGAAACTTGTTTGTGATTTGTAACCTACCATTTCGGCGATTTCGTACATTTTATAGTTTTCATTTAAAAGTAGTTCGGCGGCACGTTTTAAGCGAACGATATTAATTAACTCGTTTGGACTTAAATTCGTGATGTCTTTGATTTTTCGGTATAAAGTCGAACGGCTCATGTTCATGATTTCGGCAAGCGATTCTACACTTAAATCCTGATCCGTGATGTTTTTCAGGATTTCGTCGTCGAGTTTTTTCAGGAACTTTTCGTCGGTTTTATTGTGGGCGATGCTTTTAATGTGCGAAAGGGGAGAACTCGCATAGTAATTCATAATCTGTCTTCGGTTTTCGATTAGATTATTGGCCTGCACTTTTAAATAATCCATAGAAAATGGTTTCGCGATATAAGCATCGGCGCCCACTTCGAGTCCGTCAATTTGTGATTTTAGAGAGTTTTTAGCAGTCAATAAAATAACGGGTATATGACTCGTTTCCAGATTGGTTTTGATGGTTTTACACATCGTAATTCCGTCCATAATTGGCATGGAAACATCTGAAATTACCAGTTGAATGTTTTCGTTATGAATAATTTTTAATGCTTCTACGCCGTTTTCGGCCTTTAAAATAGCGTAAGTTCTAGCCAATTCAGTAGTAATAAAACTCAAAAGATCTTCATTATCTTCAACCACCAAAATCTGTGCTTTTTCGTTTTTGATTTCAACAGTCTCTTTTGGGATTTCGGTTTCTTCTTCCTCTTTTTTAGAATCGGCATAAAGCATAAATTCCTGTTCCTGATGTAAGGGAACGGTCAATTCGAAAATGTTATAATTTAAATCTTCAACTAATTTCAAATTTCCGTTATGCAATTGTGCCAGCGAATGCGCTAGCGAAAGCCCAATTCCAGTTCCTGAAGCCGTACTCCTGTCGTCGACTCTAAAGAAAGGCTCAAAAATTTTGTCTTTTAAATGAATCGGAATCACATTTCCATCATTTTTTACAATTAAAGTCAGTTTCTTTTCATCTCTAAATAAAGAAATGATGACTCTTTTATTAGAATATTTAATGGCGTTATTAATTAAATTGCTCAGAATCTTTTTAAAAGCTTCCTTGTCTACAAAAGCATGAATGTCTTTTTCGCCCAATTGTAATTCAAATTCCAATTCACGTTCTTCAATTAACTGGCTGAATCTTAGATGAAAGTTTCGAACCATGGACGAAATATTCGCTTCGACAAAAGTCAGTTTCAATCCACCGATTTCAGATTTTCTAAAATCAAGTAATTCGTTAACCAATTTCAATAAACGGGAAGTGTTTTTCTTCATAATCGAAAGATGCTGGGGTACTTCTTTCGATTCGTATTCCATGCCTAAAAGTTTCTCCAAAGGCCCCTTTATCAAAGTCAACGGCGTTCTGATTTCGTGTGCTACATTCGTAAAAAAATCAATTTTAGCCTGATAGATTTCTTTTTCTTTTTCGTCATTCAAATGCTTGATTTTGCGGTTATTCTTAATTTGAGTCAGGTTTTGAGAATAACGAATGATGTAGTAGAATCCGGCACAGATTAATATGAAATAAAGAATATAAGCCAAAGTACTCGCATAAAACGGTGGCAGAATCGTGATTTTCAGTTTCACTTCCTTACTCCAAACGCCAAAACTATTTAAGGATTTTACTTTAAAAACATAATCGCCAGGCGCCAATTCGGTAAAGAAAACCTTGTTGTTTCTTCCTAAATAAACCCAATCATTGTTTACGTTTTCCAATTGAAACCAATATTCGGTCAATTCTGGCGCGGTATAGTTTAAAGAAGCAAATTCGAGATTAAATGAAGACTGACTGTTGTTGAGTTCCAATTCGTCCAGAAACGAAATTGATTGCGAAATAGGCGAGTCGGGACTGTTTACTTCGATATCCTTATTATTAATCTGAAGATTGGTGATATAAATAGAAGGAGTGTATTTGTTCTTTGTAAAATGCTTCGGATTAAAACTGATCATTCCGTTTAGGTTTCCAAAATACATATCGCCGTTTGCATCTTTAAAAGCCGAATTGTAATTGAACTGATCGCTCAATAAACCATTTGCAGTAGTAAAAATCTTGATGGTTTTATGATCCGGGCCAAATTTTACCAAACCTTTAGAAGTCGTTAGCCATAAATTTTTAGCATCATCTTCTAAAATGGAATAGAAAACGTTGCTTGGCATTCCGTTTTTGGTCGTAAACTTGGTAAAAGTGTGTTTTTTTCGATCCACCAGATTTAAACCGTTTTCAGTCGCAATCCATAAATTTTTGGAACTGTCTTCAAAAATAGCATTCATGGTATTGTTGCTGATTCCTTTCGGATTTTTATAATCATAGGTAAAAACCTCTTTCTTTTTGGTTTTTGGATTATAAAACAACAAACCGTCGCGATAACTTCCCGCCCAAAGATTCCCGTGGCTGTCTTCTTTAAAATTGGTATAATGAAAAGTCTCCGGAAAGAATTTCAGGATTTCAAAATTATCAGCCTGTTCATTATAACGGTAAAGTCCGGATGTAGTCACGACAATCAGGTCGTCATTTTTCATTTCATAAAAAGAAAAAATAAAGTTGCTGTGCAGACCGCTTCCATCATTGGCACTGTAATGTTTCAAAACTCTGCCGGAATTTCGATCCAAAACATCTAGGCCATGTTCAAAAGTTCCGACCCAGATTTTGTCTTTTCTGGGCATTAAAGCATGAATATTATAATAAGAAACCGGATAAGAAGTAAATTTTTGTGTTTTCGGATTGAAACGATTTACGCCTGCATCTTCCGTTCCAATCCACAAATCACCGTGATCATCTTTGTGAATTTCTCTGACAGCGCTTCCGCTAATGGAATTCTGACCTTCCTGCGGAAAGTATTTTTTAAACTGGGTATATTGTTTTTGATGGTAATTGACACCGCCAAAATAAGTTCCAATCCAGACACCATTTTCCTTATCAATTAAAATAGAGTAGGCCGCATTATCTGAAATCGCGTACGGATCATTATAATTCTTTTTAAGATTAATAACAGTTTTTGTCTTTAGATTATAAACATAAACACCGGATTCGCTGGCAATCCAAAGTTCATCATTTCCTCTTTTTTTGAACTGACGTACAAAAACGGGTTCTTTAATGTCAAATTTAAGTTCGTTTGTCGTTTTGTTTTTTCTATTGTAAATCAGAATTCCGTCGTCTTGTGTTCCAATTACGATGTTTTCGGGATCAACAGCATAAATTACCGTAATTCTGAAATTCGCTTTATTCGCTGGCGGATTTAAGGTAATATTTTCAAAAGAATGATTTTCTTCTGAATAATGATAGATTTTATTTAAAGAAGAAGCCCAAATTTCTCCTTTATAATCTCGTGTTATAGAAGTAGACACAAAATATTTGTTTGGGTTGAAAGTGGTCATTTCTTTCTTATTTGGTGCATACTTATACAAAATGTTGCCCGAAATGAACCAAATGTTGCCTTTTAGGTCGTGATTGATGTCATTGATACGATCATTAATGGCTTCATTCAAAATCGAGAAACGATCCAGCTTCTTGTCATAATGATATAAACCTTTATCGGTTCCAACCCAGATGGTGCCATTATTTTCATGTAATGACTGAATATAATTGCTTCCAAGACTGTGAATCGGATCTCCATTGCTTCTGTATGTCTTAAAACGATAACCATCGAAACGGTTCAAGCCATCTTTTGTGCCAAACCACATAAAACCGTCATTGTCTTGTAATGAGGTTAATACGGTATTGTTAGAAAGCCCTTCTTCGACCTGAAAATGTTTAAAATAATATTCCTGAGCATTTGAAAAATGTATCGAAAAAATGCTGAAAAGTAAAAAAAGAAAGAATTTACGCATAAGCTGTTTTTTTAGGCTGAAATCAATGTTTCTGCAAATCGTCTCAATATTCTACAAAATGTTGCAAGGCTTGTTGATATTGACCTTTTTTGTACAATTTGAATCATTTGCGAGAGATATTGACACAAATGAAGCATTTTATTTTGAATAAAAAGCGCCTAATTTGAATTTTCAAATAAATGATATTGATAAAATTTTAAGGTTAAAAATAAACTATCAATAAAATAAAGTTTGAAAAATCTAACCATTAATAATTTTGAAACAAAATGAACAATTTATTACTAGAAAAGAATATTGATTCTTTACTTGTTCGATTTCCGGACGATTAAAAACGCAATATTTCCAACCAAACCACAAAAAGAAATGAAACTATCTAAAATGCAAAAATCAATGAAAACAAAGCTCACTCACTTTTTAACGAAGAGATATTACCTCTTAGTTTTCTTTAGTTTATTACTGCAGTCCGCTTTTGCCCAACAGATCACGGTTACGGGAAAAGTCACAGCCGCTTCGGGAGAAGCGATTCCTTTTGCGAATGTTTTAATAAAAGGAACACAAAATGGTGCCGCTACAGATTTTGACGGAAGCTTCAAAATTGCAGTCGGCGGGAATCAAACATTAGTTTTCAGCTCGCAAGGCTACAAAACGACAGAAGTTGCAGTTAACAACAGAACTTCAATCAATATTACTTTAGAAGAAGATGCCATGAAACTCAATGAGATTGTTGTGGTAGGTTATGGATCGCAGCAAAAGAAAGATCTTACCGGAGCTGTTTCTTTAGTAAAACCGGAAGAAATTCAAAAACGTCAGGTTACTACAGTGGCAGACGGATTACAAGGTTTAGTTACGGGAGTTAAAGTTCGCGGTGGAGGACGTCCCGGGCAGGAAGCGAATATAGAGATTCGTGGTCTTAAAAATCTTCAAAATACAAATCCTTTGTATGTAATTGATGGCTTAGTAACCACGGGGAATAGAGATTTTAATCCAAATGATATCGAAAGTATTCAGGTTTTAAAAGATGCTTCAGCAGCCGCTATTTATGGTTCAAGAGCAGCAAATGGAGTAATCATCATTACAACTAAAAAAGGAAAAAAGGGCCCGCTTCAGGTTGAAGTTTCGGCAAAAAGCAGTTTTCAAATCATGCCGCGCTACAATTTGATGGGAACTGAAGAGTTTGCCAAATGGAATAATATGGCCTACGATAATGCTAAAGCAGATAGTGGAGGAAATACTATATACGATAGGCAAAATCTTAACATGGCAGTAAATACGGATTGGCAGGATGCTACATTCAGAACCGGAATGATTCAGGACTATAATGCTAGTTTCTCCGGAGGAAACGAAAATTCTACGTTTTTTATGTCCGCAAATTATTTTGGAAATGAAGGAACTGTTATTGGAACTGATTTTGACAGAATTTCATTCCGCGTTAACTCAAGTGGTACAAAAGGAATTTTCAGTATTGGAGAAAACTTGGCCATCAGTAATTCTAAAACAGATGAAATGTCTGGAAACCCAATTATTGATGTGTATAGAATGACACCAACAATTCCGCTTTATGATGCTTCAAATCCAGGAGGATATGGTTACGGAAAACAAGGAGTTGCAGATACTTTTGGTACAAACCCTCTGGCAATTGCTGATTTTGCGAATACAACAAATGAAAATTTCAGAATTAGAGGAAACATCTGGTCTGAATTAAAATTTGCTCCTTGGTTGAAATATCGTTTCAATTTTGGTTATGAAACGAGTTTTGATTCCTATAAATTCATGAGAAAAGTAGGAAACTGGACTTTAAACCAGCCGATAGATCCATCCCAGACAGATCAGAACAAGGGAAGATCGCAGACAACATTGTTTGAAAATACTTTGACTTTCAAAAAAGAATTCGGCAAACATGATATTACAGTTTTAGTTGGTCAGACTTTTCAAAAAGACAAATACGATCAAATTTATGGCACAAAGAGAAATCTTCCAATGAATTCTGGTACTGGACAGTATTATGAAGTTTTAAATCAGGGAGATTCGCCGGTAGTTGGTGGTTTTATTAATGAAGCAGCACTTGCATCATATCTGGGAAGAATTGAATACAATTATGACAATCGTTATTTATTGAATGCTGTTTTAAGACGTGACGGATCATCAAGGTTCAGTGATGAAAACAAATGGGGTAATTTTCCTTCTGTTTCTGCAGGATGGAGAGTAAGCAATGAATCTTTCTTTAAATCTGAATTCATTAAAGATTTGAAGTTACGAGCAAGTTATGGAGAATTAGGTTCGGGTAATATTGGTTACTACGAATACAAAAGCTTTGTGAATAATTTTGGAGCTATTGTGTTAGGTAATGATCAGAATCTATTTTCTTCTGCTGCTCAGGTAAAATTATCGAATTCACAACTGCGTTGGGAAAAATTAAAACAAACCAATTTTGGATTAGATTTAGCGGTTTTAAATAACGATTTACGTTTTACGGCAGATTATTTTATTGCCCGTACACAAGATGTATTGTTTGGCTTCCCGATTTTATTGACTACTGGAAATGATGGCGGAAATCCAATTTCAAATGCTGCAACTGTAGAAAATAAAGGCCTTGAATTGGAATTGGCTTACAGCAAAAAAATCAACGAATTTTCTTTTAATGCTTCTATCAACTTTACAAAAGTAAATAACAAGCTGGTTTCGTTAGGAAATGGTCAAAATGAAAACATTTCAGGAAATACCATCACAAGAGCAGGTAATCCAGTTGGAATGTGGTATGTGCTGCAGACTGATGGATTGTTTCAAAACCAACAGGAAATTGACAACTACAAAAATGCAAATGGTCAGGTAATTATGCCAAATGCTGTTCCAGGAGACATTCGTTTTAAAGATGTGAATGGAGACGGACAAATTACAAGTACAGATAAAGCTATTGTGGGAAGTCCGTGGCCAGAATTTGAAATGGGTTTAAATGCAGGAGCAGAATACAAAGGTTTTGACTTTTCTATGAACTGGATCGCTTCGCATGGTGCCACTGTTTACAATGGATTTAGAAGTGTTGTAGACAGATTTGATGATAACAGTAATTACAGAGCTGGAATTCAGCCTTGGACACCAGAAAATCCTAATACTGATTTTCCTAGAGTGACAAAAGGTTCTACACTAAATTCAAGAGGAGATAGTGACCGTTTCTTAGAAAACGGAGATTTTATCAGATTGAAATATATCGGATTTGGATATAATCTGCCTCAAAGTGTTTTAAAGAATTCAGGTATTTCGAGAGCGAGATTGACGTTGTCGGCACAAAACATTCTTACCATTACAAAATATAAAGGTTTAGATCCTGAATTTACAAATAGTAATATTTTCGAAAGAGGTGTAGATAATGGTGCTTTCCCAAATCTTAAAACGTATTCACTTGGTGTTGATTTTAGCTTTTAATTAAAAAAATAGCATAATGAAAAAAATAATTATACTAACCGCAGCTTTTCTAGGTCTTATTTTTACTGCTTGTGAAAACGAACTAGACCTGAACAGCCCTAATGATATAACAGTTGACCAATATTGGAAAACTGAAAGTGACGCACAAGCAGGTGTGAACTCCATTTATGCCATGTTTTACAAAGATGGTCTTTGGGCAAGATGGATGTATTTCCGTTTAGATTTGACTTCTGATGAAGGTTATAGTGTGAGTCCGTGGACGGAATTGGCAGATTGGACGAGGTTCAATTACATCAATTATAATTTTTGGGAAGGAAACGCTGTAACATGGAGAGACAGCTATAAAGCAATTTTTAGATGTAACCAGGTTTTAGCGAATGTTCCAAATATCACTTTCCAAAATGAAGATGATAAAAAGAAGATTATTGCTCAGGCTAAGTTTTTCAGAGCCTTACATTACTATTATTTAGCCGTGATTTGGGAAGATGTTCCATTGGTTTTAGATCCGTCTACACCAGCAGATTTGCCACAACAAAAAAAGGTGGATGAAATCTGGGCTCAGATTGAAAAGGATTTGAATGAATCTTTTGATGATTTACCAGCAAAATGGGGAGCAGATCAGACAGGAAGACCTGATAAAGGAGCCGCAAAAGCATTTTTAGCAAAATTATACATGCAGCAAAGAAAATGGTCTGATGCGAAAACAGCTCTTGAATATTTAATAACAGGCCCTGGAGCAAGATACAGTTTGGTGGCGAACTACAGAGATAATTTTACAGACGTAAATGAAAACAACAGCGAATCTGTTTTTGAAATCCAGTTTGGAGATCAAAGAAAAGGAGGAACTGACGAAGCACAAAATGCAGCAGTTTCCAGTAACCGTTGTCAGTTTTTTGCGCCAAGAGGAATTGGATGGTCTGATGGACAAGCTCGTTTTTGGTTAGTGAATGCTTTCAAAGAAGAAAAAAATAAAGATGGCAATCTGGACATTCGTTTAAGATGGACTTTATATTATCCTGATTTATTAGCTGATTTTGGAGACAAAACCTATAACAGAAACTGGGAATGGAACAATAATGAAGCCTGGTTCAGAAAAGGAAGCCGTGATTATTATAGAGATAATGAAGACTACTACAGCCAGGTAAACTACAGATTGGTTCGTTACGGTGATATTTTATTGCGCTATGCCGAAGTTTTAAACGAATTAGGAAGTACTGCCGAAGCTTATCAATATGTTGATCAGGTAAGAGCTCGTGTAAATATGAATCCTTTAGCAACAGCGCATCCTGAAATTGGAAACGACCATGACAAGTTCCTAGAGCGTTTGAAAATGGAAAGAGTTTTAGAATTATGTGGAGAAAGTGTTCGCTGGGAAGATCTAAAACGTTGGGGAGATTTAAATACTCAGGCTGCTGTTGATAAAATTGCGCTTCGTGATTCTGATTTTAAAAACTTCAAAGTGGGGAAAAATCACAGAATGCCAATTCCGCAAAGCGATGTAGATAATAATCCAAATCTGGAGCAAAACTCAGGATATTAAAACTAATTTTTTGAGGGAATCAGATTTATTGGTCTGATTCCCTTATCATAAAGAACAATTGTTCATAATAACAATATTGAAATGAAGAAAGTAAAATTGTGTCTGACAGTAATGTTGGCAGGATTAGTATTGCTAAGCTGTAACAACAAAAAGAGTACTTCTGAAGAAAAGAAAAATGAAACCGCTGCGGTTGAAAAAAGAGAAATCTGGACAAAAGATCAGGCCAATAAATGGTATGCAGAACAGCCTTGGTTGGTTGGGGCAAATTATTCTCCCAGCACAGCTATAAATCAGTTAGAGATGTGGCAGTTGGATACTTTTGATCCAAAAAGAATTGATCAGGAATTAGGCTGGGCAGAAAATTTAGGCATGAACGTTATGCGTGTCTATCTGCACGATTTGTTGCATGAACAAGATGCAGAAGGTTTGTACAAACGCATGGATCAGTTTCTTGAAATTGCAGATAAGCATCACATTAAAACGCTTTTTGTACTGTTTGATTCTTGCTGGGATCCGTTTCCTGCTTTAGGAAAACAAAGAGCTCCAAAACCGCATACTCACAATTCAGGCTGGGTGCAGTCTCCGGGACAAAAAGCGCTTCAGGATAAAACACAATATCCTCGTTTAGAAAAATATGTAAAAGAAACGGTAGCTCATTTTAAAGATGATAAAAGAATCTTAGGTTGGGATGTTTGGAACGAACCGGATAATATGACAGGACCATCATACGAAAAAGTAGAAATCAAAAACAAAGTCGATTTGATTCTGCCACTTTTAAAAGATGTTTTTTCTTGGGCGAGAGAAAGCAATCCATCACAGCCATTAACTTCAGGAGTTTGGGTCGGAGACTGGAGCGACGAAGCGAAAATGAAACCAATGCACAAAATGCAGATTGAGCAATCTGATATCGTTTCTTTCCACAATTATGATAAACCAGCAGATTTTGAAAGAGTGGTGAAACAATTACAGCGTTATGGAAAACCATTGATCTGTACAGAATACATGGCAAGACCAAACGGAAGTACTTTCGAAGGATTTTTGCCTCTTGCCAGAAAATACAATGTTGGTATGATCAACTGGGGATTTGTGGACGGAAAAACACAAACCAAATATGCGTGGGACAGCTGGACAAAAACATATACGGCAGAACCAAAACTATGGTTTCACGACGTATTGCACACAGACGGAACGCCATATATTCAAGCAGAAACAGATTTGATTAAGAAAATGACTGCTGAAGCGAATAAGAAGAATTAGATAATTGTTTTTGCCACAGATTAAAAGGATTTTTTTAAACACATAGAAACATAGTTTTTGATTGTCTATAAAAAAGGCATTTCATTGTAAATAAAGCACATAGTTCTATGTGTGAAAGCTAGCTTCTTTTGTAATCTTGAACAGAAAGAATAAAATCTATTTTTCTATGTGTTTAAATTTTCAGCACAAAGATTAAATCATTTTAATCCTTTTAATCCTTTTAATCTGTGGCAAAAAAAAATAGTGAAAATTAGTTGAATTCGTGGCAAAAAAACTAAAACTTATCAGCAATGAAAACACACAAAATAAAACAACTCTTTTTTCTAGCGGTGATTTTTGCCAGCTTTTCAGCGAAAGCACAACAGCCAGACCCGCCTGGACAGGTAAAAGGAAGCGAAAAACCAAAAAATGAAGCCTATCTTTTTGCGCATATGACGCATAACGATTACGGCCGATTGTATTATTCCGTAAGTTTGGACGGATTGCATTGGGAAAATCTAAATAATGGAAAACGCGTTTTTGAAGAATACAAAGGACACCCGGATATCTGCAAAGGACCAGATGGGAAATATTACATTGCAGGAAATACAGGAGACGATGCGAAAAGTATCAATATTTGGGTTTCTGACGATTTAATAACCTGGAAAAAACACTCCGATTATACGCCTGATTTAAAAAGCACGCCTGATTATTCAAACGCTTTACAGCGAATTGGCGCGCCAAAATTGTATTACGACAAAGATTCAGAAAAGTTTATCATGACTTGGCACACGCCACATTTGGAAGGAACCAAAGAAGACGGAGAACGTTATTGGGCAAGTCAGCGCACTTTGTATGTTTTGTCTAAAGATTTAAAAACTTTCGAAGGAACGCCAAAACGTTTATTCGATTGGGATATGGGAACAATTGATGTTTTTATTCGTAAAGTCGGCGATTCCTATTACGCCGTGATTAAAGACGAAACGTATCCAACTTTATATTGGACAACCGGAAAAACCATCCGAATTGCCAAATCAAAAAATCTTTTAGGACCTTATTCTTTGCCCCAGCAATCTATCAGTCCAAACTTTAGAGAAGCGCCAATGTTGATTCCTTCTCCAGATGACAAAATATGGTACATGTATTACGAACAATATCCAGGAGTTTCATATGGATTATCTATCGCGGATAACCTAAACGGACCTTGGTTTCAAGCTTCAGGCTACACTTTTTTCTCGGATTGGGACAAATACAGTCTCCCGGAAAAAGTGCGCCACGGCTGCATGATTACAATCTCTAAAAAAGAATACGACAGTTTGGTGAAGAAATTCGGAATTGTGAAAGATGTTAGAAGTAAAAAGTAAAAAGTTGAGAAGGAAAAACTCAGTAACATTTTACATTTTCACATCTCACATTTTACCAATTAAAAATATGGTTAGTTAAGTTAGTTTAGTTCAGTAATTATCGGGCTTATGTGGAGATGAGCCCGGTAATTCATTTTCATTTAGAAGAAAATCATGGCATTATTTAATTAAAAAAAGCCAAAAATATATACAGCATGAAAAGAAAAAGTATCCTTTTTTTAGCGTTGTTATCCATGTGTGCAGTAAATGCGCAATGGAAACCTCAAGGCGATAAAATCAAAACCAAATGGGCAGAACAGGTTGACCCGAATAAAACGTTACCTGAATATCCTCGTCCAATTATGGAGCGTAGCCAATGGAAAAACCTGAATGGTTTATGGAATTACAGTATTCAGGAATTTGGAAAAGCAGCACCTTCAAAATATGATGGGCAGATTCTGGTTCCGTTTGCGGCCGAATCAAGCTTGTCTGGCGTGATGAAAGAAGTTGGTGCTAAAAATGAACTTTGGTACGAAACTCAATTTTCGATTGAATCGGGCTGGAATGGAAAAAATATTCTTTTACATTTCGGTGCTGTAGATTGGAAAACAGAAGTTTTTATTAATGATGTAAAAGTCGGTTCGCATACGGGAGGTTATACACCGTTTTCATTTGATATTACGCCATTCATCAAAAAAGGAAAAAATCAAAAACTGGTTGTAAAAGTTTGGGATCCTTCAAATGACGGGCCTCAGCCAAGAGGAAAACAAGTTAAAAATCCAGAAGGAATTTGGTATACGCCAGTTACCGGAATCTGGCAGACCGTTTGGATTGAGCCTGTAAATGCTAAAAATATTACAACATTAAAAACAACACCAAATATCGATCAAAATGCTATCAGTATTAAAACTGAGGTTAACGGAGCGGAAAAAGGAGATTTAGTAGAAATTTCTGTTTTTGATAATGGAAAAGAAATCGCTAAAGAAAAAGCGGTTGTGGGCGAAAGCAATGATATTGTTTTGAACGCACCAAAATTATGGTCGCCTGAAAGTCCGTTTTTGTATCAGACCAAAATTAGTTTAATCAGCAAAAACAAAGTCGTTGATGAGGTGAAAAGTTATTTTGCGATGCGTAAAATTTCTTCCAAGAGAGATGAAAATGGTATCATGAGAATGCAGTTAAATAACAAAGATTATTTCCAGTTTGGGCCGTTAGACCAAGGCTGGTGGCCTGATGGATTATATACAGCGCCAACTGATGAAGCTTTGAAATATGATATTATTAAAACCAAAGAATTAGGTTTCAATATGATTCGTAAACACGTAAAAGTGGAGCCGGAACGCTGGTACACACATTGCGATCAGTTAGGGATTCTAGTTTGGCAGGATATGCCGAGCGGAGACGATCAGCCGGTTTGGCAAAACAGAAAGTATTTTGAAGGCACAGAATTACAGCGTTCGGCAAAATCAGAAGAAATCTATAGAAAAGAGTGGAGAGAGATTATGGATCATTTGTATTCGTATCCAAGTATTGTGGTTTGGGTTCCGTTTAACGAAGCCTGGGGACAATTTAAAACCGTTGAAATTACCGAATGGACGAAAAATCACGATTCAACCCGTTTGATAAATTCTGCCAGCGGTGGAAACCATTTCCAAACAGGAGATATTTTGGATTTACACAATTATCCGGGACCAGATATGTATTTGTATGATGCCAGAAGAGTTACGGTGTTAGGAGAGTATGGAGGAATCGGTTTACCGCTTGAAGGACATCTTTGGAGAGCAAATGACAACTGGGGTTACATCAAATTTAAAAATGAGATAGAAGTTACCGCCGAATACAAAAAGTACGCGGAAATCCTTCGAAAATACGTTAAAACGGGATTCTCTGCTGCAGTTTATACTCAGACAACAGATGTGGAAGGTGAAGTAAACGGTTTCATGACCTACGATCGAAAAGTAGACAAAATGGATTTTAAAGCTGTGAACAAAATTAATACGGAGGTTATCAATGCTTTGAATTAGAGTTAAATTTATTTCTCTCGCAGATTTTGCAGATTACGCTGATAAAAAAGATCTGCAAAATCTGCGAAATCTGCGGGAGAAAATTCAAAGACTAACAAAAAACTAAAAATGAAAAAATATCTAATCCTTTTCCTGTTCACAACAATAAGTTTCGCACAACAGAAAACATTCACAAATCCAATATTGCCGTCGGGAGCAGATCCTTACAGCACGTATTACAAAGGATATTACTATTACACCAATACGCTCGGAAATAAACTGGTTTTATGGAAAACAAAAGACCTTTCGGATATCAAAAATGCCGAAAGCAAAGTGATTTGGACACCACCAAAAAACACGAATTATTCGGCTGAAATCTGGGCTCCTGAATTTCATATTATAAACGGAAAATGGTATTGCTATTTTGCTGCAGATAATGGCGATAACAACAATCACAGAATGTATGTTTTGGAAAATAAATCATCAGATCCTTTTAAAGGGAATTTTGAGTTTAAAGGAAAAATTGCTGCCAAAACCGATAAATGGGCAATTGACGGAAATGTTTTCGAATATAAAAAACAGCTTTACATGATATGGGCAGGCTGGGAAGGAGACAAAAACGGACAACAGAATATTTACATCGCTAAAATGAAAAATCCGCTGGAAATTGATGGCGACCGCATTATGATTTCTGCTCCAACAAACGATTGGGAAACGCACGGTGCTTTGCATGATGATGTAAATCCGCCTCAGGTAAATGTGAACGAAGGACCGCAGTTTTTAGAAAGAAATGGTAAGATTTTCATTGTGTTTTCTGCAAGCGGGTGCTGGACCGATTTTTATGCTTTAGGATTATTAACCTTTAACGGCGGAGATAATCTGCTAGATGCGAATGCCTGGAAAAAATCTCCTGAGCCTATTTTTAAACAATCAGAGAAAAATAAAGTTTACGCGCCGGGACATAATTCATTCTTTAAATCTCCAGATGGAAAAGAAGATTGGATTTTATACCATGCCAATTCAAATCCTGGAGAAGGCTGCGGCAACAAAAGATCACCAAGAATGCAGAAAATTGAATGGGATGCCAACGGATATCCAGTTTTAGGCGAGCCAGTTAGTGAGGGAACGCCATTGGCTATTCCTTCAAATTAAATCATTTCAAAAAGATAAAAATGAAAAATATTCAAATTGCAGCAGTTTTGTTGCTGGCACTTTTGCAATTCAATTGTAAAGACGCTAAGAAAGGAAATACAACTTCAAAGGAAACTTCTGAAATTACTACAGATTCAGCAAAAACAGTTTTAGAAACCAAAAATTTCGATACGATTATCGACGGCAAAAAAGTGGGTTTGTACTGGATTGAAAATAAAGGAATAAAAGCCGCTTTTACCAATTACGGCGGACGTTTAGTAGGCTTGTGGGTAAACGATAAAAACGGAAAACCTACTGATGTAGTAGTGGGAATGAACAGCGTAAAAGGCTTTAAAACTTCAACTGAACCTTACTTTGGTGCAACAATTGGGAGAGTAGGCAACAGAGTTGCATTAGGCAAATTCACACTGGAAGGAAAGCAATATCAGATTCCGTTAAATAATGGAAAAAACGCATTACATGGCGGTGTAAAGGGATTTCAGGATGTAGTTTGGAATGCTGAAAAGACTAATGAAAATACTTTGGTTTTTACCTATGTTTCTCCAGATGGTGAGCAAGGTTTTCCCGGAAATTTAAACGTAAAAGTAACTTATACGCTTACTGATGACAATGCTGTAAAAATGGAATATGAAGCCACTACAGATAAAACGACGATTGTGAATTTAACCAATCACGCCTTTTTTAACTTAAACGGAGAAGGAAGCGGTACAATTTTGAATCACGAATTACAGATTTACGGAGACAAATTCACACCTGTTGATGAAGGTTTAATTCCGAGTGGTGAATTAAAATCAGTACAAAATACACCTTTCGATTTTACGTCAAAACATAAAATTGGCGAAAGAATCGAAACTAAGGACGAACAATTGAAATTTGGAAAAGGTTATGATCATAATTATGTCCTTAATTCGAATAAAAAGGACGGATTTGTTCATGCTGCAACTATTAAAGGAGATATTTCAGGTGTTACTTTAGATGTTTGTACAGAAGAGCCTGGAATACAGTTTTATAGCGGAAATTTCATGCAGAGTAAAAACGTCTTTAAATCGGGGGCTAAAGATGATTTTAGAACTGCCTTTGCTCTTGAAACACAGCATTTTCCAGACGCTCCAAATCAGCCAAAATTCCCTCAAATCACATTAAAAGCGGGAGAGAAGTACCACACGGTTTCTTTGTATAAATTTTCTGCTGAAAAGTAGGGTATAAAGTTATAAGTTAGGGGTTAAAAGTTAGGAGTTAGATAATGTTTATAGAGAGACTTTTTTTGAAAATAGAAATGTCTTTTTTGATGCAAAATGATTGTTCTTTTATGGATTTCTTGTCATAGAGGTTTTCTATAGTAAAGGTTTAACTATTTGATTTTTAGTTTTTAAATAAAATTAATTAAATAAAAAGTTTAATAATGATTATGAAAAAATATTTTAGCTTGTTTGCGCTGTTTTTTGTCTTTGTCTGCTGTTCTCAGGAGAAAGAAACGGCAAAAAAAACGACTTCAAAAGACAAACCAATCTTGTTGGCAGATCCAACAATTTTTTACGAAAATGGAGTTTATTATTTGTACGGAACAACAACCGGAGAAACACCATTAAACGGAGAAGGTTTTATGGTTTATAGTTCAAACGATCTTAAAAAATGGAAAGGTCCTGTTGGAGCACAAAATGGTCTGGCACTTAAAAAGGGAGACGCTTTTGGAACGAAAGGTTTTTGGGCGCCACAGGTTTTTAAATACAATAATAAATTCTACATGATTTATACTGCAGATGAAAATATTGCCCTCGCAAGCAGTGAAAGTCCGATTGGGCCATTTAAAAGCGATTTAAAAGCTCCAATGTTTAATTTGAGGAATCAGATCGATCCATTTGTTTTTGTTGATGAGGATGGCAAAAAATACCTTTATCACGTGCGTTTGACTAATGGTAACCGAATCTTTGTTGCAGAATTGAAAGATGATCTCTCAGGAATTAAAGAAGAAACACTGAAAGAATGTATTTCAGGAGTTCTTCCATGGGAAAATACAGAAAATGTTTCATGGCCGGTTACAGAAGGACCGACTGTTTTAAAGCATAATGATGTTTATTATATGATTTATTCTGCAAATGATTTTAGAAATCCGGATTATGCAGTTGGTTATGCGACAGCAAAAAGTCCATATGGCCCTTGGGAAAAATCTGCGGATAGTCCAATCATAAGCAAAAAAGATGTCGGAATTAACGGAGTTGGTCATGGTGATGTTTTTTATACAAAAGATGGAAAAATGAAATATGTTTTGCATACACATTATAGCAATAACGGGGTTTCACCAAGAAAGGCAGGAATTGTCGATATTGATTTTGAAGGCAATAAAATCGAAGCAAATACTAAAAGTTTTGTTCTGCTGAAGGAATAAAAAATGCGATGATTTTAGAGTTAGTAACGAGAAAAGAGATGCTTTGGACATCTCTTTTTTTTGGAATCACTTTATCGGTTTTTATAGTATTTAACAGAGATATAATCTAAAAAATTGTCTATTTCAGTACAGATTCGTAAATTGTTGCAAATTACAAATCATGACTCAGAAAATTGAAGATTTAATTCCACACAGAGCCCCATTTTTATTTGTTGATGAAATTATCTCTTATACAGCAGAAACTATTATTGGTTTAAACACTTTTACCCAAAAAGATGCATGGCTACAGGGCAGTTTTCCGGATTTTAATTATGTTCCGGGAACTATTTTAATTGAAGCTATGGCGCAATGCGGCGGTGCAGGCGTAAAATTGCTAGGTCTTGCTGATGGTGTTTTTGGTTTGGTGAGTTTAGATAATATTGAGTTTTTTGCTGGTGTCGAATTTGAGAAACTAGTAAAATTTGTAGTGAAAAATATTCGCATAAGCGAAAAAATTATCAAACAGTCGGGAGAGGCTTTTTCAGATGATAAGCTGATTGTAAAAGGAGAGTGGCTGTGTGTTAAATTACAATAATCACAAAATAATTTTAAACATAAGGGTTTTGAGCACAATAGAATTCTTAACACGACTTGTTGTAGCGGCCATTGCAGGATTAATAATTGGTTTTGAAAGGCAATGGCATCATAAAGAAACGGGATTGAAAACCAATACGCTTGTAGCAATAGGAGCTGCTGCTTTTGTACTTCTTTCAATTAAAGTGGCGGAAACCGAAGCAATATCGACGTTACCCGAATCACCGCACAAGTGGTTATGGGAGTTGGTTTTTTGGGTGCCGGTGTTATCTTTCGCGAAGGTGACAATGTGCACGGATTAAATTCGGCGGCTACAATATGGTGTAGTGCTGCAATTGGAAGTATTGCGGCTTCGGGTTATTTTTTGGAAGCTTTGATTTGTACATTTTTGGTAATTGGAATTAATACGGTTATTGAACCTATTGATAATTGGCTAAAAAACAGAAAAGGTTAAATATCAATTGCAATGACAATAGCAATATCAAAAAAACAATATCAAATAATCTAAAATCTTAACATTACATTTTGGTGATGATGAATTCGCTTCTTCGGTTCATTTGATGCTGCACATCGGTACAAGGAACACCGTTGGAGCAGTTATTAATTAGTTGGGTCTCTCCATAACCAATAGCACTTTCAATTCTTTCAGGTTTAACTCCCTGCGAAATTAGATAATCTCTTGTGGCTTTTGCTCTTCTGTCGGAAAGTTCGAGATTGTATTGATCGTTGGCACGAGAATCGGTGTGAGACTCTATTTTTATTACAACATTGTTGTACTGATGCATTAAGAGAACGACTTTATTTAATTCTATTGCAGCATCGTAGCGAATATCTGATTTGTCTAAATCAAAGAAAATAATACCGATTTTTATTTTTAAAACACCATTTTCTCTTGCTATTAAAGCGGGATCTAAGCCAATTAAGGCTTCAGTTTTTCCGGAACTGTTTGCGGTGATGATGGCTTTTGTATTCTTGTTATAGTTTTCTTTTGAAACTTCGATTGTATAAGGAGTGTTGCAATTTACATTGTTATTAAAATCAAATTTCCCGTCCAACTGGGAAACGGTTTCAGCGACTTTTATACCATTTGAATTTTTTAGAGTTACCATTGCGCCAGCGATTCGATTGTTTGAAATAGCATCAAAAACATAACCGTTTATGATTTGATTGCAGGAACGTTCAAAGGAGTAAATATCATCATCGCCCTTTCCTGTTTTTCTGTTAGAACATACAAAACCTTTATTAGTGGTTTCATTAACGATATAACCAAAATCATCTCGATTACTGTTTAAAGGTGCTCCGAGATTGGCAGGATTATCAAAAACACCATCATTTAATCGACTTTCGAATACGTCCAGACCTCCTAAGCCTAAGAATCCGTCAGAAGAAAAATAAAGCGCCTGATCAGTAATGTATGGAAACATTTCGCGACCGGGTGTATTTATTTTTTCGCCCAAATTTTTAGGTTCAGAAAATTGGTTATTACCTAAAATATCAACCACAAAAATATCCGTAGAACCTATTGTTCCCGGCATATCAGAAACAAAATAAAGCTTTTTCCCGTCTTTACTAACTGATGGATGTCCAGCCGAATAATCATCACTGTTAAAAGGCAGTTCTTTAATGTCTGTCCATTGTGTGGTTCCGCCTTGGTTTTCGATAGCCGTAGCCGAATATATTTTAAGATTATTGATGCCTTTGCTGTCGCGTTTTAGTTTGCCGTTATAGTTATTTCGGGTAAAATAAATCGTTTTTTCATCGGGAGAAAAGGCAATGCAGGCTTCATGATATTTTGTGGTAATATCTTTTCCGAAACGCTCTTTAAAAGTAACATTAGACTGTGTTTCGCTTATTTTTCCTAATTGCATGTTGAGATAAGGCTGATCGTTCCAGCCGTATTTATCTGTTTTTAAATAAGAAGAATCAATAGTTGTAGAATAAACCAAATCACCTTTGTAATACATTGGACCAAAATCAGAATAGGCTGAATTAATATCCAAATTTTCGAGTATAAACGAAGGTTTGATGTTTTCAATATCTTCTAATGTGATATTTTTAAGAGAAAAATTCTTCGCTCTTGCATCGGTTGATTTTTGTTTCTCAGCGAAAGCCTTCATCCATTTTTTTGCCAGTTCATAGTTTTGAATTCCCTGTAAGGATTGCGCATAACGAAATAGATATTCAGCAGAAACCTCATTTGGGTATTCTGAAATTAGTTTTCCATACCATTTTGAAGCACTTGACATTCTGGTATTGAAATAATAAGCATCTCCAAGTTTTTGAAGTATTTCTTTTGAAGCATCTCCGTTGTTTATAGAAAGTTCATACGATTTGGCAGCCTCAACATAATACATCTTATCAAAAAGAGCATCGGCAGTTTTGTTTTTGGTTTGTGAATAAATTAGCTGCGCAACCAATAATGCGAGTATAGTAATTGTTCTTTTCATAGACTATCCGTATTAAAAGAATCTTGGTGATTTTAATCCTTTTTTGCGTGAAACCAGTTCAAAACGAAGCATAATTTCGTGCGTACCGCTATTGTAATTCTGTAATGCGGTTGTAGTATAATCATAAGCATAACCAGCCATAATCATCGGTGTGATTTGTATTCCGACAAGTCCGCTTACAGAATCTGATGTTCGGTAAGAAGCTCCGAGTGTTACGGCATTGTTGAACATGAAATTGGCTGAGAAATCGGCAATGATAGGAGCACCTGCAACATATTTTACTAAAACAGCAGGTTTGAATTTGGTATGTGCCGAAAGATCAAAAACAATTCCTCCAATCAAATACAGATGGATTCTTTCATTAACAAGATCATCGGCAATATCATCGTACGTATAACGCTCTCGGGTCATAAAATTGGGAATCGAAAGTCCAATGTAATCTCTCTCTCCATGCCAATATAATCCGGCACCCACAACAGGGAGAAATTTATTAGTTATGTTTTCACGAAATTGCACATCGGGATCTTTATGGCTTCCTTTAGACCAATCGATATTTATAACGCGTCCACCGCCTTTTAATCCGAATGAAAGCTTATGTGTTTCGCCCGATTTAATGGTATAAGAAAAATTAGCATCTAAGTATTGCTCTTCAGTTGGTCCGATTTCTTCATTTACGATTGAAATCCCAAGGCCTACATTTTTTCCGAGAGGTGTATCTAATGAAAAACTTTGTGTATCCGGCGCACCTTCAATTCCAACCCACTGTGTTCTGTAAATTCCTGTTATAGCTAAATGTCCCAGTGAACCTGCATAGGCAGAATTCACCGTGAGTGTATTATACATGTACTGTGTATATTGCGGGTCTTGCTGTGCAAAGGCTCCATATACCGAGAATAGAGTTATTATCGCGAAAACCTTTTTTATATTTTTAATCATAGCCAATTATTTTTGGTTAATCCTGATTTTAATTTTGTTTTTCTGAATGATTTTATTTCAGATAAATCCATCCGGAGGTTTTTTTAGATCCATCTCCTAAATCGAGAATATAGAAATAGGTGCCTTCGGGAAGCGTTTTGGCAGAACCGTCAGCTTTTCCGTCCCAAGTATTGTTATAGCCTTTTTTATAATATACCAGATTCCCCCAGCGGTTAAAGATCTCCAGTTGATTGTTTGGATATCTGTCTATACAGTCAATGTAGAAGAAGTCGTTCGTACCATCGTCATTTGGAGAAAACTCATTGTAAATTTTCAAACAATTTGGAGAAACGGTTGCACTGTCCTGATTGTTTGATGAATTGGTGTCAATCTGATCCAGTTTTATTAAATGAGCTGTATTTAAATAATCATTAAAGTCAACCACTTTTACGACAATCGTCAGCGTTTGTAAAGTACCACTATTGATTGATGGAATATTCCACAAACCGGTTTTAGCATCATAAGTTCCAGAAGAGAGCGTTGAACTGACAAAGGAATATCCTTTTGGAAGCAGATCCTGAACTTCTACATTCGTTGCCGTAATATTTCCAAAGTTTTCTGCTGTGATGGTAAAAGTTACCTGACTGTCCATAGGGACATCCGTTTGGTCTACTGCTTTGTTTATAGCTATATCGGTAGAAGGAATATTGATGAATTCAGAATCTTCGTCATCTTCACTTTGATCTCCGTTATCATTGTTTGGTTTACTATCCGGATCAAAATGATCACTGGCTGTTACCTGTGCAATATTAACATAATCCTCGCTTTCAAGTCCAAGCGGATTTGATACTGTTACCTGATAGGTTAAAGTGATACCACCTACAGGAACCGTTAGATTGACCCACTTTATTCTGTTATTACTAAAAATGCCGCCATTATTAATATTGGAAATGTTTTTATAACCAAGTGGTATGATATCTTCAACAGCAACTCCGGTAGCAATACTCGGTCCTTCGTTATTCAGTTGTAAGGTGAATGTTACGACTTCATTTACATTTGCATTTTTATTGTTGACCGTTTTTTCTAAGCTCAAATCGGCAATAGCGACTTTGATTTGTAAGCTGTCATAATCATCTTCTGTGGTAATTCCGTTGTTTGGAGTCGAATCAGGATCAGGAAGATTGCTGGCGATAACCTCAGTTGTATTGGTGTATTCACTTGCCACTCCTGATGGAGGATTAACTCGTGTATAAATATCTAACGATTGGTCTGTTCCGGCAGCAACATCGCCGGTGTTCCAAACTCCGGTAACGTAATTGTATAAGCCACTTGTAGGACTGCTCGTTAAATAGGTAAATCCCGGTGGCAGTAAGTCTTTAACCATTACGCCACTCGCATCAGCAGGACCATCGTTGGTAACCGTAACAGTAAAAATAACGGTTGAGCCAACATCATGAATAGCTGTTTCATTGAGTGCTGTTTTTTTAATAGATAAATCGGCCATTACAATAACAGGTGTTACAGAGATGCTGTCGTAATCATCTTCCGTAGTGATGCCGTTGCCGGGTGTACTATCAGGGTCAAATTCATCAGATGTCATAATTTCGGCAATGTTCAGATATTCATTTGAAGCACCAGTTGGACTTTTTACATTCACATTTAATAATAAAGTATGACTGTTTCCCGGCAGAATAATTCCCGGATTCCATTCGCCAGTGGAGCGGTCATAAGCTCCGGAAGTCGAATTGTAAAATATATAATCATAGCCTGATGGAAGTATATCTCTTACTGTTACTCCCGTGGCGATGCTAGGACCTGAGTTGGTTACGGTAATTGAGAATGTAATTTGTGATCCTACATTTGGTGTCAGAATATTATTAATTACCCTTTTCTCAATCGAAAGATCAGCTACTGCAGGAACCGGATTTAGTAAGATAGAACTCATATCGTCTTCACCGCTGACATTATTATTTGGCGTCGAGTCCGGATCTAATTCATTAGAAGCATATACTTCAGCTATATTTTGATAAACACCGGTAGTATTAACTTTTGCAGAGATTAGTAATGACTCAGAACCACCACTTGGAATTGATCCGATATCCCAGATTCCGGTGGTGTTAAAATATTGTCCGGCTGTTGAACTGTATACAATATAATCGTAGCCACTTGGTAATAAGTCTATCACTTTTACTCCTGTTGCAGTTTGTGGTCCACTGTTATTTACTGTTATTTCAAAAGTAATAGTTGCGCCAAATATTGGACTTAAATTACCTCCTATAACTGCTTTCGTAAGTGATAAATCGGCCATAGGGACAACTGGTGTTGTGATGGCTCTTGCATAATCATCTTCGGTAGTAACTCCGTTATTTGGAGTTGAATTTGGATCTGGAAGACTACTCGCGGTTACTTCGGCTGTATTGATGTAATTGCCTGCAGCCTTTACAATTGCTGTTAATTGAAGCGTTTGCGAATCGCCGTTTGCTAAAGAACCAATATTCCATTTACCGGTTGTACTAATATAAGTTCCTTTTGTAGCTGTAAAATTGCTAAATGTATAACCTGAAGGCAGTAAATCAGTAACTTCAACCCCAGTGGCATTTTGCGGACCTTTGTTTGTGATAATTATTTCAAAAGTTACAGCAGATCCAATTAACGGAGTGGTATTACTTACTGTTTTAATTAATGATAAATCTGCAGATTGTCCTAAAGGAGCAGTTGTAACGGTTGCATAATCATTTTCTGTTGGAACCCCATTTCCTGGAGTTGAATTTGGATCGGGCAGACTACTTGCGGTTACTTCAGCAATATTTTCATAATTTCCTGTCGGATTTACAATGGCAGTTATTCTTAATACTTGTGAATCTCCATTGGTAAAGGAACCAATTATCCATTTTCCTGTTACTGCATTATAAGTTCCTTTTGTAGTGCTGTAATTCACAAAAGTATAACCGGAAGGCAGTAAATCGGTCACTTCGACTCCAATAGTATTTTGAGGGCCGTTATTGGTTGCAATGATTTCAAAAATAACCGGTGAGCCTACCAATGGAGTAGTGTTATTTACTGTTTTGGTTAAAGTTAAATCAGCAGCTTGTGCATTTGGGGTGATTGTTGCTGTCCCATAATCATCTTCTGTGGTAATTCCATTATTTGGAGTAGAATCCGGATCAGGAAGTGTGCTGGCTGTTACTTCGGCAACGTTTACATAATTTCCTGTTGGATTTACCAAAGCCAGAATTTGCAAAGTTTCGGATTTTCCATTTACTAAATTGCCTACCGTCCATAATCCTGTTGCTGGATTATAAGTTCCTGTAGAAATCGTAAAATTAGAATAAATATAACCAGAAGGAAGTAAATCTGTAACGGTTACTCCCGAAGTATCCTGCGGGCCATTGTTTGTTACAACCACTTCAAAAGTAACTAGTGAACCTACTAATGGATTGGCGTTGTTTACCGTTTTAGTTAAAGATAAATCTGCAGTTTGTGCGGTTGGTATTATGGTAGCTGTTGCATAATCATTTTCTGTAATAACACCGTTTCCTGGTGTAGAGTTTGGATCCGAAAGATTTGATGCGCTTACTTCGGCTATATTTAGATAATCTCCGGTAGGATTTATAATGGCTGTAATTTGAAGTGTTTCTGATTCGCCATTAATCAAATTGCCAACATTCCATATTCCTGTAGTCGAATTATAAGTTCCTGTAGAAACAGTGAATCCACTAAAAGTATATCCGGAAGGCAATAAATCGGTTACCTGAACTCCTGTATTGTCCTGTGGACCATTATTGGTAACAACAACTGTAAAAGTAACCGGTGAACCTACTAACGCAGTAGTATTGTTTACGGCTTTAGTTAATGATAAATCGGAAGACAGAGTTATCGGAATAACCGTTGCGGTTCCGTAATCATCTTCAGATGTAATTCCATTGCTTGGAGTTGAATCGGGATCGGGTTGATTACTTGCGGTAACTTCTGCGTTATTGATATAATTTCCTAAAGCATTGACTAGGGCATTTATTTGTAAAGTGTAAGAAGTATTTTGCGTTATACTTCCAACGCTCCAAAGACCTGTTGTCGAATCGTAGCTTCCTGCTGTTGTATTGTAGGAAACATAAGTATATCCTGTTGGCAGTAAATCTGTAACTGTAACGCCGTCTGCCGTCTGTGGTCCGGAATTAGTTACCTGAATACTGAAGGTTACCTGTGAACCTACAAGAGGCATAGTATTATTTACCGTTTTTGTCAAAGATAAATCTGCAGCTGTTGCAATTGGAACTGTTACAGCTTCTGCATAATCGTCTTCTGTCGTAATTCCGTTGTTTGGAGTCGAATCAGGATCGGGCTGACTGCTTGCTGTAATTTCCGCGCTGTTAGTATAATTTCCAGTGGCATTCACTACAGCCGTTATTTGTAATGTATAAGAATCAGATACAGGGATATTTCCAACTGTCCAAAGACCGGTTCCCGAATTATAATTTCCTGTAGTAGCACTATAGGAAACGTATGTATAACCAGAAGGTAATAAATCGGTAACAGTAACACTATTTGCTTCTTGCGGTCCAGAATTCGTTACCTGAATACTGAAAGTTACCTGAGAACCTACAAGTGGAGTACCATTATTTACGGTTTTAGTAAGAGATAAATCTGCTGATGTTGGAATAGGAACAGTGGTTGCTGTTGCGTAATCGTCTTCAGTTGTACTTCCGTTGTTTGGAGTCGAATCAGGATCAGGCAGATTGGCAGCCGTTATTTCTGCAATATTGGTATAATTTCCTGTTGGGTTTACTGTTGCTATAAGCTGCAATGTTTCTGAATCTCCATTTACTAAATTACCTACAGTCCATAAACCAGTTGACGCATTATAAGTTCCAGTTGACGCCGTAAATCCCGCAAATGTATATCCTGACGGAAGCAAATCTGTAATTTGAACACCAAAGTTGTCCTGCGGGCCGTTATTAGTAACGACAATTTCAAAAGTAGCAAGTGAGCCAACCAAAGGTGTCGAATTGTTTACAGTTTTAGTCAATGATAAATCAGAAGACTGCTGAATTGGGGTAGTGGTTGCAGTTCCATAGTCATCTTCCGTTGTACTTCCGTTATTTGGAGTTGAATCTGGATCTGGAGTGTCGCTGTTGGTAACTTCGGCAATATTAATATAATCTCCTGTTGGATTTACGATTGCATTAATCTGTAAGGTTTCAGATTCACTGCTTTCGAGTATATCCAAAGTCCATAATCCTGTTGTACTGTCATAAGTTCCGCTTGTTGCATTAAAACTGCTGAAAGTGTAGCCGGAAGGCAGTAAATCGGTTACCTGAACTTGTGCTGCATCTTGCGGGCCGCTATTTGTTGTGATGATGGTAAAAGTTACGGTCGAACCTACTAAAGGAGTTGCATTACTTACGGTTTTAGTTAATGATAAATCTGCTGATGGAAGAACAGGTACAACAACGGCATTATCCTCATCGTCTTCGCTTTGATCTCCGTCATCATTGTTTGGGGTACTGTCAGGATCAGGAAGATTACTCGCAGTTACTTGAGCGACATTAAAATAATTTCCCGTTGGAAGTACTTTAACATCTAAAATAAGCGATTCTGAAACGCCCACATCAACTGTTCCTACGTTCCAAATTCCTGTAGCGCTGTCATACAAACCAGCAGATGAACTGTAATTTACGTATTGAAAACCTGAAGGCAGTAAATCGGTTATCTGAACTCCCGTAGCATTATTTGGACCAGCATTAGAAATAACAAGTTCAAAAGAAACCTGACTTCCAACGACAGGACTTGTATTGCCTGCAACAACATTTTTAACTAAGGATAAATCAGCAGATGGACCAATAAAAGTAATTTCTGTATTATCCTGATCGTCTTCTGAAGCTACATTGTTATTTGGTGTAGAATCAGGATCGGGTAAGTCACTGGCTGTTATTTGTGCGATATTAAGATAATTGCCTAACGGATTGACAAGTGCGCTAAAAGTCAGATTTACATTAGAATTGGCAGCAAGATATAAGTCTTTCCATTCTAAAGTAGCGGTAGCAACTTGATAAGTACCGCCTGTTGAAACTGATCCCGGAATGAGTGTATATCCAACCGGAATTACATCCTGCACATCAACTCCGGTTGCATTTCCAGGACCTCTGTTTAATACATTTAAAGTGAAATCGACTTGCTGTCCTGCTGCGGCAGAAGTTGGTGTTACAGATTTAGTAAGTTCTAAATCGGCTGGTTTTAATGAAACTGTAGCACTGGCCATATCGTCTTCAGGTAGTCCGTTTCCAGGAGTACTGTCAGGATCAAGCTGGTGTGCAGTTTGTATTTCTGCCACATTAATGTAATTGTTTCCTGTTGAAACTACATTCACTTTAGCAGTAATCTGTAAAGCAAGTGAGTTTCCGTTGTTTAAATTGCCAACATTCCAAATACCGGTAGTATTATTATATTTTCCGGCACCATTATCACTTACGTAAGTATATCCGGGAGGAAGATGGTCTGAAACTGTAATCCCTGTTGCATTATTAGGGCCACTGTTAGTTACTCTAATAGTAAATATAACATTGTCGTTTATACTAACCGTTGCAGGTGAAACTGTTTTTTGTAAAGATAAATCGGCAACATCTAATATTATAGAAGCATCATCCTGATCGTCCTCGGTCGCAATATTATTATTCGGTGTACTATCAGGGTCAAATTGATCTGAAGCTATAATTTCGGCATTATTAACATAAGAACCTGTGGCTTTTATTAAGGCTTGAAAAGTGAGAGTAACTCTTCCGCCAACAGGAACCGTAAGGTTATTCCAGGTCACAGTATTATCTCCTAAATTATAAATACCGGCCAGATTAACTGTACCTGGTAATATGGTATATCCGGACGGAATATAATCACGTACTGAAACACCAGTTGCAGTTACGGTTCCGCCTAAAGAATTATTGTTAAATACCTGAATGTTAAAAGTAACTGTATCTCCGGCACTTCCTGTAACTGGAGTTAGTGATTTAGTTAATTCAAGATCGGCCACAGACAATATGGTTAATGTCATGGTATCTGATGAAATCGCACAATTTCCATTACTCACCGTCCATTGTAGCACATAAACTCCAGACACAGTTCCTGTAACCGCTGTAGTAGGAGAGCTGGCATCTGTAAACCCGACAAGACTTGGCCCCGAAACTTGCGTCCAAATTCCTGTACCAACTGTCGGAGCAATTGCATTCATGTTTACAGGAGAAAACTGCGGAATTATTTGATTTGGACCTGCATTGGCAGTTGATGGTAAATCATAAATCGTAATGATTACTCTGTCTTCAGAAGTACATCCTGTAGTTGCAATGGTCCAGCTAAATTCATAAGTACCAGCAATTAATCCTAACATTAAAGAGTTTGGATTGTTTGGAGATGCTATTGTAGCTGTATTTGGTCCCGAAATCTGAGTCCATGTTCCCGTTCCAATACTAGGAGTATTAGCTGCCATACTTACTGAGGCAACATCACATAATTCCTGATCAGGTCCGGCATTTGCAACTGTCGGAGGATCGTCATTGAAAGTGATATCAACAGTATCCGAAGAGGGCTGACACAATGATGGGCTTGTAAATGGACCGTTTGTAACAGTCCACGTTAATGTGTATGTACCTAAAACAGTAACATTTGAAAGGGTTGTCGTTGGACTGTTAGGACTGTCTATCACGGCTACAGCTCCCGCAGGTTGACTAGTGATGGTCCATGTTCCGATACCAACAGTTGGTGGTACGGCATCTGTCTGATAGGTAGTTTGACAAGCTACGGCATCATCTGGTCCTGCATTGGCGGTACTTGGTGCTGCGTTCATTTCTATTCTGACAATATCGGACAATGTTCTACATGATGGACTTTCAAAAACCCATTCTAAAATATATAACCCCGGCACCGTTAATCCCGTAACAGTAGTCAAGGGAGCACTAGGAGTTGTGATTACAGCTACACTTCCCGGCGGTTGAAAGGCAAAACGCCATTCAAAAACAGAAACATCAGCAGGAGGAGTATTTCCTGACAAGGTAGCAGTTCCTCCAACATCAGAAATACAAAGTGTTTGGTCTGGACCAGCATTTGGCGGAATACTTGCTCCGCTGAAAATTTCAACATTAACAGAATCAGATGATCCAGGACAAGTAGAACTGTCAGGAAAAGTTGTTGAGGTAGTCGTATAGGTAAAAACATAACTCGTTCCAGGGACTACAGTGGCATTTGCGATATAGCTGTTAGGCGGTGATTGTGTAATGGTGACGGCTGCAGGGTTTCCAGAAGTACTCGTAAGAGTCCATGTTCCGGTTGAGTTTTCATTTCCTTTCAACTGAATACTGGTTACATCACAATACGTTTGATCTGTTCCCGCATTTGCTGTTGGACTAACTACAACCACCATATCGTCAAAAGTACCTTGGCACAAGAAAATACTTTTAGCAGTAACTGTCCATCTAAATGTATAAGTACCCGCTATGAGTCCGTTAATTACAGTATTCGGATTGGTTGCATCAACAATAGTAGGCTGATTTGGAGCTCCTGTTAAAACAGACCATTGTCCTGTTTCAAAAAAGCTGTCGTAAGTACTGCCTGCCATTGTCACGCTAGTATTGTTACAAATGTTTTGATCTGGACCAGCAACAGCTTGATGAGGAGGGATTCCGATAGTTAAGTTAACATCGTCAAAAGCTTCACCGCAGACTTCAGCATCTACTGTCCATCTAAAAATATAATAACCGCTGTAAGTAAAAGTAAAAACGGCATTAGGATCGTGTATATCACTTATGGTATAACCACCGACACCAGAAATTCTTGTCCAGGTTCCAACTGCACCGCTGCTTGTTGTGGCAGCCATTGTAACGGTGCTACCGCAGATTTCCTGATCGGGCCCCGCATTTGCAGCAGGCGGAGTGTTAGCGATGGTAACGGAGACCTGACTTGTATTAGGCGCACACAGTCTTGTAATAGTTTCTATAGACCAGGTGAAAACATAAGTTCCGTTTCCGGGAACGGTTACTAAAGTGTTTGGATCACTAGTATCGGCAAAAACAACTCCCGCGGTTGGAGTAACAGACCAAAGTCCTACTTCAAATATTCCTGGAGTATTTCCACTCAGATTGAATGAAGTTGTTCCTGCTGGATAACAGGCATCAGGCCCTGCATCAGAAGTTGAGGCTGCTGTAGCATTATTGGTAGCAATATTTACATTATCAGAAACGGCAGCACTACAGGAAGGACCTGGATGAAGATAAGAGATGGTCCACTGTAATTCATATAAAGATGAGTTGGATGTAAAACCAGTGGCTACAGCATTTGGATTATTGACATCTGAAAAAGTAATTGTACTTGGTCCCGAGACTTGACTCCAGGCACCAACTTCTCCACTTTGTACAGGTGTCGCGCCAAGAACTACCTGAGCATTAGCACAAACAATCTGATTTGATCCTGCATCTGGTGTAGCTAATGAACTTCCCGAAACATGAATTGTTACAGTAGAAACCGAAAAACCGCAGGTTGCACCGCCACCTTTTGTAATATATTGAAAAACATAAGTTCCGGGAATAAGCCCTGTTACTTGTGTATCTACGGCAAAATTATCAGCAATTACCGCCGTATTAGGACCGCTTAGCTGACTCCAAAAATGCATGCCGTCACCTGTAATAACACCAGAAAGCAATGTGCTTGTATCTCCACAAGGCAGACTTATATCAGATCCGGCATTGGAAGGAGTTGGATCACCGGAAACCAGAATATTCAAGGTGTCAAAACCCTTATCACATCCAACAGGTGTGCCATTCTGACTTCGTATAAATTCAACCGTATAGTCTCCAGGAGCTGTAAGTGTTAGGGTTAATGAATTTCCCACATCTTGCAAAGCCGTTGGAAAAGGAGCTAGAGGAGAAGTAGAAGGACCGTTGACAATCCTGTATTGATTTACGCCTGTTCCTGTTACAGTAAGCGGAATCGTAAATACTGTAGCATCACAGCTTCCAACAATATCATTACCATTATTGGCAACAATAGTTCTTGTAGGGCCATTATATTGAATATTGTAATCTTTTGTAAAAATACAGCCTGTATTACTATTTGTAAGTGTATATCTAAATGTATAAGGATCACCAGAATCTGAAATATTAGTAACCAAAGTTGTCGGATTGGTTGGTGAAACAATAATGGCACTTGTGTTTCCGGCGATCTGTGTCCATTGTACAGTTTCGCCGGCGTAAAGAGGCGTTTGCGCTACCAAGGTAGCCTGAGTAATAGTATTGTCACAAAAGAAAATATTCTCATCGCCTCCCGGTAATGTTGTGACATCTTGCGTTGCTGCAGGAACAGTGATAGTTACTAAATCATTTCCCGAAGCACAAGGTCCTGTAACTGTCCATCTAAAAGTATATGTACCTTGTACAAGATTAGAAATCGGTGTATTATTAGAACCCGGACTGCTTATAATTGGTGTATTTGGGCCACTGACAAATGCCCATTGCCCATTTTGTCCGTTTAGACCGCATCCTCCATAAGTACCATTAAGGTTAGTACTTTGAGTAGTAGTGTAACAATTACTAAGCGTTTGATCTGGACCTGCCGATACTGGAGTAACACCTCCATAATTTGTTACAGTAATTTGAGACGTAGTCCTACAGCGTTGTCCAGGGGCGTATTCAGCGCCTTCTATTACCCATTGAAGAGTTGTTACACCACAGCTCGTCGCAGGAAGGCTTATTGTTGAGGTTGGTAAATTTGGAAAGTTAATTACAACCCCTGCATTGTTGGCGCCTACTATTTCCCAATGACCTGTTTCTCCCGTGTTTTGGGGAGTATTTGCTGTAATAGATAAGTTTCCGGTACTATTTGGACAACTGGCAATATTACCGCCGGCATTAGCAATTGTTATAGGCTGAACGTTTACTACTTTATCCTGATAGGCTAAAATTCCATCGCCGCAGGTTGCACTGTATCTAAATATATATGTATTTCCTCCTGTATATCCTGTAATTGTTGTGCTTGGACTATTTGGAGTATCAATAACAACTGCCGGACCTGAAATTTGTGTCCATAATACATTGCCTATTATAGGAGAAGGATTATTTCCGGTTAAAACCAATGCATCGGTTTCGCAAATGGTGACATTAAGTACTCCCGCATTCACAGTACAATTTTGAGCACTTATTTTACTAATGTGTAAGACCAATAAAATAAATGCTAAAAAAAGTTTTTTGGAAAAATTACGAAAAGTCGAAGAAACGTAAAATTGAGCCATAAGCAATCAGAATAAAAAAGGCGCTATCATTAATTTTGAAAGCCACCTTAAATTAATAAATTGGGTTATGTATTAATTCGGAGTGAGGTCAAGAAAGAATTATAGGGGTACCTCAAAATTAACGAATGTAGGCTATAGGGTTAGCCGTTTCGATGTTGCATATTATAAAATGAAACAAGAAAATGCATATTGAAACAACTATAAAGTAAAAAATATCTCACATTTTAACTTTTAAGACAGCATTTCGTCGGGTTTAGATGAATGTTGGTTGAAAATGGCTTTAAATTAAATAGTTAGATCAATTGTATTATTTTGTAGATTAGTATCATTACAAAACCTAATTAGTATATTAATTTTAAAACTAGATTGTTATGATTTCAAAAAACACAGATTTTGGATTATTAGTATTGCGTATTAGTATTGGAGGCTTGATGCTTTTTCATGGTGTATCAAAAATTTTGCACGGAATTTCATTCCTTGTAGAAAATATGGGAGCGTTTGCTTATGCTGTTTACATTGGAGAAGTTTTGGCGCCATTGGCCATTTTATTTGGATGGAGAACCAGAATTGCTTCGGTAATTTTAGCAATCAATTGTATTGTAGCAATTGCTGTAGCACATTCAAAAGATATCTTTTCAATTGGAGAACAAGGCGGATATGCAAACGAATTAATAACACTTTATCTTTTAGGTGCCATTGCATTATTTTTTACGGGTGCAGGAAAATATGCAATCTCAAGTACTAATAAATGGGATTGATCTTACTATAAAACAAAACAGAAAAGCTCTAAATCACTGTATTTAGGGCTTTTTTTAAAATTAGATGTTAAATTAAGATACATTCATCTTTAAAAATCTGTTTTTGAGATACTTGTAAATTTAATTAAAATAAATGTAAGTTCTTGTAATAAAGGTTTTTAATCTTTGTATCTTCTTTCGAAAATGCTAACTAATCTTTCCAATGCTTCTTTAGAATGCAGCTGGTCACTATTTTCTAAAGTGTCTTTTGTTGCTTCTGAAGCTCTTTCGATCATTCTTTTTTCAAAATGAGAAATTGCGGTTTTACGATCAGTAAATTGGTCATTTGTTAGAAATTCAGCCAATTCAAGTGCGTCAAGCATAGCAAGATTCGCACCTTTACCGGCAAATGGAGGCATTCTATGTGCTGCGTCTCCAATCATAGTTACGTTGCTTTGAGTTTCCCAAGTTTGATTTAGAGGGAAATAATATTGAGGACGCGGTATAAAATACAATTCTTTAGCTGTCAGAAGTTCATGCCATTCTGAACTCCAGTCTTTATAAACTTTTTTAAACCACTCATAAACAGCTTCATTGTTTTTGAAATCTAAATTTCCTTCCCAAATCCAGTTTTCGGGTAATTTACAGCTTAGCAGAAACATAAGAGAACCATCTCCCTTAGTACCGTACAGTAAGCTTTGTTCATTTCCAAAAGCCAGTACTTTGCCGCCTTTAGAAAAATTGAAAAGATTCGGTGCATTTTCCTCAGCATTGTAAATGGTTCCTTCAATTAAAGTAATTCCCGAATAAATAGGTTTCTCTGCACTTATATAAGGGCGAACTTTAGAATTTGCCCCATCGGCTGCAATAACTATATCGGCATAAGCGGTCGAACCGTTTTTAAAATGTAGTTTCCAGCCTTCTTTTTCTCTTTCCATAAAATCAAACTGACAGTCCCAAACCATTGTTTCGGGTAAAAGGGAATTTAGAAGGATGTTTCTAAGTTCAAAGCGGTCAATTTCTGGTTTTGGTTTTGAAATATCGTCAAGCGAATTTATTACAGTATTTAATTTCTTATGATACTGCTTTTCCTGAAAGGCATGTTCATCAAACTGTAGTTCAAAATCTTTAGTTACAATACGTGCTTTACTCGCGTTAGAACGGACATTAGCATAGAATTCATTTAATAAATCGGCTTCGATTATGGCTTTCAAACCTGAATCTTCATGTAAATCGAGCGGAGAACCTTGTATTCGAATTTCTTTATTTAAATCTCTTTCATAAACCTTTACATTGCTGTTTTTCAGCTGTAAAAGCCGGGCTAAAGTTAAACCGCCCATTCCACCGCCAATAATGGCGACTTGTTTATTTTGTAAAAGCATAGTTTTTTGTTTTAAATCTATGCCGCAAAATTATTGAGACGAAAGTGCCGATAATAGTATAAATCGGTCATTTTTGTTTTGGAACAATTCTTTCGGAAGCGAACCTGAAATCTTTTTAATTTCTTTAATAAAATGAGTCTGGTCTGAAAAATTTTCTTCCGGAAACAATTTTCCCTTTGCTATATGTTCCAATGAAATACGAAAACGAAGAATAGAGCAAAATCCTTTCAATGAAATTCCAAAATATTCAGTAAAATAGCGATTGATCTGTCGGCTGCTCCAGTTCGATTGCTCTGCTAATTCTTTTACTGTCATAGCGCCATTAGTTTCATAGATGAGGTTGAATAGTTTTTGTTTTCGGCTATCGATCTCTTTAACTAATAAAGATTCTATTTTCATTGAAGCTTTTTCGCAGAATAAGTCAAAATCTTCTAAATCAGATTCTTTAAAATCCCAAAAATGATCTTCGAGTATTTTTGCTTCGTTTACAATTGCCGAAATGGACTCATGAAGAATATATTCTACGGCAGGAAGTTTAAAACTTATAACAAAAGTCTGGCTGTTGGCAGGAATTTTTCCCTTTTCGTATTGATGTGTTCCCAAACCTAAAAGCCGAATACTAAAAGGCTGTTCAGGAGACTGAAATAAAGACAAATCAATTCTGCCGTCCGGAAGACCAATTGTTTCAATATCCCGATTTGATTTATTGTGCATACACCAAAAACTATCGACAAATAGCGAAAGATCTTTGTTGGGCTTTTTGGATTTGTAGGCTAAATCATTATGCATTCGTTAAATTTTAAAGCGAAATTAAACAAATTAGTATTCATTAATTTAAAGTTTGATCACTCTTAGACGGCTTATAAAGGCATTTCGAATGTAATAAAAATTACGATGAAAAACTTAACATTGGGTAATGTGTTGGTTTTTAGTTGTTTGAAGTAGGTTTTTTGGTGACATGAAAAACTTAACATTGGCGAATGTGTTTTTCAATCTATCTTTGTTTATTATTTTTTGATGTTAATTTAATGATTTAATAACATTAAAAATTAGTTTATTCAAAAATAAATTTAATCAATTTCTTAAAATTAACAGAATAATGGCAAAAGAAGTGCTTACTAATGAAATCGAGCAAGAGGTAGAAGCTGTTCCAGTTATCTCTAGTGAAGAAAACGAGCAAAAAGATACTCCGGCTCAAGAAACAGAATCAGTTGTAACTGATGCTCCAGAATCTAAAACGAAAGTAAAAAGAGCTCCAAGAAAAACAGTAGAAAAAGAAGCTGTTGTTATAGAAGAGGTAGAAGAGCAAGAAAAAACAGAAGAGGTTGAAGAAGCTGTTTCGTCTGAGATCGAAGAAGAAGCAGTAGAAGAGAATGAAGATAAATCTAAAAAGAAAAGTAAAAAGATGAAAGAAAAAGAGAAAAAACAGGTAGCTGAGAAAAAAGAAAAATTGAAAAAGAAAAAAGCTGCCGTAGCTAAGAGAAAAGAAAAAGCGAAAGATAAAAAGAAGGAAAAAGCTAAAAAAGCAAAACTTAAAGCAAAAGCTAAAAAGAAAGACAAAGCTAAAAAAGCAAAAGATAAAGCAAAAGCGAAAAAGATTGCTAAGAAAAAAGCGAAAAGAACTAAAGCTAAAAAGAATAAGAAAAAATAGTTTTACAATTAAATAGGATAGCAAAACTATTTAGATCAAAAAGTGCCTCTAATTGGAGGCACTTTTTGTTTTTTTCTTTAACATCAGCGTGTCTATTTTTTGAAGAAATTCAGGATCAAACTGAGAATAGGCTCTTAATCTGTATTTTTCATCCCTAATTTTCATGACCAAACGTATTTTTTGCACCATTAGCCAGATGGGTTCATATCTTTTGTGTCCTAATAAATATTGAATTTTAAGAATTGACATTTTTCTATGCGATAAAGTCATTAATTCGATACAGATCATCCAGTATCGTATGGGAAGATTGGAATTTTCCATTACCGTTCCGGATCTTAAACTAATACGGTTGCGGCATTTACGACACTGAAATTTTAAATCATTTTGTCTGAAGGAGTGGGTGTCATGTCCACATTTATTACAAATGATGCCATTTTGTAAACGCTGTTTTTTAAGCTCTTCAATACAGGTAGCTTCATCGTGATATTTTTCGAAATACGCGCGTAATTCCATTTGTCGTTTGGGGTCGTTTGGTTCCCGAAATATAAAATATTTTGAAGAAATGAAAAGAACTATTTTGTGAAAAAATAAAAAAGGAATATTCAATCTGAATATTCCTCTCTATCAGGGTAATAAAAATACGGGTACTACAGTTTTGTTGCGATTTCTTTTTTGTACTTATTTAAAATCGATTTTGTCATACCTAAATTAGCTTTAGTAGAATCTACAGCTAAATAAATAAAGTATTGTTGATTGTCAGAAACGTCAATAATGTGTATCTGAGAGCTCAGTGTAATCATAACATTGTCCACAACCTGGCCTTGTAAATTAAGAGCCTTGATAGCATTCATTTTTGCTTTAACCACTTCAAGGTTGTAGGCTGATGCTAATTCAGGATCAAAATCTGCAACAACAGACTGAGAGTAGTATGACATACCGCTTGCGATTTCAGCTACAGATACAGCGATAAAACCCGGGACGTTTTTTTTTAGGTCTTCACCAAATTGAGTTAAAAAATCAGACATAGTGCTAGAATTTTAATGTGTTGTAATTAGAATGAATTGTTTTGGATCAGACAAAATTAGCTATACAATATTATTTAATTATCCGCTTTTTGTACCTTTTTTGGGTTAACTGATAAAATTAACACTATCTGATTTTTATCTAATTTCATGATTTTTTGAATTTGGATTAATTAAGAGTTCAAAATGAAATATTTAAAAGAAAAATGCTTCTGAAAAAGCATATTCAGCAATTTCAGAAGCATTTTTAACAAAGTGAAAAATTTAATTTTTTACTTGATTTCTGTGATAAATTCGTCCTGTGGAGTTCTTACTTTTTTAAGGTTTACCAACCAGTCGCCCGCTTCGTCTCTGTAACCAAGAGGAAGAATCAAAACGCTTTTAAGTCCTTGCTCGCTTAAACCTAAAAGTTTATCAACTTCAGCCGGAATAAAACCTTCCATTGGAGTAGCATCTACCTTTTGTTCAGCTGCTGCAGCAACAGCTGTTCCAAGCGAAATATAAGCTTGTCTTCCAGCATGGTTTGCGTGCCATTCCTGACCAAGAGGTTCGTACATTCCCCAAAGTCTTTGTTTGTATTCGTCCATTGCACTTGCAGGAATACCTCTTTCTGCAGTTGTTCTTTCAAATACGGCAGAGATTCTTTCTAAACTATATCCGTCCCAGGCAGCCCAGATTAAAACGTGAGAAGCATCTGTAACCTGACTTTGGTCAAAACTTACTGCTCTAATTTTTTCTTTTAAATCTTGATTTGTGATTACAAAAATTTTGTATGGCTGTAATCCAGATGAAGATGGAGCTAGTTTTGCTGCTTCTAAAATATAATCTACTTTTTCTTGCGGAACCACTTGTCCGTTCATTTTTTTTGTAGCGTAACGCCAATTCAATGCTTCTATTAAGGCCATTTTTTTTCTAGTGTTTAAAATAATAATTCAAATGTAAAAACTTTAAGTGTATTTTTGTCATCCAATTACCAAAAGTAACTGTAACATCGAGGTAACTAACAGACACAGTATGATAAAAGAGGCTTTACACGATAAGACAACATGCAATCAAAGATTATTAGCCGTTCAGGATGCAATGGATGTGCTGAATGGAAGATGGAAAATTGCCATAATCGCATCATTATGTTTCAACACTTTAAGATTCACTGATCTTTTACGCGAAGTAGAAGGAATTTCTGGTAAAATGCTAAGCAGGGAACTGAAAAATCTGGAAGAAAATCAATTGGTTACCAGAACGGTTTTAAATACACAGCCTATTACCGTAGAATATGAACTTACGCCATACGGACATACCTTAAAAGAAGTGATTGATTCTCTGGCGAAATGGGGAACAAAACACCGAAAAAAGATTACGGGAAGAGAGTAAATTGAAAAAAGGTTTTAATTTGATTTTAATATATACAGCTAGATTTTAAAATCTCATTTTATCTGCTAATCTGCTATCCCGATAGCTATCGGGAGCGTGAAAAAATTTTTCCCGCAGATTTTGCTGATTCAGCGGATATTTTAAAAGCTAAACTTAGCCTTTCAATTCTAAGGCCCTTTGAAAAAATCCCTGACGTGTTAGGTTTTCTTCGGCCTCTTCAATTGCTTTTAAGAGATTGTTCTGAGTATTCGTAATTTCATTAAGCGCTTTGGACATAATTTCCCAGACGGGCTGCATTTTTACTACTAATTCTTTCCCTTTTGCTGTTAACACAATCAGTCTTTTGCGTTCATCGAGTTTGTCTTTTTTAGAACTGGTGATTTTTTGCTTTTCTAATTCCTTTAATAAACTGATTGTGGAAGGATGGCTGTAACCGATTTCATTGGCAATTTCGACAACGCTCAGCATTTCTTTTACATGCAAAGTATAAATTACAGGAAACCATTTTGGTTCAAAATCAATATTATTATAAGCATAAATCTGTGCGCCGTCTTTGCGTAACTGTTCGCTCAAACGCTGCAATCGGGTAGATATGGCAAGTATGCCGATTTCGTCAATTATATTCATTTTGTTGGTTTTAAAGTCAATTGGCAGAATACATTATCAGGCTTCATTAATGGAAAATCATTTGGAAGTGCTTCCTTTGGAATTGTGATGAAACCATTCTTTTCATAAAAGCGCAATGCTGCCTGTAAGATAGAAACCGTTCCTAAATATAAGTTTTTAATTCCGTTATCCTGGCTGTAAGCAATCAATTCTTCCAGTAATTTCTGGGCAATACCAAATTCTTTTCCTCTAAATTCTTTCCTTACAAACATTTTTCTAATAGCTCCAGCTTCAGGATTAAATTTTACTAAAGCAATAGTTCCAACTAATTTATCATTGATAAATGCGCCAAGAAAAATACCGCCCGGCTTAAAATAGAAATTCTTAATATCCAATAAATCCGGCTGATCTTCTAAAGTCACAGGAACATTAAATTCTTTTTGCTGAATGTTTAATATTAAGTCTACGATTTCTTTTTCGTACTCGTTTTGTATAGGTTGAATTTGCATTTTATTTCTAATAATTAAATATGAGTACAAAACTACGTAGTTGACTACATATATACAAATAAAAAACTGCTGAAGACAGCAGTTTTAAGTGTTTTTTATGATTTTTAAAGTTTAGCTATGTGTTTTATTAAAAGTGAAACGCCTTCTATAAAGCTATAAAATCTATGTCTCTATGTGTTTAAAAAGAAAAGCTTATTCTTTAACCAAAACAATAACAGCCTTATAACCCGTTCCAACATTCCATTCGCTTGACGAAATAACCTGACCTTTATCGTCATAAACTTTAAATTCCGCTGTGTTTGGAGAAGCAAAACCTTCGTTCAACGCTTCAATATCAATTTTGTTGATTCCTTTTTCCAGATTTATTTTCACGCTTTTAAAATCGCCAGTTAGAAAAACTTCTGGTTCAATCACTTTATCGTTCAAATATACTTTTACTTTATCGCCATCAACAAAAGCAGCATCTCGATACATAATGGTAGAAGTAACTGCAGTGGTATTGAAGTTTCCTAAAAACTGATTTCTTCTGTAAAAAATACCCTCGACATTTGATTCTTGTTTGTATCGGTTGGTATCTTTAAAAAGCTCATCCGGATTCACCTGCAACGGTGCTGGTTTCTCTATTGGTGCAGGCGGATTTTCTTTTGGAGCTGCTTCTTTAGGCGGTACAACTTCTTTTTTTTCGGTATTTTTTGGCGGAATGGCTTTGAATTTACTGTTTAACTCCTGAGCATAAATCTGCCCTGAGAAACAAGCAATGGCAGTTATTAAAAATATTTTTTTCATGTTTTATATATTAATCTTGGGGATATTGATTATTAAAAGATTAGACTAATTAGATCTTTATATATAAACATTTTATCAAAACAATTATTGCCTTCTTATGTATTTTTTGTCTAAAAATTAACGTATTTTATTGTTTTTTATAAATTGAATTTTTGTTTTTAAATTAATGATTTTCAGTGTTTTATGTTTATATTTGAATAAATAAAACGAACTGTTATGAAATTGAGTTTTACCTTTTTTCTTTTGGCAATTGGCATGTTTGCTCAGGAGAGCAGAATCAATGCTAATATTCGTAAACAGATTGAAGAATATAACGCTTCTTTTGCTTCTTCCTTCATTAATAAAAAAACAGAAGATCTGATGAAATCTTATACCGATCAATCGATTTTGATGCCGGAACACAGCAGGCAGAGAATCGGTAAAAAAGAGATTGTCGATTTCTATAAACAATGGAAAACCCAAGCCGTCATTACTTCCTATCAAAAAGAAATTGTTGACCTGCAAGATTTTGGAAATTATATTCTTGAAATTGGAACTTTTAATGAAGATCTCAATGTTAAAGAACAAAAACCTTATAGCTATTCTGGAAAATATATGGTTTTGTGGAAGAAATCTTCCATGACAATTGCGTCAGAAATATGGGGATCCAACACTTATTTTGACGATAAACTGATTCCGGAAATTGATGATAGTGCCGTTTCTCCAACTCAGGAAGATACAGCTTCGGATAAGCTTACACTGGAAGTAAAAGAACGAAATGATAAGATTAAAGAATTGGTTCAAAAAAGGCTAGGAGAGGAGCATGCTAAAATGTTCCTGCCAAATGCGATGTATTTAACGTATTACACGCCAATCCTTTCAGGAGAAAAAGAGATAACGCCTTATTTTACAGAACATGAAAAGCCTGGAACTTTAGTCATTGAACAGATTTCAATTAAAACTTCAGGAATTATTTTTGCACAAAAAGCAATTGTAGAATTCGGTTTTTACAGCGTAGATTGGAAAGATGGTGACAGCAAAGGCAATGTAAAAGGAAAAAGCATGAATGTCTGGCAAAAGAATGATAGTGGAGAATTGATGCTTTTTAGACAAATGGTAAATCATGATTGATTGAAATAAGTAATATCAAAAGTTTAGTTTTTTGATTAAGTAATATTTGTAATAGAAATATAAGCAAAAGCCCCAGCGGGGTAAAATATTTATAGAAATCCAATTAAGGAAATGAAAAAAAAGCTCCAGCGGAGCGACATATTTTTTACAATTTATAATATATGTCGCTCCGCTGGAGCTTAGGTTATAGATGTTTTTTTTTTTTTCTATAAATATTGCGCTTCTCCGAAGCTTAAAAAAATGGTTAACTCCTCTCTTTTGTAGTTTTTTTACTTTAAATTATTGTCAACAAAAGTCCTGCAATATTCTTTTATAAGATTTCTAACGTTTCTAAATTGTTCTTCTATTTCAGAATCTGTTCCCGTTGCTTTGGCAGGATCGGGAAAATTGTAATGAAATTTTTGTGCCTTAGTTGGAAAAAACGGACATCTTTCTTTGGCATTGTCACAAACCGTAATAACATAATCAAAATCAATATTATAGTATTCGTCAATGTTATTTGAAGTGTGATTCGAAATGTCAATTCCATCTTCTTTCATAATAGAAATGGCTTTCGGATTTACGCCGTGTGTTTCTACACCAGCGCTGTAAACCAACGCTTTATTACCTGCAAAATCCCTCATATAGCCTTCTGCAATCTGGCTTCTGCAACTATTTCCGGTACACAATATTAGTATTTTCTTTTCCATAATTTAAACGAACAGCCAAATTATATTGATGATGCAGAATTTTGGATCGAATCCAAAAATAAGCTGTAACAACATAACAGAGCTGGTAATAATAATTGGTTTTTTATATTGAATAATTTTGACTTTCATTTCTTAACAGCGTCCTGAATCTGGCGTACAACAAGAAGCATTATCCTGTAATCCTCTTAAGGCTATTTTTTGTTTTTCAGCGGGAATCCCGCACGAATCCTGAGCTAAACAAGCTGTTGTTTTGTTTTTAAGAACAAAGTTTTTTCCGTTAAAATCCAAATCATATTTCCCGATGGTTTGGTTTTGGTATTCTACTTCGATTTCAAGATTTTTAATACCCAGTTTATCTTCAGAAAGCTGAATAATATGCAATAATTTGTTTGGTTTTAAGCGATGCTCAAAATCGTCAGCATTCCAAAGCTGAAAATTTACCACTTCTTCATTCCTAATTACACCACCGCAATCAATAAAATTTTTAGTAATCATTCCGACTTCCGTTACATGGAAATGTTCGGGAACAAAAGTTCCGTTCTCCAATTGAAATTCAACATTTTCTAATGTGGGTAAAATTTCTTTAATTTCTGATAGTTTCATATTATTTATATTTGTTAATTGCAATATTACGATATATGTTTTCAAAAAAAATGCCTTAACAGCATTCTGATTTTGAAAGAGTTTGAGTGATGTTTAAAAAATAAGCATTTAGAATTTCTATTGCTTTTTCATCAATACAGTAACATATAGAGTTTCCTGAGATGTTGCCTTTGATGATTCCGGCATTTTTAAGTTCTTTTAAATGCTGGGAAACGGTTGGCTGTGCCAGTGGAAGCTCATTTACAATATCACCGCAAATGCATTCATTTACTTTAAGTAAGTATTCTAAAATGGCAATCCTTGCAGGATGTCCCAATGCTTTTGCAATAGTTGCAATTTGGTTTTGTGCATCAGTAAAATGTTCTGTTTTAGTTGCTCCCATTTTTTATAAATTTAATATTGCAATATTACGATATAAAGATTTGACGGCAAAGGAAATTTTGAGTTTTTTTTATTTCAATTATTTTTAGCTTAAATGTAATTAAGAATATTCTTGTCAATTAGAATGAAGTATTTATATTTACTTTACATTTTTAAATACTTGACCACAAAAGTTTTAAAATAAACTAACTAACCAAACCAACCCAAAAACAAGATGTCTAAACTAAAAAATGCTCTTTTATTTTTACTGATTTCTACCGCTTCATTTGCACAGCAGATTACCATTAAATATGTCGGAAATAAAGAAACTGTTATAAATCTAACCTCGCAGTCAAGAGAAAATATTTATGATCGCGCAGTTCTGAATACAAACAATCGGGAATTAAAAGTGGATAATAATTCGACTATATCTTGCAACGATATAAATAGAGCCACTTCTATCTATGCGCTGCCAAATGAAACCATAGAATTTGATCTCGACGATAAAGGATTGATTCATTATTATTGTAATGAAAATCCAATCCGTAAATCTGAATCGGAATTTTTAAATGAATCTTTTATAAAATATGGTTCAACTAAAAATCTTCCGAGTTACAATCAGTTAAAAATTATTATGGCATCTGCCAAACTCAACTCTTATTTTGATAAAGATTACATCAAGCAGAAAGAGTTATTAGAAACGTATTATAAAGAGAATAAACTTTCGAAAGAGTTTTACGAATATTTTACTGCTATGTATTGGAGTTTGACTTTATACAATGCTCTGGAAGCTCAACCTTTAAATCCAGCTACATTTACCGCAATAGAAGAGAGTTTCGATCAGGCTGATGTTTTGCTTGATGTACAGGCTTACAGAGAACTTGTTGAGAATTATGTCAAAAAACGAATGAACTTTTTAGGTTTAAAAAAGACTCTTCCGAATGTATTGAACTTTATTTCGGTAAATTTTAAAAATCAGGCTATTATTGATTATTTATTGTACATCAATATGTATTATCCTGTAAACAATAGAGACCAAAAAGTTGTTTTTGATGCAAAAGCACTCGAAATATTTAGAAACAACTGTAAAAATCAAGCTTTTATTTCCAATATAGAAGAGGAGTTAAAACCAACTGCAACACCTTTAGTTTTAAAAGATATAGTGAAAAAATACGAAGGAAAACTGGTTTTGATCGATTTCTGGGCTTCGTGGTGTATGCCTTGCCGAGAGGAACTTCCGAGTGAAAAGAAACTGATGGAAAAGTATAAAGACGTAGCTTTTGTATTTATTTCTATTGATAAAAGTGCAACATCATGGAAAAAAGCAATGTTACAGCACAAAGATATTTTGAATGCGGAAAACAGTCTTCTTATTGCGAAATATGAAAAAGATGAATTACTGAAACAAATAAATGTAACTACAATTCCACGTTACGTATTACTGGGGAAAGATGGAAAAATTATTCATAAAGACGCGCCAAGACCTTCTACGCCTGAAATTGAAACTTTGATTGAAAAGTATTTATGATGTTATAAAGTCTTTCTCATTCGTACCGATAAACTTTTTATTTTGTAAAAAAGTTCTTTCGAATTTGCAGACCCATTATATGCGCCCTATATTTGCGCCTGATTTTGGTCTGTTTTTTCGTCAGAAAAAATAGTTAAAAGGGAATCAGGTGCAAATCCTGAACAGACCCGCTACTGTAAGTTCTACACAAAGTCTTTAAACATTACTAATGTCATTGTCCGCCGCGGCGGATGAGAAGGCCGTTTAAAGATAGAATAAGTCAGGAGACCTGCCACGATCACATAGTTTAAAACTTTCGTGGTATGAAGTTGATGACAAAGATAATGACCAGCTGTTTTACAGCGGGGTCAATTCTACGTTTGTATAAGCATCACAGAAAGTTGATTTAATTCAATTGTGATGTATAATTTGAAAAAAACTTTACTTACCGTTTTTATTTTAGGTCTTCCTTTTTGGCTTCATGCACAAACGGAGAAAGATAGTTCGCGTGTTTTAAAAGAAGTTGTTTTAAAAGGAAAACCGTATCAGGAAGTGATCCCTGTGCAAAGTCTCTCTGGCGTTCTGCTCGAAAAAATGGCGAGTCATAATGTGGCCGATGCGCTTCGTTATTTTGCCGGAACTCAAATTAAAGATTATGGAGGAGTCGGCGGACTAAAAACTGTTGATGTCCGCAATATGGGTACACATCATGTTGGTGTTTTTTATGACGGAATCCAGCTTGGAAATGCCCAAAACGGCGTTACAGATCTCGGAAAATATTCGCTTGACGATATGGAATCGCTTACCATGTATAATGGACAAAAAAGTGAAATTTTCCAGTCGGCTAAGGATTTTGCTTCGGCTTCAGCCATTTATTTAAAAACAAAACGTCCTGTTTTTGCTGGTGATAAAAAGACAAATTTATTGGTTCGATACAAAACAATGTCCATCAATTATCATGATCCGAGTTTTAGATGGGAGCAGAAACTGAGCGACAAGGTGAGTATGAGTGTCAGCTCAGAATACATTAAATCTAACGGACAGTATAAATTTAGATATAAAAGAAAAAATCTCGACGGCACTACCGCTTATGATACCACAGCCACAAGATGGAACAGCGATATTGAAGCACTTCGGTTTGAGTCTGGAGTTTACGGAAAAATCAATAACGGTTCCTGGGATGCCAAAGTGTATTATTATGATTCTGAAAGAGGTGCGCCAGGAGCTATTGTAGAAAATAAATTCAGAGACGGTTTCCGACAGTTTGATAAGAATTTTTTCGGACAGGCTTTTTTAACGAAAGACGTTTCAGAAAAGTATAAATTTCAATTAAAAGGAAAATTCGCTTACGATTATACCCATTACATTGCAAGAGATACAACGAATGTTTTAGGAGAAACGGTAACCGAAGGTGTTCAGTCTGATGACAGTTACTATCAGCAGGAAACCTATTTTTCGGCAGTCAATATGTACAGCATTTTACCAACCTGGGATGTTTCGCTTTCAACCGATTTTCAATACAACAAATTAAACGCAACGAGAAGAGGAATTCAGACACAGTTTTCTTTTCCAGAGCGTTATACGGCATTAGTTTCTTTGGCAACTTCCTATCGATATGAAGGTTTTAAAGTTTTAGGAAATGTACTCGCAACAAGAGTGATCGAAGAAGTAAAATACAATGTCAAAGCACCCAATAAAACCGAATTTACGCCTGCATTATTCCTCGGTTATACTCCTTTCAAGAAATACGATTTCAATTTAAGAGCGTTTGCCAAACGTATTTTCAGAATGCCCACTTTTAATGATTTGTATTACACCATGGTCGGTTCAAGCACTTTGCGACCAGAATATATGAATCAGTATGATGTTGGTTTTACCTATAATTTTCCTGTAAAAGAAAGTTTTCTGGATAAGTTTTCCATTCAGGCAGATGGTTATTATACCTATACGAAAGACAAAATTGTAGCCGCGCCGACAGGAAATCTATTCCGCTGGATGATGACCAATATTGGTCAGGTTAAAGGAAAGGGAATTGAAACCGTTGTGAATTTGGGAACTCACATTCACAAAGTAAATCTGCATGCCAATTTGACTTATACCTATTCTCAAAGTCAGGATTTTACCAAAGTTTCCGGTTTGCAAATGTCTTCTTACGGTGACCAGATTCCATACACGCCTTGGCACAGCGGTTCAGGAATTTTAAATGCGGGTTATGAATCCTGGAATTTCAATTACAGTTTTATATACGTTGGAAAACGCTACAATGGAAACGTCAATAATATCAAAGTAAATGAAGTACAGCCTTGGTACACGCACGATTTGGCGGTTCAAAAATCTTTCCTCTTCAACAAATACAAATTAAATGCAACGGTAGAAGTAAACAATGCATTCAATCAGCAATACGAAGTGATTTACAATTATCCGATGCCGGGCAGAACATTCAAATTTATAATTGGTTTTGATTTATGAAAAAGGGTTTTATAAAAATAATAATTAGCTTATTTACAGCTATAGTATTGGTTTCCTGCAGGGAAGATGAAACAATATTTCTGTCTTCAGATACGAATGTTGCCGTGCCTACAAATGACGGCAATATTGAAGGTTTTTATCTGCTGAATGAAGGGAATATGGGAATGAACCGCGCGAGCATCGACGTTTTCAATTATAGAACAGGAAATTATACCACTGATGTTTATTCCGAAAGAAATCCGTCAGTTGTAAAAGAATTAGGAGATGTTGGAAACGATATTCAAATCTATGGCAATAAGGTTTATGCCGTTATAAATGTCTCCAACAAAGTAGAAGTTTTAGAAAAATGGACGGCAAAAAGAATCAAAAAAATTGATATTCCAAACTGTCGTTATGTTACTTTTTACAAAGACAAGGCTTATGTAAGTTCCTATTCAGGCCCGGTTGCCATTAATCCCAATGCAGAAATTGGTTTTGTTGCCGAAATCGATACAACTTCATTAGAAATAAAAAGAAAAGTGACCGTTGGATATCAGCCCGAACAAATGGTTGTTCATAATGGTAAATTATATGTTGCTAATTCAGGCGGTTATCGTGTTCCAAATTACGATCGAACGGTTTCAGTTATTGATTTAGAGACTTTCACAGAAATTAAAAAAATAGATGTCGGCATTAATCTTTACAGCATGGAGATTGACAGCCGCGGCGATATTTATGTGAGTTCACGAGGCGATTATTACAATACACAACCCAATCTTTTTGTGATTGATACCAAAACAGACGAAAAGAAAATGCAACTCGATATTCCGGCTTTGGGAATGTGTCTGGTTGATGATCTGCTTTATTATTATAGTGTTTCGTGGAGTTATCTCACGAACAGCAATAAGATTACGTACGGAATTTTGGATACCAAAACCAAAAAGATAATCAGCGATAAAATCATTACGGATGGAACCGAGAAAAAAATCATGATTCCGTATGGACTTCAGGTCAATCCCGAAACCAAAGAAATTTATATAACCGATGCCCAAAATTATGTGGTAACGGGTTATATCTATTGTTTTACGCCAGACGGCCGATTAAAATGGAAAACTACAGCGGGAAATATTCCTGCGCATATTGCTTTTATAACCAAAAAATAAAGATATGAATCAGAGATTTTTAAAGTATTGTCATGTATTAACGCTCGCTTTTTTTGTCATTTCACTTGCAAATTGTTCAGGCGGAGATAATGACAATCCGGATTCTGGCGGAGAATCGGTAACGAACGAATTTAAAACCACTCGTTTTTCAATTATTAGTTTGAGTGCTAAAACAAATGTGAGCGCTGATGCCCTTTACAATTGGACAGTTGAAAGTGTTTCTTCAGAGAATTATTCTTTGGTCAACACCACTTCAAAAGAAGCTTTGTTTGCTTCAACTGCTGAAGGAACTTATGAATTTAAAGTTGTTATTACAGATAAAGGAACAACTCAGACTCAAAAAGTGACGGTAATTGTAACGGCTGAAACGAAAGAATTAAAAACATTTATTTCGAAAGTGTTCGAATTTAAACCTGCGCCAGGGCAATTTGTAAATGATCTTCCTGTGGCCAATGACGGCGACTCGGCTGATAGAGTTTTGACAAGAGCTAATTCGTATTTGGCAAAGAAAAACGGCGATCTTATTTCGCTTGGTGCTTTTGGCGGTTATGTGGTTTTTGGTTTTGACCACAGTATTGTAAACCTAAAGGGAAAACGTGATTTTAGGGTTTTAGGAAATGCTTTTTGGGCAGAAGCCAATCCGAATCAGAATGCGGAATTACGAGGGGGAAGCAGTGAAGCGGGAGTTATAATGGTTTCTTATGACAAAAATAAAAACGGACTTCCAGATGACGAATGGTACGAAATTGAAGGTGCCGGCCATAAAATGGAAAAAACAATCCGCAACTACGAAATAACCTATTACAGACCAGATCCTAATAAAATTCCAGTTCCAGGCGGTGGAACAGGAACGGTAACTTTTACCGATTTGGAATACATCTACTGGAAAGACAATCAGGGAAAAGACGGTTATCTGGCACAGAATAATGCTTACAATCATTCCTTGGAATATTGGCCGAAATGGCTGAAAGATCAGGCTTCTATTACTTTCAAAGGAACAAGATTACCAGACAATGCTGTTGATGAAAGCGGTAACGGAAGTTATTATGTCCAATATGCTTTTTTATACGGTTATGCAGACAATGCTCCCAATAATGATGACGATTCGGCAATTGACATTGATTGGGCAATTGACAGCACGGGGAAAAAAGTACAGCTTCCGGCAATAGATTTTGTAAAAGTGTATAACGGACTCAATCAGCAGGCGGGCTGGCTCGGAGAAACTTCAACCGAAATTATGGGAGCAACGGATCTGCATCTTTCAGGAGAAAATATCCCAACAAGATAATTTAACTAGTATCAAATCAATTTATTATAATCATTTTATGAAAAAAAAAGTTACCCAATTTTTATTGTTGGCATTCGCGTTCACTTTTATTGGATGCAGCAGTGATGATAAAGATGAAAACGCTAATGCGATCGACATTACGCTTCAGGAAAAATATGAAACGCCAACTTTTACGGTTTTAGATATCACAGCTTCTGATGCTGGCGCTACTGCAAAGTATGAATGGATTATGACTAAAAACCCTGTAAATCAAGTAACAGATTCAATTGTTGGAGATACAAAAGATTTAAGGTTTACAGCCATTTATGCAGGTTCTTATGAATTTACATTGAACGTAGCAGCAGATAATAAAAAAGGAAGTAAAAGTACAATTGTAACAGTTGTCAACGAAGCTTCAAATTTCAATCCGTACATCACTAGAATTTTTGATTTTGATCCTGCTCCGGGAATGCTTGCCAACGATATTTACAAAGAGGGCAATTCTAAAGAAGATGTAATGAAAACGGCTTTGGGAAGAATCAACGAAACCAATGTAGGCTATTTATTAGACTTAGGCGGTTTTGGAGGTTCTATCGTGGTTGGGTTTGATCATACAGTTTTGAATGTTCCTGGAACAAGGGATTTTAGAGTATATGGAGGAGATGTTTCAAATCCGACAGTTGCAAAAGCCAATCCTCCAGCTCCAGGATTGATTTATGTAGCTTATGACAAAAATAAAAACGGAAAACCGGATGCAGACGAATGGTATGAAATTATCGGAAGTCAGCATGCTAAATCAACTACTCTTAAAAACTTCAAAGTTACTTATAACAAAAAAGCAGCTGGAGAACCTTTGGTTACTTCAAGTGCTCTTTGGACAGATTACGAACATGTTTATTGTGAAAACAGTAAAGGAGACAAGTATTATCTGGAAAGACCAAGAGGTAAAAAAGAATTTTATCCGTTATGGGCAACGCAGACTTCAGTAAGTTATGAAGGATTAAAACTCGATGTAGATTTTAAAACAGCACGTGCAGGCCAAACAACATTATGGTATTCAACACCTCCAGAATGGGGTTATGTAAATGCTGTAAATCCAGATATCGATATTGACTGGGCGGTAGATAAAAACGGAAACAAAGCCAATCTTCCGGGAATCGATTTTATAAAAGTAGTCAACTGTGTAAGCGAACCAATGGGACGCTGTCTGCAGCAATCTTCTATGGCAACTGTATTTGCAGGTGCTGCAGATCTTCATATAGTAAAAAAATACAATTTAAAACAAGCTAATAAATAAGACCATGAAAAAGTATTTAAAGTATAGTTTAGTGCTAATCACTCTTGTTAGCTTTTATGCTTGCAGTAACGACGATTCAAAACAGGACGAAATTGTAGCACCAGTTAAAGATCCTTCGATTACTATAAAGCTAGCATCAGAATTTGCAGTGCCACAATATAATGTTGTTGAAATAGCACCGGAAGTAACATTAGAAAATGCAGAAGGAAAAACTCCAGCATATCAATGGTCTGTAAAAGTTACAAGTAAAGATGGTGCTGTTAAGGATTCAATCATCGGCGAAAGCAAAAACTTATTATTTATTACGCCAAAAGCAGCAGATTATGTTTTAGCTTATAAAGTAACGGTAGATAAAATTGTAAAAGAAGCGTCTGCTAAAGTTACGGTTTCTGAAACTGGTAAAACGTATACTGCTAAGGCTTTAAAACTTATCGATTATTTGCCTGCACCAAATTACGCAATGGAAAGTTATGCAACAAAAGAAGAATCTTTGCAGGCAGTACAAACAAGTTTAAACGAAGAAAGTTCAGTTTATTTAGGAACATTTGGCGGATATATTGTAACCGCTTTTGACCATACAGTTGTGAATGCGTATGGCCAACGTGATTTTATTGTTCAAATGGAAATGGGAAGTGCTACTGTTAAATATTCTCCAGTAAGTATTGCCGTGGCTTATGATGCTAATAAAAATGGGAAACCTGATGAAAATGAATGGTATGAAATCGCAGGAAGTGAGTACTATAAATCAACAACAGTTAAAAACTACGAACTAACGTATAAGAAACCGAATTCAACCGCAACTCCAGTAACGGGAACATTAAGCTGGCAGTACGATACTGCTTATCTTCCTTGGACTGATAACAAAAATGCTTCAGGTAACATTACAAGAACCAATACTAGAAGAAGAAGTAATTACTATCCGGCATGGGTTGGGGATTCTTATACTTTAAAAGGAACAAAAGTTTTTATACCAACAAAAGATGTAAGCGATGGTGCGGGTACAAGTTACAATGTTGGCACTTTTGACTGGGGTTATGGCGGTATTAAAGATCCTTCAATTGATATTTCTTGGGCAGTGGATAAAGAGGGTAAAAAAGTGCATTTACCGGGAGTTGATTTTGTAAAAGTGTATGTACCAACATTTACTGCTTTAGGATCCAGCGATTTGTTGATGAGCATTTTTAAAGAAGTTTCGGATTTAAATTTTCCGAAGAAATAAAATGGAATATTAACCCTAAATTTTATAAATAATGAAAAAAGTAGTTTATTTTTTGACCTTAGGTCTAATGCTTGGATTTTCATCCTGTAGTAGTGATGAGGATGTTTTAAGCAGTGAAAGCGTTAATTCAGTAGTAAATTCTACATCGAAAACAGCAAGAACAGCGGTTACAGATCCTGCAATTGGAACCACAACAACGCTTAACCTAACAAGCGCTTTATTAAGCAGCGGTATTACCACGACAGGAGGAAAGTATTGGGAAAATACCTATGTGGCTAACACCAATTTAAGTGTAGATATTTTTACATTTTCTCACACTGGTACATCGGCTGGTTACAATTACTGGGACGGATTTATTGTGTCTAACGTAAATGATATTACCAATTACGGTTCTGGTGCAGGCCCAGGCGGATCTGACGGATGGGTGCCTCATCAATGGGGGACTATGGCAGGAAGTGGTTTTGGAACTTCGACTACAATTACTCCTGGAACACCTGGAACATCTGGCGATCCATATATTGTGGCCTATTGGTCAAGTTATTTAGATCCTGTTTCTCCACAAGGAACTACTTTTAGCGAATCTAGTTTTTCTAACTGGATTAAAGTTGGAAACACTGGAATTTATGAAGTACTCGGATTAAAAATCAACATGCATCCTTGGCCGTATTATGGTTGTTTGAGTGGAGACGGATTTGCACGAGCTTTTTCTTCAGGAGATCATTTTGAATTGCTGATTTATGGTGTTGATGAAAACGGAACTATTTCAAGTCCGGTAACACAGTCTCTGGCAGATTATACAGGTTCATCTTTAGTTATGCCGACTGGATGGGTAAATGTGGCGGCAACTAAACTTCAAGCTTTAGGAGATGTTCAGTACTTGGTTTTCCAAATGGCTTCAACAGATGCAGACCCACTTTATGGAATGAATACAGCAGCTTACTTTTGTTTGGATAAACTTTCTGTTAAGAGAGTTGATTAAATAAAATAGAAGCTAATTTTTAAAGAAACCCCTTTGCAAATTTTGTAAAGGGGTTTTTCTTATATTTACTAAAACAATCTTTTTTTGTTGTTTTAAAAAAGTATTAAACACATAGAAACATAGTTTTTTTGTTTTACGAAAGAAATAAGAAAGAAACTAGTTTCTAACACATAGTTCTATGTGTATTAATGCAAGTGAAACGCCTTTTTTGACAAAAAAATCTATATTTCTATGTGTTTAATGAATTGCACAAACAGTAAAACAATTGAATTATGAAAGCACTGGTAATTGGAGCCACTGGTTCTACAGGAAAGGAATTGGTTGATAAACTTTTAGAAGATCAAGATTATACTTCGGTTGCTGTTTTTGTGAGACGTCCTTTTGGAAAATCCCATCCAAAGCTTACCGAACATATTGTGGATTTTTCAGATGTAAATTCGTTTCAGGATTTAATTAAGGGAGATGTGCTTTTTTCCTGCATTGGAACAACCTTAAAAGATGCAGGTTCTAAAGAAAAACAATGGAAAATCGATTATGATATTCCAGCCGATTTTTCAGAAATTGCTGTTAAGAATCAAGTCAAATCTCTTGTTTTAGTTTCTTCTTACGGCGCTTCAGCTAAAAGCAATGTTTTTTATTCTAAAATGAAAGGAGAACTAGAAGAATATATTAAAAAACTTAATTTTCCTCAATATATTATTTTCAGACCAGGGCCGTTAATTCGTGAAAATACAGATCGTTGGGGCGAAAAAATTTCTATTAGAATTATTAAAGTCTTCAACGCAATTGGACTTTTTAAGAATTTAAAACCCATTTCAACTGAATTTTTAGCTGGGAAATTGGCAAAAGCTCCAAAAGTAATTTCGTCAGGAACTACAACTTTGGAATTGAAAAATATTTTAAAACTTTAAATAAATCAAAAGAAGCGCCTTTTTCAAATTAAGAAACTGCTTTTTCTTTATAAATCGAAAAACAAACTATTTTTTATCTTCAGAGATAATTAAAGTCGATGGAATATTAGTTAACCAAGGACTTTTGGTATTCCTCTTTGAAACAAAAAAGGGCAATCCAAACTGTAATACTTAAGTCACATTTGTCATAATTCTGCAATAAACTCACTGCAAAACAAGTGTTTTCACTTAAATTGATTTACCTTTGCCTGCTTTTCCTACTGTAATAAAAATGAATAACGATTACCCAATCCCAGATAACGAATTACAACGTTTAGCTGCTTTAAAACGTTACAATATACTTGACACACTTCCTGATCACGCTTTTGATGATGCTACAAAATTAGTTTCTTACATCTGCGGTGTTCCTATTGCACATATTTCCTTTATAGACGAAAACAGACAATGGTTTAAATCTGAAATAGGAATAGGTGTTTCTGAAGTTCCCAGAGATATCACTTTTTGTCGTTACACTATTTTGGATACTAAAATGGTCGAAATTAACGACACGCATTTAAACGAAAGATTTAAAGATGATCCAAACGTTACGGGCGGATTTAATGTTAGATTCTACGCAGGAATTCCAATTACAACTCCCGATGGATATAATATTGGAACATTGTGTGCTATAGATCATGTCGTAAAAGAACTGAATGAAAACCAGCGTAATGCCCTTTCTATTGTAGCCAAACACGTAATGGCACAATTAGAAATTGGTACAAAAAACATTCAGTTAGACGCTCAGAAAAAAATTGCAGAAAAAGCAGTTTTGGCAAAAGACAGTTTTTTGGCAAATATGAGTCACGAGATCAGAACGCCTTTAAACTCAATTATTGGGTTCACAGATCTTTTGGCGCAGACCGAACTAGATGATGTACAACGCGATTATATCGAAAGTGTTCAGATTGCAGGAGAAAACCTGTTGCTAATTGTAAATGATATTCTGGATCTTTCTAAAATAGAATCCGGAAATTTGGTGATCGAATCGGAACCTTTTAATTTAAAAAAGACATTAAAGCACGTTTATAATTTATTGAAAGTAAAAGTTCAGAAAGATGTCGATTTTAATCTCTTCTTAGATGCCGAAATGCCGGATAATGTGGTTGGTGATCAGGGAAGATTAAATCAGATATTGGTGAATCTGATCGGGAATTCTTTAAAATTTACAAACGAAGGGGTAGTAACAGTTTCGGTTAAAAAAGTGGAAGAAACAGAAGATAATTATACCCTTAAATTTTCTGTAAAAGATACCGGAATCGGAATTCAGAAAGATAAACTAACTACTATTTTTGAAAGATTTACGCAGGCTGAAGAAAGTACTACCCGAACTTACGGAGGCACAGGATTAGGATTGAACATCGTAAAACAGTTAATCGAGCTTCAGAATGGTGATATTCAGGTGAAAAGTACACTGAATCGAGGTTCTGAATTTTTCTTTACCTTAACTTATAAAAAGGCAAATCCTACTGAAACTGCTCCTAAATTGGTAACTAAAAATAGTTTGGGACATCTTAAAATACTGCTTTGCGAAGACAATGTTTTAAATCAGAAATTAGCCAAAAGCGTTATTAACAACTTCGGTTTTCATCTTGATATTGCACAAAATGGAGAAGAAGGTATTGAACTTTTGTCCCAAAATGATTATGATTTAATTTTGATGGATCTTCAAATGCCTCTTAAAGACGGTTATCAGACTACAGAATACATTCGTAACGAAATGAATTCTAAAATTCCTATTATTGCCATGACAGCGCATTCTTTAGTGGGAGAGCAGGAGCGTTGTTACAAATCTGGAATGGATGCTTACGTACCAAAACCTTTTAAACAGGCGGTTCTTTTAAAAGCGATAAAAACAGTGATGAATCCGGATTACGAGCAGACGCACAAAAGAACTGTAGACATGTCCTTTTTAGACGAAATGGCTTGTGGTGATCTTGAATTTAAAAAAGAAATGATTCATCTTTTTATAGAAAAAATTCCAGGTCAGACTACACAATTAGAAGAAGCATTTCATAAAGGAGATCACGATACTGTAAAAAGCCTGGCGCATAATATGAAATCCAGTCTGGATATTTTTATGCTGGACGACCTGAGTAACTGTGCTGCTATTATTGAAGAAGAAGCAACAGCGGGAGAATTTACTACAGAAACTTTAGACAAAGTGAATGTACTGCATTGTGGCGTTATTGAGGTAGTAAAAATTCTAAAAGAGCTATGATAAAAGAGAAATAAGCCCTAGCTTTACATATATCATGCAATAATTAAAGTTTGCCCCCAAGTTTAAAATTTGAAAAAAATGAGAATTATTTTAGCAGAAGATAATGATATCCTACGCAAATCGTTATCTTTTTTCTTAGAATCAAAAGGATTTACTGTTGACCAATTTTCGGATGGAAAAGATGCCTTAGACGCAATCGAAATCAACAATTACGATTTAATCCTTACCGATATCAACATGCCGGGAAGAAGCGGAATGGAGATTACCCAATATGTAAGACAAAGCATAAATTCTGAAACTCCTATTATTATACTTACTTCTTCAGGTGTAGAACAGACAGAACTGGACTCCTTCGATATTGGTGCAAACGAATTTATTGCAAAACCAGTAAGTCCGGCCGTGCTTTTAGTGCGAATTAATAAATTACTAAAAACACGTTTCTAATGAAGTATTTATTTTATTCCATAATCCTTTTATTCGTTTCGTCTCTTACTATTGCTCAGGAAATTAATGTTGATGAGACTTTGGCAAATGTTAAACATGAAGTTGAAAAAGAGAACTACGATAAAGCTTTATCACTCATTGAACCTTTGCGGGCTAAATTTCCTCAGGATGAAGACATACAAATCTATACTGCACGTATTTACAGCTGGAAAAAAGAGTATAAAACAGCAATAAAAATTTTGTCCCCAATGACTGACAGGATTAATCCAAATCCGGAAGCTTTGCAGGCTATTGTGAATGTTTATTATTGGACAGAGCAATATGAAAAGTGCATTGTATATTGCGATAAATATTTGGTATTAGATCCCAAAAACCTTGATGTTTTAAAAATAAAAGCAAGCTGTCTGGAAAAACTAAACCGGGATCAGGAAGCATTAGAATTAATTGAGAAAGCGGCTTATATTGACAACAGTACTCAGGCTTTTAAAGGAATACGAACACTTATTGGACATAAATCCAAAAATGCAGTTTCGGTTTCATATTTAAATGTTTCAACATCAGAACCGGGACAATCTCCTTTTCATTATGGTTATGTGGAATATTCACATAAATTCAATAAGTCAGCAATTGTCGGGCGTGCCAATGTTGGAAATGTTAGCAACGATACTCAGGCATTATTTGAAGTTGATTTTTACCAGACATTCTCCAATAAAAGCTATTTATATGCAAACGGAGGAGTTTCTACAGGCGAAACTATATTTCCTGTAGCAAAAGCAGGTTTAGAATACTATTTTAAACCACATAAAAAGTTTGATTATTCCCTTGGAGCACGTTTTATGCATTTTGAAAGTGATGATATAACACTGCTTACAGGACAATTGGCCTATACAGCAGGAACTTACACCGTTGCTTACAGACCTTATTACGATACTTCAAACGAATTGTTTTCTCATGTTTTAAGTCTGCAAAAAGTAAATGAAGAGAAAGAAAGCCTTATACGATTTGAACTTCAATACGGAAACGTTCCTTATTTGTATCTGTATAATAATTTTACCACGCCTTTAAAGGCGTACAGAGCCGGAATTCAATACCAGCATCGTTTAGGAGAATCGTTTTTTGTACGTCCGATATTTCTTTATGAAAGAGAAGAATATATTCCGGGAGAGTACAGAAACCGATTTAATGTCCAGTTAATCCTGACCAAACGTTTTTAATATGGAAGAAATCTGGGAACTATATAAAAGCGGTAGTTGGGTAGTACCTTTTCTCCATTTTGCGATTTACTTTTTTGTAGCCGCATCTTTTGTCCTGTACTTGTATATTGTAGCGAGCCGAAACCGAAAAATAAAAAGAGAAAGGCTTGAAATTGAGTATAATGCAGAGATAGAAAAAATAATGTCTTCGGTAATTTTTGAAGATGTTTCTTATTCGGGAATTAAAAATAATAAGAACTTTTTGGTGCTTTTTGATACTTCTTTTTTTAGGGAAGTGTTCATTGAAAATATTATAAATCTTCATAAAAACTACGAAGGGATTTATGCGCAAAAAATAGAACAGTTTTACAAAGAATCAGGATTGATAAAAGATTCGTTTAAAAAACTAAAAAGTATTAAAAGGGAAGTAAAATGCAAAGGAATCACAGAACTTGCCGAGTTTAATATTTCTGATGCTTTTGATAATATAATTGCATATTCTAAAGCACGAAATAAAACTTTAAAAATTACAGCCATAAATGCATGTATTAAGCTTGCCGGAACTCAAAGTATAGTGTATCTCATAGAACATTCTGACCCAATTGATGACTGGACGCAACTAAACATTATTGGTGCTTTTAAAAAACACGATATTGGTGACACTGAAGGAATTGAACTTTTACTGGAATCAAAAAACACAACTGTTGTTGCACTTGGATTGAAGTTGATAAAAGAATTGAAACTAACACAGAAAGTTCCTTTTGTAGCGGAATTGATTGCCAAAGCTCCCAACATTACAATAAAGTACGAAGCGCAAAGTATTTTGCAGTCACTAACAGTTTAATTGATAAGAAATGACTTTTTTTACTGACGAATTAATTTGGTTTCTGGATGTGTACATACTCCTTATTTTAGGATATGCTATACTTATTATGTCTTCTTATTTAGTACTGGCTTATCTTTCTACAAAAGAATTAAGAGGTTATTTAAAGAAAAACAGCTTTGTAGATTATGATGTGCTTTTAACCAGCGAATTTGCTCCAAAACTTTCGCTAATTGCACCGGCTTACAACGAAGGTTTAACAATCGAAGAAAATGTAAAATCGCTTCTTTCACTTAATTACAATAACTATCAGGCCATTGTGGTGAATGACGGAAGTAAAGACAATTCGATGGAAATCCTGATCAAAAAATACGATTTGATTTTGTCTGAACGTGAATTTCATCCTCAAATTGAAACCAAAAAGATAAAAGGAATTTATGTTTCCCGAAATGCCGCATACAAAAAATTAATTGTTGTCGACAAAGAAAATGGAGGTAAAGCCGATGCATTAAACGTTGGATTAAACATTGCCGAAAACCCTTATGTAGTTTGTATTGACGTAGATTGTATTTTAGATAAAGATTCGCTTTTAAAACTGGCAAAACCATTTTTAGAATCTCAAGGAAAACGAATTATTGCGACTGGTGGTGTAGTAAGAATTGCGAATCAGTGTGTGATAAAAAACGGTCGTTTGGTTGAAGTAAATATTCCCGATCGAATGTTGCCCAGAATTCAGGTTTTAGAATATCTAAGAGCTTTTCTATTAGGAAGAATGGCGTGGGGAAGACTGGACGGTTTGCTATTAATCAGTGGTGCTTTTGGTGCGTTTGACAAAGAAGTAGCGATAATGGCAGGCGGTTACAGCACCAAAACGGTTGGCGAAGATATGGAACTGATTGTAAGAATGCGTCGCTATATGTTGGAAAACAAACTTCCGTATGCTGTAAGTTATATTCCGGATCCGCTTTGCTGGACAGAAGCTCCGGAAGATTTTTCGATCTTTAAAAAACAACGCAGCCGCTGGATGCGTGGAACTATAGAAACACTGAGTTTCCATAAAAAAATGTTCCTGAATCCGAAATACAAATTGTTAGGAATGCTGAGCGTGCCCTATTGGACTTTGTTTGAATTTCTGGCTCCCGGAATTGAGTTTATTGGTTTGGTTATAACCGTATTATTTATAATATTCGGTTTACTCAATTGGCATTTCTTTATTTTGCTTTTATTGTTTGTGTACACTTTTGCTGTTTTCTTTTCGGTTATTGCTTTGTTTAGTGAAGAGAAAACCTATCATAAATACCCAAAACAAGCCGATTTCTTTAAACTTTTAATGGCTGCTTTTATCGAGCCAATCTATTTTCATCCACTAACAGTATATTCGGCGCTGATTGGTTATAAAGAAAAAATCATGGGAACCAAAGGCTGGGGCGAAATGACCAGAAAAGGATTTACGAAGAAGTAGGTGGGAAGTTATGAGTTATGAGTTAGGAGTTAGGAGTTAGGAGTTTGACATTGACATTGATTTTTGAAATTGACATTGATTTTTGAAAATATAAAAAAGCGTTCGTTGATGCGAACGCTTTTTTAGCTTTAATACTTTGCTTTTATTCGTATTTTAAATATTGTAATACATCAACTTTTGTGGCTTGATAAGCTTTTGTCAGAACAATGCATAGTGTTAGAAAAAGTAAAAACACAAAAGAAATTACAAAAGGTAATACCGGAATTTCTATTCTAAAAGCGAAATTATTCAGCCATTTTTGCAATAAAAGATAAGCAGGCAAAATCGCTAATACAAATCCGAGAAAACAATAAAGAACGTATTGTTTTGATAATTCTTTCAACAAAACATTAGTTTCTGCCCCCAATGTTTTTCTAATAGCAATTTCTTTCATTCTTCTTTGAATAGAATAAGAGGCCAAAGCAAAAAGACCAAAAAGTGCAATAAGAATGACAACAATATTCAACAGCGAGAATAAATTCTTTTGTTTGACATATGCTTCGTAAGTTCTGGCGTATTGTTTGTCTACAAAATCGTATTGAAAAGGATTTTCAGCATCTACTTTTCTTTTCCAGAAATTTTCTATGTCTGCAATAGTATTCTGCATATTTTCAGGTTTGATTTTTATGTAAACCATATTCATTTCTGCCGCCATATGTAAAGATTTAATATGATAGAAAGTTATGGGAACAATATCAGATTCGGGGCTTAATAAATTAAAATCTTTGACAACGCCTATAATTTTCATGGGTTGATTTCCAATTTTAATTTCAGTATTAATCGGATTCTTAATATTCATCAGTTTTAATGCGTTCTCATTTATCAAAACAGAATTCGTAGTATCCGAAGCCAGTTTTTGATCAAAATCTCTTCCCTGAAGTATTTTAATTTTCATCAAATCCAACATTCCATAATCAATTCCAATTGCTTTTTGTTTAAAGAGTTCTTCCTTATACCATATAGGCCACAATGAATTGTCATTTCCGTCGAATGCAATTAAACCCGTCGAAACTTTAGAAACCCCTTTTATCTTATATAATTCTTCTTTTATCGTATTATATCGATTATATATTTTTTGATCGCTTTTTTCTTCATTATAATAAGAAGACGGAAAATTTAATGAAACAGCCAATACCTGATCTCCTTTAAAACCTAAATCTTTATTGTTTAAATATTCAATTTGCCTGTAGACAATAATTGAACCAATAATAAAAAATGCAGCAATTGCGAATTGCAGGATCAACATTCCGTTTCGGAACCAGACACCACTTTTACTTCTTTCATAATTGCCTTTTAATACATTTAAAGTTTTAAAATTTGAAACATAAAGTGCAGGAAATATTCCGGCAAATAAAATGGTTACGGCAAAAACTAGTAACAATTGAAGGTAAAACTGACCCTGAACCATTTTTAAATTTTTCTCTAAAAAGGAATTATAAAAAGGAAGTGTTATTTCAACAATCATCAATGCTAATAAAATTGAAAAGGTTGTTATGAGAATGGTTTCAAAAATAAATTGGTAAACAATATGTTTTTTTGAAGCTCCCAAAACTTTACGAACTCCAACTTCTTTAGCTCTTTTAATCGAATTTGCAGTTGCCAGATTGATATAATTTACAATAGACAGAATTAGAATCAAGACAGATAAACAAGCCATAATTACCAAAAACTGATAATTTCCTCTGCCTTCAGGATAACCATCGGTTGCAGAATGAAGTCTTGCGGTTGAAAGCGGTTCCATGAAAACTTTAAAACTTCCCATTTTCCTGATCATTTCTGCAGGTGTAAAACCCGCTTGTTTGGCGGTTCTTACAATAACTTCGTCATAAAAAACTTTTTCAAGCATTTTTCGGGTTAATTCTACTTTTGATGGATCTTTTAGTTTTACTAAAATTTTTAAAACAAAAAGACCCGGATTTTGCGCAGGATCTGTTAGATCTTTCATACGGTTTACCACAATATTTGGCGCAATCGATGAATTTCCCGGAATGCGATATACAGCTTCAATTGTAAACGTAGAATTAAAACATTTAATTTGCTTGCCTACAGGGCTTTTGTCACCAAAAAAACGTTCTGAAAGTTTTTCTGAAATGGCAATACTATTTCCATCTTTTATAGCTGATTTGGCATTTCCATAAATAAATTTAAAAGGAAAAAGCGAAAAGAAATCCCGTTCAACATTTATGATTTTATCTACAGATTCCTTTTGTCCATTATAAATCACTTTGTCTTTTTGATACCATTCATCTGCAAAAACGACAGTTTCAACATTAGGATCATTTTCTAAATGAGGTTTGAGACGTACAGGATTATTTGTTGTTACAGGCATCTCACTTAATTGAGCTAATACCTGATAAACATGATCCTTTTCCGGATTCCAATCGTTGTAATTATGTTCGTCGTTCCAATAAAGCATTGCGAAAATTAATCCCGAGATACCAATTGATAATCCTAGAATATTAAGAGCAGTAAAAAGTTTACTGCTCTTTATTTGGTATATAAAAATGTTTGTCCAGTTTCTCAGCATCTTATTCGTATTTTAAATAACGTAAAACATCCACTTTTGTAGCCTGATAAGCTCGCGAAAGAACTACTGCCAGCGTTAAAACTAATAAAGCGGTAAAGCCAATTAGAAACGGAGAAATAGAAATAGAAACCCTGTAAGCAAAATTCTCCAGCCATTTGTTTAATAAATAATAGGCAGGAAATAAAGCAATAATAAAACCTAATGTGCTAAAAAGAATATACTGTTTACAAAGTTCTTTTAGTAAAACGATAGTTTCTGCTCCAAGTGTTTTTCGAATAGCAATTTCTTTCATACGTCTTTCGATGGAGTAGGAAGCCAAAGCAAATAATCCGATAAGAGCAATAATGATAACGATTATATTTAAGAGTGAAAAAAGATTTTTCTGTTTAACAAAACTGCTATACGATCTTTCATATTGTTTGTCTACAAAATCATAAGCAAAAGGGTATTCCGAATCAATTTTCTTTGTCCATAAACTCTCTATAGAAGCAATAGTCTCGGGCATAATTTTAGAATCTGCAGTTACATAAATATTGTTTACCAGACCGGGAAACCAGGGTATGCTTTTAAAATGGAATATCGACACAGGAGGTATAACTTCGCCGGGATTTCCGATATTAAAATCTTTTACAACACCCACAATAATAGCTTCTTTTCCGTCCCAGTTTATTTTTTTTCCTATCGGATCTTTTTCATTCAGTAGCTTTAAAGCAGTTTCATTAATCAACATAGAGTTAATTGTATCCTGAGCATATTGAGGTTGTAAATAGCGTCCTTTTACCAGTTTTATTTTTAGCATTTCAAGAAGCCCAAAATCTATTGGAATATTATTCCCATCGATATTAATGTCTTTATGATGGTATGAAATGACAGATTTTGCACCGCCTCCCATCACAAAACCACCGCCTGCAACTTCTTTAACGCCTTTTATACGAAGCAGTTGATTTTTGATAGTATTAAGTTTATCGTTTTGGTCTTGAACAGTAATTTTTTCACCATAGATATTGCGATAAGAAATGCTCAGAATTTGGTTTCCTTTAAAACCCAAATCTTTTGAATTCATATAATCGATCTGCTGATTTACAATATAAGATCCAATGATAAAGAAAGCAGCTACAGCAAACTGGAATATCAGCATTCCGTTACGAAGCCAGACACCGTTTTTGCTTCGTGCAAAATTGCCTCGTAAAACTTTTAAAACCTCAAAATTTGAAACATAATAGGCCGGAAATATCCCTGCAATAATTACAGTTACAATAAAAATGCCGATTAGCTGAAGATAAAATTGTCCACTTTGTAATGTGAGTGTTTTTTCTAAAAAAGTATTATAAAAAGGAAGAGAAAGTTCAACAATTACAAGAGATATTAAAATAGAAAACAGTAAAATTATGGCTGTTTCAAAAATAAACTGTTGTATAATATTCGCTTTAGAGGCACCAATTACTTTTCGAACGCCAATTTCCTTAGCTCGTTTTACAGCATTTGCCGTAGCAGAATTCACATAATTGACAATAGAAAGTGTCAGGATTAGAATCGACAAACTGACAAAAATTAACAAAAGCTGATAGTTTCCGTTGCTTTCTACGAGACCACCGGTCTTGGTATGAAGACGAATAGAAGATAAAGGTTCTAAATGAGGTTTTGTTTCTCCAAATTTCTTAATCAGTTCTTCCGGAGTAATGCCCTGAAATTTGGCACGTGGCACGATCATATTATTATAATAAACCCTGGCCAGATTTTTTGTAACTAAATCAGCATCAGTTGGCTTTTTTAGTTTTAATAAAAGAATAAATTGAAAATTACCCCATTGCTGAATTGCATCTTTTATTCGTGCATCCATGAAATTGACTACACAAGACGGATTAAAAATCGATTTTTTATCCAGTTTATAAACACCCCGAACAACCAGAACCTGGTTTTTCATTACTATTTTTTCCCCAAGGGCACTTTCTTTTCCAAAAAGCTGTTCAGCGAGATCTTGAGATAAGGAAATACTATTACTGTCTGATAAACCAGTTTTTGCACCACCTTCGATAAATTGATACGGGAAATAATCAAAAAAGTTTTTTTGTGCTACAAGAACTTGGTCAGACTGTATTTTTTTTTCATTAAAATGAAGTATTTCACTATTGTAATTCCCGTTTACATAACAATAAGATGCAACTTCCGGACTTGCATTTTTTATAGTAGCTCCAATCGGTGCAGAACTTGAAGCCCAGTAAGTTGTGGGGTCCATTTGGTTAGTTACTAAAAAGACATGGTCTTTATTAGGGTTCCATTGATCATAGGAATGTTCGTCATTCCAATATAAAATCGCAAAAATTAAACCTGCGATTCCGATACTCAATCCTAAAACATTCAAAGCCGTAAAGAATTTGTTGTTTTTGATATGATATATAAATATGTTGATATAATTTTTTAGCATGTTATTCACTCTTTAGATATTGTAAAACATCGACTTTTGTAGCCTGATACATTCTGGATAAGACTACGATTAAGGTTAAGAATAATAAAACGGCGAAGCCAATTAAGAAAGGATAAATTGAAATATCAATTCTAAAAACAAAATCTTCAAGCCATTTATTCAGTAAATAATAAGCCGGAAACAATGCAATTAAAAAACCGGTTAAACAAAAGATAATGTATTGTTTAGAAAGTTCTTTTAGTAAAACAGGTGTTTCTGCGCCTAGTGTTTTTCGGATAGCTATTTCTTTCATTCTGCTTTGAATGGAGTAAGAAGCTAAAGCGAAAAGTCCGAACAATGCAATCAGGATAACGATTACATTTAACAGTGAAAAAAGGTTTCTTTGATTTATGAATTCTTTATAATTTCTGGCATAAGCCTTATCTACAAAGTCATATTTAAAAGGAAAATCCTGATCTATATTTTTTCTCCAGAATTTTTCCAGATCAGGAATTGTGTTTACCATTTTAACCGGATCTACTTTTACAAATATTCGGGAGACATTTATGTTCATCCAATCGACAGTTTTGAGATGAAAAAAGAGCATCGGCGGAATTTTAGCTTTTGGTCCCCAGAGATTAAAGTCTTTTACGATTCCGATAATTTTTAATTTACGGTCATTCCAGTTTACAATTTTTCCAATCGGATTTTTCTCGTTCATTATTTTCAATGCCGTTTCATTGATTAGTATAGAATTTACACTGTCTGACGCAATTTTTTCATCAAAATAACGGCCTTCTGCCAATTTGATTTTTAGCATTTCGAGCATTCCGTAATCAATAGCCATATTTTGACTTTGAATACTTTTATCATGGTAATTAAACGTAGAGGCAGAAGTTCCGCCACCTCCAAACGAAAATGATCCTGTACTTACCTGCGATACGCCTTCAATCTTAGCAATTTCCTGTTTTAGGGTTTTGTATTTGGGATATAACCCTTTAAGAGCTATAGAGTCATTAAAATCGATTTCTGGTTTTTTGTATTTTATTTCTAAAACCTGGTCACCTTTAAAACCTAAATCTCTTTTGCTTAAAAATTGCACCTGATCGTAAACGATATAAGATCCTGTAATAAAGAAAGAAGCAATAGAAAATTGCAAAATCAACATTCCGTTTCTAAGCCAGATACCGTTTTTACTTCTTTCAAAATTTCCTTTTAAGACTTTTGAAGCTTCAAAATTAGAGACATAAAGAGCCGGAAGTATTCCTGCGACAATTACAGTAACAATAAAAATGCTCAATAATTCATAGAAAAATGAAGTGCCGCTAAGACTCAGTTGTTTCTCCAGAAAATTGTTGTAAAAAGGCAATGATAATTCAACAATAACCAGAGATAATAATATCGAAAAAGTGGTGATAATAAAGGTTTCAAAAATAAACTGGCCTATAATATTGCTTTTCGATGCTCCTGCTATTTTTCTAATTCCAACCTCTTTAGCTCTTTTAATAGCATTTGCTGTTGCAAGATTGATATAATTAAAAAGCGATAAGATGAGAATCAACACCGATAATCCCATCATAATCATCAAAAAATCATAATTGCCTTTACCTTCCGCATAACCATCAATAAGCGCATGCAATCTGGCGTCTTTCAGAGGATCTAAAAATATCTTCATATTTTCGGCTCCATTTTTCTTCTCCCATTCTGCAACGGTCAAACCTTCTTCTTTTGCCCATCTCACGGTTCTGTTTTGATACAACAGATTGCTCATTTTGGCGGCTACTTTATCTTTATCAGCAGGATTTTTTAATTTTAATAACAATCCCATATTAAAGTTTCCCCAATTGTCTTTTTCTTTAGGAACTCTTTCTGCAATAAAATTGGTAACTGCTTCCGGCGCTATTGAAGACTTTCCCGGAATAGTATAAACGCCCATTACGATAAGTTTTCGATCATAATATCGAATCGTTTTCCCTAGTACATTTACACTTCCAAATAATTTTAACGCGGTTTCTTTAGATATTGCAATACAAGTTTCATCTTTTATGGCCGTTTTAGCATTCCCCTTAATAAAGTGAAAAGGAAACATATCGAAGAAAGCTTTTTGAGCATCAATTATATTAAAAATGCCTTTTTTATTATTGTATTGCAGTACTTTTTGAGCATACCAGGTATCCAAATAGCAATAACTTTCCAGTTCTTTGAAATCGGTTTTGAAATAATCTTCAAAGGTTAATACATTGGTTACCCATAAATTGGTTTCGCTGACCTGGCTTATAGATTGAAAAACAACTTCTTTATTCGGATTCCACTCATTATAGCTCTGTTCGTCGTTCCAGTATAAAATAGAAAAGATCAAACCCGCAATTCCGATACTGAGCCCTAAAATGTTTAAGGCTGTGAAAAGCTTGTTTTTTTTGATATGAAAAATAAAAGTATTAATCCAGTTCTGTAACATAAACCTAGTTTTTAGCTGTTACCAGAACATCTACATTTCTATTATTCATTTTTTCAGACAAAATCATTCCGTCTTTCATTAAAATGGTTTTCTGTGAAAATGAAGCGTCATAATCAGAATGCGTAACCATAAGAATAGTCGAACCGCTCGCATGAAGATCAGTCAGTAATTCCATAACCTCGTTTCCGTTTTTACTGTCCAGATTTCCGGTTGGCTCATCGGCCAGAATAATTTTCGGATTATTGATTAAAGCTCTCGCCACAGCCACACGTTGCTGTTGCCCGCCCGAAAGTTGCTGCGGAAAATGTTTCAAACGATGTGAAATTCCCAGGATTTTTGCAATTTCGTTTACTCTGGATTTTCTTTCTGCAGTTGGAACATTACTGTAAATTAAAGGCAGTTCGATATTATCAAAAACCGATAATTCATCAATTAAATTGAAGTTTTGAAAAATAAAGCCAATGTTTTCTTTTCGGGCTTTTGATTTTGCTTTTTCTTTTAAACCGACCATTTCCTGATCGAGAAGTTTATAACTTCCGTCTGAAGCGCTGTCCAGAAGTCCGATAATGTTTAGCAAAGTTGATTTTCCGCTTCCTGAAGGTCCCATAATCGAGACAAAATCGCCTTGATTGATCGTTAATGAGATTTCGCTTAAAGCTCTTGTTTCTAATTCCTCAGTTCTAAATACTTTTGAAAGTTTTTTAATTGTAATCATAATTTGACTGTTTGATTTTTGATTGATTTTTCTTTTAAAATTTTAATGCCTTCGGAAATGAAAGAAACAAGTCTGAAAATTAAGATATTTTCAATGTAATTTGTACTTAATTATTTTGTTATTTTTACTTCCGAAAGGCTTTAATTAGTAATGATTTATCAGTTCTAATGTGATTTTCGTGCCAATAATTTAAACATTGTAAACCATTCGTTTTTAATGATTTATTTGGAAATAAAATATAGAACTGTCCATTAATGGACACCTTTCGTCCAAAACCGAACAACAATGAAAAAAACAAACGCATCAATTTTAATCATAGACGATCAGGAAGACATTCTTTTTGCGTCAAAAGTCTACCTGAAAAAGTATTTTGAGAACATTTTTACGCTCAATAATCCGAAAAATATCGTCGAATTATTGTCGAAAAATACCATTGATGTCGTTTTATTGGACATGAATTACAGAATTGGTTTTGAAGATGGGAGAGAAGGGTTGTATTTATTAAAAGAAATTAAAACACTTTCGCCAAAAACCGTTGTGATTTTAATGACCGCTTTCGGAAAAGTTGAAACAGCTGTAGAAGGTTTAAAATCGGGTGCTTTTGATTACATCTTGAAACCCTGGGAAAATAAAAAGCTTTTAGAATCGGTAAAACAAGCTGTTGACAAAGCCAGAAAAGAGCAGAAAAAGAGTAAAGAAATCGAGATAAAAAATGACTTTTTTATTGGAAGTTCTGAGACAATAAAAAAAGCTTATTCTCTTGCCGATAAAGTAGCCAAAACCGATGCGAATGTTTTAATTCTGGGTGAAAACGGAACAGGGAAATTCGTTTTAGCACATCATATTTATTCTCAATCCGAAAGAAAAGAAAAGCCTTTTATTGCTGTTGATTTGGGTTCGTTAAATTCGAATATTTTTGAAAGTGAATTATTCGGTTATGCAAAAGGTGCTTTTACAGATGCGAAAAACGATACGCCCGGACGTTTTGAAATGGCACAGAACGGAACTATTTTTTTGGACGAAATAGGAAATGTACCGCTTCAGCTTCAATCCAAACTGCTTCAGGTTATTCAGACCAAAACGGTAACAAGATTAGGAGAAACCAAACCGAGACCATTAAATGTGCGAATTATTACAGCAACCAATCTGAATCTGAAAGAAGAAGTTGCCGATAAAAACTTCCGTGAAGACTTGTATTATCGCATTAATACGATGGAAATTGTTTTGCCTCCTTTGAGAGAAAGAAACGAAGATAAAATTCCGCTGGCAGAATATCTTCTCGATAAAATGATTGAAAAATACGGAAGAGACGAAATTGTTTTTGATCAAAAAGTATTAGAACAAATTGAAAAACACGCCTGGAACGGAAATATCCGCGAGATGGAAAATAAAATCGAGCGCGCTGTGATTCTTTGTGAAAACAATAAAATCAACGTTTCTGATTTAGATCTGGAAATCATCACGCCTTATGAAGATAGTTCTGATGATATTCAGCTTTCTTCTGTCGAAAAAGCAACGGTAGAAAGAGCTCTTTTAAAAAACAGCAATAATATTAGTAAAACGGCAGAAGAATTGGGGCTTTCGAGAGGCGCTCTGTACCGACGTTTAGAAAAATACAATATCAATATCAGCTAATATGTTTAAGACATTACAAACTTATAAACTACTTTTTCTGCGATTGATCCTGATCGTTGCCGGAATTGAACTTTCTATTCATTTCTTTAAAATTGGGTTATTGTTTACAGGCATATTCGGGCTCTGCATCGTCTTTCTGATTGTTCGCGAAATGTATTTTTACGTTCGAAATTTTGTGCTTATTTATGATAAAACGATTGCTTCGATATTGCAAAATGATTTCTCTTCAGATTTCTCCAAACATCGGTTCAATAAAAGTTACAATGATTTGTTCAACTTATATGAAACGCTGAAAAACAAACAAAATGAACAGATTTCAAAGGACATTATTTATCGTTCGATCTTAAATAATATCGAAACTGGAGTTGTGATTTTGCAAAAACAGGAAAGCGATTGGAGCATTTTTTTAATGAACGATTATTTTTCTAGTCATTTTAATGTTCCGAAAGTTTCAAAATGGAAATACCTTAAAAATCAGTTGCCCGCTTTATGCGAAATTATTGAAGAAGATGATTTTCATGAAGTTAAAACCTCCATCGACATTAGTATTAACGAACAGCACAAACAAACTTTTGTTTTACAGGCCTCGCGTACCGAAATTTTTGAGCAGGATTATTTTATCGTTTTATTAGATTCTATTCAGAATGTGGTAGAGAAAAAAGAGAAAGACGCCTGGATTAATTTAATGAAAGTGATTTCGCATGAACTTCTAAATTCGATTACGCCAATTCGTTCTATTTGTCAAAACCTGCAGGATTTGGTAGAACAGGATTCGCTTTCTACAGAAGATTTGGAAGATATTAAAACCAGTGTCGAAACGATGTTAAGACGAAGCGATCATTTACAGAAATTTATTGAAGGTTATCGAAAATTGGCCATGCTGCCTTCTCCTAAAAAGGAAAAAATAGAATTACAGCATTTGGTAGAAAATACACTTCAAATCATGAATCCGTTACTGCGAAAACAGAATATTGAAGTGGTAAATTCAATCACACATAATTATTTAATTAACGTCGATCAGCAACAACTGGAACAAGTACTGATTAATTTATTGGCAAATTCAATTAACGCGTTGAGTCAAAACGATCAGAAACAGATTTTTATTTCGGCTGAAGCCAAAGAAAACAGATTCTTTATAAAGATCGCAGACAATGGAAAAGGAATTGAAAAAGAAATAGAAGACAAAATTTTTCTTCCTTTTTTCACCACTCGAAATGAAGGTGCCGGAATTGGTTTAACGCTTTCTAAAAACATTGTAGAAGCACACGGTGGTTATATTCTAAACAAAAATGAAAAAGGGCAAACAACTTTTGAAATTTGTTTGGTAGAAGATTTTTATTAGAAAAGCTAAAAATATTTAAACACATAGAAACATAGATTTTTATTTTAAATATGCTTAAGATTTTAAAAAATGACCAGTCAAAATGGTAAGTCCCAGAGGGACGTAATATTTATAGAAATCCAAATAGGACAACGAAAAAGAGCTCCAGCAGAGCGAAATGTTTTTTTAGGTAATGCTAATATATTTCGCTCTGCTGGAGCTGTGCTATTAATGATAAATAGAACTTCTATAAATATTTTGCTTCTCCGAAGCAATTTTTGTTTTTAATCTAAATCAGTTTTCAAAACAGCGCCAGTACTGGCGTTAGTTACCAATGCTCGATATTGGCTTAACCATTTAGAATTTAAAGGCTTTTTCAAAGGTTTAAAAGCTTCTTTTCGGGCTTCTATTTCTTCATCGGTCAAATTAACAGACAGAATATATTGATCTACATCGATATGAATTTCGTCACCATCTTTAACCAAACCAATCATACCGCCTTCAGCAGCTTCAGGAGAAACGTGACCAATTGAAGCACCTCTGGTAGCACCGCTAAATCTTCCATCCGTAATTAGGGCTACGGAACTTCCTAATCCCATTCCCATAATTAAACTGGTAGGAGAGAGCATTTCCTGCATTCCTGGTCCGCCTTTTGGGCCTTCGTAACGAATAACCACTACATTTCCGGCTTTTACTTTTCCCATCATAATTCCGGCAATCGCCTCGGCCTGACCGTCAAAACAAACTGCTTTTCCTGTAAAAACTCTTCCGCCTGTAAGTCCTGCCGTTTTAATAACAGCGCCTTGTTCAGCCAGATTTCCGTATAAAATAGCAAGTCCGCCCACATTACTGTAAGGATTGTCTATAGTGTGGATGATAGTAGTGTCCTTAATTTCTGCATTGGCGATTTTTTCCAATAAAGTTTCTCCGCTTATGGTTAAATTATCCAATAAAACACCAGAACCTCTTTTATTCATTTCTTTCATAACAGCGTTCACACCTCCGGCCCGATTAATATCTTCCATGTGAACGGTGCTCAAACTCGGAGAAATTTTAGCAATATGAGAAATGTTTCCGGAAATAGTATTGATGTCTTTCAGTTTAAAATCGACGTTGGCTTCGTTTGCAATTGCAAGCATGTGTAAAACGGTATTACTGCTTCCACCCATTGCCATATCAACAGCAAAAGCATTTCTTACGGCATTTTCGTTAAGGATATTTTTAAGTTTGAATTTCTCAATTTCCTGCTGATCTTTCGCGATAGCACAAATTCTTCTTGCAGCTTCGCGGTACAATTGTTCGCGTTCCGGAGTCTGTGCCAAAATGGTTCCATTTCCCGGAAGTGCGATTCCCATGGCTTCCATCAACGTATTCATTGAGTTTGCAGTAAACATTCCGGAACAGCTTCCACCGCTTGGGCAGGCATTACATTCAATATCGTACAATTCTTCGTCTGATATTTTTCCGGCTTCGTGTTTTCCAACCGCTTCAAAAGCAGAAGCCAAATCGATTGCCGTTCCGTTTTTAGTATAGCCTTTAGACATTGGTCCTCCACTCACAAAAATCGTCGGAACGTCTACGCGAAGTGCACCCATAATCATTCCCGGAACAATTTTATCGCAATTCGGAATCGCGATCATGGCATCTAATTTATGTGCGTTCATTACGCTTTCGATCGAATTGGCGATAATTTCACGACTTGGTAAGGAATATAACATTCCGTCGTGTCCCATGGCAATTCCATCATCAATTCCGATAGTATTAAATTCAAATGGAACGCATCCATTGGCGCGAATTTCTTCTTTAATGATTTCGGATACTTTGTTCAGGAAAAAATGCCCCGGAATGATTTCGATAAACGAATTGGCAACACCAATAAAAGGTTTTCCGAAATCTTCGTTTTTTAAGCCCGTAGCACGCAATAGGGATCTGTGAGGTGTTCGCTGAACGCCTTTTTTTACTTCATCACTTCTCATGATAAAAAATGTTTTTTAAGGTTGTTTTTTGTTTTTCTTTTTTGATAGTTAACAGATCATCAATTAGATCTGTGATTTTATTCTGCTTAAGGTTTCCGGAGAAATATTAAGATAAGCGGCCAGATTTACGTTGGATAATCTTTGCACTAATTCGGGATTGTTTTTAAGGAGATTGCGATAACGCTCTGCAGCATTTTGAGTCAGTAAACTACTGAGTTTAGAAGTAATGACCGTTAAACCGTATTCGAGTATATAGATGTACATTTTATCCCATTGCGGAATAGTGTTTCTAAGCCTGAAAAAATTATCATAAGAAATCGCCAGAAGATCAGATATTTCAACAGCTTCTATGTATTCTGCGCTAGGTTCGCGGGAAATAAAACTAACAATCGAAGTTAAAAAAGTACCTTCAAAAGCCATAAAACGTGTTGCAATAGTATGATCTTCGGTGCTATAATATAAACGCAGACAGCCTTTTTTGATAAAAAATATTTTGTCTGCCACTGCACCGCTTTTCAGCAGCTGTTCGTTTTTCTTTACTTGTATTAATTTAAAGCAGGAAAGAATAGTTTCGAGTTCCTCATTTTTTAATTCTATTTTGCTTTTAATTAAAGTCTCAAGTTCACTTATCATCGGTCAGTTTTTAATCAATTTCAAAATTAAAGCTAATCAATTAAAAAAACATTGACGAATGTCAAAATCGTATAAATTATTGCCGACTTTAACTCAAAAACTAAAAATGAGAAGGGTTATTTTTTATTTTAGCGCTATTATTTTTTGTTTAAATTTGTGAAAAGAGCTTTAGAAAATATGGCTCATAAACCACACAATATACTATAATGAGTACACATACAAATTCTGCAATAGCCTCAGATTTTCTTCATAATCTAAAAACGCAAACAGCTGATTCTCATAAAAAACTGGAAGATCTTTCGGTGTCAAAATCGATTATGTCGCCAGAGATGAAACTGGAAGATTATACTTTTTATCTCAGTTTAATGCACGATGTTCATAATGATACAGAAGAGATTGTTTTTCCTTTTTTCTCTAACCTTATCGAAGATCTGGAACAAAGAAGAAAGAAACATCTTATAGAAGATGACCTTTTATTTTTAAATTATACAAAAAAAGATTCGGCTAAAGTTTTTCATGCAGCAGAAATGTCGGTTCCTTTTGCACTTGGTGTTTTATATGTTGTTGAAGGTTCTACATTAGGAGGAAGATTTATCTTGAAAAACGTTTCAAAATGTCCTGAGCTTTCCGGTGAAAAAGGCGTTTCTTATTTTAATGGTTACGGAGAAAAAACAGGAAGTTTCTGGAAAGCTTTTTTAAATTTTCTTTCAGAATATGAACAGAAGCATGAATGTGGAGATGAAATAATTAAAGGAGCAGTGTTTGCTTTTGACAGCATTTATAAACATTTTGAAGGCAGGTAGAAAGAATGAAATTTAAAGATATAGTTAATCGTGATATAGTCACGTTAACCAATTGTGAGCACGAACCCATACATATTCCAGGTCAAATACAGCCGCATGGTTTTTTGATTGGTGTCACTTTAGATTGGAAAATTGATTACTGCACAGAAAATATAACTGTATTTTTAGATCTTACTCATAATCAGGTTTTAGGAAAAGATTTTGCTACTGTTTTTGGTGCTGATGCCGAAAAACAGATTTTGGATTATATAAATAAAATTCAGGATGTTTTTCCGCTTCAGATAGAATTATTGGGTAAACTATTTCAAATCTCAATTCATAAAAGTTTCGATATTTACGTTCTGGAAGCAGAACCACAGTTTTCTGTAAAAGAGAAACTGGCAGACGTTTATACACAGACGATTCAGTTTGTGACACAGATGAACAATACCAAATCGCTTAAAGATTTGTGCGCACTTGTAGCGCAGGGAACCCGCGAAATTACAGGTTATGACCGTGTTATGATTTATCGTTTTGATGAACAATACAACGGAGAAGTTTTTGCTGAAAGCTGCAGGGAAGATTTAGAGCCATTTTTAGGATTACATTATCCGCATACCGATATTCCGGCACAGGCCAGAGAATTGTATATAAGAAATCAACTGAGACTTATCGTAGATATTGGTTATAAACCAGTTCCGATTTTTACGGTTGAAGATGAGCAGGAAAATAAGAATCTTGATTTAAGTCTCTCGATTTTGAGAAGCACGTCGCCAATTCATGTGGAATATTTAAAAAATATGGGCGTTGGCGCAACACTTACCATTTCGCTTATTCACCATGGGAGATTGTGGGGATTGATAGCCTGTCACCATTATTCAGAAAAGAATATTTCGCCTGAAATTCGATTGGCTGCTAAACTTCAGGGACAATTTATTACTTCTCAAATCGACATTAGACAATCGAATGATGAGAATATCAGTGCACAAAAAACAAATTTAGCATTAGAACAATTAACAGGACTTGATCTTCCTATTTCGCAGGATTCTTTAGAAACTATTATTACTGCACCACAATTATTAGAGATTTGTAATGCTGCGGGAGTTTCAATTGTTTCAAGAGGTAAAATTTATAAAAATGGATTAGCGCCTTGTGATGAGAAAATTATAAAGTTAATTGAAGAAATTTATGCTAAAGGTAAAAATGAGTTTTTTACAACGAATAAAATTTGTGATGAATTTCCCGAAATTGCACAAGACTCTAATTTCGCAGGAATTGTTTATCATTCTCTCGGAAATGACGATCATATAATGTGGTTCAGGCCGGAAACGGTTACTGAAATTAATTGGGGCGGTGATCCTGAAAAAAGCATTATAAAAGATAGTAACGGACTTCATCCGAGAAATTCTTTTAATATCTGGAAACAGATTGTCAAAAACCGAAGCAGTATTTGGAGACAGTATGAAATTAATGCTGCTGTTCAATATGCTCACGCTTTACACAATCAGCTTATTTTGATTATGTTGAGTGAGGAAGAGGAGAAATATCGTAACCAAAGTGAGATCTTGAAAGAAACCAATTCTGAGCTTGAAAATATAAACTGGATTAGTACACATGATTTACAGGAACCGTTGCGTAAAATTCAGCTGATAACTTCTAAAATGCTGACGGAACTTGATATTATTTCTACCGAATCTATTTCGAATTCTTTACAGCGCGTTTCTAAATCGGCTAATAGAATGAGTGGTTTGCTGGAAGATATTTTGAAATATACTCGCATAAAAAATACAAGAGATAAACTGCAGGAAGTCGATTTAAATAAAATTTTGAAATCTACTATCAGGGAAATGCACGAAAGTATTGCAGAAAGCAATGCCATAATCGAGCATGAAAACCTTCCGGAAGTTCATGCAATTGGTTTTTTAATGCGACAGTTGTTTATTAATATACTTCAAAATTCATTAAAATATGCTTCAACAGAGAGGCAGCCAAAGATTCGAATAACAGCTTCTCAGGAACCTGTTATTATACATGACAGGTATAAAGTATATTGTCACTGGGTTCGTTTTTCTGATAACGGAATCGGTTTTGAACAGCAATACTCGGAATCTATTTTTAAAGTTTTTACCAGACTTCATACGCAGGAGCAATATACAGGATCGGGTATAGGCTTGGCTTTATGTAAAAAAATTATGCAGGCCGTTGGAGGAGATATTCGTGCAGAAGGAAAACCAAATGAAGGTACGGATATCATCATTTATTTTCCTTGTGATCCTGAAGATACGCTTTTGCCTTTGTAAATGTAAAAGATTATTTCACTCAGATTTGGCAGATTTAAGCAAATTTTAGCAGATTTTAGCAGATTCAAATAGAATAAAAACCAGCCTATATCAGCTTAAATCTGCCAAATCTGCGTGAAACTTTTTTAAAATTATTCAACTCTTTTTAGTCAAAATCCTAAGTTTAGGGCTTTTAAAATTGACTTCAGAAATAATAGTTCCGGTAAAAATAAGGCTTCCGCCCAAAAGCAAACGCCAGGAAATATCTTCTCCCAATATAAAGAATGCTCCAATAGCACCAAAAACAGGTTCAAACAGATAAATTACGGCTACACGTTCTGCTGATAAATAACGTTGTGAAATGTTAGAAACGGTGTACATATAAGCAGTAGAAAACAAAGCGCAGTAAACAACACCCATCCAAAAAGTATTATTTTGAGGAAACCAAACCGCTTTAGAATCTGTAATCGCCAGACAAAAAGTAAATAAGGCACAAAAAGCAAACATAGGAACGATGGAATACAAAAGATTTTTGGAAGCCGAATGCTTTTCGACCGCAATCAAATAAACTGCAAAGCCAAACGAACCTGCAATAGTAAACAAATCGCCTATATTTACGGTAAATTTATCCTGTATTGCAATAACAAATAAACCCGTTAGCGCCGTCAAAGCGGCAATCCAGATTTTTAAAGAAGTATTGGTTCTATAAATTCCTAATTTTAGTAAAGGAATAATAATAACAGTCAATCCAGCAATAAAAGAACACTGCGAAGCATTTGTATATCTTAGTCCTACAGTCTGAAGCTGAATTCCTAAAAACATGGGAACGGCTAAAATTAGCCCCGTTTTGATGTTCTCTAAATTTGTTTCTCTAACATATTTCCAAAAAATAATGGAAAGCACAATAACAGCCAAAAAGAAACGATAAAATAGAAAAGTGTTGGGCGAATTATCACCAATAGCCATTTTCGTTACCGAATAGGAAATACCCCAGAATGCGGTTCCAATAATTAATAAAATTAGTAAAAGTTGTCGTTTTTCCATTTGGATTTATGTGGCTTTTTTATTGTTATTTTAAAAATTTTCCCCAAACTTGTCATTCCGAGGAACGAGGAATCACACTAGAAACTCAGCACAGTATAGCGCCAATCTTTGTCGAACCCCGAGTGTGATTCCTCGTTCCTCGGAATGACAAATTAGATACTTAAACTTAGTTTCATAGTTTATAAAACTTTTTTCATCAATAAATCAGTTTGTTCGTCGTTGCCCAAACGAAAGATATGTGTGTCGAATTGAACAAAACCATTTTTAGTATAAAAGCTGACTGCTCTAAAATTCTTTTCCCAAACCCCAAGCCATATATAAGATGTTTCCAATTGTTCGGCAGTTTGTAAAGCCTGAGTATAAAGTGCCTGCGCAACCTTTTTGCCATGAAATTCTTTTGCAACGTAAATGCGTTCTATTTCAAGAGCGTTCTGGTCTTGTTTTTCAGTTTGTGCGTTTCCGGTATTTAATTTTAAATAGCCAATAACCTTATTTTCTAAAACAGCTAAATAGAAATGCGAATTTGGATTATTTAATTCTACTGTCAATTTCTCGTCAGCAAAACTTTCTTCCAGATATTTAATCATATTTTCTTCGCTGTTCACTGCTGCAAATGTTTCAGAAAATGTTTGTCTTCCAATTATTTGAAGTTCGTTTAAATCTTTTACAGTTGCTTTTTTTATTTCTAATGAATTCATTTTTTATTCTTTAATGCATGAAAACTTATTTTTGTCTGCTTTGTTAAGTGCAGTAAATTTTAAACACATAGAAACATAGATTTTATTAACGTTAAAAGGCGTTTCACTTGTTTTAAATTCACATAGTTTAGCTATGTGTGGAAACTGTTTCTTTTGATTTCTTTTTTAAACAAAAGAAAACTATGTCTTTATGTGTTTATTTTTTTGATGCTCTAATAGGTTTTTATCTTCTAATAAATGTGTAAATTGCATCAATGGATTTACAGCAAATTAAATATTTTTTAGCCTTATCTCGTGAACTTCATTTCTGGAACACTGCCGGAAAAATGAATATCACACAGTCTGCTTTAAGCCGTCAGATTCAGTCCCTCGAAAATCAGCTTGGCGTTCAGTTGTTTGAACGAAATAAACGCAATGTCAAACTTACTGCTGCCGGCCAGTTTCTTAAAGAAAAATGGGAAGTCGAAATGAATAAACTAGAATTTATTCATCAATCGGCTCGTCAGATTCAGTTAGGCGAGAGCGGTACGATTACCATTGCACATCCTGATTCTATTTCCGCTTCGCTAATGCCTGATATTTTATCCCGTATTTCTGATGCTTTTCCGAAACTTAAAATCAAACTGGTTCAGGTATTGTATGAAAATCAGCAGGAGTATCTTCGGAATTATAAAATAGATCTGGCGATTACCAGAGATATTAATATGGCGAAAGACATTCATTCTGAAAAAATTTATACTGATCATCTCGCTATTGTGGTTCCCGAAAATCATCCGTATCGAACACCTGAAGATCTGACGAAAGAAACTCTTGCCTCTCAGAAATTTATCTTGCCCACCAACGATGAAGGCAGCAGTTACAGCGATTTGATTCGGCGTTTATTTAATTCTTTAGAAAATGCTCCCGAAGTTTATCTTCACTCTGAATTTGGATCGGCTATTATTGCTTTGGTTCGAAAAGGACTGGGAATTGCTATTCTGCCCGATTCTTATGTTTTTCATGAAATTTCAGGTATCCGATTTATTAAACTTCCGTTAGAAACCGATCTGTATATCAATTGGAGAACCGAAGATCATAATCCTGTTTTGGCCAATGTTTTAAAGCTGATTATTCCGTAAATACAATAAGTTTTAAGCTCTAATCATTCCAATATGCGGAATTCCGTCTTCGTCATACACTTCGCCGTATTCTGCAAATCCTAAAGATTGATAGAATTTGGATAAATGATATTGCGCACTAATTCGAATTGGTCCTTTTCCAAATTTTTCTTCACAGCCTGCAATTGAAGCTTCCATTAGTTTTACTCCTAAACCTAATCCGCGGTGAGATTTAGCAATTACAACCCTTCCAATTGAAATTTCGTTGTATGAAATACCGGCAGGAAGTAAACGTGTACAGCCTGCCAATTCATCATTTACATAATATAAAAGATGATAACTCTTTTGGTCTTTATTGTCTAAATCGAGATAGGGGCAATTTTGTTCAACAACAAAAACATCACTTCGTAAACGAAGCATATTGTATAATTCATGATTGGTTAATTCGTCAAATGATTTAATATTATGGCTAAAGGTCATGTTTTAATTTAATTCTTTATTTCATGACAAAGATAGGAGAGAGAATAATGATTAAAAATGCTATTTTTTTATCATGTGATGCGAAAAATGCATTAGTAGATTTAGGCAAAAAAATAAGCGAAATGTTGAATTTCGCTTATTTATTTTTGACTTGAATAACTTTGTCAAAGTTTCAAACTTTGACAAAGTTTATGCGCACAATTAATGAGAAACCGCCTTTAAACCCACAATAGATCCAACCAAAGTAGCCAGAAAAAACAATCTCCAGAATGCAGCAGGTTCTTTAAAAACAAAAATACCGACCAGAACTGTTCCAACGGCACCAATTCCTGTCCAAACAGCATAAGCTGTTCCTAGCGGTAATGTTTCTGTGGCTTTCATTAATAAAAGCATACTTACGGTTAATGAAATAACAAAACCAATATACCAATAATACATTTCTGTTCCTGTGGTTGTTTTTGTTTTTCCGAGACATGAAGCAAAAGCTACTTCGAATAATCCGGCAATGATTAAAATAATCCAGTTCATAAAGTTAAATTTTTATGGTGCAAAGTTCCTCTTTGGAACTCAGAAAAAATTTAACAAATGATAAAAAATGAAATTATTTCAATTCTGCCCGTATTCTGCTTAAACTGACTTGTGTGATTCCGAGATAAGAGGCGATGTGTCCTAACTGTACTCTCTGGAGCAATTCAGGATGATCTTTCATTAATTCAAGGTAACGTTCGGAAGCATTTTTGAATTGTCTGGAAATCAATCGCTCTTCTGTTTTGATTAATTCTTTTTCGGCAAATTTTCTTCCCCAGTTAGCAATATGAACGTCTTGTTCGAATAGTTTTTTCAGATTTTCTGTTTTTAATTCATATAATTCACAGTCTTCCAAAAGTTCAATGCTTTCGTATCCAGGTTCTTCTTCTACATAACTTTTCATAGAAAGAACCGTTTCTCCTTCTTTTCCAAACCAAAAAGTAACTTCGTTATCGCGGTCTACAAATGCTCTTACTAATCCTTTTTTAATTAAATAAATATTCGATTCTACTTTATTGGCTTTTAGTAAAATGTGTCCTTTTGGGAAAGCTATTTCTGTGATATTGTTTTGCAGGGCAAGTTTAGACTGCTCAGGAAGTTTGTATATATGGTCAAGAATAGTGGAAATATCCATCTTTGGGAGTTTATAAATTTAGAATAAAGATAAGAGTTGTCCGGACGAACAGAAAATTTAGTCAAAAAAAAATCCCATTCGCCGAAACAAATGGGATATAAAAATTGTTTTCCTGATGAGCTAAAAAAGAGAGACAATTTTTTGACCAATATATAAACCTAATTAATTCCGCCGCCTAAAGCTTTATATAACAAAACCTGAGAGTTTGCATTTTTAAGCTGAATATCTACAAAATCAAGCTCTGCCTGCAATTTGTTTTTCTGTGCATTAATAATTTCCAGATAATTGGCATAACCACTTAAATACAAATCGTTTGAAACATTAACGGCAATTTCTAAATGATCAATTTCTTTTGTTTTGTATTTTAAAACATCTTCAAAAGCTTCATTTCTATGCAATAAAGCGCTTAATTCATTGAAAGCCGTTGTAACTGTATTTTGATATTGAAGAAAAGAAATTTCCTGTCTTCTGTTAGAAACATAAAATTCCTGTTTAATCTGACCTTTATTAAAAACAGGTGCGGTTAAACCACCTAATATTTGCCAGGCAAAAGATCCGGCATCAAAAAGTGTATTGAAAGAAAACGAATTGAAGCCTGCATAGCCACCCAGATTTACAGTTGGAAAAAAGGCAGCACGAGCCGATTTTGCATCGGCATTACTGGCTAATAATTCGAAATAAGCTTCAGAAACATCCGGTCTTTTGTGAATGATAGAATCGACACTGATTTTTTGATTTAAAACTTCTAAATGTCCTGCTAAGAAATCGGAGCTTCTTTCGATTTTACCTCCGTATTCGCCTAAAAGTGTCAATAAAGCTTTTTCAGTCTGGTCAATACTTAATTTGAGTTCCGAAGCTTCAGCATGAATATTATTGTTTTGCGCATTAAATTGTTGTACGGCCAATTCTGTTGCTTTTCCAACCGATCTTTGTGCCGAAACAATATCCAATGCTCTTTCCTGTGTCTTAAGATTTTTGTCGTAAATCGCTGCTTGTTTGTCTAAAGCAACGAGTTTGAAATACAAATCGGCTACATCACCTAACAAGCGGGTTTGTAGCAAACGCATTCCTTGCTGTGAAGCAAAATAACGTTGTTGAGCCGCTTTTTTACGGTTGCTCAGTTTACCCCAGATATCGGCTTCCCAAGAAACTTTTCCACCTAAAAAAAGGTTAGGCGTTACATCTTCGTTGATTCTTTGTTTATCGGTAATATTCTGCGAAAAGTTGGTATCGTAGTTACCAACTCCATCCATTGTATATTTTCCGTAATGTGTTCCGGAAGCATCTGCAACTAAATCTAAAGAAGGAAGTAAGGCCAGTTTTGCCACTTTTAAATGTGAATTGGCTATCAGAATCCTTTCCTGCATGATTAAATAATCAGGATTTTGAGCAATCGCTTTTTTTAATAACTGCTCTAATTTTGGATCTTTAAAAAAGGTTTCCGTTTTTAGCGGAATAAAATTCTCGTCTGAAGCTTCCTTTCTTTGTACATCAAAATTTTCAGGAAGTTTTGCGGCGTCTAGTTTCGTACTGACTTTTGGTGCAGAACAAGCTGTCAAAAGTAAAACTCCGGTTATTAAGACGGCACTTTTGGTTGTCCTTAGAAACTGCACATCAGCATTTTTATATTGATTTAATATCTCTTTCATTGTTTAGTTTTATTTGTTCAATCTTTTGTCTAAAGTTTTATTTTAACACATAGAAACATAGATTTTTCTTTTCAAAAGAGAGTTGAAAGAAACTAGTTTCTAACACATAGCTATGTGTGTTTATGCTAGTGAAACTCCTTTTTTGCACTTTTTTATTCTATGATTCTATGTGTTTAAAAAATGACACATTAAGATTTACTCATTCTTTTTTCCAATTTTGCAAACAGTATGTAAAGTCCCGGAATAATTAAAAGACCAAATACAGTTCCAATTAACATTCCACCTGCAGCCGCTGTTCCAATCGAACGGTTACCAATTGCACCCGCACCGGAAGCGATACACAACGGAATTAATCCTGAAATAAAAGCAAAAGAAGTCATTAAAATAGGTCGGAAACGGAGTCTGGCACCTTCAATCGCCGCTTCGACAATATCGCGTCCGAGTTTATTCTGTGCCATAGCAAATTCTACAATCAGAATAGCATTTTTGGCGAGCAGACCAATCAGCATGACGAGTGCCACCTGAGCATAGATATTATTGTCTAATCCAACCATTAAAAGAGCAAGATAAGAACCGAAAACACCAACAGGAAGACTTAGTAATACAGGAAACGGAAGCAATAAACTTTCGTACTGCGCCGCTAATAATAAATACACAAACAGGATACACAAAGCAAAAATGTAGATGGTTTGGTTTCCTGATAAAATCTCTTCACGTGTCATACCAGACCATTCCAATTCGAAACGGCTTGGAAGTTTTTCCGCAGCAATTTTTTCAACAGCGGCAATGGCATCTCCGGAGCTGTAACCTTCAGCAGGTTCACCGTTAATCATAGCCGACATGTACATGTTGTAACGCGTTAAAACTTCTGGCCCGTAAACTCTTTCTAATTTGATAAAAGTTGAAAACGGAACCATTTCGCCTGCATCATTTTTCAAATACATATCCAAAATACTTTCCGGATTTTGACGGAACTGCGGACTCGCCTGAACCATTACTTTATACATTTGAGAAAAACGGATAAAATTGGTTGCATAAAAAGAACCTAACATGGTTTGTAAAGTACTCATGGCATTGTCAACCGAAATTCCTTTTTTAGCAGCTAAATCATAATCAATATGAACTAAATACTGTGGGAAAGTGGCATCAAAACTGGAGAATGAGTTCTGAATTTCCGGTGAGGCATTTAATTCTTTAATAAAGTCTTTTGTTACTTTATCGGTGTTGGTAATGCTTCCTCCGGATTTATCTAATAATCTTAGTTCGAAACCACTTGTATTACCAAAACCAGGAACCGTTGGCGGAGCAAAAATCTCGATTTGAGCATCGTTGATATTTTTTGTTTTTTCTGTTAATTCCGCCATAAATTCGGTTACAGAAATATCACGTTCGCTCCAGTCTTTTAAGTTAATCATTCCCATTCCGTAGGAAGCTCCTGCAATTTCTGTTACAATGCTATATCCGGCAAGAGTGGTTACGTTGTCAACACCCTTAATTCCTTTTGCGATTTTAGTTACTTCATCCAGTGCTTTTTCAGTACGTTCTACGGTTGCTCCCTGTGGGGTTGTAACACTAACGTAAACCATTCCCTGATCTTCAGTAGGGATAAATCCTGATGCTAAAAATCGGGTTGTTCCCCACGTCAATATGCAGAATAACACTAATAAACCAACCGTAACGGTGTTGCGATCAGCAAATTTTACCAGTACTTTGATGTATTTGGAAGTAATATTATCAAACCAATGATTGAATCTGATGAAGAATCTGTCCAATAACGATTTTTTCTCTTTATTTGGATCGTGCGCTTTCAGCATAATAGCACAAAGGGCAGGAGTAAGTGTTAGCGCGTTAATACCCGAAATTACGATACTTATTGCCATTGTCAGAGAGAATTGTCTATAGAAAACTCCGACCGGACCACTTAGAAAAGCAACAGGAATAAATACAGCAGCCATTACAATGGTGATTGCAATAACGGCTCCGGTAATTTCTTTCATGGCGCTGATTGTAGCGTCCATTGGCGACATATGTTCTTCGGAAATTTTGACGTGAACGGCTTCGACGACGACAATGGCGTTATCCACTACAATTCCGATAGAAAGAACTAAAGCAAAAAGCGTCAATAGGTTGATAGAGAATCCCATCATAGACATAAAAGTAAACGAACCAATAAGCGCTACAGGAACTGCCAATACAGGAATCAAAGTCGATCTCCAGTCCTGAAGGAAAAGGAAAACTACAAAAGCCACCAAAATAAAGGCTTCAACCAAAGTTCTTAAAACCTCGTGAATAGAAGCGTCAAGGAAACGCGAAACGTCATAAGCAATATTAAATTCCATTCCCGGAGGAAAAGAAGATACTTTCAACTCAGCCATTTTTTCTTTTACGCTGGCAATTACTTCAGAAGCGTTAGAACCCGGACGCTGTTTTAGCATGATGGATGCCGAAGGTTTTCCGTCGGTTTTAGAAACCATTCCGTAACTCATCGCTCCAAATTCAATTTTCGAAATATCTTTTAATCTTAAGATTGTTCCGTCTGAATTGGCTCGTAACGGAATTTCTTCGTATTGACCTGGTTCAAAGAATTTTCCACCATATTTAATTACATATTGCAACTGATTGTCCATTTGCCCTGAACCTTCACCCACTTTACCAGGCGCGGCAGAAATATTTTGTTTTTGAAGTGAATTAATAACTTCATTTGCAGATATATTATACGAAAGCATCTTTTCCGGATCCAGCCAGACACGCATCGAATATTCTTTCTGTCCCATAATTTCGGCACGTCCGACACCATCAATACGTTTTAATTCCTGCAGGATATTAATATCGGTAAAGTTGAAGATAAACTGCTCATCCTGCGTTTTGTCTGTACTTGTAATGTTTAAGTACATCAACATACTGTTAACCTCTTTTTCGGTCGTAACTCCGGCACGAATTACTTCTTCGGGAAGTTCGTCCAGGATTGTAGTTACACGGTTCTGAACGTTTACGGCCGCTAAATCTGGATCGGTTCCTACTTCGAAGAAAACCTGAATTAAAGTTAAACCATCATTTGATGTTACGGTTGACATGTAGGTCATCCCCGGTACACCATTTATGGCTCTTTCTAAAGGTAGTGCCACGGCATTGGCAGAAACCTCTGCGTTGGCACCTGTATATTTTGCTGTAACAGTTACAGACGGCGGTACAATGTCTGGGAATTGGGTTATGGGAAGCTGGAACAACGCCAGTAATCCCAAAAGTACTATCATAACCGAGATGATTAATGACAATATTTTTCTTTTGATAAATAACTCTATCATTGGATTTTTTTTAGATAAATAATTTAAATAACTGTTTTACAACTCGATAAACTACATTTGTTTAATGTTGATTTTATCTCCGTCTCTTAATGACTGCGTGCCTTCCTGAACGATAAGGTCATCGCTTTTTAGTCCATCGTTTAAGATATAGACATCATCAAGAGTACTTCCAATTGTAACATTGGTCATTTTAACTACTCCATCTTTTTTTACCAGAAATACATATTGTTTGTCCTGAATAGAAAAAACTGCTTTCTGCGGAATCAACATGGCATTTTTCTTTGGTTCTGAAATAATCAGTTTACCTGAGGTTCCGTGTTTGATAAATCCTTGTGGATTGTGAAATTTTGCTTTGTATTGAATAGAACCGGTTTGTCTGTCGATTTCTCCGTCGGCAGTTCTCAGTTCTCCTTTTTGATCGTAAACCATTCCATTTGGCAAAACGAGTTTAATATCACCTTGTGTATGAAGGCTTTTATCTTCCATCATCTGGAAATAGGTATTCTCAGGAATTGAAAAATAAGCATATACATCATCCAGTTGCGAAACGGTTGTCAACAGCGAACCATTTTCTACCAGACTTCCTTCTTTAAACGGAATTCGGTCAATTGTACCGTCAAAAGGTGCGCGGATTGTGGTAAAACTAATCTGCTGATCGATAGCCTTTTTTTCTGCCGCTGCATGAGCCAATTTTGCAGAAGCAGCTTCATGTTTCGCTTTAGATAATTCTAATTCTTTGTCGGCAATTACTTTTTTATTAAAAAGCGTTTGTGCCTGTTCTAATTCTACGGTTGCAATTCTTAAATCGGCTTTTGCACTTTTAAAAACGGCCTCGGCTTTTAAGAGTTGTATCTGAAGTTCTACATCGCTTATTTTAAATAAGATTTGTCCTTTTTTTACTTTTTGTCCTTCGCTTACATAAACTTTGTCCAGTAAACCAGGGATTCTAACGTGAATTTCTACATTGTTTTTAGCATGTACATCGGCTACAAATTTGCTTGAAACAATAGTATCTTTTAAAGTGACTTTGTAAACGGGAAGTGTTTTAATAGTATCTGAATTCTTTTTTGCTTTATCTCCACACGAGACTAAAACGAACAAAGCCAGGGTGTATAAAAGAAAGTGATTTTTATAAGTGCTCATCATTAGGTTTTAAATTTTTGAATAAATAGATGTTCTCCCTTATACTTAAAATACAGGGAGTATGAATTTGGAATTTGTTTCCGATAATAACCGGAATAAAAAATAATAGGTGTATTCGGAATCTTTTCTTTAGAAAAGTACCGTTTTAGAAATGTTTTTATAGCAATGACAGCTCAATTACAGTAGTAAATGAGTTAAACAGAAATATAAAAACGACGAAAATGTGAAGCCTAGAACAACTGATACAAATGAAGATAAGTATGTCTTTGAACCTGGTATATCTTAGCTATACCATAGATTAAGCTTTTTTTGTAAAGCCTGAAGTTGATTAAATTACTAAAATAGGGGGCTTTGATTGTACTTTGTTCTAAAGTAGTCGCTCTTCCTTTAATCTTCTTTTTTACGATGCAATGAAGATCAATCGTTTTGGAAGTAGAAAAATCTGATGAAAAACTAAGTACGTCATCTGCTGCAACACTGTCGAGTGTAATACACGGATTAAGTTCTATAGGTAGCGTATACGTTTCGGTGCCTCTAAAAAAAGAAAGCAGCGACAGTAAAACGATATATAGGAACTTACCAGGTTTCATTTACAGTAAAATGGATTATAATTGTGACTAAAAACAAATAGTATAGTTGTTGATAGTGCGCCAAATATAGTAATTTGAAAAGCAAGGATTCTTAAAATTTTCTAAAAACGTTTTAAAATTAAAGGTTTGATAATAATCGAAGTTGATTTTTAGGGTTTTAATTTTTAAAGAGGTTTAAAATTTGACTTTGTAAATTGAGATTTGATGTTTCATTAAAAATTAAAGCCAGTTTTATTTAGTATCGTTTAATTTTTTCTTGTATTCGTTTGATATTCTGCTTAATTCATCCAGAATTTTTTCAGTTGAAATGTCAATATTAAAGTTTTCCAGAATTTTTGCCGGATCCTGCTTCTCCTGAAAATAAACAAAATCTTTATTAAAAAAAGCACAGACTTTCCCCATTAAATGAAAATCGATTTTTTTGGCTTTTCCATTTTCAATTTTTGACAATTCGCTTTGTGAAATGTCTAACGCTACAGCCAATTGGTCTTGTGTTAAATTTCTTGACTCTCTTAATTTTTTGATTTTGAATCCGATATCCATAATGAACATGTTTTAAAAGGCGATTAGTTAAAAACGAATATATAATATTTTGTTTTAATTAACAATATTAAACTTATATAAATATGTTTGTTTGGTGAAAAAATCTTTCATTTCAAAATAAAAATGTGAGAATAAATACTAAAAAATAACAGTTTTAATTATGAAAAAGATAGTCTTAATATTATTGTTTTTGCCTTTTTGTCTTAAGGCACAAAGCAAAGTTTTGTTCACATATGATACTGCAGGTAATCAAATTGTAAGACAACTTTGTATTAATTGTTTAACTGGAAAACAAAGTATTTCCAAAGAGGAAATAATGGCATTAAGAGAAGAGGAAAAAGAAAAGTTTTCACCCGAAGAAAATTTTTCCTTTTATCCAAATCCAGTGCAAGAAGAACTTTATTTGTTTTGGACTCCAACAACTTCGGACACCCCTAATTCTATTCAGGTTTATTCCATCAGCGGACAATTACTTTATACTACAACCGCTATTTTAAACAATACCAGCTATCAGATAATTCCTTTCAGTAATTATTCTTCAGGTGTTTATCTGGTGCATATCAATTACCCTTTAAAATCTTCAAAATCTATTAAAATAATTAAAAAGTAAATTTTATGAAGCAATATTATTCTTATCTGTTTTTATTGATTTTTAATATAGTATTGGGTCAGAATTTTACTGACACCAAAGGAGAATTACAAATTTCAAACGGAGGTACAGCAATTTATAATTTACCAATTGCTATACCTCCATCAATTCAAAATGTTGCTCCTGTTATAAATTTGACATACAGCAGTGGAGTGAGAGGAGGCATAGCAGGACAGGGCTGGAGTATCAACAGTATTTCTGCAATTTCAAGAATAGCAACACGTGTTGATATTGATGGGTTTGTAGATGGTGTCGATTTTGATTCTAACGATAAGTTAGCACTTGACGGACAACGTTTACTTTTAAAAACAGGAGTATACTGGGCAAACGGGTCAACTTATGAAACGGAATTTAAAAGTAATTTAAGAATTGAACTTAAAATTGAAAATGGCTTTCTGTTTTTTGTTGTTACTGCCCCTGATGGCTCCCGTACATGGTATGCCAGCAGAGGGGCAGGAACTTACGAAAATGCAGTTTCGGTAAATGCCTGGTATATTGTTCATTTTGAAGATGCAAATGGAAATGAAATTAACTATAATTACAGTAATGTAACTTATAATGGCACTAATCAGCTTTACATTAAAACAATAGATTTTAGCGGAAATTCATCAGCAGGAATCGCTTTTCAAAATCAAATAGAGTTTAACTATAAAGGAAGTAGTAGGATAGAAAGAGATTTTATTAAAGGTTCTGCTATTTATGCTACACAAATTCTTGATAATGTAATGGTTCGCACCAACGGCAATCTTTTCAGGAAATACCAGTTGCAACATCAGACCGATTCAAGTTTAGGTTATCAGCGAATAAGTAGTATTCAGGAAATCAATGGTTCAGGTGAATTATCAAATCCGGTTACCTTTACATATAACAATACAGCAGAAACTTTAACCAGAATTGAAAAAGAGTACACTAGTACATTAGCTTTTGATAAGGCCAATATAGCAGGAGATTTTGATGGAGATGGGAGATTGGACTTTGTTGCGGACAAAAAAATTTATACAAACTTGTTTACAGGTAACACAGGCAACACAGGTATAAATTTTCCAACAATTAGACCTGCTCTGATATTTCCGGCAACAATAAGGCAAAACTATAAAATAAACCAATTTCAGTCCATAATAGAGCCAGTTGCAACCACTTCACAAATTCAGTTTGTAGCTTATAATATTGTTGACAGTAATTTAAATTTTACTGGTTTAACTTCTTCTGTTGTGCAAACAATTAATTATAATAACACTATATACATTGATCCTTCCTATATGGATGAAGATGAGAGTTATGTTCCTCCTGTAGCTGCTCCCAAAGATACAAGAACGAATGAGTATTTATCAGGAGATTTTGATGGAGATGGTATTTCAGAAGTATTGATATTGTCCAAAGATGAACGATATGTTTGGGAGCAATATATTAATTCAAGCGGTTATTCTGAGGGATACTATTGGAAACTTTATTCAAATACTAACAGTGATTATAGAAGAGAGGCAAGGCTGGCTTATCTCTCTACAGGTGCTTCAACGGTGTTGCAGGGAGATGCAGCCTATATCTGTATAAATGGAAAACGATACATTGCTGATATGAACGGTGATGGAAAATCGGATATCATAAATATAAATCAGCACGGACAGTATTCTATTGTTGAAATAAATAAGCTTCCAACCGGTGGAACAGAAGTTAATAGAATTGGCTATGGAACTCTTTCTAATTATTCCCATACAAAGCAAATTCTTTTTGGCGACTTTAATGGTGATGGGAAAACAGATATTATGCTGCCAACCTCAGAAGGAGGTGAAGGTCAAACCGAATGGAATATTTATTATGCGAATCCAAAACCAAATGGTGGGGATTTTTTCTTTAAAGAGACATTAAATATTATAGAATACAGACCAGACACAGGTTCCGATTATAATACTCAAAGACATTGGAGCAATTATTATGCAATTGACATCAATGGAGATGGTAAATCTGATTTGGTAAGGGTTTGGCGCAAATATTTTAAAGCAAGCTGGACTATTAACAATCATGATACCCAGTGGAGAGTTACCGGCTTTACAAATAATATTGGTAAAGCAGGTGCATCAGGTTTTCCATTAACTTATGATTCTGGAACGTATGAATCAGGTTCTCCTGATATTCCTATCCCAATCGTTTCAAATTATAAGTATGATGGAGGCAACAGTGAACTGGTTGTCGTTCGCGGCCATTATAATAAAATTGAATATTATCAGTTTGGTAAAAACGTGGATACTGATAATCGATTAAAATCTGTATCGGAAGCTGGTGGTAATATTATACAGACTATTGACTATTTACCAATGGCGGCATCAAATGGTGCAGTGAGTAATAATCCGGCAGATTTTTATTCTGCGTCATCATATGGTTCATATTATCCTTTTATAGCCTTAATAAAAAATGAAAACAGTTATTTGGTTTCCCGTTTGACTGCTACTACAAACGGAGTGTCAAAATACCAGGATTTTAAATATAGAAACTTTGTTTCGAATTTTTATTATGGAGCCATTGGATTTGAACAAACGGCTCGTAGCAGCTGGTATTTAAGTTCGTCTGATACTAAAATCTGGTCTGTCAATACTTATGGTTATGGTGGTAGGGGATATATCACTTCAACTTTTACACATAATGACAGTAACAATATTTTTAATTTTTCTCCGGCTAGTGGTAGTGTGATTTCCGAGAAATCATACAACTTCAGTGATTATAGTGATGGATATGTTGTTAACTATCGCTTAGACGATGTATATTCTATTGATAAAATTTCCGGGGTTGATATTTACGAAAATTACTTATATGACCCTGACAATTATGGATTGGCTGAAACCAAAACAGTTGAATCGTATCTAAATAATACCCTACAGAGTAAAACAATCACAAACACTTCTTATGATAATAATCCTAATGGAACGGGAACGAATTATTATATTGGACGTCCTAATGAAATCAGTACATCCACAACTTATGGTGGTGAAATGCGAACTTCTGAAGAAAAATTGTTCTACACAAATGGAAATGTAACACATACTGAGAAAAAAGGAAATAATACCTATGCTGTTGTAGAGGATATGACTTATGATGCAGTTGGCAATTTGTTAACCAAGACTATTAGTGCTCCAAATGCTCCAGTCGTTCCAACACCCAGAACGATTACTGACGAATATGATACCTCGAAAAGGTTTGTAATCAAAAAGACCGATCATCAAGGATATGTTTCATATTTAAACTATAATGCCTTAGGGCAGGTAACTTACAGTAAAAACCACTTAAATGTTATCAGTACTACTGGTTATGACAATTGGGGGAAATTAATAAGTGTGTCGACGGAAAATACTTCGGCTACACCAATTACTTCAAATATTGTTTATTCAAAATTATCTAATGGAGGTTATACTGTCACATCTACAAATAATCTGGGTGAAAAAACAATAACGGAATATGATGTTTTGGGTAGAAAAGTGGTAAACTCAGTTCAGGGATTTGCGACAAACAGTTTATTGTCAACCAAAATCGTTTACGATGCTTTAGGCAGAAAAAAACAGGAAAGTGAACCATACGCCACTTCTCCGACTTTATGGACAACTTATCAATATGATTATTTAAACCGTCCCGTTTCCATTACATCACCTACAGGAAAGATACAAAGTTTTACCTATTCTGGAGTTACTACAACTTCTGATGATGATGGTAAAAGTACTACTGTTACTGTAGATGCTGTTGGTAATAAGGTGCAGACTACTGATGAAGGGGGACAGTTAGTTTCACTTATTTTGCTAATGGAAGTCTGAAAGAATCTAATTTTGAAGGTCATAAAATAACCAATACAATTGATGGTTGGGGGAATAAGACTTCAACAACAGATCCTAATGCAGGAACTTATACCTACTCGTACGATGCTTTTGGGCAAATGTTGCAGCAAACAACACCTAAAGGTACGACAACATACACATATGATAACACAGGAAGATTATTAGAGAAAAAAGAATTAGGTGATTATACTAATAGTACACTAACTTATTCTTATGATATGGCTACAAATTTAGTTACGTCAACCACTTTTGTGAATGCTCAGGAAAATAATACAACCACTACTAATACTTTTTCTTATGATAACTACCATCGATTAACCACTAAAACAGAATCTAATTCGTATGCTACCTTTGTTAGTTCCTGCTCTTATGATAATCTTGGAAGATTGGATACCGAGACGAAAAGTGCTAGTGCAGGAGGTAAAAGCAGTGCTCGTACTACCCGTAACACCTACCAAAATGGTTATCATTGGCAAATTATCGACGTATCAACCGCACAAATACTTTGGCAGGCCAATTCATTCAATGAAAGAGGACAGTTACTTACTGCCAGTTTAGGAAACGGAATAGGTATATCTAACAGTTATGATCAATATGGTTACGTAACTCATAATAGATTTGATAAAACGGGGTCTTCTCCAATAAACATCCTGACTTTAACAAATGATTTTGAGCCTAAACGTGGTAATTTAAACAGTCGTTCCAATTCATTATATGGATGGAGCGAAACGTTTTCTTATGATAATTTAGATCGCTTGATTAGCAATAGTATAACCGATTCATTCCTGAAAAATAGTTTTGATACGACCGATACAGAAGGTTATGTTTCTGTTGGAGGTTCAACAGTTAGTTCATCAGGAGGTACTTTGTCTGTAGTGGGTGCAGCCCAGGATTCAGGTGTAAAGAAAGAACTGATAACGGGTGCCAGAACAGGAAATCAAGTTTTCTTAAATTTAAGTATCGTTAGAGCTGTTGGTGCAGATATATTAAATGTTTATATAGAAGAGGTAAACCAGACAACGGGAGCAGCGACCAAATATTTAAAGACAACAAATGCTGCAAGTGGCACGATTAATATTTCGCATACAGTAGTTCAAAACGGAATGGTTAATTTAAAAATTGAAAAAACGACCAATTCTGCAATGAATGTCTTTTTACTTGACAATGTAACGGCTACCAAAAAGTATACAGTAGCACAACAGTATGACAATAAAGGACGTATTACCGCAAACCAAACAGGAACTTATCAATATGGTGACACCAACAAAAAATACCAAAACACGGCAATTACCATTCAAGATGATTATTTAGCATATTACACGAATAGATTTAACCAAAATATTCAATACAATGCCTTTAAAGCACCTTATGAAATAGAAGAAACGGGTATCGATAAAATTCATTTTGCATACAATCAGGATAATAATCGTTCGATGATGTTTTATGGTAGTCTGGATACAAACATACACTTGCGCCCTTTGCGCAAATATTATTCGGCAGATGGTTCTATGGAAGTAAAACAAAACCTCACAACCGGTGCTGTAGAATTTATTACTTATATTGGTGGAGATGGATATACTGCTCCTGTCATACTAAAAAGCGATGGTAACACACAGAATTTTTTATATTTACATCGTGATTATCAGGGCAGTATTTTAGCGATTACCGATAATAACGGGACAGTTCTCGAAAAACGTTTGTTTGATGCCTGGGGATTGGCATTAAAAGTACAAAATGGAAGTGGTCAGGCTATAGCGCAAGGTTCATGGCTTTTGGATAGAGGCTATACAGGTCACGAGCACTTACAAAGTGTTGGATTAATAAATATGAACGGAAGGATTTACGATCCTTTACTGCATCGTTTCTTACAGCCGGACAATTTTGTACAGCAACCCGATAATACCCAAAATTACAACCGTTATGCATACGTTCTTAATAACCCTTTAAAATACACAGATCCGACTGGAGAAGCTTATGAATTAGGGATTGCAGTTGGTATTGGAGTTGCTATAGCAGCATTAACTTACACTCTTACCGCCGTACTTGCTGATGTTCCTTTTACACTGGGAGGACTTGCAAAAGCTACTTTTATAGGGGCCGCCAGCTCTGCCGTAACTTTTGGTATTGGTAGTGCAGTTGGAACCATTGGTAACTTTTATGTAAGGACGGCTGTTGGAGCCTTGGCACATGGCACTTTCCAAGGTAGTATGACTGCGATTTCAGGAGGCAAGTTTTGGAGTGGCTTTGCTGCTGGAGCTTTGAGTAGTATTGCAGCTAGTGCATGGAGTGGTGGAGGAGAAAACAGTAATTATCATGGAGCTGGCAGATTTGCGAATTCAGATGTAGGGATGATTGCTTTTGGTACTGTTTCCGGTGGTGTTGGTGCACAACTTACAGGCGGTAATTTCTGGCAGGGAGCGGTTACAGGTCTTGTTGTTAGTGGGCTGAATCATTTTATGCATAAAATTAGAGGAAATAATAAGTTAACAAAAAAATATGAAAGAGAAATTAGGAGTTTAAAAGGTAAACCGATAGCTGGACAAGAAGCAATTGATGTTATTATGGGATTAGATACTTTTAGTACTATTGCTAGTAATTCAGGAAACCCAGATGTTAATTTTGTTGATACAGTATCAGGATTAAGTGAAGGAGGTACAGGTACATATGGTGATACTGCTTTATATACTACGCCAGCAAATGTTCGAGGTGAAAATTATACTGGTTCTAACGGGGGATTCATAAATGTTTATAAAGCCGCTTTTTCTTCTTGGAAAGCATTAGGTAATAGTATTATTCACGAATTAGGTCATGCATATAGTAGATACTCTGGAGGTTTTGCAATTAGATATGAACAGATGGGACGTAATTGGGGCAAAGCTATTGCAATAGATGAGGTTTATGCATATTCTTTTGCCAGACAATTTGGAGTATCATTTTATCAGCCAGGAAGTACTCTCTTTACAAGTGGATTACAAAGTGCATTAAATAAACTTAACATAAATTAATATGCAAAAATTAAGACTTATATTTTTTTATACTCTTTTATTGGTTTCATCTTGTAAGCAAAACAGTGAATTAGTTATTGAAGATTATCAAATTATGACTCGAAATTTTAACTTTCAGAATGAGTCAGTCAACCTATTTAAGCAAAATGTTATAACAAAAAAAACAAATGATTTTATGTTATTTGTTTATAAAACACAAAAGAAAAATGATTCTTTAAAAATTTGGAAAAATAATAAAATGTATTATCTGGGTGTACTTTTAAAAGAAATAGATTCTAAAGTTCTAAAAATAAACAATTCAAATTTTGAGATTGGTAAATATTATTATGAGAATGAAAAAGATTATAGAACTGATTGTTACTTATTTATTAATAAGGAAAAAGGATTAATATTCATTGAGTCACTACATTCTGGTACAATGACAGAATTTGATATTTTGAAATTTAACAGTATACAAAAAGCGATTGCATTAAAACGGCTTGGTTTTAAAGATGGAAAGTTTGAGTTAAAGTTTGCTAAAATGAATTACCCTTCGCTCCCGCAAGAATCCTTTCGTGTGGAGCAAACAGTTCATTGATAAAGAATATAAAAAAGAAGAAATCAGCTTGGGGTTCTAAATCAAGGGCAATAACTGAAACAAGAGCCTATGAAATGATGTACTACTTGGACAATAATGTTTTTAGCAATGGTGATCATTCACATTACTATAATTTATACAAGGGAATGGCAAATCAATCGGGATTTAATAATTTTAGTATACGAAGTTATCCTATGTTTTTTAATAATATCCAAAGATAAATAGAATGAAAAAAGGTATTCTGATCATAATATTTCTTAGTATGCTAGTGTCTTGTCAAGAAAGTAAGCTAGAACTTAAATTAATAAACAAAGAAATTCTTAGTAAAGGATTTTCTATTGATACAATAAATGCTTTTTACGATCATTGTAAGTTTAATAACGAAAATGAAAAGTATCTTTTTACTAATGTTGTAAAATTTCAATTATCAAATAATACAGATAAGAAATATCTCCTTTACATTAAAGATCTAAAATTGTCTGATATCTATAATTTTGAGATACTAATTGAAGACGAAAAAGGTAATTTGCTTCAAAAAAATCGGCCATTAATTGACCCTTCATATACTTGTAAATTGGGTAGCTTGATTGAGCAGAATTTTTATGAACAACATGAAAAAGAGTTTTTGTTGCGAAAAAACGGTTATAATATAAAAAACGAAAATTTGAATTTTCATAATCAAGAGATGATTATTTCTCCTAAAGAAAGTTACATTTTTCATGTGTCTTTACCTCTTCCATTTATGGTTGAGGATAAAGATGAAAATATAAGAAGACCGGTTTACTTTAAATTAAATCCTAAAAAAAAATATACATTTCGTTTGAAGTACAAGTTAAAAGATGATATAGAGAAAATTATACCCAAAGATATTATGTCTAATTATAAGGAGAATAATATTGAGATTTTTAAAGGAGAAATTGAAACTCAAAAAATACCAATTATTTTTAAATAAGATGCAGAAAAATCAATCGCTCAGATATGTAGACAACGATAGCGCGGAAATTTTTTCCGTGCCCATAAAGTGTATCTACAAAGTGAGAGAAAAAATTGTGAGAATAAATAAGATTTGATAATTGGAACGGGCATGGATTGGAAATACGCGCTATTAGGTTTTTAGGGTTTTAATTTTTAAAGGCTATTTATTTTGACAAGAAATATTTCTACTTTAGTTCAATAGAAAAACGTAAAGAATAAAATCATGTTAAATCAGCATAAAGAAGTAATTAGGAAGGCATATAATGCTTTTAATGAGCGAAATATCGATCATTGTTTGTCTACTATGCAGGAAGACGTTCAATGGTCGAAAGCCTGGGAAGGCGGTTATATTAGCGGTCATGAAGAAATCAGACAATACTGGACCAGACAATGGGCTGAAATTAATCCAAAAGTTGAACCTGTTGGTTTTGTAGAAAGAGACAACGGAAGTCTGGAAGTTCTGGTACAGCAAAATGTAAAAGATCTTCAAGGAAGTTTAATCTTTGACGGATTGGTAAAACATGTTTATACTTTTGAAGATGGTTTGATAAAGACAATGAATATTGAGTTGGTAGAGAATTAGCTGTAAGAGAATTATTATTTTGAATATGTTTAACGAATATTTGATGACACAAATAATCATAATATCACTATTTATGATGGCTATCGGCGCTTTTATTTATATCAGAAAATATAAAGAGAGTGGAAAGCCTAAAGTTGGAGTAAAGAGAAACAATCTTTCCGAATATTATAATGATTACAGTAATATTAAGTTGTATTGGAGTTCTATCGGTTTATTTTTCTTTGGTCTGATTAATTTAATTGTCATTTTGATATTAGAACTGATTTTTTAGCTAATACCGTATCTTTGCGTTTACAAAAATAAATTGAACAGGAAAGATTCAGTCTTCCTGTCACAAAAGAATAAAACGTGAATAACTTAAAACTTTTTGCAATACCATTACTACTGATTATACCCATAATTGGTTTCAGTCAAAATCTGGACAAAATACTAAAAGAAAATACTGGTAAACGAACCGATACATTAATTCATTTTAAAACTGATCCACCTTACAATTATATTCCGTTAACTATTATTTCAGGGAAGGAAAAAGGTCCGGTTTTTACCATAATTGCAGGAATACACGGTTACGAATATCCTCCAATAACAGCCGTTCAGGAGTTAATTAAAGAAATAGATCCTCAAAAACTAAAAGGAACTTTAGTTGTGATTCCAATTGCGAATATAGCTTCATTTTATAAAAGAACTCCATTTGTAAATCCGCTTGACGGAAAAAATCTAAATAATGCTTTTCCGGGTTCTGAATCTGGAAGTATTACGGAGCAGATTGCCAATTATATAACAAAACAGATTATTCCGTTTTCAGATGTTTTTCTGGATATTCATGCAGGCGATGCCAATGAGGACTTGTTACCCTTTGTTTGTTATTACAACAACACTTCAGAAGAAAAGAAAACACTTTTGAGCAGTAAACTTTCGGAGATTTCGGGAATCAATCATATTGTTTCGTATCCTTACACTATTGCCAAAACAGAGCCAGCAAAATATGCTTTTAAACAGGCTTCTCAGGACGGAAAAACAGCTTTAAGTATCGAAGCAGGAAAACTGGGAAATGTTCAGGTAAAATCGGTTAATTTAATAAAAAATACCGTTTACAATATGCTTAGTTATATGGAGATTTATTCAAGAGATAAAACTCCTGTAAAAAATCCTTCAGCTGTTTATTTAAATAATCAGGAATATGTAAAATCAGATTATAACGGAATTTTCCACAGCAGTCTAAAAAGCGGCGATTACATTAAAAAAGGCGATAAAATCGGATTTATTTCAGATGAATTTGGTCAGCTATTAACAGAAATTAAAGCACCGGCAACTGGCGTTATTTTGTATAAAATTGGAACACCACCTGTGAATAAGGGAGAAACGGTTTTTTGTATTGGTTTTTAAATTTCATTCCACAATACTTGAAGAAGATATAATCATAATATCAGCAAATCTCCAGGAATTATCAAATGCCGTTTTAATTTTGAAAGCCTCTTTTTCTTTTTTCTGAAGTGTTAAAGTATTATAAAGTCCGATTAAGGCAAAGCCGTTTTTAGGGAGCGTTTTCAAATCTTGTAGATAGACTTTTTCTGCTTCGTTATATTTACCCGTTTTCAGTAACACCGTGCCCAAATAGTGTCTAACAGAGAAAAACCAGTCAGGAGGTTCGTTATAATTTAGATGATCTTCGATTTCTACAGCTTTATTTAAAAAAACAATTGATTGATTAAAATTGTTCTTTTTGGCTTCAATTCCGGCCGAAAGAACATTAGATGCAATCTGAACAAGGTCATAAGTGGTATTGATATTCCAAATAGTAATCTCTTTTAAAGCTTTATATTCCGCCAATTTATTGAGTGAAGCCAGTTGTTTTTCGGCATTGCTTAAATCATTTTTCCCAAGATATGCCATTCCTTTAGCATAATGCCAGATTGCTTTTGGATAAATCAAATCATCTTCAGGTTTCGGAAGTGCCATAATCTTGTCCCACATAGAGAATTTTACCGCTATGTAATACGGAATACTATAATAATGCTGTAAAGTTCCCCATCCGGCTTCACGCATAATTTTGGGCGATATATGTTGCTGCATCTTAAGTGCCGATTCCCAGGCTAATTTTGAGTTCCCTTCTAAAGCTGCAGTTGCCGTTAAAAAATGATAATTGTGAGGATAATAGGCGAGAGGATAAGCACCCTGTGCATGACAGGCAGTTGTGTACAAACTATCAATTCTGATCGCTTCAATGTTGGAAAGCGAGCCTTCATGATAATCTCCTGTACGAATGTAAATATGAGAAGGCATGTGAATTAAATGACCCGACCCAGGAACCAAAGTTTCCAGTAATTTAGCACTTTGCATTGCTTTTTCAGGATGAGCAGAAGCTTCTAGAGCATGCACTAAATAGTGATGTGCTCCGGGATGTTTCGGATTCTTCCGGATCAATTCGTTTAAAACGCGGAGTATTTCCGGAGTCCATTTTTTTGGTATTTCAGTATCTTTTTCATACAAATCCCACGGATGTAAATTCATTAATGATTCGGCATAAAGTGTCCCAATATCAGGATCTGAGGAGAATTTTAAATAAACCTTTTTCATCGCTTCGGAATAAGCAATGTCAAGTGGTTTTCTGTCGCTAGGAGGTTTAGCTGCGTATCGTACCATTAACGCCTCTATCATTGCTTTTTCTTTCGGTGAACAATTAGCAGAAAGTTTTTTAGCTTTTTGAACCGCATCATAAGCGCGTTGGAAATTATCTTCTTCCATTCCGGCATTGTAATTCGGGCCTAAAACATAAGCAAAACCCCAATATGCCATGGCACAATTAGGATCTAAACGTGTAGCTTCATAAAAAGATCTGGCTGCTTCGGCATGGTTAAAGCCATATGCAAGCATTAAACCCTGATTGAAATATTCCTGCACTTCCGGATTATTGGTAGAGATTTTAAACATCACACCATCCCAACCTTTAAATTTTGGTGCTTTTTTGTTTTGTGTGTACCAGTCTTTATCATTCGTTTGAGGTACAAAACAGCTTTTTACAGCATTTACTTTATCAACTGATTTGGGTTCAGCGGTTTTATCTTTACAACAAGTCAAAAGAAAAAAAACAGCCATTAGGGAGTAATTATATTTCATTGCAAAATGGATTTGAAATTATATAATCAGTATAAAAGCCTTGAAGAACAAAATGAAGGTGTGTAATCTAAGAAATTGAATAGGAGTATATTAAAAACAAAATTAAGTAAAAAAGGAATAGGTTTTTGTAAGTATTTGTTTATCAGTTGTGTATGTTGGATTTTGGTTTGAACTGTCTGTTTTTTAATTTACCTAAAATGGTATTATTTTATGAGACAAACAGCATTGTTAAAATTAATTTTTTGTAGGAAAAAATAAATATATTTGAAAATCAATTACAGGTATTTATTTATAACTCAAAAACCACTAAACCAAAAACAAATGAAGAAAATCCTACTATTATTACTTGCCATTACTGCTTTTAGTTGTTCAACCGACGATCCAAAACCGGAAGAGATTGTTGAAAAAGCTTATACCGGAAATATAGTACTCAAATCTCAAATTGAAGTGGATGCTTTTGTCGGACAAAAATATACAGAGATCAAAGGATATTTAACTATTGGAAATACTCAATCTCAAAGTAATGAGATTACTAATATATCCGGATTAAAAAATATTCGGTCTGTCAGATCCTTATTAATAATAAATAACTCAGCTCTAAATAGTCTTGATGGATTAACCGGACTGACAGAGATTACTGACGGTAATTTAGAAATTACGGATAATGCCAAAATCCAAAATTTAAAGGGACTGGATAATTTGCAGGAAATTAAAGGAAGCGTGTATATTTCGGGAAATGATGCTTTGCAAAACTTATCGAGTTTGAATAAACTAAGTGTAATGACCGGTATTTTAAGTATAACAGAGAACAAAGGACTACAGGCTTTAAAAGGATTAGGTGCTTTAAAAGAAATTGGAGCAGGTATAAATGTTTCTGATAACGAAAAATTAGTTTCATTAGAAGGTTTAGAAAGTTTAAAAAAAGTAGTGTTCAGTTTGAATATTAAAAGAAATAACATTCTGGAAACAATTAAAGGATTAAGTGGTTTAGAAACCATTAGCCAAAATGTTGAAATAACTGATAATCCAATTCTGAAAGATTTAAACGGACTGGAAAAACTTTCGTCTATTGGACAAGAGGTATTGATCGCAAGAAATACTCAGCTAAAAAATGTTGATGGGCTAAAAGGTTTAAAAACAATCGGAGGTTCACTTTATTTGAGATTAAATCCTGCTTTGATGAATCTGGATGGTCTTATTAGCCTGACTTCAATAGAAAAAGGATTAGAGATTACCAATAATTCAGAAGGATCACTCACAAGTATCAGTGGTTTAAAAAATCTAAAGTCAAATAATTTGACAATCAGGATTGCGGGTACTGCAATTACTAGTTTAACAGGTTTAAATGGTATTACAAGTGCCAATTCTATAAATATCAACAACAATAAAAATTTAAAAGATTTAACTGGTTTAGAAAATCTGACTACTGTAACACTTTCATTATCTATTCTTAATAATCCAATCGAAAACCTGCAGGGACTTAGTAAACTTGCCAGTATCGATGGAAATTTTTCTCTTTCTGAAACTACCAAAATTACTAATCTTGATGCCCTTCAAAATTTGACGTCTGTTAAAGGAAGTATTAATATATATAATAATACAATGCTTACGAGCTTTTGCGGTTTAAAAGCCTTGTTAATAAAGGGATTGCAATATAGTTTTAAAGCAGAAGGTAATGCTTATAATCCAAGTCTTCAGGATGTAATTACCGATAAATGCAGTAAATAAAATATTCTTATAATAAGAAAAAAGGTTATTCTCCTGAAAATAGAGAATAACCTTTTTTTATAAGATATTGTAAACTTTTTAGTTTGTTCCGGCAGCCACTTTATCCACCAAAAACAACAATTCACCCGAAACAGGTTTAATCAGTTGCATTGGATATAAAGTCGGATTGTATTCTCCTGTTGTAACTTCTTTCAAAGCGTTAATTTTCTTTTCTCCAAAAGCTACGACTACAATTTTTTCAGCTTTATTGATTAACGGAGCCGTAAGCGTAATACGATACATTTTCTGAGGTGCTAAATAGTAAGCATCAACCCATTTGGTTTGTTCTTCTAAAACTGCCTCGCCCGGGAAAAGAGAAGCCGTATGTCCGTCGTCTCCCATTCCTAGTAAAATCAGGTCAAATTTACCTTCTTCGCCTAAAACAGTTCTGATTGACTTTTCGTATTCAGCTGCATAATCTTCAGGAGTAACACCGTCTTTATACATTTCAAAAATGTTTTCCTGCGGAATAGGAACGTGGCTTAATAAGGTTGAATAAGACATTTTAGCATTGCTCAAATCATCGTTAAGCGGAACCCAGCGTTCGTCTCCCCAAAAGATAAAAACTTTGCTCCAGTCGATTTTATTTTTGTAAGCATTAGAAGCTAATAATTTGTAGATTCCTGCCGGAGAAGAACCTCCTGTAAGAACTGCTGTGAATTTACCTTTTACTGCAATGGCTTTTTGAGCCGATTCTATAAAAAGATCTGCTGCTTTAGTATTAATTTCGTCTGTATTATTGTATATCTGTACCATTTAAAACTTCTTCTTCTTTTTTAACGTTTTGTGTGTTTGGAATCCATTTGTGTCCCTGACGAGCCAATAATTCATCGGCTTCTTCCGGTCCCCAGCTTCCCGCTTTGTAATTTGGGAAATTGGTTGGTGCAGTTGTTTTCCATACCTGCTGAATAGTATCAATTGCATCCCAGGCTTCTTCTACCTGATCCCAACGCATAAATAGGGTAGGATCGCCTAACAAAGCATCTGCCAGTAAGGTTTCATAAGCTTCCGGTGACATAGTTGAACAGGCAAAATAATCAAAAACCATTTCGGCTGGTCTTAAAGACATCGATAAACCAGGTTTTTTGGTCATGAACTGCAATTTAATGTCCATTGCCGGCTGAATATTGATAATCAAACGGTTTGGAGTCATTCCTTCTTTTCCGTAAGAAAATGCAGAATGCGGAACCGGTTTGAACTGGATAATAATAGAAGATTGTTTTTCTTCCATTCTTTTTCCGGAACGCAAGTAAAACGGAATTCCCTGCCATCTCCAGTTGTCCAGATAAATTTTCATCGCAACATAGGTTTCGGTATTAGAATCCGGTGCAATTCCTTTATCCTGACGGTAACCCGGAACTGGTTTTCCGTTAATTTCTCCTGTATCGTATTGACCTCTTACAATATAATGATCTACTTCCTCAGGTTTGATTCGGCGAATTGATTTTAAAACATCTGCTTTACGATTTCTAATGTCGTCTGCTGCTAATGAAGCAGGAGCTTCCATAGCTGTCATACATAAAATCTGAAACAAATGGTTCTGAATCATATCTTTTAAAGCACCGACACCTTCATAGAATCCGCCTCGTTCTTCAACGCCGACTTCTTCTGCTACAGTAATCTGAACAAAATCAATAAAATTACGACTCCATAAAGGTTCAAACATTGAATTTCCAAAACGGAAAGCCAAAATATTCTGAACCGTTTCTTTTCCTAAATAATGATCGATTCTATAAATCTGCTCTTCTTTGAAAGTCTGCGAAAGCATTTCATTCAATTCAATTGCAGAAGTTTTATCGTAACCAAATGGTTTTTCAATAATAATACGGTCTTGTTTTGCATTCGCTGCAAGGCCGATTTTTTTGATATTGCTCGAAATAGTGGAGATAAAAGAAGGCGTAATCGAAAGATAGAAAAGACGATTGGCACGTTCGCCAAAAGCCAGATCAAAATTGTTGATTTTTTCGTTTAAGCCAATATATGATTCTTCTTTGTCAATATCAAGACTGTGATACGTGATGTGTGAAAGAAATTTTTCTGTTTCTTTATCCGAAAGCCCTTTTTTTCTGGAAAAAGTATTTAGATTTTCTAAAACATAACTGCGGAATTCTTCGTCGCTTTTTTGAGCTCTACCAAGCGCAATAATCTGAAACTTCTCAGACATACGGTCGTCGAGGTACAGATTTTGAAAAGCCGGAAAGAGCTTTCTTTTGGCTAAGTCTCCGGTTCCTCCAAAAATTACAATAATCGTTGGATTCATTTTTTTATTTTTAGTCATTGTGTGTGTGGTTGTGTTGTTTTAGTTTTGTTATTCAGCCCATTGGGTGTGGAAAACACCTTCTGTGTCGATACGTTCGTAGGTATGCGCTCCGAAGAAATCACGTTGTGCCTGAATTAAGTTTGTTGGCAGATTGGCAGATCTGTACGCATCAAAATAAGCCAGCGAATTCATTAATCCCGAAGCAGGAATTCCTTTTTGAACAGCAAACTGAATTACAGCACGCATTCCAGCTTGATTTTGGGTTAGTTTTGAAGCAATTCCAGAATCTAAAAGCAAGTTTGGTAAATCTGATTTTGCTACATATGCCTTTCTGAAATCTTCTAAAATTGTTGCACGAATGATGCATCCGCCACGCCAGATTTTAGCAACAGTTTCCAGATTTAATCCATAGTTGTATTCTTTAGAAGCCGTGTGAAGCTGAGCTAATCCCTGTGCATATGTAACTACAATAGAAAAGTATAAAGCCGATTTTAAAGCTGCAATCGCTTCGTTTGTGTTTACATCAACAGGATTAGAGTCCCAAACTAATTTTTGAGCAGCTTCAATTCTTTCCGGTTTGGTTTTAGACATATCGCGCATGTTAACCGCAGCATCGATAGTTGGAACCGGAACTTGCAAATCCATTGCGTTTTGCGAAGTCCATTTTCCTGTTCCTTTTGATTTTGCCCAATCCGAAATTTTATTGATTAAAAGACTTCCGTCTGTATCTTCTTGTTTTAGGATTTTTCCAGTAATTTCAATCAGGTATGATCTTAAATCGTCGGTCTGATTCCATTCTTCAAAAGTTTTCTGAATCGTAGTATCATCCAAATTATAACCTCTTTTCATTAAGTCATAAATTTCAGAAATCAACTGCATAATTCCGTATTCGATTCCGTTATGAACCATTTTTACATAGTTTCCGGCAGAACCGTTTCCAAGATATTCTACGCAAGGTTCACCTTCCACTTTTGCCGCAATTGCTTCAAAAATTGGACGTAATCTTTCGTATGCTTTTTGATCGCCTCCCGGCATCATAGCAGGACCGAAACGAGCTCCTTTTTCACCGCCTGAAATACCCATTCCGAAGAAGTGAATTCCTTTTTCAGACAATTCTAAAAATCTTCTGTCTGTATCTTTAAAAAAAGTGTTTCCACCGTCGATTATAATGTCTCCTTTGTCTAAGTGAGGCAGTAAGCTTGCAATAGCGCTGTCAACTGGTTTTCCCGCAGGAACCAATAACATAATTGCTCTTGGCTGTTGAATTAGACTTACAAAATGTTTTACATCTGTTGTCGCTTCAATAGTGTGATTAGCGTCGGCTTCTTGTTGAAGAGAGTTGACTTTTTCTGTGTCTAAGTCTAAACCTGCAGCCGCAAAGTTATGGCTGGCGATATTTAAAAGTAAGTTACGGCCCATTACACCCAGACCTACAATTCCAAAATCAAATTTGCTCATAGTTTTCAATTAACTAAATTATTAGAAGAAATGTTTTAGCAGCAAAAAGTAAGAGAAAGTATGGTAATTCTTTTTCATTCAATGTTTTGCAGCAAAACAAAGTTTATTTTAATCTTACATTTCAAAATGTAGAGTGCTAAGTTAGAGAAAAATGCTGAAAAATGAGGGGTAAAATCGTTCACTTTTGGTCTTTATTGTGATACTTTTATAGGTGTTAAAAATACACTTATAAGGCTGTTTTTGAACTATATCGTTGTAATTAAAAAATGGTATACTAATTTTTTAAACACATAGAGACATAGTTTTTTGGAACGCTTAAAAAGGCATTTCATTTTTCAATAAATAACATAGCTATATGTGTTTATCCCAATTGCCTTAAACTTTGACAAAGTTTTATAACGCCATATAATTTTCTAGCAGATTTAGCTGATAAAACAGATTTTTGATCTGTAGAATCTGCAAAATCTGTGGGAGATTAATTTTAAAAGTTGGATATGAATTTTTCTAAAGAATTAGAAGCTCGCTTAAAAAAAATGTAAAGGCATTTTATTTGTTTAAATAAAGATAGGTTTATCATGTTAAACTTTGTCAAAGTTGGCCTCGTAAACACAAAGCTATGTGTTAGAAACTAGTTTCTTTCTGCATTCTGTTTTTATATAAACAGAAGATAAATTCTATGTTTCTATGTGTTTAAAAATAATTTTTTAAGGATAAATCATCAAAAACATAAAAGCAAACAAATTCACTAAAAGCACAACGCCATAAACAATATTCGATTTTCCTTTGCTAAGAGAAAGCATTACGGTAAAAACAGATAATGCCAAAAGCACAATAGATTTAATATCGAGTCCCAAAACAATCGGCATTCCCATAATAATACAAACTGTGGCAACACTCGGAATTGTTAATCCGATACTGGCTAGGGCAGAACCTAAAGCTAAGTTTAAACTCGTCTGCAATCTGTTTTTTCTAGCTGCAATAATAGCTGCAATCGCTTCGGGTAATAAAATGATAATCGCGATAATAACACCAACTAATGATTTTGGAAGATTATAGCCTATAATAATAGTTTCAATTGTAGGCGAGAGCGTTTTGGCTAACAAAACTACAATTCCTAAACTGACTAAAAGAAAAACAAGACTGGTATAAAATGTTTTATTATTGATTTCGATTGGATGTGTTTTCGATTCATCTTCATTTGTTCCGTTCGTTAGAAAATATTGACGGTAACCTTTTGTCTGTGCAAATAAAAAAGAGCCGTAAATAACCAGACAGGCAATAGAAGCAAAGATTAATTGAGGTGTTGAATAATAAGAACCATGAACACTTTCGGTAAATGTAGGAAACACTAAAGTAAAGACAATAATAGAAATCAATGAAACCAAACCAATAGTTACTGAGGAAGTGGAGAAATTCTGTTCGTAATGTTTAATGCTTCCAATAAGAAGACACAATCCGATAATACCATTTAGAATAAGCATGGTAGCGGCATAAACGGTATCTCTGGCTAAAGAAGCGGCTTCAGAACCTTCAGAAAGCATTAAAGAGACAATTATAGAAACTTCAATTACAGTAATAGAAATAGCCAAAATTATGGTTCCGTAAGGTTCTCCCACGCGTTCTGCAATGATTTCAGAATGATGAACGGCTGACATTACACTAAGAATAAGCAATATACTCGCAGCAATTTGAAAAATACTGCTGTCTTTTATCAGCCCGCTAAATAGGAGAGCCCACGAGAGGATCGGGATAATGATGGTCCACTGTAATAATTGTTTCATTTTTTGTAGTTTTTAAAATTGATAGCAATAATGCCGATAGGGCCAACGGAATCGGCTTTTGTCTTTTCTGTAAGATAGGGCTTTTATAGCTAAAAATCATAAAAAACTACATTTTTAAGCACTTTTTAAGTTTTTTACATTATGCTTTTATTATTCTTTAGTCAAAATGTTGCTGTGCTTTTAAGAGCTCTCGATGATTTAATTTCGGTGTTAATTTTTTAATAGAGGTTATGTGTATTTCTCCCGCAGATTCAGCTGATCAAGCAGATTTTTTTTGACTTGTATAATCTGCGAAATCTGCAAAATCTGCAGGAGAATATTTTAAGAGTTTCGAATGATTTCTTTCCGATGTGATTTTCCCCATTTTATCATTTCTTCGATTACAGGAGCAAAAGATTTACAATATGGTGTTGATTCGTATTTAACCTGAATTTCAGCATCGCGGTCTTCCGTTCTTTTAATCAGCATATTGAGTTCCATCTCTTTCAATTCTCTAGAAAGCATGCGCGTTGTAATTCCGGGAATACTGCGTTCAATTTCCCTGAAACGATTGTTTCCGTTGCAAATGGAGTTGATAATCGGTAATCGCCATTTACCGCCTAAAACATGTAAAGTGTCCTGAAGCGCCTGTACTTCTTCTTTTTGATTTCTTTCCATAACCGCTTTGCATTAGTTTAAAAATGACTGGTTACAAAGTTATACCATAATTCTAAAAGAATGACAGAAAGTAAAGATTTAATTAAAAGTTTAAAACGAAATTTACGCTTCAATAATACTTAAAATAGTTTTCGGAATTTCAGCGAAAGCTTCAAAAGAATACGGTTTAATCAGATACGCTTTTACACCCAGATCATCACATTTTTCTTTATAAGATGGATTAATGCTCGTTGAATACACAAAACATGGAATGTTTTTTAATTCATTAGTATTAAGGATTTCTTGTAAAGCTTCGATACCATCAATAATAGGCATGTTGATATCGGTAAGAATAACGTCGGGATTTTCGTTTGAAGGATTTTTGAGATAATTCAGCAGTTCTTCGCCATTGGCAACAAGACTTACTTTGCTAAAATTGGGATTATTGGTAAAAGTTTCTGTGATAACATCGGCGTCGTCCATGTCATCTTCGGCAATTATGATATGTAAGTTGTACTTTTGTGGCATTTTATACGATTGGGAAGTAAAGGTTAAATGTTGTGCCTTCGTTCAATGTGCTTTCAACGGTAATGGTTCCGGAATGGTTTTCCATAATCTTTTTACAGATTGCGAGACCAATACCGTTTCCAGAATATTCATTACGGGCATGCAGACGCTGAAAAATGATAAAGATTTTAAGCAAGTGGTTTTCTTCCATTCCGATACCATTATCTTTAATCTGCACTTTTACAAATTTAGCATTTTGATTTGGTATTTCAGCATCTAAATTTTCTTCCTGCAAAATTTCTATTATGGGAGCAATATTTGCTTTGCTGTATTTGATCGCATTTGAAATAAGATTCGAAAAAAGCTGTCTCATCTGTACTCTGGAAGCCTTAATTATGGGTAGTTTTCCAGTTTTGATATGTGCTTTTTTATCCGCTATTACAACTTCAAAATCCTCAATAACCTGAGCAATAATAGTTTCCAGATTTATTTCAGTACGTTCTTCCTGCGCCGTATGCGACGAATATTGAACCAAATCATCGACAAGCGAATTCAAACGTAAGGCTGATAATTTCATTACGTTTATGGCTTTAGCATCGGCTTCTTTAAAATAACTTCCGTCAATCCTGCTGGTATTCATGACGATTTTCCGCAACGGTTCTTTCAAATCGTGCGAGATCACATGAATAAACTCTTCAAGATTTCGATTGGTTTTGTTGAGTTCGTTTATTTTTTGTTCTAATTCTTTCTGATGGCGGAATAAAGCTTCTTCGTGCTTTTTCTTCTCCGTCAAATCGGTAATTACAATTCCAATCGCTTCTACAGCAGGTTCCAAATCAGTTAAAGCAATGTAGGCAGGAAAAATCTGTTTTTCGTTTTCTGATTTAAAAAGAATTTCATGTGTTGTGATGCCGTATCGTAATGCTTCAATTAACGAAACAAACTGCTCGGGATTCACAAAATATTCATTCAGGTAATTCCCTATTATTTTTTCTGACGGAATGCCGACCAATTTCGAAAAATATTCATTGCAATATAATATAAGTCCTTTTCTGGTAATGCTTAATGCGCCCTGTCCAAATTTTTCAATAAGAAGACGATAGGTGTAATCGGCAGTTTCCAGAGAATAAATCTCGGGAACTCCGTTACTGCTTACCACAAGCGCATCTACATCTCCTTGTTTTATGGCATTAACAATGCTGTTTGATTCATAAAGTTCTTCCTTTAATGATTCAATTTCTGCTAATAAATCGGCTATATCTTTTTTATTCTCCTTCAAATTACTGGCTTAAATTAAGTATGTATAATACTTTTTCTTTGTCTGATAAATCGCCGAGAATAATCCTTTTGGGTTCTGGCTGTGTTTTTATCAATGTCGGAATGGCTACAATTTGATGAATTACAGCTTGTTCTTTATCACGACCGATATCGACAATCTCTAATTCATAATTGTTTTTAAGATAGGTATCGCAGATTTTGCGTAAGTTTTCGATTGCATGTCCTGATTTAACAGACATACCGGAAACAAAAAGTTTAAACTTATGTTTGGTTGTACTTGTGCCATCAGATGAATCTTCCATGATTTAAGATTTTATAGGTTTAATGTTAAGACCTACAAGTACTCTTTCTTCATTAGAAAGGTCACCTATGATTTTACGGATAGGCTCAGGAAATTTGCGCACCAAAGTAGGTACGGCCAAAATCTGATCGCCTTCTGCCAATTGCGGATTCTTCAGCAAATCGATAATCTCGATGCTGTATTTTCCTTTTAAATGTTCCTCGGCATATTTCTTTATGTTTTCGAGCGCCTTGATCGATTTTGGCGTTTGCCCTGCTATATAAAGCAATAATTGCCATTCGGCTACTTCTTTTTTCATTTTGTTTATTTTTTCTTAGAAGACAGTTTTTCCTGCAATTCTTCTGTTGCTTTAAGGATACTCAGTTCTTCTTCTGCCGATTCAAATTCATTTCTTAAAGATTCAATATTAGCTTCAAGAACTTTGCGTTTACGTTCAATTTCCCTGTCTTTTCTGCTGATTTCGTTTTGAAGCTTAATGTCAGACATGGTTTTTTTGAATTGATAAGACTGTCTCGCGGCACCCGTTAAAATTCCCTGCGGTCCCAATTCTACATCCAGTAATTCAATTCCGTTACTGGTGATTACAAATTCTCTTACTTGGTTAGAATGTCCCATTCCGCGGGCTTTGATGATAAAAATACCGCGGTTTCTTTCGCCAATTCCTTCCATATCGCGAACCGTAATCCAGGTATCGACCAATGATGAAACCGATTCTTCTGCCAGATCTGGTCTAAAATTATCCGTCTGTTTGTTCAGAGACGTAAACATGGCCGTAATATTATGGGCTTTCAGCATATCAATTAATCGAACGAGCATAGAGCGGACTTCATGTTCGCTTCCTACCGAAATCAGATTACTAATCGGATCAATGATAACAGTAGTAGGCTCAAACTCTTTGATTAATTTTCTAAGCGTAAGCAAATGCAGTTCCAGACCATTTAATGATGGACGTGAAGAATGTATTTGCAAAATGCCTTTTTTGATGTGTTTTTCCAGATCAATTCCGATTGATCTCATGTTGCGTACCAATTGATGCGGTGATTCTTCAAAAGCGAAATAAATTGTTCTTTCGTTCTTTTCGCATTGTTCATTGGCAAAATAACAGGCAACTGTTGTTTTTGCCGTTCCCGCAGTTCCAGAAACCAAAATGTTGCTGCCGCGATAAAACCCGCCGCCATGAAACATTTCATTTAGTCCGGGAACACCTGTAGAAATAATATCTGAGGAAACTTCATTGTCCAATTTCAAAGAAGTAATTGGAAGTACCGAAATACCATCTTCATCAATTAAAAACGGGTATTCGTTTGTTCCATGTGTTGAACCTCTGTATTTTACAATTCGAAGTCTTCTGGTTGAAACCTGTTCAATGACACGATGATCGAGAACGATTACGCAGTCCGAAACGTATTCTTCCAAGCCTTGACGCGTTAAGGTCGCTTCACCGCGTTCTCCTGTAATTACGGCAGTTACGCCTTTGGTTTTCAGCCAATGAAATAACCTTCTTAATTCTGCTCGTAAAATAGCCTGATTGTCCAGACCAGCAAACAACGATTCAATGGTATCCAATACAACACGAGTGGCTTTTATAGAATCTATGGCATGTCCTAAACGAATAAATAAGCCGTCCAGATCATATTCGCCTGCTTCTTCAATTTCCGATCTTTCCACACGGACGTGATCTACAACCAGTTTTTTATCTTTTTTAAGCTGTTCTAAATCAAAGCCTAACGATTTAACATTTAGCGTAAGATCGTCCGAAGGTTCTTCAAAAGACATGAAAACTCCAGGTTCGTCATATTCTGTAATCCCTTTGATAAGGAATTGCATGGATAATAATGTTTTGCCGCATCCAGCGCCACCGCAGATTAAGGTTGGTCGTCCTTGCGGAAATCCTCCTTCCGTAATCTCGTCTAGTCCGTCGACTCCAGTAGGAGTTTTTGGAAATATAAAACTATGTGATTTTGTTTTTTCTTGCACGATAATAAAATTCAGTATTACTCAAATATACCTTTTTCTCCAGAATTTTCAATGAATTCTTATTAAGATTTAACAGGCGTTTAATGAAGTTTTAAAAATAAATTAAGAAAAATGAGTTGTAAATCTGAATAAATCGAAGAATTTTAACTAAAAAAATAAAAAATGCGAACTCCATATTTAACATAAAAAACTAGCTTTTGCATAAAACTGATTTTTTGATGCCTTTTTAATGTTAAAATGCACTTCTGGTATACTCTATGATACTGGTTACAAAGTTATACCATTTTGAATTTACCTTTGTCTTATCAATTTAAAACACAAACAAAATGGACAATTTAAAAAATAAAGTGGCAGTAATAACAGGCGGTAACAGTGGAATAGGATATGCCACAGCACAACTATTGAAAGATCAAGGCGCAGAAGTAATTATTACAGGAAGAAGAAAAGACGCCATAGAAAAAGCAGCTTTAAATTTGGGTGTTAAGGCCATCACAGCCGACCAATCTAATATTTTGGATATCGAAAAACTGGCAGAAAAAGTAAAAACCGATTTCGGTTCGGTTGATATTTTGTTTGTTAATGCAGGAATTGCGGGCTTAGGAACAATTGAACAAACTACAGAAGAATTGTACGACAATATTATGAATGTGAATCTAAAGGGTGCTTTTTTTACTTTAAGTAAATTTATCCCGATTCTAAAAGAGGGTGCTTCAGTGGTATTTTTGTCTTCGAATACTGCGAGCATGCCAGGGCCGGGCTCTTCGGTTTATTCGGCGAGTAAAACGGCTTTGAATTCGTTTATGAGATCGGCGGCTTTAGAATTAGCGCCAAGAAAGATTCGTGTCAATTCGGTTAGCCCAGGGCCAACTCAAACCGAAGTCATGAACAAAGTAGGCCTAGACGAAACCACCGTAAAAAGCATTATGGATGTCGTAGTAGAAAAAGTCCCGCTAAAACAAATGGGAAGGGCAGAAGATGTGGCTAAAATGGTTTCGTATTTGAGTAGTGATGCTGCGGTGTTTATGACTGGAGCGGATGTTATTATGGATGGTGGGATGGTTTTAGCATAAATTAAAATCAGTTCTTAATTAAGCAAAAAGAAAAAGCGATCGGTTAGGTGATCGCTTTTTTGTTTCAAATTAGTTTACTTTGAAAAAAAACTTCATTCAAGAATGATAAACTCAATATGCTCCAAAAACTACTCCATTTGAATTTACAGCATTCCCTTAATCCGTTTTGTTAATGTACGATAAATTGGATAGTACGGATTTGATTTTATATGAAAAATAGGGTAATTATTTTGATTCTAAATAATTTATGCTTTTGAGAGACCATTGTCAAAGTTTCAAACTTTGACAATGGTCTCACTAGAAACTAAAAATAAAATGAAGTAAAGAGTATTTCTAAGGTATTTTCTCCAAATCAAAAAAACAAAACCCTCAATCTTTCTTTCAAAGACCAAGGGTTTTAATTTTTTTTTCAAAAAGAACAAACCTTTACTCCAAATCCAAATAAGGATTTAAAGTTTCAGCTAATTCATTCAGCCAGATAAAACTGTCTCGCAGTGTTTTTTCGGGAGCGAAGTTTTGATCGTTCATGACATTTAATGCGAGATTGAAATTGACCATTCTTATGGCTTTTGCCATATCGTCTGGGGCAATTCTGTCGTTGAAGAAGTTCATCAACCTGATTTCGGCTTCTTTTGAAAGGGTTTTAGTACTCATAACTCTGTAATTTAGGAAATATAAAACCCATGTAGCTTAGGTGTCCTACGCTTACAGAAGCGTTACGGTTGTTTCCAATGCCGCCACCATACCACATGGGCAAGAAGTTTTTTAAGTATCATATTTCTGTAATTTAGGAAGCGCAAATATATTAAAAAACAGCTTGGTTTTTATAATCTAAAAAGTAATACAATTCCTTAATAATATCCCAAAAATTTCCTTTTGAAAATGAGTGCCCTAGCCCTGATAGGAGCGGCATCCTTTTTCTTGCTCCTTTAGCAAGGAAAAGATATAGCGGATAGCAGGAAATAGCTCCTTATAAAAAAAACTACACCAAAAGCCCTGTCCACTTCACCCATTAATCTGTCCGTTTCGGCTATTTTCTGATTTCGTAAGAAGGGTTATCGAAATACTTTTGACGAAGAAATTAACAGAAAACAACTATTTAAAACTAGAAGTTATGGAAACGAAAAAACAAAAAACTTGGGTCATAATCGCGATTATCGTTTTGGGAATCATTGCCTTTTTGGTTCCGAATCAGATTGCAGCACAGGGAGTAAAACGTATCGATTTGCAAAAACATGATCTCAGTGTTCCGGGAAGCGAAATGGTTCAGGCACGAATCGATTTTGACGGGCATTCGGCTTTTGGGAAACATTCTCATCCAGGCGAAGAAGTCATTTACGTTGTTGAAGGTTCATTGGAATATCAAATTGAAGGAGAAAAACCAGTGACTTTAAAAGCAGGCGAAGTCCTTTTTATTCCGGCAGGCCTAGTGCACTCGGCTAAAAATAATACGAATGCTAAAGCTTCGGAACTGGCGACTTATATCGTAGAAAAGGGAAAACCGATACTTGTAATGAAAAACTAAAAAAACTTTATGTTAATTTTTTACCGCAAAGCACACAAAGGTTTTTCGCAAAGTACGCTAAGTTTTTTGAGTAAATGTTAAGAACATTAAGGTCGCAAAGCTTTGTGCTGATTTTTTATCGCAAAGCACACAAAGGATTTTCGCGGAGGACACTAAGTTTTGTTTGAGATAAATGTCAAGGACATTAAGTTCACGAAGCTTTGTCTTTAAAACTTTGCGACTTAGCGTCTTTGCGAGATTAAAACAGCATTAATCAACAAAAAGCTTTGTGTTCTCAGTCTTCTCTTTTAATAAATAAACTTAGCGCACTTTGCGAAAACCCTTAGCGTCCTCTGCGTTACAAACACATTTTACAAATCACATCTCACATCTCAAAAAAATAATTATGAAAACACTATTCAATATTCTAATCGCTATTCTTTTTATGAATGCTTCATTTACTAATGCACAGACTTCACAACAAAAAATAATTGAAGTAAACAGTTCTCTTGGAACTTTAAAACAAATTAATGCCGGATTATTAAACGTGGGTTACACCGAAGCAGGTCCGTCAAACGGAACACCGGTGATTTTGCTTCACGGTTGGCCTTATGATATTCACAGTTACAACGAAGTGGTTCCGATTTTGGTTTCAAAAGGCTATCACGTTTTTACGCCTTATTTACGCGGATTCGGGACAACGACTTTTTTATCGAAAGATACTTTTAGAAACGGTCAGCAGGCGGCTTTGGCGAGTGATATTATCGCTTTTATGGATGCGCTGAAAATCGATAAAGCCGTGATTGGCGGATTCGATTGGGGAGCGAGAACGGCTGTTGCGGTATCGGCGCTTTGGCCAGAACGTGTAAAAGGTTTGGTTTCGGTAAGCGGTTATATCGTAGTGAATTTGGAAGCGAACTTAAAACCGCTTTCGCCAACGGCTGAATTGGGCTGGTGGTATCAGTATTATTTCGCAACCGAAAGAGGAAAAGAAGGTTATACTCAAAACACGTACGATTTCAATAAACTAATCTGGAAAATCGCTTCTCCGTTATGGAATTTTGATAAAGCCACTTACGATCAAACGGCGCAGTCTTTTAACAATCCGGATCATGTAGCAATTGTGATTCACAATTACAGATGGAGACAATCTTTGGAATCTGGCGAAGCGAAATACGATAATCTGGAAAAGCGCTTTGCTGCAAGACCTGTAATTAAGGTGCCAACGATTACAATTGGAAGCGATTTTGACGGCGCTTTCGCGGATGGAAAAGCGTATGCAAACAAATTCACGGGGAAATATGAGCACAGAGTTTTAAAAGGAATCGGACATAATGTTCCTCAGGAAGATCCGAAGGCGTTTGCGCAAGCGATAATTGACGCAGATAATCTGAAGTAAATTCCAATTTTTTAAATCCCAAATTCCAAATTGAATTGCAATTGCAATATCAAAAATCAATATCAAGAAACATTTCACTTTTTACAAATAACATTTTACACAAAAAAATCATGGAAACAAAAGTTTTATACACAGGAAAAACACATACAACAGGCGGTAGAGAAGGAGCTTCTCAAAGTTCGGATGAGCAATTGAATATTAAGTTAAGTTCGCCGGGATCTTCGCGTCCGGGGACAAATCCAGAGCAGTTGTTTGCTGCGGGATGGTCGGCTTGTTTTATTGGGGCGCTGGGAATCGCTGCTTCGAAATTAGGAGTAAGACTTCCAGCTGAAACCGCTGTAAATGCCGAAGTAGATTTGTGTGTCGAAGAGGGTGAATATTTTCTTCAGGCGCGATTAAACATCAGTCTTCCGGGCTTGGATTTGGAAACTGCTGAAAAATTAGCGTCTCAGGCGCATCAGACTTGTCCGTATTCTAAAGCGACAAGAGGAAATATAAACGTTGAGATTAATATTCTTTAAGAGAAGCTAAGAGTTATAAGTTAAAGGTTAGGAGTTGATGCGAAACTTAACTTTTAACAAACCCGACAGGTTTTTAAAACCTGTCAGGTTTAACAAATAGAAATATATGAAAAAGATAAAATTATTAATTAGCTTTTTAATGCTGTTTCTTTTGGTTGGAAATGGTGTTTTCAGTCAGAACGCAGATAAAAAAGGTTTTGCGCTTTTGGAATTATATACTTCAGAAGGCTGTTCGAGTTGTCCGCCTGCAGACGAATTACTGGGCAAAATTCAGAACGAATACCGTGATAAAAATGTTTTTGTTTTGGCTTATCATGTGGATTATTGGGATAAACAGGGCTGGAAAGATATTTTCAGCAATGCCGATTTTACCAAAAGACAATACGATTACGCTCAGTTTATGGGAAAAGAACCAATTTATACGCCTCAGGTTATCATTAATGGAAAAACAGATTATATCGGTTCTCAGGAAACGAGCCTTCGAAATGGAATTAAATCGGTACTATTGAAACCTGCTTTGGCTAATTTAAGTTTAGAAACTTCTCAAAACTCGAATATACTTTCAGTACAGTATAATGCGGAAAGTACTTCAAAAAATAGCCGTTTATTAATTGCGGTTGTTCAGAAAGAAGCAAAAAGTAATGTTCGAAGAGGGGAGAATGCTAATCGGGTTTTATCGCATTATCAAATTGTACGTCAATTACAGCCGGTTAATTTGAATAAAGGCAAGAAAGGAACGGCAATAATTTCTCTTCCTAAAAATTATAATGCACAAGGTTTTGAAGTAATTGGCTTTGTTCAAGATGCGGATTCTGGTGTTATTTTGGGAGTTAAGAGAGTTTGATTTTTTTGTTGCAAGCAGATTTGCAGATAATTTCTGTTAGTTTTTAATCTCGCAAAGACGCAAAGTTTTTATTCTCATTTTTTGTCATTTCGACTGAAAGGAGAAATCACACTAGAAACTCCGCAAAGAATGTCGCCAATCTTTGCCGATATACGTGTGTGATTTCTCCTTTCAGTCGAAATGACAAACTGTGCGGGTACTAGAACAAAAAAATCTGCGCGCATCTGCTAAAATCCTATAATCCCGATAACTATCGGGAGTGTGAAATCTTTTTCAATAAAACTATACTAAAAAATATACTCTCGCAGATTTGGGAGATTTAGCAGATAAAAAAATCTCCTAGATCTGCTAAATCTGCGAGAGAAATTTAAAAAGACTATTGTTTATTTAAATTAAGTGAAATGCCTTTAAACACAAAGTGAAATCCTATGTCTCTATGTGTTTAAAAAAAATGAAAATAAAACTATCTTTGACTATAAACTACAATTATGGAAAAACCAAAACGGTTTCAGGTTTCGCTCAAAGTGATTTGGGGAAGTTCGATTGCTCTGGCGGTTATGGCTTCAATACCTAAATTATTTGATGCCGATTCTACACCTGGGGATCTTATTATAAACTCTTCGATTACGCTGTTGTTTTCCCTTTTTATCTGGTATTACAACATTTACAGCTTACCGAAATTTTCCTCAAACCGAACAACCAAAAGTCTGTTTAACTGGAAACTTTTACTGAGTGTTGTTTTAGGGATTTTGTTAATGGTCATTCTGGTTATCGCGCATCAGGAATTATTTCAGGTTTCGAAAATGGATGCGCCTATTATGTTCGAACTCCGAGGAGTTTTGATTAATCTGATTGTATATATGTTTCTGCATCTGCTTTTTCAAAACTATCAAACCCAGCAAATGGGAGTCGAATTAGAAAGAACAAAAGCCGTTAATCTTGGTGCTCAGTATGAATTACTGAAACAGCAGATCAATCCGCATTTTCTTTTCAATAGTTTGAATACTTTAAAATCGATGGTGGATATGAACGACGAAAATAGTTCCGATTTTATCCTGAAATTATCTGATTTTTATCGTTTTACCTTAGAAAGCCGAAAACTCGATTTGATTCCGCTTCGCGAAGAAATTCAGATTCTCGATTCGTATGTTTATTTGTTGAAAGCCCGTTTTGAAGACGGTTTTGTGTTGGAAAATGAAATTGATGAAAAACAGTACGAATCAGTTATTCCGCCTTTTGCTTTGCAGTTGTTGATTGAAAACTGTATCAAACATAATGTTGTTTCGTTAGACAAACCTTTAAAAATTAAGCTTTACAGCGAAAAAGATTTTCTGGTGATTGAAAACCCGATTCAGTTGAAAAGAGGCGCTATAGTTTCTACTGGCGTTGGATTGGATAATATCAACCAGCGTTTTATGCATTTGGTGCACAAAGAAATCGAAATTGATAAAAACGAAACCACTTTTAAAGTAAAAATACCACTCATTTATGACCATCGTAATAATTGAAGATGAAGTAAAAACGGCCAAAGCACTTGGCCAGCTTATTCTGAGTATCAGACCCGATGTTCAGATTTTGTCGTATATACAAAGTATTGACGGCGCTGTGAGTTATCTTTTAGAAAACGATCAGCCCGATTTGATTTTTATGGATATTCAGCTGGCAGACGGCCAATGTTTTGAGATTTTTAAGAATGTCGAAGTGTTGTCACCTGTTATTTTCTGTACTGCTTTTGATGATTATGCGATTGAAGCTTTTAAGTCAAACGGAATTGATTATGTTTTAAAACCTTTTTCGAGAGAAAGCATTTCGCAGGCTTTGAAGAAAGCGGGAGAACTGAAAAACTTCTTTCAGCGCAATAAAAAAGCAATGCCCGATTTTGATTATTTGTTGACCAGAACTGGCGAAAATAAAGGAAAAAGCAGTTTTTTGGTTTTCAAAAACAATAAATACCAAACCGTTTTAACGGAAAATATCGCCTTTTTTTATATCAAAAATGAAATGCCAACGATTATGACTTTGGATAAAAATGAATATCCGCTAACACAATCTTTGGATGATATTCATAAACTCTTAGCGCCAATTCAGTTTTTTAGGGTTAACAGACAGTATTTGGTTAATTTTTCGGCTATACGAGAGGCCGAGCATTATTTTTCGCGAAAGATATTAGTAAAACTTACTGTTCCAACAGAAGAAAAAATATTGGTTGGAAAAGAAAAAGCAACGGCATTTTTGAGTTGGCTGGAAAACAGATAACCAATTAATTTATCGCTGATTCAGATAAATTAATTGGCTTAAAATTATAATCCCGGAAACATAAAACAGCTGATAAAAAACAAAGCTGATAAAATGAAACAAAGAATGAGAATGACTTTTTTCATTGGAAATAATTAAAGTGAAATTTATAAGAAGCTGTCTCAAAAGGACGGCTTTTTCGTAAGCTTCGGAGAAGCGAAATATTTATAGCAAAGAATAAACATTTACAATATAAAGCTCCGGAGGAGTGACATATTTTTCAAGATCTGTATGTCGCCACGCTGGAGCTTTTTTTGCAGTTCTATAAATATTTTACTCCGCTGGAGTATAAGTAGCTGTATATAACTTTCTATACATTGCGTAAGTAACGCTGACCATTATAAAGGCAACAATGGCATCAGTCGCAGCGCCAAAACCTAAGACCGCTATTTTTGAAAAGAAAGCAAAAATGATATCGAAAAATACACCTGCGAAAACCCATTCTTTCAATCGCAATAATTTGTTCGGAATTAAAAGTGTAATAACTCCTGCTACTTTAAAAACGCCTAATATGTAAATAAAATGTGCCGGATATCCTAGCTGTTGTGTAATTCCCCAAACCAATGGATTGTTGGTTAATTCGAAGAAACCGCTTGCGCCGAACCATAAAGAAGTTAATATTGCGCCTGTCCAATAGATAATTTTTGTTGTTTTTGAGTTCATGATTTTGATATTTAAAGTTATTTAACGGTACAAAGCTGCGTTTAAAGCGTTAAAAACGAAATCAGAAACTTGTTGAAATGGACAAAGTTTGAGGCGAACTGGACAGGTTGCGGGGTGATGTTTTTTTAACGCAAAGTGCGCTAAGTTTTTTTTGATTTTGATTGTGTTTTAAGTTCGCAAAGCTTTGTGTGGAAATATTATATTTTTTATTTTTTAATCTCGCAATCCCGATAGCTATCGGGAGTAGAGTCGCAAAGTTTTTTTATTTCTCGCAGATTGAGCAGATTATATTTTTAAATATGAAAAAAATCTGTTAAATCTGCTAAATCTGCGAGAGACAAATTCCTTTAATCGCAAAAATCTGTGGCTTAAAAAAAAATCCTCTGTGACTCTGCTAGATTTGAAAAAGTCTGAGCACAAAGCTTTAAGTCTAGTGAGAACTTTGCGAACTTAAAATCTCCAGCATTTATAAAAAAAATAAACTTAGCGTACTTTGCGGTAAAAAAGCTAAACAGACATTTCAGCAATTAAAGCCTGCATCAGCTCACTTGCTTTATGATGTTTTAAAGTTGAGGTATTTTGCCCTGACCAAAAATTAACCAAATCAGTTCTTCCTTGGTTCAAAGCGGCTGTTTTTAAAACGGCCATTAGTCGGGTTTGAAGTGGAAAAGGAAGTACTTCAGTTTCAAAAGGAAATGCATCAGATATGGTATTGTGGATCATTCGTCCCATCCTTCCGGTTAAGGATTTTGAAACTGTAGTAGAAATATTAGGCTGATTAAAGAGGATTTTTTTATGAACATCTAAAGCGGCAGATTCATCAGTAGCCATAAAAGCAGTTCCTAGTTGTACAGCATCAGCTCCTAACGTCATAGCGGCTTTTATTCCTTTTGCATCAATAATACCACCGGCGGCAATAATGGGTGTTTTGGTTTTGGCTTTGAGCTGTTGTATCAATGTAAACAAACCTGTAAAAGAATCTTGTGCCGGTTTTAGGAATGATGGTCTGTGTCCGCCGGCTTCAAATCCTGCGGCAACAATGGCATCGACTTCAGCATCTTCGAGAGCAAGCGCTTCTTCCAAAGTTGTTGCGGCTCCAATGGTTTTTATTCCTAATCGTTTGCTTTCTTTTAGGATTTCTTTGGAAGGAATTCCGAAAATAAAACTAAAAGCAGCAGGTTTCAGTTCGAATAAAACTTCAACTTGTTTTTCAAATTTAGAAGGAATATCCGAAGAAAGATCAGGAAGCGGAATTCCTAACTCATCAAAATAAGGTTTAAAAAGCAGTTTGATCTTTTCTAGTTTTTCCGGAGAATAATCAATTAGACTTTTATCGACATCATTCACCCATAAATTGATGTTATACGGCTTGGATGTGGTTAGTTTGATTTCTTTTCCAGCTTCGCGAATTTCGTCCGGAGTTAAGGTATATGCACCGTAACTGCCTAATCCCCCAGAGTTGCTTACGGAAGCCAGTAAGGCAGCGGTTGAAAAACCACCTCCCATTGGACCTTGTAAAATTGGATACTCAATACCTAGTAATTCTGTTATTTTGGTTGAATTCCACATTGTATTTTAGTTTACTTTTGATGCTAGTTTGTTAATAATAACCCATTTGTTATCAGTGATAATAAGGCTTAAGAAGTCATAATAATCAAATTCAAATATTGGAACCTGTACTTTTGCAACAGCAGTATTATTAATAATTTCTACAGATAGAATTTTCATTTTGAATTCTTCTCCCAGTTCTCTTGGACTTTTACGGTTTTTTACACCTTCCAAATATTGGTTTAAGGTTTTAAAATGGGTTTCTCCATTGATATCAAAACCAATCAATGCCTGCGAATGAAAAACACTTTGAAGCAAAGGAACATCTCCATTATAAATTCCGTTAAAGTAATTCGTAAGTAAATCTGAGATTAGTGCTTCATTTGCTGCAGAATTTTCCATGATTTTAGATTTTTATTTGCTACAGAAGTAGCGTTTTGTCTAAATTACTAATTTCTCTTCTAATTTTTATAGCTTATAGAAATTATGAAATCAAAATTTTATGTTTAACATTTTTTCTTGTGTTTTTCTCTAAATAGCACCATGAAAAGAGGTTAGTCGGAAATCCCGAAATACCACTTTTTCGTCTAGTTCGCCTTCCTAATTAATTTCTTTTTTCATAAAATTTATTTATACATTTTTAACCAACAGATTATTTATGCTTTTTGAGGTAAAGAAATTTTTTTTATTGGTCTGAAAAATAGTTTAAACTAAGTACTTTGGTACATTTCGCTTTCAGCTTCTAAAAAGTTTTTAACCACAAATCACACAAATTTCCACAAATTAATTTGCGAAAATTTGTGTAATTTGTGATTGAAATTAAGCTTTACAACCTTTTAGACTTTAAGTCTGCCAATCAAACCTTTGGATTTCAAGTCGATAGTGGTTAAGTTCTAAATTAAAGTTTTCGGCACCTTGCTTAAAAGGATGAAATCAGATTTTTTAGTTAAAATTACAAAATATTAAAACCTGGATTTCTATTCTTTTATTTGTTTTTTAAAGTACTAAACAAAAAAGGAAAGCTTGTTTTTTCAGAAACGAATTTTTACGGTTGGGGCTTAAAAAATGATCTTTCAGTAATTTAAAAACTTAAACAAGTGTTTAATTAGCCAATTTTGCAAAAAAAAGTTTAATTACTATTATATGATTCCACAACTAACTATAATCGCCGCGACCAATTTTTCTGCAATTGCTAGCAATGCAGTAAATTATGCTGCAGGACTTGCCAAGATTACAGGAGCAAAATTAGTTTTATTTAATTCATTCTCTTTAAGTGTGCACAGTGCAAACTCGCATATAACCGCAGATGCTATGCAGAAGCAAATTGAAAAAGCGATTTCCAGACTGGAAAACTTGGCCAAAGAAACAGCCGATTCATTTAAAATTGAAACGTCAGCCATTTGCACTTATTCTTTTCTGGAGGACGAATTACCAAGAATTATTGAACAGACAAAAGCAGATGTAGTAGTAATGGGAATGGCAGAGCGTTCTTTTGAGCAGGAACTATTAGGGAATTCAACTACAACAGCAATCAAAAACCTCCATATTCCGGTTTTGGCAGTTCCTCAAAATGCACGTTTCCTGAAGATAGAAAAGGTCTTATATGCTTGCGACAGCCTAAGTTTTTCGGCGATTAAAAAATTCAGCTGGATTAAAAATGCTTTGGGTGATTTTGGAGCGGAAATCGAATTTTTCAGTGTAGACGAAAAACTGGATGATCTGAAAGAAGAGCAACACAGAATTTTAATGAATTCGAATATCGAAAAAGAATTTGAAGATGTTAAATATTTGTATAAAAGCGTAAGATCGAATGCAGTAATTAACGAAATAAAGAAGGAAATTAAAAACTATGAAGCCGATCTTTTGATTATGGTACCGCAAAAATATGGTTTTTGGGATTCTTTAGTACACAGAAGTAAAACGAGGATTTTGGCAGCCGGACTTGATATTCCTTTATTGTCGTTTCCGAATTATTAGAAATTAATTTGATTTAAAAGTAATGATATAAAAATTACAAGGTTTTTTTGAAGAAATTTTATCAAAATAAATTTTAACAGATTTTTTTTGATTTTAGGGATTCTATAATTTTTAGTGTCTGTTGTCCGATATCAAAAATATATTTTAACATTTTAGCTGGTTTTGTTAATTATTCTTAATTCCCTGCTTGATTAAGATATTTTTAAATTAATTTTGTGGCACTTTAAAAACTTAATGCAGATAGTTTTTTTATCAGAAGGGCAACAGCTATAATTGGAATTATATACAAACAGAAACACATTGTATGATTTTAAAAGTAAAATAAATTAAGATTTTATACCGAGTAACACCGAGAAAGACTTTGTGTAGGATTTTAATTTATTTTGGTTGGATTTTTTATAATGGTTGAGTTTGTAAACGATAGTTTCTCAAAAATAGTTATTGTCAGTAGATTTAATCCGCTTTTAATGGATGCTGTTATGGTTTCCTGTTGTCAGTTCTAAAAAAGTATTTTGTTAATTCAATATACGATAGAGAATTGCTTAAAAGAAGAAAAAAGGTATAAGCATTGGGTTCTTGAGAGGACAAAGCTTAAAAAAACAAAAAACAAATGAGCGCAGTAATTACAGCTATAGGTGGTTTCGTACCATCATCAATTCTGACCAATAAAAAGATTTCAGAAACGGTTGATACATCGGAGGAATGGATCATTAAAAGAACTGGAATCAAAGAACGAAGAATCGCAGACGACGAAACGGCAACTTCTGATCTTGCCGCTGCTGCAATTGAAAACCTATTTAAAAATTATAATGTAGATCGTGGCGAAATTGAAGCTTTGCTTGTAGCAACAGCAACTCCCGATCACATTTTGGCACCAACAGCGAGTATTGTGTGCGAGAAAAGCGGTCTGACAAATGCCTTTGGAATCGACATGAATGCAGCCTGCAGCGGATTTTTATACGCGCTGGAAATGGGAGCAAACATGATCGAAAGCGGCCGTTATAAAAAATTAATTATCGTTGGAGCTGATAAAATGAGTTCTATCGTAGATTATGAAGACCGCAATACTTGTATCCTTTTCGGAGATGGTGCAGGAGCAGTTTTGTTAGAAAAAACAGAATCTGATTACGGTTTAATGAAAACGATTCTGAAAACTGACGGAAGCGGTGTTTCTTCTTTGGCTGTACCAGCCGGAGGTTCAAGAAATCCAACATCAATGCAAAGTCTTTTGCACAGAACGCATTATTTAAAACAAGACGGAGCTTTTGTATTTAAAAGAGCCGTTGCCGCTATGAGCCAGGTTTCTCAGGATGCTTTGGTTAAAAATGAATTAGAAGCAAACCAAATTGACTGGGTAATTCCACATCAGGCAAATTTGAGAATTATTACTGCTGTAGGGGAAAGTTTAAATATTGATTTCGATAAAGTGAAGGTAAATATAGATCGTTACGGAAATACAACGTCTGCAACAGTTCCTTTGTGTTTATGGGACTTCAAGGATGATTTCAAAGAAGGTCAGAATTTATTGATTACCACTTTTGGTGCAGGATTTTCATGGGGAGCTACTTGTTTGAAATGGGGAGTAATGCGTGAAAAAAAAATAGTTCGAAAAACTAAAGATTCGAAAGCAGAAGAAATTCTGGTGGCACACTAAATCTGGCCACGCAGATTTTCGATTCAAAATAGAGATGATTTAATGGGAAGACAGAAGCAAAATAAAAAATCAGGGAAGAACTTTTTCTATAAATATTACAGAGTTATAGTAATTCCTGCGGTTTTTTTAGTGTATTTGTCTTCTTATTATTTCTTAAATCCCTATAGAAATTTTGAAGAAGAAAGCCTGCTTGATCTGGACCAGACTTTTGATATTTTTATTATTTTACTGTATTGTGCAATCCTTACAGAGCTGACGCTTTTTGTTGGCAGAAAATTAAACAATTATATACGTTGGGAGCAAAATCCCTTTTTTAGAGCAATAGCGCAGTTTATCTGTTTAATTGCCGGAAATATACTTTTAAATTACTTTTTCTCTTGTCTTTGGGATTATCTCTATCCCTGCACAGCTTTAGAAGAAAATGATTTAGTTACCATTTGGCAGTCCAAAATTATGGCCGCCATTATCTCTCTTTTTATCAGCGCCATTCATACCGGTATATTTCTTTTAAACCGTTGGCGTGTAAATGCTATAGAAACAGCCGAATTAAAAATTAAAGCTTCAGAACTTCAGGAAGCTGTTACGCGTTCGAAACTGGAATCCTTAAAAATGCAGTTAGATCCACATTTTGTTTTTAATAATTTCAGTACCCTGACAGAGCTTATTTATGAAGATCAAAAAGAAGCCGCTTCGTTTTTAGAAAATATTACGAGAGTGTATCGTTATATGATTTCAAACTCGAATAAAGATACTATTACTGTAAAAGAAGAAATTGAATTTCTAAACGCTTATTTTTACCTGCTAAAGAAAAGACTGGGCGATAAAATTGATCTTAAAATTGATCTTGAACCTTCGTGTCTGTCTTTGCATTTACCACCTTTAACATTGCAATTGTTGGTCGAAAATGCTGTAAAACACAATATGGCGACTTTAGCCAATCCATTGACTATTTCTGTTTTTTGTGATTCGAATGATATTATTGTCCGAAACAATCTGCAGCGAACAGCAGGAAAAAGTCTGGTTTCTACCGGAATAGGAAATAAAAATATTGAGTTTCGTTATAAAATTTTATCTGAAAAAATGCCTGTTTTCAAAGAATCAAACGACTTTTATGAAGTACGTCTGCCATTAATTGAAGTGTTATGAAAATTTTAATTGTAGAAGATGAAAGTATAAACGCCAGCCGTTTAAAAAGACTGTTGGAAGAACTCGAACCTAATTGTGAAATTTTAGGAATCATTGATACTGTTGTCGATACGGTTGCCTGGTTGAAATCAAATCCCGCACCCGATTTAATTACATTAGATATTCGTTTAGCGGACGGATTAAGTTTTTCAATTTTTGATGAAATCAATATCACTTGTCCCGTTATTTTCACAACAGCTTATGACGAATATGCGATTCGCGCTTTTAAAGTCAACAGCATTGATTATTTGATGAAACCCATTGATAAAGCCGAACTGGAATTTGCTTTAACAAAATTCAAGTCTTTATCTAAAACTGAAACCAGTGTTTCTAATATTGCTGGAATTTTAAAAGACCTTATTCATAAACCAATTTATAGATTACGCTTTTTGGTGACGTATCGTGACGGTTATAAAAGTGTAGATGTTTCTGATATTGATTTCATTTATTCGGAGTTTAAAACGAGTAATTTATTTCTAAAATCGGGAACAATTATTTCGATTCCACAAACGATGGAAGAACTGGAACAGGAATTAGATCCTACTATCTTTTTTAGGGCAAACCGTCAGTTTTTTATCCGTGCAGAAAGTATCAAATCTATTGCAAACTACTTCAATGCAAAACTTAAAATCCAACTCAAACTTGATCCTGAAAGAGAAGTGATTATTAGTCGTGAGAAGACACCATTTTTTAAACAGTGGATGGATCGATGAAAAAGTTGCTAAGTTTTTTTGCCGCAAAGGCGCTAGGGCGCAAAGTTTTTTTTAAAATCCTATTTTTTTAAAATCTAGTATGTCATTTCGACCGTAGCGAGAAATCTCCGCAAGTAGCTCTACAAAAGTTGGAGATTCAGTTTGTGCAGATTCTTCCTTGCTCCGTAAGGATGACAAACGGTGCGTTAAAATCTAAACAACCTGCATAAAGAAATCTTTTAATCCTTTAATCTGTGACAAAAAAACTTTGTAGAGCTACTTTCGGAGATCCTTCCTCCGTCAGGATGACAAACATTGCTTTAAAATCTGCGCAATATGCATAAAGAAATCTTTTAATCTTTTAAATCTGTGGCAAAAAAAGCTTTGCGACTCTGCGACTTCGCGAGATTAAAAACTCCCAACAATCTTTTAAAAAAAAACTTTGTGCCCTAGTGCCTTTGTGGCAAAAACACCCCATACGTTTCAGTATCAAAAAATGTCGTTTGGGTAAAATTCTCCACTAAAAAAGCGGTTTTGAGCTGTTATTTTGCGGCCAAATATGAGGTAATTCATTTAAAATGAAAAGTAAAATGACAAAACAGTTTTTTCAAAATAACACAGCAATTGGCAGGATTGCGGTTTTATTGATTATAATTTCTTTTTCTTCCTGCGGGAAAAGTGCGGATGCCCAGATGGCACCTCCAAAGCCGGAAGTTGACTTTCTGCAGACCACTTCAGTGACAGGAGATGTGGAAAAAAAATATCCAGCAACAGTCGAAGGTACTGTAAACGTTGATATAAAAGCACAGGTTTCAGGATATCTTGAAGCTATTTATGTCAAAGAAGGAGATTATGTAAACAAAGGACAATCCCTTTTTAAAATTAAAGGCGATGTATATGCCGAGCAGGTAAACAACAGTCGTGCCGCTTACAAAAGCGCTTTGGCGAACCAGGCCAATGCCAAATTGGAAGTAGAAAAAATCAAACCGCTTGTGGACGGAAAAGTTTTCTCTGACATGCAGTTAAAAACAGCACAGGCTAATTTAGAAGCTGCGACGGCACAAGTAGCACAGGCTAAAGCCGCTTTAGGATCATCTCAGTTAAATGCCGATTTCTCTTTGATCAAAGCTCCTGTAAGCGGCTATATTAGCCGTATTCCTAATCGTGTCGGAAACTTAGTAACGCCAAACGATGCCGTTCCGTTAACAACACTTTCTGAAATTAACAATGTATTTGTGTATTTCTCTCTTACAGAAGCCGATTATTTAGCTTTTTCTAAAGATTCAAAAGCCAATCAAACCGTAAGTTTAATTATGGCCGATGACAGCGAATACGATCAAAAAGGAAAACTGGAAGTAGCCAGCGGAAATATTGATCGTGCAACAGGTACAATTGCTTTAAAAGCGATTTTCCCAAATCCGAAGAAGATATTGCGTTCAGGAGGTTCGGCAAGAATTGTATTGAATAAAAGTTTGTCATCTGTCATTACAGTTCCGATGGCAAGTGTAAAAGACATTCAGGATAAATTCTTCGTTTTTGTTTTGAAAGAAGGGAATAAAGTAGCCATGGTTCCAATTGAAATTGCTGGAAGTGCCGGATCAGATTACTTCGTAAAAGCTGGATTGCAATCTGGGGACAAAGTGGCTTTAAATTCTATAGATGTTCTTTATGACAGTATGGAAGTGGTTCCTAAAACCGCTGGTAAAGCCGTAAGCAGCAAATAATTTTTGATTTAAACATATAATAACATTTTCCATGTTAAAGAAAATAATAGACAGGCCGGTATTGGCCACAGTTATCTCTATTGTATTGGTAATCTTGGGGATTATAGGTCTTACGAGATTATCGGTAACGAGATTCCCTGATATTTCGCCGCCAACTGTAATGGTAAGCGGTTCGTATCCGGGAGGGAACAGTGAAACCGTTATTCGTTCGGTGGTAACGCCATTAGAAGAACAGATTAACGGAGTTGAAAATATGCAGTATATTAAGTCTACTGCGAGTAACGACGGATCTTTTTCGATCAGTGTCATTTTTAAACAAGGTGTTGATCCAGATCAGGCAGCAGTAAACGTACAGAATAGAGTACAGCAGGCTACGCCAAAATTACCGCAAGAAGTTATTCGTATGGGACTTACGACTTCGAAACAGCAAAATAGTATGATCGTTATCTTCAACTTATACACTGAAGATAATGTTAAATATGATGAGTTATTTTTGCAGAATTATGCTAATATCAACTTAGTACCTCAAATGAAACGTGTTCCCGGAGTGGGGCAGGTTCAGATTTTCGGACAAAAAGATTATTCGATGCGAATCTGGCTGGATCCGCGTAAAATGGCGAATGCAGGATTAGTTCCTTCAGATGTGACGCAGGCAATTGCAGAACAGAGTTTAGAATCGGCTCCAGGGAAATTGGGAGAAGAATCCAAAGCAGCTTTAGAATATGTAATTCGTTACAAAGGAAAAAAGAACAAACCAGAGCAGTATGAAAATATTGTAGTTAAAAACAACGGAAGTAATGTTCTAAGACTTAAAGACGTTGCAAGAGTTGAATTTGGTTCTATTTCGTATAGCGGAGACAATAAATCGAATAGTAAAAATGCCGTTACGATGGCAATTTTACAGACTTCAGGTTCTAATGCAAACGATATTGAAATCGGGATTAATAAAGAAGTAGAAAGATTGTCTAAATCTTTCCCTCCAGGTATTAAATACGTAAATGTAATGAGTACCAAAGAGCGTTTGGACGAAGCAACAGGGCAAGTAAAATCGACTTTATTTGAGGCTTTTATTCTGGTATTTATCGTAGTATTTATATTCCTGCAAGACATTCGCTCGACTATAATTCCAGCTATTGCAGTGCCAGTAGCGATTGTAGGAACGTTTTTCTTCTTATTGGTTTTTGGATTTACCATTAATATTCTAACGCTTTTCGCTTTGGTACTGGCAATTGGAATTGTGGTCGATGATGCGATTGTCGTCGTTGAAGCCGTTCACAGTAAAATGGAAGAAGATGCAGGAATTTCAGCCAAAGAAGCGACTCATGGTGCGATGGCAGAGATTACGGGAGCTGTAATTTCGATTACTTTGGTCATGTCGGCGGTGTTTATTCCGATTGGATTTATGACGGGATCTTCAGGAATTTTTTACAAACAATTTGCTTATACATTAGCCATTGCGATTATCATCTCGGCTGTAAATGCCTTGACGTTAACTCCTGCATTATGTGCGCTTCTGCTAAAAAATCATGGAGATAAACATGGAAATCACGAGCATAAAACCAGTTTTAAAGATCGTTTTTTCATTGGATTTAATACAAGCTTCAACAATTTTACGGGAAGATATATCAAAGGCGTTCGTTTCCTTATCGGAAGAAAATGGATTGCAGCTGGATTTGTTACAGGAATAACAGCTCTTGCAGTTTATATGATGATGTCAACACCAAAAAGTTTCGTTCCGTTAGAAGATGACGGATTTATGGTGTACAGTTTATCGATGCCTCCGGGAACGGCTCTTGATCGTACGACTGAAGTGGTACAAAGAATGGAGAAAATTTTAGAAACAGAAGAAGCAATCGATGTCAATACCAGCATTACCGGATTTAATATTTTGAGTAACAGTGCCAGTACAGCTTACGGATTAGGATTTATCAAATTAAAACCTAAAAAAGAAAGAGGCGCAGTAAAAGATATTGATCAGATTTTAAACAGTGTTACAGGCAAATTATCGGCAATTAAAGAAGGTTCGATTATGGTGTTCAGAATGCCGCCTGTTGAAGGATTTGGTGTAACGAGTGGTGCCGAAATTGTGTTGCAGGACAGAATGGCAAGAAGTCCGGAAGCTTTAAAAGCAATGTCGGATAAAGTAATCGGACAAATTATGCAGCAACCGGGCGTTCAATATGCGTATACGACTTTTAGAGCCGATTATCCGCAGTTGGAATTGGAAGTTGATGAAGACAAAGCCCGCCAAATGGGAGTGAATGTTAAAGACCTTTTAGGAAACATTCAGACGTATTTTGCCGGAGATCAATCGTCAGATTTTACAAGATTTGGGAAGTTCTACAGAGTGAATGTAAAAGCTGACGGAATTTTCAGAATGGATCAGGATGCATTTAATGAGATTTTCGTTAGAAATGCGGATATGCAGATGGTTCCAGTAAAATCAATTGTGAAATTCCATAAAGTATACGGGCCAGAATCGGTAAACCGATATAACCTTTATAATTCGGTAAATATTACAGCAATGGCATTGCCAGGTTATAGTAACGGTCAGATTATGGGGAATTTAGAACAAGTTTTAGATAAACTTCCAGCTGATTATAGTTACGAATGGACAGGTTTAAGTCTGGAAGAAAAAGCAGGAGGAAACCAGACTGTTGCCATTTTTGGATTATGTCTTTTGTTTGTCTTCTTCTTATTGGCTGCACAATATGAAAGCTATTTGTTGCCATTGGCCGTTTTACTTTCAATTCCGACAGGAATTTTAGGAGCTTTCGCTGGAGTAAAAGCAGTTGGTTTAGATAACAATATTTACGTACAGGTCGGATTAATCATGCTGGTTGGATTGCTCGCTAAAAACGCCATTTTGATTGTGGAATTTGCGCTTCAAAGACGTTTAGCCGGATTGAGTATTGTCGAAGCAGCAATCGAAGGAGCAAGATCAAGGTTACGACCAATTATTATGACTTCATTGGCCTTTATTGTAGGTATGATTCCGTTAATGTTTGCTTCTGGAGGAACTGCTGTCGGAAACAGATCCATTAGTGTCAGCGCTGCGGTTGGGATGTTGAGCGGTGTTATTTTGGGAATTTTCGTGATTCCGTTGCTTTTCATTGTATTCCAGTATTTACAAGAAAAAGTATCAGGAAAGAAAATTGCAGTTGAAGTTCAAACGATAAAAGAATAATAATGAAAACACTATATAAGATTGGAATTGTTTTACTTACCGGAACGATCATGACATCGTGCGTGGTAGGAAAAAAATATTCCAGAGAAGATTTAAAAGCGCCGGAAAAATACCGTGAAGAAATTGCGGTTACGGCAGACACGGTTTTACTGCCGTGGAAAAGCTATTACAAAGATCCTTTGTTGGTTAATTTGATTGAAAAAGCCCTCGTTAAAAATAACGAGGTGCTTGTTGCAGTGAAAAGTATGGAACAGCTTGACCTTAGTTACAAACAAGCCAAGCTGTCCTTACTTCCAACACTTGATTTTGATGCAGGAGCAAGCCGTTCGTATCAATCAAAAAACTCTTTAAACGGCTCATTAAGTGCTCAATTTATTGGTAAAGATTATATGGATGATTACAGTGCGAATCTGCGTCTTTCATGGGAAGTTGATATTTGGGGGAAAGCAGCCATGCAGAAAAGAGATGCTAAAGCAGCTTATTTCGCTCAGAAAGAAAATCTTTCGGCATTAAAAACCAGAATTATTGTTCAGGTGGCACAGGCTTATTACAATCTTTTAGGTTTAGATGAACAGCTTAAAATTGCAGAGAAAAATATTGAATTGAGTACCAGTACTTTGGATATGATGAAGCTGCAGTACAATTCGGGGTCCATCAGTTCTTTGGCAGTAAACCAAACAGAAGCGCAAAAGAAAACAGCCGAATTATTAGTGCCTTTAGCGAAAGCGAATATTGCAGTTCAGGAAAATGCTTTGCAGATTTTGTGTGGCGAATATCCAAACAGCATAGAACGTGCAGGAAATATTGATGCCGCTGAGATAAATGTTGTTTTTCCAACAGGAATTCCAGTTTCGCTTTTAAGCCGAAGACCGGATGTAAAAGCAAGCGAATATGCTGTAATGTCGGCTGCAGCAAAAACAGGTTTGTCAAAAGCAGCGATGTATCCAACTTTAAGTTTAAATCCGTCAATTGGAGTGAATTCATTTGAATTTGAAAAATGGTTTGATTTCCCGGGATCGATTACTAAAACTATTGCAGCAAATCTAGCGCAGCCTATTTTCAGAAAGAAAGCATTACGAACGGCTTATGAAGTGGCAGTTTTAGAACAGGAAAAAGCAGCAATTCAGTTCAAACAGTCTTTTATAACAGCTGTTGGCGAAGTAAACGATGCAATGTCAAGATTAAAATATGCTGATGAAAGAATTGTTTTAGCCAAAGAAAAAGCAACGTCTTTAGACAAAGCCACTTCTGATGCTTCATTACTTTACAAAAGTGGTATGGCAAATTATTTAGAAGTGATAACAGCTCAAAATAGTTCGCTGCAAAATGATCTCGATGTCGTGACCATAAAACTGGAAAAACTAAATGCTGCAATTAATCTATACCGTGCCTTAGGAGGCGGTGTAGAGTAGAAGCCAATAATTTATTACAATTCGCTATCTCTGTAAGGAAACTTTAGAGGTAGTGAATTTGTGTTTTAATTGATTTTGAATTATTGAGATGGACAAAATTACTTTTACCCGTTCAGAACTTTATGGTTTAGTTTGGAAATTTCCACTTGTACAAATTGCAAAACATTATGAAATTTCTACGATGGGAATCAAAAATGCCTGTACTAAATTGGAAATTCCGCTTCCTAAAACCAAACATTGGACTAGACCTGAATACAAGCGAATAAATACTCCAAAATTAACTTTAGACTATAAAGGAAATAATGAAATTAGTATTTTCAAAAAAAGGTACGAAATGCAGTTTAGAACTACTTCTAAACCCACACCTTTACAAGAATTGGCTGGAAAAATAAAAAGTGACGGGAACGCGCCTTTACAAGTTTCTAAAAAGCTGAAAAATCCTGTTACTATTGTAAAAACAACAGAAAAACATTGGATCAGTAAAGCATTAAACGATGGGATTTATGAACCTAAATCTAATGTTTTAGACTTAAATATTTCTGTTGACAGTATAAATCGGGCTTTATTATTTATGGACGCTTTTATAAAATTGATAGAATACCGCGGTCATAAATTTGGAAAAAGTGGAGACGGTTTTGATACTGTTTTTTTCAGCAACGGAATTGAAATTAAAGTAGATTTAAGAGAAGCTTTAAAGCGAATTACAGCAAACGGTTTAAGAGAAACTACTGAATATGTTTTTACAGGCGATTTTATTTTTAGAGTATCAACAGGATCTGATAAAAAAGAATGGCGCGACGGACGCGTTTTGTTAGAAGATAATCTGGCAATCATTACAGCCAAACTAGAATTAATGGCCGCAGAGCAGTTATGATCTCTAGGTTAAAATGTTTTCTATTTTGGCCTATATTTGTTTAGAAAATTAAAGTCTTATTATATAAAAAACTATAATTATTTATTAAAAATGAAAAAAGTACTAAGCGTATTATGCCTGATAATGGTGTTTACAGTTTCTTGTGATAAAAAATCAAATGAGAAAGAAGTTACAGCAAAAGAGATTAGCAATACTTCTAATATAGTCACTTTGGCAGGTAAAAAAGCAAAACTCATTTATCCCGAGTTTGAGGCAGAAGTAAGTTATATTTCTGAAAATGAACTTCACTGGAAAACAGTTGATTCTTCAGGAAAAATACTGGAAGGAGATGAAAAAATAAGCAGTAAAAAAATTGGAAACTCCTTATTTTTTATTAATTGGATAGAAAAAGACGGCATAACGGTAAGCCAAGTTATAGATGTTGATAAAAAGAGTGTTGTCGTTTATATGAGTTATCAGGATGAAAAAAGCTCACGTGGCAATCGTTCAGCCGATTTTATTGAAGGCAAATGGGAAGAAATTAAATAATTGAATCTTATATAAGAATGGCGCGACCAAATTAGAGTTAATGGCTCTTGAAGAATAATAACCTGCTGGAATCAATTACATCCAGCAGGTTTTTTTATTTAATGGATTTCCTTTTTTAAGAAAAGTTTTTTTACAGGAAGATTTTCAGCTACAGCTTCAGAATAATTGAATATTATATAGCCCATTTCAATTAAAGTATCTTTCAAAATCAAATCAGTTTCAAAGATTTTGACCCAAATAAAATCGTGTTTTCTTTGTTTGGCGATTTCTTCAGCACGATTAAAAAGCAGCTGAATTTCTTCAACATCTAAATGAACGATATGTTCGATGCATATTGGTTTTGAAGCTTCTATTTTCTCATTAAAAATTCGGGAAGAATTCAATTGAAGAAAAGAAGATGAAGTTTCATTTTCGTGAATCATCAAAACTTCAATATTAAAGTCATTCTGCACTTTAAAAAGTTCCGAAATAGAAAGTTTTTCAGAAACGTATTGTTCGCCAATTTCTTCGGATAAAAATAAATTAGAATAAAACTTTTTGGCTTTAGCTTCCATATCGGTAGCTGTATCAATAATTATAACTACAAATTGTGCTTTTTTAGACATGTTTTCAGGTATTGAATTTCAATACAAAACTGCAGTTATTTCTTTTGTAAAGAAAGGTAGAGAAGTCTGAAATGTTCGTCAGAAAGGCGGTTTTCTAGATACCGTTTCGATATTCCAAAGGAGAAAGATTAGTATAGTTTTTAAAGAATTTACCAAAAACAGATTGATTAGAAAAATGTAGTGTATCGCTGATTTGATTAATGGTTAATGATTTATTCTGAAGCAGTACTTTGGCTTCTAAAATTATCATTTCATCAATCCATTCGCGGGTTGTTTTGCCACTGTTATTTTTAATCACCTCCGAAAGGTATTTTCGCGTCACATTCAGATTTTCCGCATAATACGACGGAGCACGATGTTGGATAAAATCTTTGACCAAAAGTTCTTTAAATTTTTCAAACAAAGGATTTTGAATTTCTTTTTGCGGAAGATTTTTTTTCATCGAATCCAGTTCAAATATCAAAACATACAAATAACTTCTGAGAATAGAAGCCTGATGAAAATGATCTGTTCGAAGATTTTCCTGAATTAAGCTAAAAAGCTGTTCGAATTTGGTTTTGTTCTTTTTCTCTAAAGGAAAGACGTGCATTTCACTGTTTTCAAAAAAATCATATTGAGAAAGAAAAAAGACATTGGTTTGAGTTTCCAGAAAAAACTTTGGTTTAAAAAATATAATATCCATTAAAATGCTCTCACTGTCTTTGCTGAAACTTCTAATAACATTGGGGCCAAGAGCCAATATTGCCGGTGCTTTAATCACGATTTTATCCAATCGAGTCTGCAATATAATGCTTCCTTTTTTCAAAAATTCAATTGCATAACTTTCAGCCCGATACGGAATATCAATGTACGGATGCTCTTCGATTTGTACATAAAAATAGTCTTTGTTGTCGTTTTCGTCTGTAAACAAACTTTTATGATGCTCTAGCGTATAGGTGTAAATTTTGCTCATTTTCTATGGAGCTTTTTTGGAAGTTTAATTTCTCAAATATAATCAAAATTCCATATTTCGCAGAGAAATGAGCCGTTCCTATGGAACTCATTTGATTGCGATAATTTTTCTCAACGGATTGAAATCCGTTGCTACAATATTTTTCATTCCTACGGAATTCATTTTCCCAAAAGCCAGTTTGTTTTTATGATTATTTGTTCCGTAGGAACATTTCATCGGTAGAATAAATGATGATGATTGTTTTACGTTCTGTAGGAACGTATGATATTTTGGCAAAAAAACGTATAAATTAAACGTTCCTACGTAACGAAAATCTGGCATGTCTATATTTTTTTCTACCAACGAAACATTCCTACGGAATGATGGTTGGATATAGAAATGATAATTTTAATTAGTAATAAACGAAAATGATTAAAGTAATAAAGGCTGTCTTGTGGACAGCCTTTAAAAACTAATTAAAATAAAAAAAATAAAAAAATCGATAAGAATATTTTAGACCTTGAAACTAATGTGGTCTAAAATGAATTCTTACTTTGCTTTCATCAGCACTTCTACGCTGTTGGATTTTTTCAAAGCGTTTACTGTAAATTCTTTTAGATCTTTTGCAGTGATTGTGCTTAGTGTGTTTTTAAGAAGTTCCATGTCAAAAGGTGTTTCGTCGTTTCGAACATACGATGTCAGCGCGCTTAGCCAGTAACTATTTTCTTTAATTTGTTCCTGATGATTTTTGATGATTGATTGTTTAATGTCTTCCAGCATATTAGCAGGAATGTTTTCGGTTTGTACTCTTGCCAGTTCAGCATGAACAATTTTTACTAAAGCATCAGCTTTATCCGGATTACAGTCAAAATTGATTTCTAATGAAAATAATGGAGTAGGAGACTGTGATAAGTTTGCTCCAACCTGAACGCCGTAACTGCCGCCTTCTTCTTCACGAATGGTTTCCAAATAACGTTTGGTCAGCCATTCAGAAACCATATAACTTAATATTTTGTTCTTTTTAGAATAAGTTACGTCTTTGTTTTCCAAATGAAGATAAACCGTTGTTTTTGGCGTATCCATTGTTCTGAAAATCGTTTTTTCAGTCTTTCCTTCTTTCATGAAAATTTTATGATCCACGTATTTTTCTGTTTTTGGAGCAGAAGGAATATTACCTAAATAGGTATTAATTAAAGCGATATCCTTTTCAGAAATATTTCCGACAAATAAGAAAGTGAAATCTCCTGCATTAGAAAAACGTTCGGTGTAGAATTTCTTCGCTTTATTCAGATCAAAAGCATTGATGAAATCCTGATTTAATAACCAGTTGCGTTTGCTGTAATTCGTGTTTAAAACCGAAATCGTATCGTTTAAAGCTTTTTCATTGCTGTTGTGAGCGTTGTTCAATTTGTTTTGATATTGCTCTTTGATTTTATCAAAAGTGGTTGTATCAAATCTTGGATGCTGGAAATAAAGGTAAGTCAACTGCAATAAAGTAGTTAAAGATTCTTTGTTGCTGCTTCCATTAAAACCTTCGTATAAACCTCCAATATATGGACTAACACTAGCCGTTTTTCCTGTAAGTTTCTTTTTTAAATCGGTAAACTTATAATCGCCCAATCCAGAATAGGAAGCTACAGCCGTTGCAATCTGTGCTGATGGAAGTTCCTGCCAGTCCACAAGCGAATTTCCTCCAGCGCTGTAAGCTGAAAATAAAATTTGGTCTTTGCTTAAAGTAGTTGGATATATAATCACTTTTGCTCCGTTTGCCAAAGTATATTGTTTTGCATTCGCGAATGCTTTAATGTCGCTTGTTTTTAGAATTGCCTTTTCCTTCAAATCATCTTTCACTAAAGAAGCTGTTAATTCTTCTTCTTTGTAAGGTTCTAATTTGCTGTTTGAAATGGTTTTCATTGCATTCCAATAATCATTTGCTTCTGGAAATTTAGTCGCGGCATCTTCTGGAGCAGAAACCGATAAGATTAAGTTTTGTTTCGGTTCTAAAGCTCTAAAAGCAGTATTAATTTGCTGTAATGTTACTTTATCTAAGAAGCTGTTCATCCATTTGTATTCCTCATCCATTGTCATTACCGGATTGGCTTCTAAGAAATACATTTGTAATTGTTCTGCCCAGGATCCGTTGCTGATTTTGTCTTTATTTGCCAGACGATTGTCATAACTGCTGCGCATTTTGGTTTTTAGACGGTCTAATTCCTGCTGTGTAAATCCGTTTTGAATGGCTCTTTCATATTCTTTGTAGGCTTCTGAAAAAGCTTCTAAAAATTTGCCTTTTTTAGGTGTAATATTCAATGAAAATTTACTGTCTAATCTCGAAAGATTATTATTTGAAACTCCAAAAGATAAACCAGCCGTTTCATTGTTGATAATGTATTCTCCAAAGCGAATATTCATCAATTGCATAGCCAGACTTTCCTGCATGCTTTTGGTCATTTCAGCTTCATCTTGCACCAATGGTTTTGGCATAGTGTACGAAAGCGAAATTCCAGAACGTTGTAATTCTTTGTCGGTTGCCAGTACATAACGGTTTTCTTTCAGCACCGGAATTTTTTCGTATTCTCTTTTATTGATTTTTTTTGGAGTAGGTATCGAACCGAAAATCTCTTTAACCCTTTTTTCGATTAACGCCACGTCAATGTCCCCTACGATAACGACAGCCTGATTTTGCGGTTGATACCATTTTTTATAATAATCTCTTAAAACCTGATATTTGAAGTTGTTGATGACATTCAAATCACCAATTACATTTCGTTTAGCATATTTTGAACCTTGAAAAACTACTTTGTCGATTTTTTCTCCAGCTCTGTAATCTGCATTTCTTCTGGTGCGCCATTCTTCACGAATTACGCCTCTTTCAGCATCAATTTCGTTATTTGCCAAAAGCAGAGAACCGGACCAATCATGTAAAACATACATGCAGGAATCTAATAAAGTTTTGTTGTCAGCGGGAACATTACTGATGTTGTAAACGGTTTCATCGTAAGCGGTGTAAGCATTGATGTCTTTTCCAAAAGAAACACCTTGTTTTTCCAGCATGTTGATGATACCTTTTCCTTTAAAATGTTCTGTTCCGTTAAAAGCCATATGTTCCAGAAAGTGAGCTAATCCGTCCTGATCGTCGTTTTCTAAAATTGCTCCGACATTTTGAACGAAATAGAAATCGGCTCTGTCTTTTGGCCATTCGTTATGCATGATGAAATACTGCATTCCGTTTGGCAATGTTCCGTGCGCCACTTCTTTGGGCAATGGAAAAGTAGTTTTAAACTGCGCCGAAACCTGAGTTAAACCCAAGAAAAGAAAATGCGCTAAAATTAATTTTGCTTTCATTGTTGATCGTTATTGTTCTTTTTTTTTGATTGAATTTTAGTTGGAATTGGGTATAAGTAGTCCCTGCTGTTGATTTGAAGGTCTCGTAAGAAACCCTCAAACAACAGTTTTTTTAAACACATAGAAACATAGTTCACAAACTTATAAAAGGCGTTTCACTTGAATCAATTCACATAGTATCCTATGTGTGGAAGCTAGCTTCTTCTTTGCTCTTAAAAAAAGGAGAAAAATCTATGTTTCTATGTGTTTAATAATTTTAATACAATTACATCCAGTCTGGTTTTGCGGAAGCTTTTAAGTAGTAATCAAAATACTGTTGCATTTTGAGTGTCCAGTCTTTTCTGTTGGCAGCATCGTCTAAAGTATGTCCTTCCTTTTTGTAGTTTACTAATAAAGCAGGTTTTCCTAAACGACGAAGTGCAAAGAATAAAGATTGTCCTTCCTGATAAGGAACTGCGCGGTCATTATCATTATGGAAAATCAAAATTGGTGTTTTGATGTTTTTCGCAGAAAATAGAGGCGAGTTTTTAATATATCCGTCCAAATTATCATGCATTGAACTTCCCATACGGTATTGATCGGCTTCGTATTTAAACATGGTTGAAATACCATTCGATCTCATAACAGGATAATTGGCAGTAAAGTTGCTTACGCCAGAACCTACAATTGCACAAGTGAAAAGATCTGTTTTAGTGGTTAAGAAAGAAGTTTCGTAACCGCCAAAACTATGTCCTTGAATTCCGATTTTACCTTTTTCAGTAATACCGTTTGCAATTAAATATTCAACACCACTCATAACATCGTTGTAAACGCTGTTGCCGACATCTCCGTAAACATAATGCACGTCTGGTTGAAATACGATATAACCTCTGCTTAAATAGGTTGGGATATTAATGTTAGAAGAACTTACTTCCGGTTGTTGATAGGTAGTAAAATCTGTAGTGTGTTTTTCATAAAAATGAACAATTACAGGATATGTTTTTTTGCTGTCGTAATTGTCCGGAAGATATAAGTTTCCTTGATTTTCTTTTCCGTTAAAGCTTTTCCAGGTCAATACTTTTGCAGTTCCCCAGGCATAATCTTTCTGTTGCGGATTGATATCTGTTATTTTAGATTGTGATCCAAAACTTGATGTTCCCCACCATAAATCCGGAAAAACCGTATAACTTGATTTTGAAAATAAAACACTAGAATTATCTCCGGAAACGGCTTCAATTCTTGCGCTGTAATCAGGGTTTGCAAATATTTTTGTTACTGAATTATTGTTATTTAATTGGTAAACGCCTTTAGATTTATGATCGAAATCAAAGCCAACTAAAGTAACTATTTTCTTTTGGTCTAAATTGCCTATAAAACCTTCTTCTCCATAACGAAGTTCCACTTTGTTTTTTCTTCCGTAACCTTGACTTAGAGAATACGCTTTTTTCTGATTTGTAAGATCAATAGCCCACAAATCAAACTGATCGTACAAAACAACTGTATTTCCGTTGTTCAACCAGCCTGCAATTCCGTAAGCTGTATTAGCCGATTTCATGTCTACATTATCATCTGAAAGTGGAAAAGGAATCTGAGCACTAATGTTTTTAAATTGCATAGAAGCAGGGTCAAAAACAGTCCATACTTTTTCTTTTTCGTCATAATAAACAGCAAAACTTCCCTGTGGATTCCAAGTTGGATTTCCAAAAACGGCTGTCAATACTTTTGTAGATTTTCCTGTTGTAGCATCAATCCAATATATATCGTTGCGTTCGTTAAAAGTCCAGTCGGTTTCTACTGCATACGGTTTTTTATCAATCGCAAAAACACCTTTAAAATTACCAGATTCGGGAATTAAAACCTGATCAAATTCGCCTGTTGAAGCGACTTTGATTACTTTTTTGTTTTGGATGTCATAAATGAATTTCTGTTCGCTTGGAAGTGTTTTAGAACTTCTCAATAGTTCCTGTCTGCGTTCCATAGTTCCCTGATTGGATCTCCAGATTTCAACATTTGATTTTGCAATCTGTGTATTTTCCGGGCGTTTATTCGAATTTACTAATAAAGTAACAAAACGAGTGTTTTCGTTTAAACCATAAGCGGTTTTTGAAATCGAAAAATTGGAATCGTTTAAAGTAATCTCATCATAATTAAATAAGACTTTTGTCGAATTGTTGCTCAAATTAAAATAATAAACCATATTAAAATCGGAACTGTTGTTTCCTTTTAAAGTAAAAGTACCGCCGTTTTCTTTATCATTTAATTGAAAATCTCCAAAATCTGATGCTTTTCCGCTGTAAACAATTTCTTGTTTTCCACCGATTGCTCCATGTTTTAGGAAAATTTGATCTTTTTCAATCTGAACATACACGATTGATTTGTTCTTTAAAAAACGAGACGACTTAATGTTGCTTACAAAAGTACTGTCATTACTTTCTAAATTATAACAAACCAAACGTTGCAAGAAGAATTCTCCTTTTTGAGATTCAGGACGAGTATAGTACAAGAAATCGGTTCCTTCAAGTGCATTGGTGTAATGCTTGCTCTTCCAAAGCTTTTTAACGCCTGTTTTTAAATTTTGCAAAAGCGTACTATCGTTTTTACTGTACTGAATCCAGTCTTTTTTCCCGATGAATTTTAAGTCATTAATATCATTTAAAACCAAACGTTTTCCCTTTGGAGCTTCCTGAATAATGATTTGTTTTTTGTTTTCTTTTTCTTCATCCTGAAAAACAGTGCTGTACGACATCCATTTTCCGTTGTATGACAAAGCTTTAGAGTTAATTCTTTGCCAAGATTGGTAAGCCGATTCGTCTACTGCTTTTTTCTGTGCAGATAAACTATGTACACTCAAAGCGAGTGTACATAGTAAAACTATTTTTTTCATAATTTTTTTTTGATTTTCAAGAAGCAATTATTCGTTTTTCAAAGTATTGATAACGTTTGTAAGTTCGTCCACTAATTGTCCCGGATTTCCAGAATATCCTTCAGATGTAAAACGGATTTTTCCATCTTTTATCACTACTTTTCTTGGAATACCGCTTGATTTAAAGATTTGAGCATAGTTGGTAAAAGAAGCGTTATTTGTACCGCCTCCTTTTTTAACTAAATCAAAATGAGTAGTGATTTTTAAACCTTTTTCTTTTAGATAAGCCAAAGCTTCTTTTTTGTAGCCTTCTTTAGTTTCCTGAGTGCTAATGAAATAAATTTCAACTTGTTTGTCTTCTTTAAAATTGTTTACCAATTGCTGCATAGCTGGAAACGCTTTTTTACAAGGCCCGCACCAGGTTGCCCAGAAATCAATTACAATGATTTTACCACTGTTTAAAGCCAAATCTTTTGTTTTTCCGTCTGCAGACTGCACTTTAATTGCAGGAGCAGCGATGTCAATTAAGGCTATTTTTTCTTCCGCTTTGTTTTCTTTTTTCAATTGCTCTAAATATGCAGGGAAATCAGCTTCTTTTTTGCCTTCTTTCAAATACAATTCTTTCAGTTTTGCGGTTGCTCCTTCAGATAAAGTATTGGCTCTTGCTGCATTTTTCAGAACCTCAATAATTGGTTTATTAAATGCTTCTAAAGCTTTGATGTGAATATCGTTGATACTTGCTTTTTCATAACGTTTTTCGAATGGTAGCAAAGCAAAAGTTTCTAAAACTTCTTTGTATTTTTTCAAAATATCGTACATACGAATCTGAATTACCAATTCGTTGTCAAGCTGCGTTTTTGCATTTTCTGTTGCCTGATTTGGCGACCAGTAAAGTCCTGACATATAAGACATGTCATTTACTTTTTGCTGCATTTGCTGAATCATTGGCACTGCCATAGTTTCGATTACAGCAGGATCAACTACTTTTAAGTATAATGCTTTCGAAATATTCTGGTGGTAAGCATCATTTAAATTAGCAAAATTCATTGTTTGAATCATTGCCAAAATGGTTTTGTAATCTTTCGTTTCGAAATAGTAGCCAAACTGCATTTTTACGATATTGTCATAAAAATATTTTTGATGTGGCGGAACTTCCGAATTGTTTGGAAAATCAGCTAAAAACTGGTTGATTACTTTGTTTCTTTCTGCAGCATCCTGAATAGGCATAATTTTTTGATATGCTTTGAATCTTACATGGCTTCCTTTTGGAAATTGTTTTTCGATTACTGCTTCAAGAGAATCTGCTTTTGTTTTATTCTTCAGATCAAATAAATAAATGTGGTGTACTTTTGTGTACACTTCTTCAGGAAGTCCTTTCATATTCTTTGTGAAGTCGGCTAAAAACTTGCTTCCCAATTCCTGAAACTTTTCAGGTTTTTGTTTTTTCAATACATCGAAGTATGTGTCAAAAAACTCAGGAAATCTATTTCCGTTAGCTGAAACTTCCTTTTTTAACCAATATTCTGTAGCATCTCCATCAATAGAAAAATCTTTGAAATAACCGCCAAACTGACCGTTGAAATCCTTATTTCTAAAAGTCGCCCATGCTAAATCTGCGCCCGGCATTTTTACTTTAGGCTCTTTAAAAGCCACCAGCATATATCCTGTATCCTGATTAGTATCGGTAACTAAGCCATTTTCGGTATTGCCGTAGAATTTGAAGGCCATAAATGCACAGTTTTTTGGAACTGTAAAATCGGCGCTGTAAACAGCGCCATTTTTTTTCATTTTCAGGTCTTCGATTTCCCATCTGTAATCATTGAAAACATAAGCATAACCGCTGATATTTTTAACGTTTTCTAATGGGCCGCCTTTTGGATCATAAGTCATGCTGAAAGATGCTCCGGGAATCGGAATGTCTACCATTCCCTGTAATCTCGATTTAACTTCTTGACTTGTAACTTGTAGGGTAAAAGCGCAGAACGCTAATACCAGTAATTTGATATTTTTAATTTTTGTAAACATTGTACGTTTTTTTATTTCCCTAATTCAGGGTTTAGATCGATGTAATTTTGGTGGATTGGGAATACATATCCAGCACTATTAGGCGCTAGAGTAAAGGTTTCGTTTTTGAAAACCCTTGTATAGGTTTTTTGGAAATTTGGATCCAAGTTTAAACGACGTTGATCAAACCAACGGAATCCTCTTCCGATGAATTCTTTTTGTCTTTCTGTCAAAACTAGATTTAAAGCTTCCGTGTTGGTAGTCGCGCTTACTTGATACGCAGAACCTGTTTTGTATCTTTTGGCTCTTAAAATGTTTAGGTAATCGACAGCTTTTTGAGGTTGTCCTAATCTGGCATAACACTCAGCAGCAGTTAAATACATTTCAGGGACAGAAACTCCAATGTTGATCCCAGTAGTATTGCTGTAAGTTGCAATTCCAAAACCTCTTCCTGTATGCGAAGGAAAGAAGTTGTTTCCTGCAATGGTGTAATAATTGTAACGTAAATCGTTACTGCTAAAACTATTCAATAAATCCTGAGCTAATGGTGCTCCGTTGTAAGTGGTCAGTAAGGTTTTAGAAAAAATCACTTCTGGATTGCTTAATAAAACCGGGTAGCTGTAAGCTGTAGCAAAAGAGTTTAAATCGATTAATCCGTTTTGCATGTTTAACGCTTTTTCAGCATTATCTAAACTCAATTGGTATTGTCCCATGTATAAATAGGTTCTGGCTAAAATACCATAAACGGCTTTCTTTGATGGAAGTACATTAAAATCTGGAGTATCTACAAGATCATTGGCTAAAGCGCCTTGTAGATCAGAAAGGATTTGTTTGTAAACGACATCCACAGAGCTTCTTTCTAATGACGAAAACAATTCAGGTGTCACTAAAAGCGGTACAGCTTTTTCAGAGTTTGCAGTAGCTGGGTCAAATTGAGGGCCGTAGATATTTACAAGCTGTAAATAAGCAAATGCTCTGTGTACCAAGGCTTCTGCATAGATTTGTTTTTTCTCTGCTTCAGTTCCTTTTTCGCTTGTCATTACACCTTTAATGATCGCATTATTGTAATAAATAGTTCTGTATAAATTGATCCAGTCAGAATCCCCCTGAGATTCATCAAAAATTCTAGATTTCCAGGTATAACTGTTTGCCCAGATTGTAGATACCTGATTTTGATAAGCTATCGGAAAGTCTACATCGGCGTTAGAAAGAAGATACATTCCTCCAGAACCACTGTAAGTGCTGTAGCCATTTACTAATGCTCGGTAATCTGATGTGTATTTTAAAACTCTATTGTTTCCAACAGGTTCAACTTCAACATAATCCCTGCAGGAATTTAGCAGCAATAATGGTAAAATGATATATAATGTGATTTTCAAAAATTTCATAATAAGTTCTTTTTTAATTAAAAGCTGCAATTAAATTGTAACGTATACGTACGCTGTGGCGCAAGAGTGTTATAATTGTTTGAAGAAAGATATTGCGGGTCAATTCCCTCGTCATTTCTTACCCATAACAATCCTAGGTTTCTTGCTGCAAAATTGAAACTCAACGATTTGAAAAATGTTTTTTCCAACCACTCATTTGGTACTGTATAACCCAATGAAATTTGTTGCAAACGAATATTATCAGCAGATAAAACATTAATATCTGAATTTTGAAAACGATTCAAACTATTATAGTTGATGTTTGCCAATCCAGGGACATTTGTTATCGCTTCATCTCCAGGCTGTCTCCAACGATCTGCAATAATTTCATCTTTGGCAACTGCACCATATTGAACACCACTGTAAGATGGATAGTTCTGCATTAGTTGATTTCTAAATACAGCTCCCATAAAGTACGTAACCTGAACTCCTAAATTGAAATTTTTGAATGAGAAGTCGTTCATGAATCCTCCAAAGTAAGGCGCAACTGTAGTTCCCATATATTTTAGGTCATCTTTAGATACAGCATTAATACCTTTGGAAGAATCTATTATACTTCCGTCTTTAGCATAAATCTGAGATTGTCCGTTACTATCTAATCCTGCCCATCTGTATGCGTATAAATAGCTCACATTAACACCTGTGATAGGAGAGCCTCCAAGATATTGATTGGCAGCTGTTGCATTAAATCTAGAATCGGTAACTTTATTATTGGTGTAGGCAAAATTAAATGAACTGTTCCATTTAAATTTTCCGTTGAAAATTGTTCCGCTTAATCCTAAGTCCACACCATTTCCATCTAGAGTTCCTGCATTGTATATTAAAAAAGCCCATCCGTAAGTAGGGTTAAAAGGAAGATTTGTGATGATGTCGTTTGTCTTTTTGTAATAAACATCAACATTACCGCGAAGTCTGTTATTAAAAACGCCGTAATCTAAACCAACGTTAAAAGTAGCGGTAGTTTCCCATTTGATGTATGGATTTTCTGGTAATGATATTGTTGCTGTTGGCAATTGCGTATAAAAATCAATACCTCCTAAACCAATAATAGCATTATTGCTTCCATATCCTCCAGCAGGAGCGCTTCCGGCTTTACCATAAGTAACACGGGTAGAAAGAGTGCTTAACCAGCTGACTTCTTTTAAGAAACTCTCTCTGTTAACATCCCATTTTGCCCCAACAGACCATAATGGTAAAGCTCTATTTCTTCTAGAAGCACCAAGTAAATTGTAATCGTCAAAACGAACACTTCCAGAAATATGGTATCTGTTTTTAAAATCATAAGATCCAAGTGCGTAGTAAGACAAATAGCGGTCTCTGTATTTACTAATACTAGTGTCAAAGTTTCCTATGTAAGTTGACCAGCCGTAAACGGTATTGTAATATTGTGTTGGGTTTACTGCTGTGTTCGAATTAGTGTCGGTATTATAACCATAACGGGTTTGCGTAGAGCCTTCTCTGCGTTCTTCTCTAGTTTCGGCACCAGCCAAAAAGTTTAAAGAATTATTTTCATTGAATGATTTATTAATGTTCATTTGAAAACGTAAACTCTGAGATTCATTTTTTTGATTGGTATCTCCTAAAGTAGCACCAAGAGGAACTCCATAAACCAATTTTCCGTTTGCTATAGAAGTAGCTTCGTTAATCATGTTTCTGGTATAGTAGCTTTCTAATTCGTTCAATGTTCTGGTTTTGCTGAAGATCGAAGTATACATACCTGAAGTTTCTACATTTAACCAAGAGGTAATAGTTGCCACTAATCTTGCATTCAGTCTGATATTTTCGCCATTTGTATTAACATTAGAAAAACCAAGCTGATCGATATAATTATATGTCCAGGGAAGATATCCTTTTGAATCAAAATCCTGAATTACCTCTGGTCTGAATTTGATATAATAATCTAAACTTTTGCCATTTTCGTCTACGAGCATATCATAAGGTCTCAATGCAGAAGTAGAAACATTTGATAAAGCTTCATTTGCAGTAATATTGGTCTGATATTTAGATGAAAGGTAATTAATACCCGTTTCTAATTTTAGGAAACTCTTTAATTTGAATGTATTGTTTAAGGTAACATTATACGATTTAGAGTTATTTCCCTTCATTGCGGCATCATCTTCATTATAACCTAAACCTAAGTAATAGGTGCTTTTATCAGTTCCTCCAGAAACAGAGAAATCGTATTGCTTTGTGATCGAATTTTGAAGTAGATATTTGTTAATCTGACCTAAATTATCTCTTTGAGAAAGCGATGACAGCATTTGGTCTCTTTGTGCTGTGGTAATTTCGCCTCTTTTTTCTCTAAACATAATTTCCTGTGCAGCACTTGGGTTGGCCGCCTGCCAGTTCGAGATATTATCAGCAACAAATCCTCCGTTTACAAGGTCTTTTTCATAATCTACATATTGAGCGGTATTCATGACTCTCAATTTAGACAAATCCATTTTTTCTCCAAAAGTTGTGGTTGTGCTAAAGCTTACAGCAGGTTCTTCAGATTTTCTTCCTTTTTTAGTAGTTACCACAATAACTCCGTTAGCCGCTCTCGAACCCCAGATAGAAGCTGCTGCCGCATCTTTCAGAACAGTAATGTTTTCAATGTCATCAGGATTTAAGAAACTCAAAATTGAGGATCCGGAAACACCTCTTCTGCTAAAAGCAAAATCATTCATGGATTGCGGAAAACCATCAATAACAACTAGCGGTTGTGAAGTGCCACTGTAACTAGTTGTACCTCTAACGCTTATGTTTCCAGTTCTTGGATCAACCATAACACCAGCGATTTTTCCTTCTAATCTGGCATTAATATCTACAGTAGGAACTTTAGCAATATCTTTGGCGCCTATTACTTCTATAGCGCCAGTAGCTCTTTCTTTTGGAATTTCAGTATAACCGTTAGAAGCAGGAATTTCAACAGAATGAAGTTCCATAACATCCGGAACAAGTGTTGCATCGATCACTCTTTTATTGTTAACGGCAACCGTTACAGTCTTATATCCTAAAGAACTGAAAATAATAGTATCATAAGGAGAAACCATCATTCGGTATTCACCTTCTTTTCTTGTAATATCCCAGCTTTGTTTTCCTTTTAAAATTACATTTACACCAACAAGCGGTGCACCCTTTTTATCGGTTACTTTCCCGGTTAGTTCATATTCCAGTTGTTCGGCTTTCTTTTTATTTCTTTTTACAACAACTTGTTTATCAATAATATCATAAGTAAGATTGTTACTTCTTAAGGCATTATTCAAAATTTCTTCTATAGTTGCGTCCTTATCCAATGTAATCGTATTGGCCGATTTCAGCACATCGTCATTATAGAAAAAGACATAATTAGTCTGTTTTTCTAAAGTAGAAAATACCTCGGTTAACGGAGTGTTCTTGAAACGAACATGTATTTTATTTTGTCCTAAAGAAGGGTTCGCATATAAACTACACATACTTATCCAGATAAATGCAGTAACAGATCTCATAAGCAGCAGATATAGGTAATAGTGGTATCGTCCAGAAAAATACTTTTCTGAATTATGTTTTTTATTCATAATTTTGTTTTGGATTTAATATGCAGTCGATAACGTAGACTGCAGTTATACAACTCGCCAAAAGATGCGCCAACATCTTTTGGTTTTTTTTTGGTTAGTTTTTACAAATAAGGTTGATATGTTTATTTCTGGTTTTATATCATAGGCTTTGGTGGTTTTTAGAATTGATTTTTTTATTTATTTAATTGTAATAGTTCTTTGGTTTGCGTTAACAGTACAGTTACTATTGGTAATACTTGATAAAGTACTGGCCAGATTATTTAAATTTTCATTCAAAGCAAATGCTCCTGAATAATTAGCATCAAGATTTAAATTTTCTCCTTTTATAAATTCAAGTTTATAATATTTTGAAAGTTTCCCTAAAATGGTATTCAAAGACTGGCTTTTGAAAGTAAAATAACCTTCTCTCCAGGATAATATTGAAGCAACGTCTTTTCGTTCTACTTTAAGCTGTTTTTGATTTTTGTTGATCGTGGCAATCATTCCCGGCGTTAAATCTTCCTGAATTTCTTTATTGTTTAACAGTCCTTTTTTGTTGTAGGTAATTCGGACTTTTCCTTGTAATAAAGCAGTTTGAACCGTTTCGTCTTCAGGATATGAGCTCACATTGAAAACCGTTCCTAAAACACGGACATCGCATTCTTTTGTTTTTACGAAAAAAGGTTTGGCTTTGTTGTGTGCTACATCAAAAGCGGCTTCACCAGTTAGATACACTTCACGAATTGATCCGTCAAATTGAGTTGGATAAATTAAAGAAGAACCCGAATTCAGCCAAACGGTTGTTCCGTCAGTTAAAACAATTTGAGTTCTTTTTCCGTAAGGCACTCTAACGGTATTAAAAGAAGAACTGTTAGAGTTGGTATTAATGGCTTGTTCTCCAATTGTAACTTTTTTACCGTTTTTTCCATAACTGATGATAGAACTGTCCTCTACAGCAATAGTTTTCTGATCTTGCAGTACAAGAGAGATATCCTCTAAGTCTGCATTAGATTCAGTTGTTGCTCCTTTTTCTGCAAAAAGCTCTAAATCGGTTTTAGGTTTGCTTTCCGGAGTTTGGTTTATAAATAATCCAGCTAAAAGTGCTACACTCGCGGCGGCAGAAAAGGCGATTAATCTTTTCTTTTTCCTGCGTTTGTTTTCTTTTTGTTCCAGCTCGATTAATCCGTGACGAATTTGATTCTTTAAAGAATCTTTTTCATCGTTCGATATTTTATTAAAATTAATTTGCAAGGCGATGTTTTTATGGGGTATATAATACTAAGAGAACTACTCTTGTAAAACATAGACATAAAAAATAACCTTTTTTTAAAGTTTTTTTCTTAACTCTTTCAAGCACCTGTATATCAGTGTTCTGCAGGACTCGATAGAAATGCCTAAAATAGAGGCAATTTCTTCATAAGGTTTGTCTTCGTTAAATCTGTAGAATAAAGCTTTGCGTTGTTTTTCGGTAAGTTCTTCCATTGCAAAAGCCAGCCTGGAGTTTAGCTCTGCATCATTTTCTTCTTCGATTAAAGTTTCTTCAAAAGAAAGTTCTTTTAATATAACCGAATCGTAATCAGTATTTAAAGAGAATGTTTTCTGAGAAGCTTTATGTTTTTTTAAAACATTTCGCTGTGTGATTTTAAACAAATACGATTTTACATTGACGCTTTCGGCAAGACCGCTTCGGTATTTATAAATGTCTAAAAACACATCGTGAATTGCATCTTTAGCAATCGAAGTTTCGTTAGTATATTGTAAAGCAAAAGTAAGCAAAACATCAGCGTAACTATCATACAGCTTTTCAAAGGCGGTAATATCACCTTTTTTGATCTGCTGCCATAATAAAATATCTGATGTGGTATTCTCCATTTAAGGAATAAAATTGTTCTTGTTTTAAGAGCAAATCTATAACTTTTATCAGTTAATTGGATATTTTTTCGATTATATCGCATGAATTTGAAGATTTTGGTCAAAATAATGGCGATTATTTTGTTAAAATGAAAGTGTTTTGAATGGTATTTATGAAGAGATGAATTGTGTCAGATGTTTTATTAACAGTTAAATAAAATGCAATTGACAGAGCAGAGAATATAGTCCGTATATTTTATAAAAATATTTTCTTTAAAAGTCTAATTCAGAAAATGAAAACAAAACTATGATCAGATTACCTTTTTTTATACTTCATTTTTTTATTGTAGGACTGAAAATATATTTTTAATATATAAATAAGTAAATTTTGTCTTACTTTTTGATGATTAAATATTTTTTCATATTAAAAATTTCCAGATATATAATTCTTATTATATGTCGGTAAAATCTTCTGTTTTTATGCTTTTTCTTTTAAATCAAAACAGTATGTTTGTAGAAGTTGTATTACAAAATTAAATCCAAAAATTATTATGAAAAAAATGTATTTTAGTAAAACTATGGCGGTTTTACTATTCGCAACTTGTATTTTGTCATGTACAAATGACAATGACGAGCGTGATCTATCCACATCGGATAAAAATGATTTAACTCTTGCTGAAGCAAGACAGTTTGTAAAAGAATTTACTAATGCAGACGGGGCTAGTCAGGAACAGATAAAAGCAAGGTTCAGTAAAAAAAGCAGTACTGTAATAGATGAATCAGAAGCAGTAAGTGCAGCTGTCTTGAATGACTATTCTTTAGAGCAGATGGGAGAGATTATACCTGTTTATGGTGGAGCTCAGGGTATTATTCCAACCTATGATATGGCAGGAAGTCAGCACAGACGTAATGTGGAGTGGATTGTCGCACAAAACCCGCACAATCTTTGGAGAGTTAAAGCTTTTGAAATTGTAACGCACTCTCTTACCGAGATAATTCAGGTGTTGCATCAAGGAACACGATTTGAAGGAATACATCTCGGACTTATCAATTGGGTAGATAATAATTCTGCAGGGGATATTTTGATTACACCAATGGGCCAGTTTGTATCAACTGTAAGAGGAACAATACATATTGTAGGCTGGCGTGATACTCCAATTGATAATTACTGCGTCTTTAGGATTTATTAAATTAATTTTTATGTTCCAAAGAATTGCTATTCTAGGATTACTTTTAATTATTAATTCATCCTGCTCACAGAGTTCAAAAAAGTTTTCAGGCTACATTACTCTTAAAAGTGAAATATCTTCCGGATCCGTTGCGCAGGCTTTTATGCCACCAGCAGTTTTAATTGTAGATGCTCAGGCAAATGCAATAGAGTTCTTAACTAAAGTTAAGCTTGAAAACGGTGAAATGAAAGGATCAGATACCTTAAACGTTTTTTTTATAAATTTTAAAAAAGGTAATTATGCATCCTACAAGAAATTAGATATTAATGAGAAACCTTATGCTAAAGAAAAAATTGACAATAAGAAAGAGGGTATTAGTTTTTTTTCAAAAAAAGTTGATTTTTTTTCAGGTGTGACAGATATAGTAATAAAAGATTCTATTATTAAGAATATTAGCTATAAAGTCGCAAGAGGTTTTAAGAAAGTAGACCATTACAAATTTAAGTATGAAGCCTATGTTTTAAATTCTCCTAAAAAGTTTCCTATTCAGATAAGTAAAATTATTTCAGAAAGGACGGAAGGAGGTTTTGTAGCAGAAGTTAGGATAACTGACTATGCGAATGATAAGCTGTTGATTTTTAAATGTGATTATATACAGAAAAATCTTCCCGAACGGCTAGAGAAGTTAATGAAAGTCTGGGGAGGAAATTGAAGTTAAAACGTTTTGAAATTTATTTAAACAAAAATATTAATCCAATGTAATACCAACTGATAAGGTGGACAATTAATTTTGTCTGCCTTTTTTTATTACATGATTTTGATTCGGTTAATATCTGTTTGAAATAAAAAGAGTTCATCCTTATAAGTAATCTTTTTTCTTAACATTTTGCGAAAAAAAAATAAACTCAAAACAAGCCCAACACATTCAATATCTTTAAACTAATCTTTAAATTAAAAAAGTATAACCATTTACGCTACCTCATTATTATTTTGAAGATAAGTAATAAAAGCCAACGGAGAAACGCCCGTTATTTTTTTGAATGTAATTGTAAATCGGCTATGAGATGCAAAACCTGCCTGATCAGCAAGATAACTGATTTTATACTTTAAATAATCCGGATCATTTTTCAAACGATCTACAATATAATTTATTCTTAATTCATTAATGTATCCCGCAAAATCCTTTGATTTGTGTTTGTTTATAACATAAGATAAATAGCGATGATTTACATTTAGTCCTGAAGCAACAGAATTAATAGACAAGGTTTTGTTAAGAAAGGAGAGCGAATTTTCAAATTCTTTTATGTTTTCTAAAATAGCATTTTCGGTTGCCTCCGACATGTATTCTTTAGTGTCTTTCTTTATTTCAGTATTCGTTTCAGTAGCCTTAATTATTTGGCTCTGATCGATAAAAGCCCTGATTTTTTTGTAGTCCTGTTTTCTTTTAAAAACGTACATCAGCACAGTAATGGATATTGCAAAAAGACAGATACCGATAATAATGATTTTATTCTTTTTGTATTGTGACTGACTGTCCAAATGACTTCTGCGAAGTGATTTGATCAGATCATCTGCAATAACTTTTTTATTGTCATTTTCGGCTTTGCTTAGTTTTAAGTTCTTTTCGTTATAAACGATATATTTTTTAGTATCCGCTTTTTTGTAAAACTCCATAAGAGAATTATAAACTTCTTGTTTTAAAGCTGAGTAATCTGATTTTTCAGCGACTTCTTCGGCTTTTTTATAATGCAATAGTGCTTTTTTATTGTCTTTCATGGTGAAATAAACATTAGCCAGACCATTATAAATAAAACCTCTTAACGGACTGTCAGAAGACAATGATTCCTGAAGTTCTTTTTCTGCTTTTTCATAATGAAACAAGGCAGAATCTGCTTTTTTTAATTCAAGATAGTTTCTCGCAATAAGTTCGTCATTAATAGCAATTTGATAGTTTTTATCACTAACAGCTGCAGCCTTTTCAAATAATTGAATGCCTTTTTTAAGATGCGTAATGGCTTTAGAATAATTAGAATTATGTAATTCATAACAGGCAAGTTCCTGAGATAAATTTCCCTGAAATCGGTACATTTCACTTTTATCCTTTATTTTTCTACTCACAGCAACGGCTTTGTTAAGAAAAGTTTTCCCAATGTGATAGATTTCACTTTCACGATAAAGGGATGCCATAAAACCATAAATCTTAGCCTGAACAGCATAATCTTTGCTTATTAATGCCAGGCTGTCTGCATCTTGTAAAGCATTAATAGCTTCATTGTGAATTCCGTATTGATACAAAATATGAGCTTTGAGCATTCGTGTTTTTATTCGGTCCGGATTGTTTTTTGCAATTTTATAAAGATAATCAGTATTACTGAGTGCTTTTTTTGGATTAGAACTTAGCAGGACCTGATAGGTTTCGGTATAAATATGTTCAAAGGATTGCTGTGGATAGCAGAGGTAATTTGTGAAAAATAAAGTAAAAAGGAAAAGGGTATTTTTTAAAGGCATGTGGTATTTAGTTATAATTTAAAACAAACAGTTTTATATTAAAAATATATATTCTGTTCTTGTAATATAATTTGAGTATAGTAAACGGGGAATGTAGGTAAAATTTTTCAAAATACGGTTGGGTATTTGTTTTCTTAACAACATTAAATTTTTATGTGTTATAAGTTTCTTTCTGATGTATGTGGTTTCCCTTTTTTTTGAGACCAAATTGTTTCAAATTACTACATTTTGTTTCATTTAGGTCTATGAACTGAAATTTTTAAAAAATAACAGGTTTTTGTTTAAAGTGTTGAAAATGTATTTTTTGCGGTTTTTGTTAGCTTGCAAATATTTTACTTATTACGTAAAAGATAAAGAAAAACCCTCTTTTTGCCATTCTCAAATTAGTAGTTTCGCAATCCAATTTTGAAGAAAAAGCTTCATTTTTTTTAGAGCTATTTTTTGTTGGACTGCTGGTTTCGTACAACAAAGCTGCAAAATTTATCCCTAATTATTTAGTACCTATTATTACCAATCCTGTCTTGTACAGGCTCTAGAGGGGTCCGGAGTTTATTTGGTTGAATGTGTATGATAATTGGTTTGAACTAAGCACCTGAAACCAGCAGTTTTTTTTCAATAAGAAGATGTAAAGTACTATACCGTAATGAAAAGAAAATATACAAAATCAGCATTATTGTTAATAGAAATACAAAATGATTACTTCTATAAAGGAAAAATGGAATTTAAAGGAAGTTACGAAACAGCAGCAAGAGCTAAAAAAACTTTGGAGGCTTTTAGAAAGAAAAGAAAAACCATAATTCATTTACAGCATATTGCCGTAAATAAAAATGCCTCTCATTTTGTTTCGGGCACTTACGGAGCCGAAATATTTGAAGAAGTTACCCCAAAGGAAGGGGAAAAAGTAATTATTAAAAAAACTTCTAATGGTTTTGTAGAAACAGGTTTGTTTGAATATCTGAAGGATAATCAGATTGAAAATTTAACCATTATCGGAATGTTAGATAATATGGAAAATGATTCCACTGTGCGTGCTGCAAGAGATTTAGGATTTAATGTACAGTTAGTAAAAAATCAAAATACAGCAGTTTGTATGATTTAAAAACTATTGAATCTCAGGTAGCTCATTTTCGGAAATCTTCAATTCATCAATACTTACTTCAGACGTGCATTTTTCAATCTTATCATCCCAGTGTCCCCAGTCTCCACGATAAGATCGTATAAATACCAATTCATTATTATCCCCATTATGTACAATTGTAGTGCAAACAATAGGTCTTTTACTGTTGTTAGTTGCAGGAGTTTCCATGGTAGTAAGTTGTTAAGTTAAGTCTTTCAAAAGTAAAAAGATGGCAAGTGAATAGGTTATATAATAAACTTATTTTATTGTCAAATTATCATGTAAGTTGTTTATAAACAGTGTTTTTTGACGATTAGAGTTTTCAATTTTTAGGTTTGAAAAGTTTCTCAAAAAAAAAGAAAAGAAGATGTTTTTGTCTTTTATTAAATAAAAAAGCACTTTTAGTTAAAATAAATACAAAAATGTATGTACTTTTGTCACCAAAATAGACAACAAGCAGTTGAAAAGGTTAATTATCATAGTACTTTCGATTTTAATTTTATCGCCATCATTTGGCAGCTTGTTCGTTTATGCATCATTCAAAATCAATCAGAAAGAAATTGCACAAACAATTTGTGTACAGCGTAAACAGGTTTTTAATAACTGTAACGGTAGATGTGAACTTCAAAAAAGTATCAAAAAATATTCTGATAACGAAAAGAAAATGCAGGACAGCCTAAAAGAGAAATCAGAGCTGGTGTATGTTCAAAATACTGCTGAAGTGGTTTTAAATGTAATTTCTGTTGTTGAAGTAAAAGAAAATACTTCTACTTTGTTTGAAAAGAAACCTATTGGAACTTCTAATCCTACTTTTCACCCTCCACTCGTATAATTCGGGATCATTTTTCTGTTTTTCAAATCGAAGTACATTGTTCATTTTTTGGATGATGTAAAAAATGTACTATTTTCAAATCTTCAGTTTTTAATCTTCAGGAAATTCAGTTCGATAATTGAAAACAGTTTATCCGGGCTTATTCTTTATACAGAAAATAGATCTTACTTCTATAATTGAAATGCTTAAAAATGCATTTTCAATTCAAAATATTCATTAAAATTTCACGGCATTTGAACTTTCCAAAACGGATTGTTTTGTGCTGCATTTTAAAACGTTTTCTAACATTCATTACAAATGAAATCTTTCAATTTTTTAGTGATTGCACTATTGGGTGTAATTACTTCCTGTACAATCGATAAAACAGATTATGAAGCTGAGATCGATTCTCAGGTTCCGGAATATTATGAGTTTAAAGAAGCCACTTCGTTAACAAGCGGTAACTATAAAATTAGCATTGAAGCTTTAAACGGAACTTTCTATAAAGGTTATAATGAGCTTCATCTGAAAGTGGTCAATGCGCAGAACAACCAAAGCATAAGCGCAACTGATGTTACTTTTTTGCCAATATTGAGTAATAACGGAAGCACAAGTTCTTGTCCGCACGATTACAATCTGGCTTATGATTCAACCAATAAATATTTCACGGGCTATTCTGTATTTACAAACGAAAGCGCAGCAGGAGAAAGTTGGAAACTGTATGTAAGCTTTACGGTTAATAATCAAAAATATGAGGTTAACAAGGAGGTTTCAGTTGAAAAACAAAACAATAAAAACCTCAATATGACCACTTTTACCGGAAAAGATAACGAGCAATATGTGATTGCACTGATTGCTCCACAAAAGCCAAAAGTAGCTGAAAATCCATTGGTGGCAGGAATTTATAAATACAATAAACCTGTAAATACAACGGGAACTTTTCCGGATCCTTCACAGTTTTCTTATGCTGAAGTGGCTGGTTATACTTTAAAATTAGATCCAAGAATGCCTGAGCCTTCAATGGGAAATCACTCTTCGCCAAATAATCAGGATTTAACGCAGCAGAATGATGGTTTGTATCATGGAGTGGTCAATTATACCATGACAGGAAACTGGACTTTGAATCTAATTCTGCTGAACCAAAACGGACTGATTTTAAAGGGAACTGTTGTTCCAACTGATTTTACGCCGGGAGTAGAAGGTGTGAAAAGTGAACTTTATATTGATACTTTATTCTAAAAACATGAAATATATACTAATGTTGCTTTTTTCAGGAATGTCTGTAATGGCTCAAAATCCGCATGCACATCATGACAGCATCAAAAATTTAGAAGAAGTAACAGTTAAAAACGCAACCAAAAAGAAAATCGAAACCGAAATGAAAATGGCTGTTTCGGTTGATGAATTTTTGTCTTCGGCAGATAATATTAGTTTTATCAAGCGCGGTGCTTATGCCTGGGAACCTTTGCTGAATAATATGAGTACAGAACGTTCTACAGTTACGATTGACGGAATGCACATTTTTGGTGCCTGTACCGATAAAATGGACCCAATTACCTCTTATGTAGAAAGTAATAATCTTTCGGCAATTGATATAAAATCCGGGCAGGAGGGAAGTCTTCATGGTTCAACGATTGCGGGAAGCATCGATTTAAAAAGAAAAAGCACGCCTTTTGGCTTAGCCAAAAAATGGAACGGAGCCTACCAAAGCGGATTTGAGTTTAATAACAAACAGTTTTTTAATCTTGGAAATGTTTCTTATTCCGGTGAAAGATTTGTTGCTGAAGGAAGTATTTCGTACCGAAAAGCCGATGATTATTACGATGGAAATAATGATGAAGTAAAACATTCGCAATATAAAAAGTTCAACACTTCATTTGGTTTTGCTTATAAAACGACTGATTTATCTTCAGTAAGATTAGATGCCATTTTTGATATGGCAAAAGATGTGGGGTATCCGGCGCTGCCGATGGATTTATCGCTTTCCCGTGCTCTAATTACATCTGCTTCATACAAACAATTATTTGAAGATGGATTGGTAAAAGTGATTGATTCCAAGATTTATTTCAACGCTATCGAACATTATATGGACGATACAACGCGTCCTGAAAATCTGGTTCACATGGATATGCCGGGCTGGAGTACAACTTACGGTCTGGTTTCGAAGGCTAATTTGAAAAAGAATAGTTATTCGTCTGAAATACAATTGAATGCTTACGATAATTTATCAATTGCTGAAATGAGAATGTATCCGCAGGATAGAAGCGAAAGAACGATGTTTGCTTACAGCTGGCCTTGGGTTACAACTCGTTATGCGGGGCTTTCGATGAATAATTCCTGGGATATTTCAGAGAAAAGTCAGGTGAATTTAGGAGGTTCTTTGGGGGTGAATTACAATTATTCTAAGTATGTCGAATTCAACTGGATTTTCCATCCTGGAGCACCGCAGGAAAAAACAAGATTTTTACCAAGTTTACATGCTGGTTACAATTTAGATATTGATCAGTTTAATTTTTCAGTCGGAACAGGGTACGGACACAGAGCACCTTCTGTTTCTGAAGGTTACGGCTATTACATTTACAATAGTTTTGATCGTTATGATTACATCGGGAATCCTGATTTGAAAAATGAAATTTCGTATGAAGGAAATGCATCGGCAGGATTTAAAAACGAAAGATTTAGCATTCAGGGAAAAATCAATTATTTCTACATTGAAAACTATATAATCGGAAGAATTCTAAGTATGGGAAGTCCGATGAATTATCAGTCGGTTGGAGTAAAAGGGTATACTTCATTAGACTACGCTACGCTTCTGAATATGTCTATGAATCTAAGTTATGATATTTTAGAACATTTACACTGGAATGGAACTTTGACTTACGCACGAGGAATGGATAATAACGGTGGTAATCTGCCCTTTATTCGTCCGTTGAGTTATCTGACTTCACTTCATTTTATGCATAAAAATTTCGGAATCCAGACTTCTGTAAATGGTGATTTTGAGCAAATCAATTACAGTCCGGAATATGGTGAAGATTTGACAGGAGCTTATGTGATCTGGAATCTTTCGGCAAATTATTCATTCAAAATTAATCAGGTAAAAACAGTTGTTCAGGTTGGTGCGGAGAATTTATTAAATGAATATTACAGCACTTATGCCGACTGGGGAAATATTCCGAGAATGGGACGTAATATTTTCACTTCTTTAAAATTCAACTTCTAATAAAAATGAAAAAAGTTTTTAGTATCACAATGATAATCTTACTGCTGTTGGTTTCTTTCCAGCAGGCATTGATTATTGTGCACTTTAAACTGAACCAGCAAAATATTGAAAAGGAATTTTGTGTTAACAAAGCCAAACCACAATTGCAGTGTCATGGTAAATGTCATCTTAAAAAAGAGTTGGAAAAATCAGATCATAACAGTGATTTAGAACTAACGAGTATTAGTAAAAATATTGATATTATTTTGACTTCGGAAATTGAGTTTACATTCCACATTATAAAAGCATTAAATTCTAATAAAGTATTGATTTACAAAGAGACAGGACAAACAGAACCTTGTCTTGAAATTTTTGTACCACCGCCTATTTGCTGATTAATTCCCCTCAAATAAAATTAATTTAAACACATAGAAACATAGTTTTTCGGAGTGTAGAAAAGAGGCGTTTCACTTGCATTAATACACATAGCTATGTGTTAAATGACTTGCCATTTTATTTAATCTTTATCAGGTCAAATAAAATCTATGTTTCTATGTGTTTAAAAATTCTTACTGCTAGATCTCAATGAAAAAGATGTACTAATAACATCTTTTGAGTTTATTTAATACAAAAATTTAAAAATCACAAAATGCAAAATTTAAAAAAATACCTTTTATTATCCCTTGCTTCTTTAGCATTCGTATCGTGTTCAAGCGATGATAACAATCCAGCGGCGAATAATGTAACCTTAGAATTCAATAATACTTTCAAAAATACTACGATTGTTTTAGGAAATGCGGCTTCAACTTCGGCTACAGCCAATACATCTGCAGCGGGACAAATACATCATTTTTCTGAATTAAAATATGTCATCAGCAACATTCGTTTGGTAAAAGACAATGGAGATGAAATTCCATATAACGTAAACGATCTGGATAAAGGAGCAGCTGTAATCGATCAGGCAAAAACGGCTTCTTTAAGTTATGTTTTGAGTAATGTGCCATCTGCAACTTATAAGCAGATTAAATTTGGTTTAGGAATCAAACCAGAACAAAACACTTTAGATCAAGTAAGATTTCCAAATTTCTACGCAGCTGCTGGAGCAAACGATACAGCCATGATGTGGGAATGGGGAAGTGGTTACCGTTTTACAAAAGTGGAAGGTTTTTATGCTGCCGATAATAAAGCCATGTCTATTCATACCGGAAGCACAGTTGAAGGAACTGCTCCAAACTACACCCAAGGCGTAAATGCTTACAGAGATATTACTTTAAACCTGACAACAAATGCAATTGTAGGAAGTGCGGCGCCTAAAATTAAAATAAAAGCTGATTTCGACAAATTGTTAAGTGGAAAATCGAATACAATCACTTTATCAACTGGAACGGGAATGAATGATAATGCAACTCCAAACGTTCACACTGCTGCTCAAATGGTAAAATTTGTAGATAATTTAGGAGGAAACGGATCAAGCGATATTACAGGAATGTTTTCTGTAACTGCTGTAGAAAACTAAAAAAAAGTACGCGGATAAAACTGATTTACTTCGTAAAGTCACGGATAAACACAGATTTAAAAAAAATCCGTTTGAATCTGCCTTTTCGCGATAGCGAATCCGTTTAATCCGCGTCCTAATTTTCAGAGCTGTTTATACTAGACCAAAAAACAGTTCAATTTTTAAAATTCATTTAAAATGAAAAAAATAATTGGTATCATATCGCTTTTAGTATTGCTGACGTCTTGTAATAATGATGACTCAGATATGATTGCTATTGATAATCCTGAAATTGATTTGAATATTCCGTCTGGTTTTCCGGAACTAAATGCTTTTGTAAATCAAAACAAACCAACTAAATACGGTGTGGAATTAGGAGAAAAACTGTTTTCTGATAAACGATTTAGTGCAGACAATACGATTTCGTGTTCCAGCTGTCATATTCAGGAACATGCTTTTACAGATCAAAAGCCTCAGGGAGTTGGAATTGAAGGAAGAATTGGGCTCCGAAATACGCCTTCTATCCAAAATTTAGCTTTTATGAAGTTTTACAATTGGGATGGAAGTAAACAACAATTAGAAAATCAGCCTTTAGTACCGATTATTACACATGAAGAAATGGATTCGTCTATTTTGGAAGTGATTGGTAAAATTAAAGATGATGCGGTTTACAAAGATTTGTTTCGAAAAGCTTTTGGAGATGAAAATATCACTCCTGATAGAATTTACAAAAGTATTGCACAGTTTGAATACACCCTAATTTCTGTCAATAGCAAATACGATCAAGTAAAACGAAAAGAAACGTCTTTTACCGAAAGTGAATTACAAGGTTATCAAACTTTTCAGCAGAAATGCGCGAGCTGTCACGCAGGAGAATTATTTACCGACCAGAGTTTTAGAAATATCGGTTTTCCATTAAATACAGATACCAATGAAGCGGGACGCGGTAGAGTTACAGGAATTCCTTCTGATTTTATGAGCTTTCGCGTTCCAACTTTGAGAAACATTGAATATACAGCGCCTTATGGAAGTTTTGGACAGTTTTCAACTTTAAAATCTGTTTTAGATTATTTTGATAACGGTGTTTTGGATGCCGAGAATCTAGATCCTATTTTTAAAGGAAATGGAAAAAAGATTCCGCTCACAGAAGAAGAAAAGATAAATCTCATTGCATTTATGAAGACCTTGAGTGATAGAGAGTTTATACAGAAATGATAGAAAAATGCTAAACAATTAAGTTTAGCATTTTTTTTATTTTACAGCAAAGACTATAACTATTTTCATTTTGAAATAGAAAAATCAATTGAAATAGGTTTCAAGTTATAATTTGCAACCAGTTTTTAAAATTGCCAGACCCTATAAATTGTAACTTTCTGAATCAAAATAAATTATCCTCCTAATGAAGGTTTGTTAGGTTGCTGCCTTTTACTTTTCGCCTAAAGATAAATTCCATGCCATTTTAAGATTTAAGATCTCTATACAACTATATAATCATTAAAACTTTAAAATCATGAAAAAGAATGTCTTACAATTGTTTTTTACAGGTTTTCTCTGTTTGACTTTAATCGGTTTTGTTAATGCTCAGACGAAAAAGAAACCAAACATTATTATGGTAATTTCTGATGATACAGGCTGGGGAGACTTAGGTGTATATGGTGGAGGTGTCGGCCGAGGAATGCCAACTCCGAATTTGGATAAAATGGCAAAAGAAGGAATGCAATTTTGGTCTTTCTATGGACAGCCAAGCTGTACACCTGGAAGAGCCGCCATGATTACGGGAAGAATTCCGAATCGAAGCGGTATGACAACCGTAGCCTTTCAAGGGCAAGGAGGCGGACTTCCGGCTGCTGAATGGACTTTGGCTTCTGTGTTAAAAAAAGCAAATTACAAAACCTATTTTTCAGGAAAATGGCATTTAGGAGAAGCAGATTATGCTATGCCAATTGCGCATGGTTTTGATAAAATGCAAAATGTCGTTTTGTATCACTTAAATGCGTATACCTATTGTTTTCCTTCATGGAATCCTGACATGGCACCAGAAATATCAAATTTTATTAAAAAATCTACTAAAGGAATTTTAGAAGGAGAAGCAGGAAAACCAGCTCGTGATACAGGCCCAGTTACGGAAGAAAATATTGCTGAACTGGATATTAATATGGTTGATAATAATTTGAAACAGCTTGATGAATACGGTAAATCCAAAGATCCATTTTTTATGTGCATCAATTTTGCCAAAAACCATCAGCCTAACTTACCATCCAAACAATTTGTGGGTAAATCGCCGGCCAAAAGTAAATATGGTGACGCTGTTGTAGAAATGGATTATAACGTAGGGCGTATTATGGATAAAATTCGCTCTCTTGGAATTGCAGATAATACAATCGTTATTTATACAGTTGATAACGGTGCCTGGCAAGATGTTCATCCAGATGCGGGATATACACCTTTTAGAGGTTCTAAAGGAACAGATAGAGAAGGAGGAAGCCGGGTTCCTGCCATTGCATGGTGGCCGGGACAAATAGAAGCAGGAAGTGTAAGCCACGATATTGTTGGAGGTTTAGATTTGATGGCAACATTTGCAGCTCTTGCAGGAGTTGAACTTCCTAAAAATGACAAAGAAGGAAAACCAATGGTTTTTGACAGCTACGATATGTCGAATGTTTTGTTTAAAAAGGGAAAACCACTTCGTGACAGATGGTTTTATTTTACAGAAAACGAATTGTCTCCGGGAGCAGTACGTATAGGAAAATGGAAAGCGGTATTTAATACAAGAGGCGATAACGGAGCGCAGGCGGGAAGCGATACACCAGGACAACAATTAGGCTGGAGAGGCGATCAGACTTATATCGCAACGGTTCCCGCAGTTTATGATTTATGGCAGGATCCGCAGGAACGCTATGATCTTTTCATGAACAGTTTTACAGAAAAAACATGGACAATGGTAATTTTTGATCAGGTTATTCTGGAACTCATGAAAACGTATGCCGCAACTCCTCCAAGACCGCAACAGAGTGGTTCTTATGCGGGACCAATGGAAATTGGGAAATACAGAACTATTGAGCAGGCAAAACAATTACTGAATAGTAAAGAATTGGCATTACCGCCTTTAAGTGTTGATCCGAAACAATAAAGTATTGAATTATAGTAAAAAAGGGGAAATAAAATCCCCTTTTTCTATTAAATTATGTTTTATAAATTTAATTGATTTTGATGCTGGATTCATTTTCCTTTTAATAAATTGATGCTTACCGTTGCAGTATCGGCATCCGGAAATCGTTTAAAAACGGATTGATCCGGAAATAGACCAGCTTCCGCAGCGATTTTATTGAACACATCAATTTCAACAATATATTGATCCGAAAATCCGTGAGTGGCATCGTAAGCTGTTGCGGCAGTTTTTCCTAGATTTTTGGCAGTTAATTTCGGATTTATGGTATGCAGTTCTATTAACAGTAAACCAAATTTATGTACATAAGGCGACCATTTTTGTAAATGTTCCAAAAGATTATCTTCGACCAGATTGTTACTGATTCTTTTTCCTCCTGATGCAAATGCTCCGCTGGAAGTACTAATTCTGTTCAAATGAATTTTTTCCGGATCCTGCCAAATTCGGTTGTGATCGAGAAACGTTCTTACATTCAATAAATCTTTTAAATCAATATTGTAGTTTTCTTTTAAATCAGCCGAAAGTATATCTGGACGACCAATATCACCCCAAATTACTTTTGCCCAAATATCTGCTTTAATAAGATTGGCGCGAGTCACTTTTAAAGCGGTCTGATTATAATCGGCACCAACTAAAAATAACGGATATTCATCAAGCATTTTTCCTCTTAAAGTTTGTCGGTCGATCACTTCAAAAACATGTTGTAAGAAGGCACCGTTTCCACATCCCATATCCAGAATTCCTTTTGGCTGTTCTTCAATTGGGAGATTGAAGAGTTGAATTAGAATTTCATCCACTACTTTGAAATAGGTATCGTGTGCGCCGCCGCTTCCCCAGACATTCATTTCGCGATCCACATGAATTTCAGTTTCGCCTTTATCAGTTTGTAAAATATCAGGATTGCCAAAAAGCAATTCATCCATTTTAGCAAAAGTCGGAAGATAAGAAACGGTCACGCCATAAGCGCTGGCTCTTTTGGCAAAATATAAACCTGCCTCGGTAAACTGATAATTTCCGTTTTTTTCTAAGAACCATCCCAGATGCACAAAAAAATCTAAAATCTTTTTAAAATTCTCAGGCGATTTATGAAATTCTTCTGGTCTAAAAGAAGTTTCCATAAAGTATTTGTGAAACATGCCGTTCATTGCCAAACGAACAATGGTTGGGCCAATCAAATAGCCTTCAATGTGTTTTAAAATCTGGTTCTGAATTTCATTGATTAAAGGATCGTCTGAAAGTTTGATTCCATATCCCTTTTTATATTTTTCAAAAATAAGGTTGAGTTTTTCAAACGGAATATCTTCAAATTGTCTCGGATGAAATTGTGTAGATAATTGAAGCAGATCAACTACATCTTCGTAAAGATAAAACAGTGAAAAAGCGGTTTTGGTCTTTTCATTTACAGTAATTGTAATTTCCTGAGTCTGGTTATTCACTTCGTATTCCAGAAAACCTTGTGAAGCCAAGATTCGCAAACCAATATTCAGATAACCTTCGTTGGCGTTAAAAGCATTTACAAGTTCAGCTAAACGCATCTGTTCTTTTTCTAAAATAAATTCTAAAACAGATTTTTTCTTTAGTGCAATTGCTACCGGTGCAGTAACTAAGCCGTCAAGATGCCTGAAAATAGAACTTAAAAGTTGTGATTTATCGCTCATAAATGCAAGAATGAAGGTTTAGTTTAAAAATAGTGAAATTTTTTGAAACTAGCCGTATTCAAGTTTGCTACAGAGGAGGAAAATATTTATAGCAAATGAAATCACATGTAGAACAAAGCTCTAGCGGAGCGATATATTTTCAAGACTTCATTTTTTGTCACGCCATTATTTTCAAACATAGCCTGTGGTTTCAACCACAGGGACACAATGAAAAAACGATACGTTTCCCGTGGTTGAAACCACGGGCTATGTTTATGCAGATTGTGTTAGCGAGATATTCAAATTTGCGAAAGAAATTATGTTTCGAACTAAAAAAAGCAGTTAAATATGACTGGAAATATGCGTTCCTTATTTTTTGGTTGCTTCCAAATAAATTAGCAAAAAAATAAAACAATGGAAATGATTGAAAATCTAGAAAATCTTAAAAAATTAACTGTTCTATATTTAAATACTTTGAAACCTGTATCTGAAGAAAAGAACATGTATGAAGCAAAAATCAAATTGTCTAGTTATACTGAATTAAGTTCTATAATTACTCAAATACTAAAGTCGTGTATTTTAGTACTGGAAATTAATGCAAATACAGAGACGGATGTTTCTTTAATGCTGGAAATGGTTCTTCAGTTACTTCCTGTAGATGAATTTGAATTATTGGACAGAATAAGTGAGATTGTAAATGTTCAGGATTTAGAAGAATGATCCAAAAAGATACGTCCTTGAGTAACTGTCGACTTAATTAACTCTATGTGCTAGTAGATTTATTAAGTTTTTTAGCAATGATTTTAGTCCTTTATTCTTGGCTTGATTCTATTTTTAAATTTAATTTGGAGCATAAAAAATTTAAAAGATTTTCATAATTTGTTCATTAATAGATTTTAAACCTTTATTGTTTATCAAAAAACAGAATTATAATACTTGAATACAATATAAAAGTAAAGAACTAAAAAAATATGAATTGATTTTTTATAGATTTGTATACTCTCTATATTCATTATGCAAAGAATATTTGTAGAAAAATTAAAAAAGCAAATTCAATGAAGTCTGTCAGATTACTATTTATCTTTTTACTATTTGTTTGTTCTAACTCTTATTCACAATTAAGTTCGCAAAAAATATTCGAAAGTTTTAAGCAGGGAGAGCGGACCAATTGTTCCTCAATTGCTTTTATCAAAGCTTCTTTAAATGTGTACGGATTAGACAATCTCTTTGTTACGGATACTATAAATAATAATGTGTTTAAAATAACATTGAAAAATAATGATTCGTTTGATCTTAAAAGCGAAGAATTGGACAGAGCCAGAATTTCTGCAGGCTTTGTGTATATCAAAGACAATTGCGATACCGAAAAAATAACCGATTATGCGGTCTTAACTTATGCCGTAATGGCAAAATACAAACAAATTATTGACAGAGAATCTACTTTTGATAAAGCATTAGAAGATCTGGAAGATGGTACGGTATATACACCAACAATCTATAAATACTTAGGTTTTTCAGTAGGTAAACAGGTTCAGAAATTAAAGCGCGAATCCGGTAGTGAGTTCTGCGGTGTTGTAGCCTGGTCAAAAGCACATGCCGTTTTTGTCTGTGAAGAATTTATGGATTATTACGGAAACAAAAAAAGCATCTGGATCAAATATCCAGGACGTTTTAGAATTATTAAATCGTAATCTAACAATTTTACTATTACCAATAAGGCGTTTTAAACTTATATTTTTGTAATATAAAACTCTTAATAGAAATAAATAATTCGCTGTAAATTCTGTTAATATTTTAATTTGTTAAAATTTTCAAAAAAAAACAAATCAATAAACTTGCAATTTAAGTTAAAATGCATATTTTTGTCGTCAAACAACACCCAAATCCAAATTCATAAAATGAAAAAGATAATTTTACTAAGTTTCCTTTTCTTATTGGCAACTGAAGCTGTGTCAGCACAGGCAAAAAATGCTCCAAGAAGTATTATCAGTACAACAGCGTTAATCCGTAAATACCATGATCAAAAAGAATTAAGTGGTATGCAAAAAGGAGAGCTTTTAGAATTGTATATTGAGCGTATTAAAGTATTAGTAAAAACTCTTCCTTATATTGCTTTGGTTACTAAACCAGGTGTTACTATGGCTGACTTAGGTATTCCGGACGATGGAGACCACAAGAAAATCTTAGACAATCAGGCAGTTGGTACAACAACTTTCTTAGATACTACAGTAGAATTCCAAAGAAAGATGATGCCTTATTCTGATAAAGGAAATCTTATCGCAGCAATTTTGTTCTACGAAAACACATTAAAATCTCTACACGAATTCAACGATTTGAACGAAATGTAAGATTTACATAAAATATTTAAAAACTCCAAAGTCAAAGATTTTGGAGTTTTTTTATTTTAAAACAATCTGATAGCTGTTAAGCGTTAATTGTTTAATGTGCAGTTTATTACTTTAGAACGAATAAGCTTTGTAAATAATTCTACACAGTTTTTTAAAATATAGCCTGTGGTTTCAACCACAGGAACGCAATGTATGTAATACGTTTCCCGTGGTTGAAACCACGGGCTATGTTATATAGGGTGAATATTAAAACTTGACAATTGCTATTGAAATTATTATTTTCATTGTCATTGTCATTGAAATTGCCATTGAAATTGTTACAACTCATTTCTCTTAAGACATTTTCCTCTTGGCTCGTTACCTTCATAAAGCGCAACATCAGAATGGAGGAATTCGGCAGCAGCGGCAGAATCTTTCACTTTGGAAGCACTTCGTTCAATCATTTCTGATTCAAATTGATCTAAAGCACTTTTTCTGACACCTTTGTCTTTCCAATGTAATGGAGATTTACATCCTTTTGCGATCTCACGAGCCAGTGAGAGCGCGTCCAGTAAAGCCTGATTGGCTCCTTGTCCTTTAAACGGACTCATGGGATGTGCAGCATCTCCAATTAGTGTTACAGCACTGGCATTTTCCAGCAATTCTTTATGGATTAATTCACGATCGTAAACAGGATAACCTGAAATCTGCATTTCTTGTGTCGCTGTTAGTATTTGCGGAATGGGATCGTGCCACTGTGTTCTTCGGCAGGCTTCTTCTTTTAGTGCTTTTGTTCCTTTTGCGCTCAATTCCTTCGCCTCTTCTTCAGACATAGGAAAACTAAGTTGCCACATAATCGAATCGGATGTGTAGGGCATCATATAAATTCGTTCGTTTCCATTTGCGGTCTGGAAAACAGTAGCAGAATCTAATAAGGGACTTTCGAGATTTTCCAAAGAATGTAAAGGGCAAATGCCTAATATTACAATACAGCCTAAATAGCGTAATGGTGTTTTTTCTTCGCCGATCAAAAGTTTGCGAACCGAACTTCTAATGCCATCGGCTCCGACCAGAATATCTGCTTTTGTCGTTTTTATTTCTCCATTAACCTGAAAACGCAAATCAATGCCTTTAGCTGATGATGTAAAATCTAATAATTGATGTCCCCATTGAACGGTATTATTGCTTTGTAGCTGTTTTAATAAAGCCAGACGTAAAGATTGTCGGGCAATGTGAATGTTAGTGCGTTTGGGCAAAGCATTTATATCACTTTCGAGCCATTTTCTAAAACCCCATTCGGCAACTACTTTTCCTTCTGTATTGTGAACAATATGTTTGGTCGAAACTACGCCATCTTCTAAAGCCGTAATTCCGAATCCTTCCATTGCTTTACTGGCTTGCTGTAAAGTTAGTCCATAGCCTTGAGAACGTGCATCGAAGTTAGGATCACGTTCGTAAAGTGTAAAAGGAATTCCTCGATGTAAACAAGCTACGGCAAGGGCGACTCCACCAATACCGGCACCAATAATTGCTACATGCGGATAGTTTTCGTGATCTGCTTTCGGCAAACTTTCAGAAGGAATTAAACCGGATCCGTTGCAGTTAGTACACGAATATAAAGGAGCTTTAGGACGAACAGGTTCAGTGCCTTGTTTATCTGATTTTTCAAACTGGCTCTTCGCAGCTTCAAAATCCAGTCGTACTTTTTTATTGATTCTACGGCTCTTTTTACCGCGTCCCTGACATTCTGGGCAAATAGTCCACATATTCTATTTCTGTATTTTTTATTGTAAAAATGGAAGAACAGGAAACTATTCTTTTAAAGCTGCAAAATTAATTAAATTATTTTAATAGAATTTTGACTGAAAAGAATGATTATCGAAAACGTTTGATTCCTCATAAGCTGCTCAATTCTTCATTTAGATTTGTTTTAAACTAAATTTTGTACTGCATCATCTTTTAGCTTTTAACATAAAAAATGTTTAATATTGCCTTTTTGATTATCAACCCTTCAATTTAATGTCTGTTTATCGTAATTATACTGATGATTTCTTATTAAATCTTCTCAAAGAAGATAATCAGTCTGCGTATACAGAGATTTTCGAACGATATTCCAAACTTTTAATTAATCATGCTTATAAAATTCTTGAAGATCAGGATGAAGCAAATGATGTAGTACAGGAGGTTTTCTTGTCGATCTGGAATAAACGTTACGAATTAAACATTACAGGGTCGCTTTCTTCTTATTTATACAAAGCTGTAAAAAACAGAGTACTCAATCATATTGCTCACGAAAAGGTAGTTTCTCGTTATGCTGACTCTATCTCAAACTTTATCGAAGAAGATTATGTCTTTGCCGATTCTAATATTCGCGAAAAAGAATTAGAGGCTATCATTGCTAAAGAAATTGCTTTACTTCCGGAAAAAATGCGTGAAGTTTTTCTTTTAAGAAAAGTAGAAGAGCTTTCGTATGATGAAATTGCACTTCAATTGAATATTACAGATAAAACAGCCAAGCAACAAGTGTATAATTCGTTGAAAATTCTTCGTGAGAAGCTAAAATCTATGATGAATTTCTTTATTTGGTGAATTATTTTTAAGCTTTTTGTTAATTTTTTCAAATGATTTTCATTTTTGTAACTGCTTCATTAATAAATAGAAAGCTAACAAATTGTTCTGTTTCTTAAACATATCATAATAATTTTTTAATTTTTTTTTGTCATTGCCTATGACAAAAAACATTTTTAACTGTCTTACTTATAAACAAGACAAAATTTCGTGTTGTAATTATGAACAAAACCCAAATCTCAGAATTACTGAAAAAATATCAGGATGGAACTTTATCTGCTGAGGATAGAGACAAACTTGATGCCTGGTATCTGCAAAAAGCTTCGAACAGCAATTTACAGCTTAACGAATATGAGCTGGAAGATAGTTACCAATACTTAAAATCAGAGTTGCCACTGCAAGAAGAAACAAAAGTGGTTAGTCTTTGGCCACGTATTGCTGTTGCGGCATCGATTGCTGTACTATTAGGTACAGGAATATTTTACTTCGCACAGCCAAAAGAACAACAGGTTCAAGTTACAGCAAAACCACAGGAAATTGCTCCTGGAGGAAATAGGGGAGTATTGACACTTTCAAACGGAAAACAAATTGTGCTTTCTGAAATTACAGCAAAAGACACCATTGCAAAAGAAGGAGAAGAAAACGAGGTTACGATTAAAATGAACGCCAAAGGAGAAATCACTTATGTGATCAATCCGAATGCAGAAGGAGCTAAAGATGATAATTCATTCAACACACTTGCTACACCAACAGGCGGACAATACAATATTATTCTGGCAGACGGAACAAAAGTGTATCTAAATGCTGTTTCTTCTATAAAATATCCAACGCAGTTTAATGGAGATAAAAGAATTGTTGAGCTGGAAGGAGAGGCTTATTTTGAAGTTGCCAAAAATAAAAACAAACCTTTTATTGTAAAATCGGATAACCAGTCTATTGAAGTATTGGGAACACACTTCAATGTTCATTCTTATAATAACGAATCGGTTGTTAAAACTACTTTGTTAGAGGGAAGTGTAGCGGTTACTCATAAAAATCAAAAGACAATCCTGAAACCGGGACAACAGTCTGATGTGTCGGATAATTTCTCTAAAATTAAAGTAAGAGAAGTAGATACAGAGGAAGCGGTTGCGTGGAAAAACGGTCGTTTCAAATTTGATAATGCTGATTTGAAAAATGTAATGAGACAACTGGAACGCTGGTACGGAATTAAAGTTGAATACCGAGGCGATGTCTCAGATGTTCGTTTTAACGGAGGTACGTTTAGAAATAAAAATTTGTCTGAAGTATTAAAAGTACTTGAGCTTAGTAATATAAAATTTAAGGTCGAAGGAAAAACTGTTATTGTGTATCCCTGATTTTAAGTTTAATCGAATATACTGTGACTATAAATTAAAAAACCAGAGGCAGTTGCGATGCTTCTGGTTGTTATAAAAGTGTATAGCCAGTATAAGTTGTCCACCTATTGTTTAACTATAACCAATGTAAATGTATGAAATTAAATTTACAACCAAAAAAACCTTACAAAAATCTTGGAAAAAAGATTCCCAGATTTAATTTTTCCAATTATTTAAATGTTTTTGCCGTGCTTTTTATGCTGTTTTGCAGTTTTTCAGCGAAGGCACAAAATGTTACGATTAATTTTAAAGACGCATCACTTGAAACGGTGCTGAAAGAAGTGGCAAAACAAGCTAATTACGAAGTTTTGTACACGCAGAAAATGCTAAAAGATGCTAAGCCGGTTACAATCAATGTTAAGAATTCTACATTAAAAGAAGCTTTAAATAAAATTTTCAGTGGTCAGAATTTAAAATACAATTTGGCTAATCAGACTATTGTTGTAGCAGCTTCATCAAAAGACAAAGCAGAAAGCTTGGGAAACGACCTAATCCGCGTAAGCGGAAAAGTTACAAACAATAAAAATGAGTCATTTCCTGGTGTCACTGTAACTTTATCAGGTACAAATAGAACAAGCATTACCGATTTTGATGGTGGTTTTATTTTTGAAAATGTACCTTCTACTGGGATTTTGGAATGTTCCGGATTAACAATTGAAACAAAGTCAATTGCTATTAATGGCCGAAATACACTAACCATTATTGTTGAAGACAAAATCGCAGCAATGAAAGAAGTGGTAGTTACCGGTTATCAGACTATTGCGAGAAGTAATTTTACTGGTGCCATCTCTAAAATTGATGAAAAAACGTTAAATGAAAATATCAACTCCAATTTATCAAGTGCGATAGAAGGACGTGTTGCGGGTTTGATGTTTCAAAAGAATCCAAGTGGCATTGGATCAGATCAACCAATCTTAAGGGGTATTGGTACTTTTTCATCAGATCAAGTTGGCTACAGCCCGCTTGTAGTAATAGATGGTTTGCCAACAGAGTTGACTTTAGATGAAATTAATCCGTATGATATTGAAAGTGTAGATGTTCTTAAGGATGCAGCAGCAGCTTCTATCTATGGTTCAAGAGCGGCAAATGGTATTATCGTTTTAACAACCAAAAAAGGAAATGGTAAGTTAAAAGTAACAATCAATTCCGATTTCTTTATTTCAGATAAACCAAACTTGAGAGATATGAACTACGCCTCAACAAGCGATATGATCGATTTTGAGCAGGCAGTTTACAACAGAGAAAGAGCAAGATTTGCAGATACGGCTACCATGTTTAGCAGTTATGGAGATATTGGAAACAGTAATCCGAAATATTATAGTCCGCTTTATCAGTTAAATAGAAATCTGGAAGAGGGAAAAATAGATAATACAACTTATAACAGCACTCTGGCACAATGGAGAAAGAACGATTATAATAAAGATTATCGTGATAATGTTTGGCAAAATGAATTAAGACAACGTTACAATGTTGCTTTTTCTGGCAGTACAAGTAAACAAAACACTTATGTGTCTATTAATTACGATCAATCAAAAAATCGTATAAAATACAATAACGGACGTACATTCAACCTTTATGCAAAAAGTAGTTTTCAGGTAAATAATTGGTTAAACGCTACTTTTGGAGTGAATGGTACATACAGTAATGATGAAGTTACAGAATTCGATCTTGGTAATTACGATATTCAAAAAAGATACGAACGTATTACAGATGATAACGGAAATCTAGTGCAATCTTCATTTTCATCAATTAGAGACGGTTTTACTTCCGGTGGTGCTCTTAACCCGGCTATGGTCGAAAAATTAGCAGGTTTAAGCGGTTTTAAATCAACGAATTTTAATGTTTTAGATGCGCTTAGAGAAGGTATTGAAGAACAAAATTCATTGAGTCTAAGAACCTTTGCTAATATAAAAGCGAAATTATGGAAAGGCTTAAGTTATAATACACAATTTCAATATGAGGTAAGAAAAAATGATAAAGAACAGTATTTCGATGTTAATTCTTATAGAATGCGTTCTGCAATCAATGCATTAACGGGTTATAATCCAACTACAAATGCATACACTTATGTTGATGGTTTTTCTACTGGAGGAAGATACAAGCAAACAAGTTCTCAGGCCAGTAATTATTCTTTTAGAAATCAATTAGATTTTAATCAGGAATTTGCAGAAGGTAAACATTCTGTTAATGCTTTAGTTGGTACTGAAATGCGAGAAACTTTTGTTCCAAGATCTATCGAACAGTTGCGATATGGTTATGATCCTGTGACGTTGAGTTCTGCAGTATTGAACAATCTTGCACTAAGCCAAACGGGAGTTTCCAGCTATATATTTGGAAACAACAGAACGTTATCAGCTTTAGGAAGATCGCAACAGGAAATATTACATCGTTACTTTTCAATTTTTAGTACTGCCAGTTATACTTATTTATCTAAATATAACATTACAGGAAGCTATCGTGTTGATAAAGCCGATTTATTTGGAGTGGATCCGAAGTATAAAAACCGTCCATTATGGTCTGCAGGTTTAGGATGGAACATCAGCAATGAAGATTTTATGAAAGAAGTAAAATGGGTAAGTATGCTGAAATTGAGATCAACTTACGGTATTAACGGGAACGTAGATCAAAGCACAACACCTTACATTACAGCGACACGAAGAAATGATAATTTATATCAATCATTGCAATATACTAACATCACTGCTCAACCAAATCCAATGTTAAGATGGGAAAAAACTCAAAGTACCAATCTTGGTGTAGATTATAGTTTGTTCCGAGCTAAGTTAAATGGTACTATCGATGTTTATCGTAAATATAGTAGTGATTTATTAGCTACTACAGATCTTGATCCTACTGTTGGTGCATTGTCAAGAAGAATTAATGCAGGTGCACTATTGAATAAAGGTGTTGAATTTAGTGTGGGTTCTGAATGGTATAATAATGGCAGTTTCCGTATTAATTCAAATTTAGTTTTAGCGTTCAATAAAACGACAGTAAAAAAAGTGACAAGAGCTCAAGCCAGAGCTTCTGAATACGTTTCTTCTCCAGGTAATTATTTTTTAGAAAATGAATTATTCAATAGTTTGTATGCTTACCAATATGGCGGAATGGTAAATGGTTATCCTTATGTCTTGGATGAAAATGGAAATCCATCTATCACTTTTGATGCCAATGGAAATCCAGTTTCAACAAGTATAAAAACGATTACTAATCCAGATGCCTTAGTAAATGTGGGCAGTTTAATGCCAACTTACACCGGTTCATTGTCACAGCGTTTTTCTTATAAACAATTCGATTTAAATTTCTTATTTGTTTTCTCTGGTGGAAATGTAATGCGTAAAGAAACTATTGATATGAGTTCTGATGCTGTAAATCTTTCTGGTATTACAGATCGTTACACTGATACAAACAGAAATGAAAATACTCGTTTATATGTAGATTTAGATGAAAGTGTTAGGAATTATGCACCAACTATTAGCAGCCAATGGAGAAATTCAACTGCAAATGTTGTAGATGGCGATTATATTAAACTAAGAAACATTTCTTTAGGATATAATATTCCAAAAGCTTTTGCTACTCGAATGAATATTACATCAGCTAAATTTACTTTTCAAATGAACAACATTTGGTATTGGAGTGCTGCCGGAAATCGTATCGATCCTGAAGTATATACAGTTAATTCGGGCACACGTAATTTGCCATTGCCAAAAACATATCTGTTAGGCTTTAATCTTACTCTTTAAATTATGAAAAAGATATATATAACACTGCTTTCTTTAATGATGTTAACGGTGTCATCATGCGAAGAATATACAGAAATAACACCTAAGGGAGCTTTAGTAATTGAAACTCCGGAACAATTCCTTGATTTAGTATCGCTGCCAGGACGCGGTTATCCAATCAACAACTTTCAATACTTGTCAGACGATCAATGGATGAGAGAAGCGAATGTGATTGGAAGAACTCCAAACATAGATATTCTTAATTTTACTTTTGATGAAAGCGTAGATCGAGTTTCATTGTTGACAGGTTCTAGTTTTTATAATCAGGCTTATAGTTATATCAATAGATGGAACACCATTATTTCGTTGGTAGACAATAGTAAAGGTGATGAAAATATTAAACGATTGGCAAAAGCTGAAGCTAAGATTTACCGTGCTTATGATCATTTTTTATTGATAAATACCTATGCAAAGGGTTATGATCCTCAAACTGCTGCTACAGACGGAGGTATCTGTATTATGGATAAATTTGATTTAGAATCACAGCCTTCAAAATCAACAGTTGCACAGGTTTATGATTTTATCCAGAAAGATATTGAAGATGCGTTACCATATCTTAAAGAAAAACCAAGCGATGTTTACCATCCATCGTTAGCTTTTGCTTATGCATTTAAGGCGAAAGTACATTTGTTTAAACGCGAAATTGCAAAAGCGCAGGAAGCAGCTGAAAAATCATTAAGCTATAACAATCAAATTTTTGATATGGTGGCTTACAGTAAACAGGGCGGACCAACAGCCGTTGCTGTTCCGGCTGCTAACAATATAGAAGTATTAAGTTATATGTATATGACAGGGTATAACGAAATGAACTTTGGACAGCTTTATATCATCAGTCCGGAATTGAGAACTTTATTCGGAACAAATGATGCCCGTTTTAATCTATTCTTCAATTCTACCAGCACAACCAATTTAGATCAAGGTTCAGGTACAGCTTATTGGGGAACGCAGTACACCAGATTTTTCTACCCAACAGTGGGGATGAAAACAACCGAAGTTTATTTAATTCTGGCAGAATGTTATGCTAGAGATAACAAATTTAATGAAGCAGTTGGAGTTTTAAATACCTTAAGAGCAAAACGTATTCTTTCAGGTACGGTAAATTTAACGGTTCCGGCTACCAGAAAAGAAACAATGGATTTGGTAATCAATGAAAGAAGAAAAGAGTTGCTTTTAGGTTTTAATCGTTTCTTCGATTTAAAGCGATTAAATACGGAAACTGAATTTGCTAAAACGGTTACAAGAGTATTCCCAATAGTAAACAAAACCGTTCCTCAAAAAACATACACGTTACAGCCAAATTCTAGATTATACATTATACCGTTCCCATTATCGGCTTTGCAGAAAAATCCAAAACTGACATTAAATACAGACGAAAAACTTCCATTTTAATTCGATGAAGAAATTATTTATTTTACTAATCATGCTGTCTTTCGGACAGCATGGTTTTGCTCAAACTCCGGAAAAAAAAGCCGATAGCACCAGCACACAGCCAAAAGGAATGCAGGCTTACAATAAAGTGATCACAGACAAAGCCAAAAGCAAGTCGGGTCTTTTTATGGTAAGTCAGGTGGATACGAAATACTATTTTCAAATTCCGGACAGCTTATTCAACCGATATATGCTGGTGGTAACCCGATTTCTTTCGACACCAGAAGGAATGGGAGTTTTTGGAGGAGAAAAAGCCAACGAGCAGACTATTTATTTTGAAAAAGGGACAAATAACACCGTTTTTTTAAGATCATTACAGTACAGACAAGACGTTCGTTCTGCCGATTCAATGCTGGCAAAAGCATTGGCTGGAAGCAATGAAAATCCGATTGTTGCCGCTTTTCCAATTAAAACAACCAATCCGGATAACGGAAATGTGGTTATCGATGTAACCGATGTTTTTAAGAAAGACAATGCGATGTTTGCTATTGAAAGCAAAGAAAAAACAGAGAAAAAATTAACGGCTCTTGCAGATGATAAATCTTTTATTGAAAGTATCGATACTTATCCAATCAATATAGAAGTCAAAACAACAAAGACGTATACAAGTTCTACAGCAAGCAGCGGCAGTATTACATTACGATTAAATACTTCAATTGTATTGCTTCCAAAAACGCCAATGCGTAAACGTTTCTTTGACGAAAGAGTAGGCTATTTTGCCAATAAATATGTTTTGTTTGATGATGATGAACAAAGCGCACAGAAAAAATTTATTGTGCAGCGTTATCGTTTAGAGCCTAAAGACAAAGACATCAAAAAATATCTAAGAGGCGAATTGGTGGAACCCAAAAAACAGATTGTTTATTATATCGATCCTGCAACACCAAAAAAATGGAGACCCTACTTAATTGCAGGAATCAACGATTGGCAGAAAGCTTTTGAAGCAGCAGGTTTTAAAAATGCAATTGTGGGTAAAGAATGGCCGGAAGATGATAAAACAATGAGTCTGGAAGATGCAAGATATTCTGTAGTAAGATATCTGGCTTCTGAAACACCAAATGCTTATGGGCCAAGAATCAGTGATCCAAGAAGCGGCGAAATTATGGAAAGCCATGTAGGCTGGTATCATAATGTGATGAAATTAGTGCAGAGATGGTATATGATTCAGGCTGGGCCATTAGATGCAAGAGCCAGAAAAATGCATTTGGATGATGAATTAATGGGACAATTAATTCGTTTTGTTTCTTCGCATGAAATTGGACATACCATTGGTTTACGTCATAATATGGGAGCAAGTAGTGCGACTCCGGTAGAAAAACTTCGTGATAAAAAATGGGTGGAAGAAAATGGACATACCGTTTCAATTATGGATTATGCTCGTTTTAATTATGTAGCACAGCCGGAAGATAATATTAGTCCAAAAGGAATTTACCCAAGAATTGGAGCTTATGACAAATGGGCTGTAGAATGGGGGTATACCTATTATCCAAACGCCAAAGATGAGTTTGAAGAAGAAAAGACCCTTGCTAAATTAACAACTGACAGTTTAACGGCCAATCCTAAATTATGGTTTGGAGGAGAAGGAAAAGACGAAGATCCGCGTAGTCAGTCAGAAGATTTGGGAGACGATTCAGTAAAAGCAAGTGATTACGGAATTAAAAATCTGAAAAGAGTAGTTCCAAATTTGATTCAATGGACGTATCAGCCAAACGATGCTTACGATAATCTATCGGATATGCATAAAGCCGTTGTATCGCAGTATAGTCGCTATTTGTATCATGTACTGAAAAATATTGGTAATAACTATGTAACCAAAAGAACGGTTGACGAAAAAGGAGTAGTGTATCAGCCAATTCCGAAAGCAAAAGTAAAAGCATCAATCGATTATGTTGGCAGACAATTGTTTACAGCACCTTTATGGATGTATCCAAAGGAAATTGACCAGCTTATTCCTTTAAAAACGGCAGACCAAATATCAGATCAGCAGAATCAGATTTTAAATATGCTTTTAAGTTCTGGAATGCTTTACAATATTAGCGTAAAAGCAATACAGTTTGAAGGAGCTTATACCGTTCCAGAGTTTTTAAATGATTTAGGTCAGACGGTTTGGGTAAAATTCAGTGGAGATGAAAAACAAGATTTTTATAGAAGAAGTTTACAGCGTGCTTATGTTGAAAAATTAGGAATGCTTTTACTGCCAAAAGAATTAGAGCCTGGAAAAGCGGCAAATGCAGCACAGCGAAGCGATGTAAGATTGTACGGAAAACAGCATCTGGTAAAATTAAAAGAGGATGTTACCAAATTAATGAACGGAGCAACCGGTTTAAGCAAAGATCATTACGAAGCAATCCTGATCGAAATAGACAAAATAGTTTCAAAATTAAATTCAACAACAACGATATGAAAAAATTAGTAGTTATCGCATTCATTTTTATTAGCGGTTTCACTCAGGCTCAGGTAACCTCAAAAGAAGAAGTAACAGCAGATTTGGTTCAAAAAAGGGAAGAACAAAAAAAGGAAATTACTAAAAATTATCTGGCTTTAAAAAACAGCTTAATAACATCAGATAGTCTTGCTGTTGTAAAAAATGCAGAAGCTTTGAAAAATTCTTTGAAAAATTTCAAGTTTAAAAAGTTAACCTTGGATCAAATGAACGCAGCAACTACAACAAGAAAAGCAATTTCGGATTTAGCAGCTGAAATGGCAGGAACTAAAAACATTAATAAACAGCGTAAAATTTTTGAAACACTTTCGGTTAAATATTGGGATGTGGCTTCAAAATTCAAAGCAGCTGATGCAACATTATATTTACAGATTTGTCCAATGACAGGCGCTGTATGGACAAGTGATAGCAAGGAAATCAAAAATCCTTATTATCCAAAAAATATGCTGACTTGTGGAGAAGTAAAAGCAAGTTTGTAGTTTTTTTTAATTTGAATTAGTTTGATGAATACGGTATTCTAACAGAAGCCGTATTTGTCGTTTCTACTATATTTTTCTTTTAATGCTTTTTTATAAAGTACTAAAAGATCAAAATGCCAAACCGAAAGGTTTGGCATTTTTTTTTTAATAATATTCGAAATTCGTATAAAATTTTGCATTTCAATAGTCCCTTATTTCATTTTTAAATGCCTTTAACTTCAGTAAAATAAACTAAAAAGATAATTCTTCTGACTGAATATTGTTTTGAATTAGTAAAATTCTTATTAAGTAGGAAAAAATATTTGCATTTGTAATCTATTTGTTTTCAGTTATTTATGTTTAAGGCATCGTTTTCGTTAACATTTTTTTTGCAAAAAAATGGCATTAAAACTTTCATATTAAATTTTTTAATTTACTTTTGTTCTATCAAATTAGTAGAGTTTAAAATTTCCAATAATGAAGACAAGTAAAAATATTTCACTTTCAAACAAACAGAAACCTTTTAGCTGTTTCAATCTCATGTGCAGCTTCTGTTAAAAGTCTTCAATTCCCAATTTCAATAAATTTTTATTAGAGTGAAACCTTAGTAATAGGGCAGATCTTGTATAGGCCAATCGAAAAAATAATAACCAAAAAAAGAAGAAAAAATGAAAAAACGAATGTGTAGCCGGTAAAGAAATATACCATTCCTGTAGTCACAGAAATGGTCGAGCTTAAAAAAAATATACATCACTGGAAGGGAAGCAACAACAGATTTTTTTCTGTTTAATGCGATCCTTGATTTATTAAACTTAAAAGAACTAATGAAAAAAATATTAAATAGATATATTGGATTATGTATTTTATTGGTTTCCATCGGTGCGACAGCTCAGGAAACTCAACCGCTGATCCAGTCAAAAATTGGTGGAACAGTTATAGATGCCGTTACAAAAGAACCTATTATTGGAGCATCAATTGTGATTAAAGGTACCACGCATGGCGTTCAAACTGATTTTGATGGTAAATTTTATTTCCAAACTGGACAAAAACTGCCTTACACCGTAATAGTAAGTTATCTGGGTTACAAAAAGAGAGAATTTGTAATCAATGAAAATTCAGTTGTAATTGATCTTACAGAAGAACAAAATCAATTGTCAGAAGTAGTGGTTACGGCACTTGGGATTTCAAAAGAAAAGAAATCTTTAGGATATACCACTCAGGCACTTAAAAACAAAGATATTGCTGAAACAAAAGAAACCAACTTCTTAAACAGTCTTAGCGGAAAATTAGCCGGAGTTCGAATTACAAACTCTCAGGGAGATATGGGATCTTCTCGTATTATCATTCGTGGGGAAACTTCTATTGCCGGAAACAATCAGCCTTTATTTGTTGTGGATGGCGTTCCGGTAGACAACTCACAGTTAGGAAGTGTTGGTGGAGCAACCCGTGATTTTAAAAATGCAATTGCCGATTTGAATCCAAATGATATTGAGACGTTGACGGTATTAAAAGGACCTAACGCAGCTGCGCTTTACGGATCACGTGCTGCACATGGTGTTGTTTTGATTACTACAAAATCAGGAAAAAGTCAAAAAGGATTAGGAATTACTGTAAATTCCGGTATTACAATTTCTCAGGTAGCAACTTTGCCAAGTTTTCAAAATTCATACGGTCAAGGTTCAAATGGCAGATTTAGTTTTGTTGACGGAAAAGGAGGCGGAATAAATGATGGTGTTGATGAAAGCTGGGGACCAAGAATGGACGGACGTTTAATTCCACAGTTTTTTTCAAATGGTCAGGCAGTGCCTTTTGTAGCGCATCCTAACAACGTGAAAGACTTTTTTAATACAGGAGTTACTTACGACAATAGTGTTTCGGTTGCAAGATCAGATGAAAAATCAGATTTTCGTTTGGGAGTAAACAATCAAAAGCAATTAGGAACAGTGCCAAATAGTGAAGTAAACAAAACAAACTTTACCATTAACACGAATTACCAAATTTCAAAAAGCATAAAAGTAGGAGTTACAGGTAATTATATTACAACTAATGCTCCAGCTTTACCAGGTGGACCATCAGGTAACCGTGCTGCAGGTGTAATGCTTCAGTTTTTATGGTTCGGTCGTCAGGTTGATATTAATGAGCTTCAAAATAACAGAGATGTGAACTGGAACAACAGTTACTATAGTAACCCTTACTGGAATGCGTATTACAATACAACAAGCCAGCAACGTAACCGTTTTATCGGAGATGTGCATTTGGATGCAAAATTGGCTGATGGACTTAATTTTAGATTCCGTACAGGAGTTGATTATTATAATGACCGTAGAAAATACACAATCAAATATGGTACAAACGGAACGCCTTTCGGATCTTATGCTGAAGATGCTTATACTGTAAACGAACAAAATACGGAAGGTATTTTTACATATACTAAAAAACTGAATGACGATTTTAGTTTAGATGCTCTTGCCGGATTCAATATTCGTAATCATAGCGACGCCAACAACTATCAAAAAGCACCACGTTTAGCGGTACCTGATTTGTACACTTTAACGAATTCAAGAGATCCGTTGACATCATCAAATACATTGTCAAGATTGAGAGTATATAGTGCTTATGCTTCTGCACAATTAGGATATAAAAACTATGCTTACTTAAACTTAACAGCGCGTAACGACTGGTCATCTACATTACCGAGCAGTAACCGTTCTTATTTCTATCCTTCTATTAATGGAAGTTTGGTTTTATCAGAAGCTTTAAATTTAAAAAGTAATACACTCGATTTCTTAAAAATACGAGGAGGTTGGTCTGAAGTAGGTAATGATGCAGATCCTTATCAGTTATCAACTATTTACAATTTCCAGACCGCATTTGACGGAAATCCAATTCAGACTTCTTCACAAAAGAAACTGAATGAGAATTTGAAACCGGAAACTACACGTTCTACAGAGATTGGTTTAGAGGCTACTTTCTGGAAAAACAGATTGCATTTTGACGTTGCTTACTATAACACAAACAGTTTTGACCAGATTTTAGAAATCAAAACTACGGCTTCAAGCGGATATAATTCACAGTTAATTAACGCTGGAAAAGTAAACAATAGAGGTTTAGAAATTCAATTAGACGGAAGTCCAATCCAGACTGAAAATTTCAAATGGAATATTGGAGCAAATTATTCAAGAAACAGAAGTAAAGTAGAGATTTTGGATTATGCAAGACAAATTCAAAACTATACAATTGGTACTTCAGGAGGTGTTGATGTATTGGCTTCTGTAGGACAAGCTTACGGAGCACTTTATGGAACTGCGTATTTACGTGATGCCAGCGGAAACATTGTAGTGGGATCCAACGGTTTACCAAAAGCAGATCCGACAAAAAGAGTTTTAGGACATTATACTCCGGATTATTTAGCAGGTGTTACCAATACATTGACATACAAGAATCTTGAATTATCATTCCTTGTTGATGCAAGTGTAGGTGGCGAAATTTTCTCAGGAACAAACAGAACAGGAACTTATACAGGAGTATTAGCTTCAACGCTTCCGGGACGTGGTGCTGAAAATGGTGGTTTAACTTACTATTTGGATGGTACAACAAAAACTCAGGTTCCAAACGGAACTACAGCATATGATGATGGTATGATTTTTAAAGGAGTATACGAAAACGGAACTCCAAACACTACAATACTAAGTGCACAGGAATATTACAAAGCATCATATAACATTAGTGAAGCTTATATCTATAGCTCAACTTTTGTAAAAATGAGAGAAATTAAACTGGCTTACAATTTCAATAAATCATTTGCAAGAAAACTGGGGTTAGAAGGAGCAAGTATTACTGCTGTTGGACGTAACTTATTCTTTATCTACAAAGATGCACCGAATATTGATCCTGAAACGGCTTTCAATACTGGAAATGCACAAGGTTTGGAAAGTTTGTCTTTACCAACAACCAGAAATTTCAGTCTTAATGTTAATCTTAAATTCTAAAAACAAGAAATCATGCTAAAAAAGCTATCATATATAATCTTATTTGGATTGACACTGACTTCGTGCAGTGATACTTTGGATGATATTAATAAAAATCCAAATGCAACCGAAACGCCATTGGCACCTTACTTGTTGACAGGCTCATTAAAACAAGGAGCTGATTTATACTGGGGTTCAGAAAATAACTTTAATTCCTCTTTACTATTTGTACAGCATTGGGCTAAAATCCAATATACGGAACCAGACAGATACGATGTTTCAAACACTTCATTTACTTCTTTGTGGAATACAGGTTATGCAACCCTAATCACAGATTTAAATACGATCATTAATTTCCCGGATGCTCAGGCCAATTCAAATTACAAAGGAATTGCTTTAACACTTCGTTCTTGGACCTTTTTATTGCTGACAGATGCTTATGGAAGTATTCCGTACAAAGAAGCAGGACAAAAAGTAACTCCGGCCTACAACACTCAAAAAGAAATATACACAGGTTTGTTAGAAGATTTAGCAAAAGCTCAATCTCAATTAGGAACAACAAATGGTACCGTAACAGGAGATTTAGTGTATAAAGGAGATGTTGCAAAATGGAAAAGATTCGTGAATTCGCTTCGTCTGAGAATTGCATTAAGAATTGCAGATAAAGAACCAGCTTTGGCAAAACAAGCAGCTATCGATGCTACAAGTGATGCAGCAGGAGTTTTAAGCAGTAATAATGATACCTTTAAATTTACATACATTAGTTCGCCTCAACAGAATCCGGCTTCAGCCTGGTTTGAAACTCGTGATGATTTCCGTATTTCAAAAACGATGGTAAATAAATTAAAAGAATTTTCAGATCCGCGTTTACCGGTTTATGCCCAATTGCCATCAGATGCAACTGTTGGCACATACGTTGGAGGTGGTAACGGATTATCAAACAGTGATGCGAATAGCCAGGGTTTTGCTAAAACTTCAAAACCGGGAACTTATTTCCTGACTTCAACATCTCCGGCGGTAATTTATTCTTACTCTGAAGTATTATTTAATCTGGCTGAAGCAGCTGCAAGAGGATTTATTTCAGGAGATGCAGAAACACTTTATAAAAATGCCATTACAGCATCATTCAATCAATTTGGTATTACAGATGCTACCGTAATCTCTAATTATTTGAATCAGGCAAGTGTGAAGTATGATGCATCAAATTATGCCAAATCTATCGGTACACAAAAATGGATTGCTTTCTTCGGACAAGGTTTGGATGCCTTTACAGAATGGAGAAGATTAGATTACCCAGTTTTGACAGCTGGACCAAATACAGTTTTAGACGGACAGATTCCTTCGCGTTTTTTCTACCCTGGAACAGAGCAGTCATTAAATGGAGTTAGTTATCAGGCAGCAATTGCCACTCAGGGAAAAGACCTGTTGACAACAAAACTTTGGTTTGATGCCAAATAGATAATATTTTTTTGTTCTTTCGCTAAGAAACAAAACTAATTTTAAGAAAGAAAAATCTTAACTAAAGTCCCTGCATCGCCCCAGCGATGCGGGGTTTTTTATTTCTAATTCGTATATTTGTGATTAGTAAAAAAATATTCTAAGTATATAAATGCACGAATTATCACCTCTAGATCCTAAAACGGTTTTTTTTCTATATTTCTGGGGAAATTTATTTGTTTGTATTCTTATTTTCAGCTATTCTTTATCGTATGCTTCGACAGAAAATAGAAAAAAATTAAATACGTTTGGGTTTGGAAAAGTTTTACTGACTATAGGCTGGGTATTTATTTCGTTACGAAATATAGTCCCGGATTTTATTTCTATTAATATTGCCAATACGATTATTCTTTTAGGATGCTGCTGCGAGACTCTAGCAATTATCTCGATGAATAAAGCAAAGTTCAATAAACGTTATCGGGTACAAATTGCTTTAGTTGTTATGGCAATGCTGGCATTTAATAGTGCAGCAATTTTGGGAGTTACAATCAGTACGCGAATTGTCATTATGTCTCTTGGAATATTTGCTATTTATCTGCCTCCAACAATTGGGTATTTTAGGGAGAAAGCCACCAATTTGTTCCGTATTTTTTATCTTCTTTGTTATGTTTCTTTTGAAATTTTAATTTTTCTAAGAGCTATTTATACTTATTTATATCCACAAACAGAATTCTTTAGACAGAGCAATTTTGATAGCTTTTATAGCATCGGATTGTTTTTACTTACTCTTATTGGAACAGTTGGTTTTTTACTGCTGGTAAAAGAGAAACAGGATCTTAGAATACAGAAACTGCTAAAAGACAAAAATCTTTTCTTTTCTATAATTGCTCATGATTTAAAAGGACCATTGGGGTCATCGCTTGCCTTATCCGAAATTTTAGCTCATGAAATTGACACGTACAGTCGTGAAGAAATAAAAGAAATTACGGAAATGCTTCATGATTCTAACAGAAACATTTATAAACTGTTGGAAAACCTTTTGAACTGGTCACGAATGCAGACAGGAATGATAGAGTACAATCCGAAAAAAGTGGATCTAAACAGTTTAATTGAAGAAAATATAAAACTCAATATCAATACGGCATTAAACAAAAACATCGATTTAAGATTTGAATCAACAGAAATTGTTGTTGCATCTATTGACAAAGATATGATTGATACTGTACTAAGAAATCTACTGACCAATGCTATCAAATTTACAGAGCAACAAGGCGAAATTGTAGTCAGTCTTTATAAGACCAATAAAAAAGCAGAAATATCTATTCGTGATAACGGTATCGGAATTCCTGCAAACATACAAGAAAAGCTTTTTAAAATTAATGAAAAAGTAATCCAGAAAGGAACAGAAAATGAAATCGGAAATGGATTAGGATTACTGCTTTGTCATGAATTTGTAAAAAAACACCATGGCGAAATTTGGGCTGAAAGTAAACTGGGAAAAGGCAGTACTTTCAAATTTATACTGCCATTAGAGAAATAAAAAACAGATTATCACCCAAATTTGATTTCCGAAATTCCCTAAACGGTTTCTTTAGTTACAGTATATAATTTCCCCCCTTCAGAAAGAAAATTATTAAAAGAATCAATTAATACAATCGCTTTTTTTTGAAGTTGATACAAGCTCATAAATCTATAGATTTAATTTGTTTCAAAAATAAATTCTAATAATGTGCCAGTTCCTTTTTTCTTTGTCTGTTTAGGTTTTATGAACTCATCATAAATAGTATCTGCGATATATGATGAATTTGCGAAATATAGTGAATATGATAATTGATTTTTATTGTATTTGGCTGATATTTAGTAAATTAGTTGTTTAGCATGCTTCTTGTATTTTCTTTTTCACTATCAGATGGCTAAAAAAAATCGTGATTTTTTCTTGCATTAGGAATAAGCACGGCTTCCATATTTGATTTTCGATACAGTTTAAAAGAACTGAATTGTCTATAATTATAAAAAGCTGTTTACTAATTAAATATCAATTTTATGACAAAATCAAAATCCATTATTCTTATACACGGAAACTTTGTAAACGACGTTAGCTGGGCAAAGTGGAAAGAACGATACGAACAAAAAGGCTATACGGTTTACACACCGGCCAATCCTGGTCATGACGGAAATCCTGCAGATTTAAGAAAAACAGTTCATCCGGATCTTACCAAAACCGGTTTTATCGATGTAGTAAATAATATTGCAAAACTGGCAGACAGTCTGTCTGAAAAACCTTTGGTAATTGGGCATTCAATGGCGGGAATGGCGGCAATGAAGTTATTAGAACTGAATAAAGTGGCAGCGGCAGTAAGTATAGACGGCGCACCACCAAAAAATGTATTTCCGCCCTTTACCACCTTAAAGTCTGTACTTCCTGCTTTTGGGTTTTTCTCTTCCGGTAAATATTTTATGGGAACTCGTGAGTGGTATGACAAATGCTTTTTTAACACCTTACAACATAGGGACAGGGCAAAAGCTTTTGATACAATTGCGGTGCCTGAAAGTTATAAAGTAAGTCGGGAATTGGTCTTAAATTCATTTTCAAATATTGATTTTAGTAAACCACATAAACCTATTTTGTTTGTAGGCGGGACAAACGATGCAATTTTTCCGGCTTCGCTAACTACAACGCTGGCAAGAAAATACAAAGACCAAAACAGTCAGGTGGATTTAAAAATTTTTCAGGGAAAAAGTCACTTTATCTGTGGAGAACCAGGCTGGGAAGCAGTCGCAGATTATATTTTAGAATGGTATGAAAATCTATAATAATAACTAAAAGAAAATTAAAATGGCTAAAATTAAAGTAAAAGACGGAACAGAGATTTATTACAAAGACTGGGGAACAGGAACACCTCTTTTTTTTCATCACGGCTGGCCGTTATCAGCAGATGACTGGGATGCACAAATGTTATTTTTTCTGGATAAAGGATATAGGGTTATTGCACATGACAGAAGAGGACACGGAAGATCTACGCAGACTTATACGGGCAATGAAATGGACACATATGCAGCAGATGTTGCAGAATTGACGGAATTTTTAGATCTAAAAGATGCCATACATATTGGACATTCTACAGGTGGAGGTGAGGCGATTCATTATGCTGCGAAATATGGTAAAGGTCGTGTATCTAAAGTAATTTTAATTAGCGCCGTAACTCCGTACATGATTAAAGATGCTAATAATCCTGATGGTGTACCAATTGAAGTTTTTGACGATATTCGTTTTAACACGGCAAACAACAGACAGCAGTTTTATCAGGATATTACTTTTCCGTTTTATGGTTACAATAGAGAAGGAGCCAATATTAAAAAAGGAATTCAGGACAATTGGTGGCGTCAGGGAATGAACGGGGGAATTAAAGCACATTATGACTGCATAAAAGCATTTTCTGAAACCGATTTTACAGAAGATTTGAAAAGTGTCGATTTTCCTGTACTGATAATTCATGGGGAAGATGATCAGATTGTGCCTTATAGTGTAACAGCTTTAAGAGCAGCAAAATTGGTAAAAAACGGAAAATTAATTACTTATCCGGGTCTTTGTCACGGAATACCAACAACAGATGCAGATAGAGTTAATGCAGATATTTTAGATTTTATCAAATAAGCAGAAATATATAAATTGAAAAACTCCAATTTCGTTTGATTTTGGAGTTTTTTTTAGAATCAGACAAAAAATCTATTTTATAACATCTTAAAAATAAAAAACTGGACCAGGTAAATTGATAGTATTCGGTTTAATTTAGCTGCTCAATAACATTTCTATAAATGATTTAATAATGGCTAAAAAATTAAATATTCACTGTTTGCAGCATGTTCATTTTGAGGGTTTAGGGTCTATGGAAGAATGGATTTCAAAAAACAGTCATAATTTGACTTATACTCGTTTTTATAATAATGAAATACTTCCGGATATAAACGAGACAGATGTTTTAATTATAATGGGCGGGCCAATGAGTGTTCACGATGAAGCTAATTTTCATTGGCTTAAAAAAGAAAAAGAATTTATTAAAAAAGCTATCGATTCTCAAAAGATAGTAATCGGGATTTGTTTGGGCGCACAGCTTATTTCGCATGTTTTGGGAGGTACAGTTTCGAATAATAGAGAAAAAGAAATCGGCTGGTTTCCTATTCAGGTTACAGATGTAAAATTACCAGTATTACAAAATGTTCCGAAAGTTTTAAATGTTTTTCACTGGCACGGAGAAACCTTTACAATTCCCGAAAATGCAGTTCGTTTATTTCAATCAGAAGGATGCGAAAATCAAGGTTTTTTACTGAATAATCAGGTTCTTGGATTTCAGTTTCATTTTGAAGTTACAGACAAAACTATGCGAAACATGGTTTTGGAAGGAAAAGACGAATTAATTGAAAATAAATACATTCAGTCCTCTCAGACTATTTTAAGTCAGACACAATTTATAGAACAGAATAATAAAATCATGGCTCATTTTTTAGATTTTCTGATAAAAGATTAGTTTGAAAACATAATGACAAAAGCCTTCAGGTAATGAAGGCTTTTATTTTTGAAATATAGTTACAAATTTTTATCTTTTAAAATCTGAGGATATTTTATGCTCGTATGTACTATCATTTCGCCAAACAATGTATTCGCCCAGGCAAACCATTTTCTGGTAAATTTGGTCACATCATCTTTATGAAAAGATTCGTGCATAAATCCGGTACCGGCATTGGTTTTAATTAAAGTGCTGATACAGTTTTTAATTTCATTTTCATCAATACTGGTAATGGCTCTCAAAACGATACTCATAGGCCAGATCGTATCGACACCTGTATGTGGTCCTCCAATTCCTTCTCCCGCAGTTCCTTTACAGAAAAACGGATTATTTTCAGACAATACCAGTTTTCGCGTATTAAGATACAAAGGATCGTTGGGAGCAATAGCCCCTAAATAGGGAAGTGATAAAAGAGAAGGAACATTCGCATCATCCATCATATGAAAACTTCCGTAACCGTTTACTTCAAAAGCAATAATTTTCCCATACTTAGGATGATCAATAATTCCGTGTTCATTTAATCCTTTCTGAACTTGTGCTCTAAGTTCTGTTGCCTGATTAACAATTTCGCTGTCTTTTAAAGCCGGAAGCGAGAAAATCTCAATTAGATAACCCAATATTTCAATCGCAAACATATTGCTTGGAATCAGATAGCCAAAAAGCGTAGAATCGTCACTTGGTCTGAAAGTAGAGACAATCAGTCCGCAAGGTTTTACAGGATAACCATAACCCGAAAGCGGAACTCCGTCTGTAGCCCAGGCCGTCTGACGCTGAAAACTGTAAGGACCACCTTTGCCATCCATTCGCTGTTGTTCTTTGAATGTTTTCAGGATTAGTTTCATGGCCTCTTTCCAGTGGCTGTCAAACATAGAAATATCGCCCGTTTCTTTCCAGTAACCGTGAGCCAGTCGAACAGGATAACACAAACTGTCTATTTCCCATTTCCTTTCATGGATTCCCGGTTTCATATCCGTTAAATCATTTTTCCATTCGCTTTCTTTGTTGAAATCTTTATAAAATGCATTCGCATAAGGATCTAAAAGGATGCATTTCGCCTGACGATTGATAACACCTTTTACCAATTCGGCCAGTTTTGGGTCTTGTTTCACAAACGGAATATAAGGCCAAATCTGAGCCGTGCTATCGCGAAGCCACATTGCATCAATGTCACCTGTAATAACATACGTATCAGGTTTACCATCTATAATTTCAAATTCAACTGTAGTATCGAGAGTATTGGGAAAGCAGTTTTCAAAAATCCATGCCAGCTCTGGATTTGTAATCTGTTTTTTAACTTTTACAATAGCAGCCTCAATTGCTTTGCTGGTAAATTTACGTTCTGCCAAAGGCGGTCTTTGGCTTATAAAATCTTTTAGAGGAAACTCAAAAGGATTCGAATTAAATCCAAAAGCTTCCGATTGAATAGCCAATAAACCTGCCGAAAAAATGCCGGCATTTTTGATGAATTTTCTGCGAGACTGCATATTTTTTTTGTTTAGAAATAGGTTAGTATACTTTAAAGATAGTCGAAACTTAATTACACTAATTAAATAATCTTTTTCTTCATTTCATTTAAATTTAGACAAATGACATTTACAGTGCTTCAAACAACCTTTTACAGGATAAAAAGACTTTTATAAACCTTCAAAATCAGCTCTCAAACCTTTTTCTGATTTAATTAGAGCAATTCGCGGACTTTTGACAAATTCGATCATTTTATATTCCATCAAACATTCTATTAAAACATCAATTTCTGTTTCCTGTGCTGTTATTTCAAATATGGTGTAATCCCTTTCCAAAACGCTGTATTTTGCATTGTGTTTTTGCATTAGTTCCTGAACATTATTTCGAGTTACTTCATCGGTTGGAAGTTTAAATAATGCCGTCTGCACGCTTACTATTTCAGAATTTGTACTAAAGTAACATTTATAAACATCAATGATTTTCTCGATTTGCAAGGTCAGGTTTCTTACTGTTTCGCGGGTTTCAGTAACGACAATTGTAAATCTGTACATACCGTTAATTTCACAAAGAGAAATGTTGAAACTTTCAAAACAAATTTTTCTTCTGGAAAAAATAACAGCAGTTTTATTGATTAGTCCCATTTGATCTTCGGTGTAAAACGTTAAGGTGTATTGCTCTTTCATTGAATGTTTGGTATTTATTAGTGATATAATTTGTTGAATAATTTTCGGAAAGGATCAAAAAAAAACCTTTCTCAGGAAGATGAGAAAGGTTTCTATTACGCAATAAGATCCTGACTCATCAATGGAGATGAATAATAATAATTGCGATAATAATTGATACTACGTTTTTCATGTCGGCTCTAAACGAAAAAACCTCCCGGAAAGGGAGGTTTTAAAAATTGTACTGTAATACTTTTATATAAAATTCCCTTTACTAATATCGGTCGATAATAATAACGTTGATAATAATAAGGGTAATAATCTGATTGCTCATTTTGTTCAATTGTGAGTGGCAAATATATTGTTTTTTCTTAAAATCAAGAGGGATAATTTCTTTTTTAAGAATTTAATTTAATCAATTAAAACAATAAATTGAGAATTTTCTGAAAGCTGAATTTATTTTATTTACTTTTTTATAAAAAATAGTTGAAGCTTAAAATTCAGATTTTAAGTGTGTTAAATGTGTTTTGATAGATAATACATCTTTATTTAACAAATTAGCATAATATTATTATCTATTAATTCTATAGAATTTATATAAATTTGTATTTCAAAAATGTATTTTAAAAAGAGAATAAAAAATAAAACGTATCCAATTGATTGGTTTGTGCAGAATAGTCTGTTAATTTTTTGATTATAGTTTTTGAATATATCTCGGAATGTGAGATTATTAAATGTTAAAAATGTTGTATAATCTTACTTTAGGTATTAAAAGTGTAATTTTTGTTTAAATTAGCTTTTTTCTAAATCAGGTAATTTTTGATTAAAATTTATATCAAAATCGTAAAAAAGGCAGTATTTGACGAGTTTACAGGATGTTAATTCTAAATTTTTCATAAAGTAAACCAAAGTAAAGACATTTTTCTAAGGGATGACACTTTGTGCGTCAATTAACAATTTATTTATATTAGCATTAAAAATGACGATTTAAATTATTCCTAATTATGCAATTTCTTAATAAAGAGATAAGTGAAGAGGAATGAAAACTTGAATTTTTTAGGCTTCAAAAAAGGAAATATGGGAGTGCAGTCTTTAACATTAAAGGAATATAAAAGCGTTTTTAATACGCTCTATCCTTCGTTATGCTTATTTTCCAACAAGTATATTGAGAATTTAGAAGTATCAAAAGATATTGTTCAGGAAGTTTTTATTAAGATTTGGGAAGACAAAACCGAATTTCAGGATGATGCAACAATTAAATCCTACTTGTATACTGCTGTAAAAAACCGTTCTCTTGATTATTTAAAAAGCAGACATTACAAAATTACAGAGTCAATTGGTAAAACTGATTTTGCTCAAATAGAAACGGATCCATTCTTTTTAAGAGAAGTGGTTATTTCCGAAACTTCCCAGCTGATAGAAAAAGCTGTAAATACACTGCCGGCAAAGTGTGCCCAAATTATAAAATTGAGTATTAAAGGATTAAGTAATACCGAAATTTCAGAAGAATTGGGCGTTTCTTTAAATACTATAAAAACACAAAAAAAGATCGCTTACAAGCGTTTAAAACCGCTTCTGAAAGACTGTTTCTTCATTATTGCATTTGTATTTGAGATTAGAAATTAGTGCTTTTTAAGCATGTAATTATTGATATCAATGTCAAAAAATCATGGTATTTAGAAATAACTTAAAAAAAATATATTTTTTTTTTTAATCTTTTTTCACCCTCCTTTTTCTTTTCGTCGTCTTAGTAATATATAACACATTATAAGATGTCTATTTTCAATAAAATAATTGACCTATCCAGTCGTACTGCTTCCTCCATTTTAAAACGTGAGAAACCAGAAGCCCTCGCTGATTCTGATCTTTTTGCAGAATCAGACAAAGAATATATACTGGAACATCTTACCGATGAAAAACTTTTAAAAGAAAGAGCTGCTTTATTACAGCAGATTAATAAAAAGGAAGGCTGGGCAGCCATTCAAAATAAAATTGACGTTCCGGTGAAGAAATTACCAATCTGGAAGTATGCCGCTGCGGCTGCAGTTCTGGTATTGGGATCGACTATTTATTTTTCGAAAAATCATTTGAACGAAAAACAACCAGACAAAGTTGTTGTAACTAAATCGATTATTACTCCGGGAACAGATAAAGCGATTTTAGTTTTGGCAAACGGGCAGCAAGTCGCTTTAGGCAAAGGATCTGTTTATAATGGAACAGGAGTGCACAGTAACGGAACCGAAATTATTTATAAAGACAATCAGTCTGGAAAAGAGGCTGTTGCCTATAATTATTTGACTATACCACGAGGCGGACAGTTTTTTATAAAATTAGCTGATGGTACTAAGGTTTGGTTAAACTCAGAATCAAAACTAAAATTTCCTGTAAGTTTTGTAGATGGAGAACCACGTCAGGTTGAACTGGTTTATGGTGAAGCTTATTTTGACGTTTCGCCAAGTACTGCACACAAAGGTTCACATTTTAATGTAATAACACAAAACCAGAATGTAGAAGTACTGGGAACCGAATTTAATATCAAAGCGTATCAGGATACACCAACCATTTATACAACGCTTGTGGAAGGAAAAGTACACTTATCAGGATCATTTAATTCTACTGTTCTAAAACCTGGAGATCAGTCCGTATTAGAAAATCATCGTATTCGTGTCGCGACTGTCGATGTATTTAATGAAGTTTCCTGGAAAGAAGGAATTTTCAGTTTTCAGGAAATGCCTTTAAAAGATATTATGAAAGTACTGGAAAGATGGTATGATATTAAAACTGAGTTTAGAAACAAAGCGATCGAAAACAGTACGTTTAATGGAATATTAGATAAAGATCAGAAAATAGAGGAAATTTTAAATATAATTAGTAACACAAACAAGATACCGTATGAAATAAACCAAAAGACTGTAATTTTTAAGTAAGAAAGGAAATTATAAGCTGATAAAAAAAGGGAAAAGTGGTTAGTGGGTCGAAGTACAAACCATCTTTTCCCGTGATAGGACTTATAATTAATTCAAGATTAACTGATAAACCAAAACCAAAATTATGAAAATTAAAATTATTAAAGATGCTTTCTTGACAAGAAAAAGCATTTCTACTTTAATTATGCGAACCATTATTCTTTTTCTTTCTCTGGCGCTTTTCAGCTTTACTCCATTAGAACTTTTATCTCAAAATGTAAAAATTGTAATTAAGAATGACCAAAAAGCTAGTGTTGACCAGATTTTTGAGATCATCAAAAAGCAGACAAAATACAGATTTGTGTACCGCTCAGATATGTTTGATAATCTGCCTAAAATAGAACTTGAAAAAGGTACAATAAGTGTAAATACACTTCTGGAAAAAAGCCTTTCGAAAGGAAATTTTAAATATGAAGTGGCTTCCAATAATACTATAATTATTAAAGAAATTCCGGTTCAAAAAGGACCAAAAACGGAAATTGCAGAATCTATTGAAATAAAAGGAAAAGTAACCGACGTAAACGGACAACCAGTTCCGGGAATTACAGTCTACGTTTCCAGTTACAAACCAACTGGGGCAGGAAATAACAAAAACTTCGTAATTAGAGGAACTACAACTGATTTTGATGGAACTTTCAGTATCACAGCCGAAGTTGGTTATTATATCGTAGCAAGCGGGATTGGCTTTCAGTTGTATACTGAAGAAATCACGAAAAGTAAAACCACTTATTCTATTGTACTGAAAGAAGAAGTAAGTGCTCTTGAAGAAGTAATGGTAGTGGGATATGGAACGACGAAAAAGAAAGATCTTACAGGTTCAGTAGGTTCTATAACTTCAGAAGATATTCAGCAGATTAAAACACAAACAATTGATAATGCATTGATCGGAAAAATTCCGGGAGTGAATGTATCGAGCAGAGGCGGGGCTCCGGGAGCAGGTTCTTCTGTCAACATTCGTGGTTTAACACAGATTAGAGGGGATAACCAGCCTTTATATGTGATTGACGGAACACCAATCTCGATTACACCAAACTCTGAAAGTTTAGGATTAATTAATTATGGTTCAAGAGAAAATCCGCTTTTGGCAATTAATCCGGATGATGTAGAACGTATAGATGTTTTAAAAGATGCTTCAGCAGCAGCAATTTACGGATCAAGAGCGGCTAGCGGAGTTATCATTGTAACAACTAAAAGAGGAAAAAGAAATCAGGCACCAAAGTTTTCTTTTAATGCTGCAAGTACATTTCAGAATCCGGTAAAAACATACGATTATTTATCAGCAGATGATTATAAAAATTTTGCGACTGTACAGGCACAAGCGACATTAAATGCTTATCCGGAAATGTATTGGCCTTATTTTCCGCAACAATATGCTATAGTTAATAGTCCTGATACCTATTTTGGAAAAGCCAATACCGACTGGCAGGATTTGATTACCAATAAAAATGCCTTATGGACACAATATAGTTTTAATGTAAACGGAGGAACGGATCGTGTAAATTATATGATGTCTGCAGGAATCTCTGATCAGGAAGGTGTTATGATCGAAAATGATTTTAAACGTTACACTTTTAGCACTAATTTAGATGTCAATGTAACCAATTCTTTCAAAGTTGGAGGATCTGTTAATTACAATTATTCAGTTAATAAAAATAAAGGATTTTCTTCTCTTGCCCTTGGAAGTTTCAGACCAGATCTTCCGGCATATAATGAAGATGGTTCTTATTCTACTTTCGTAGGAAACTATGGTGAGCAATACACTGCTTTAGGAGATGGTATGCAGACCAGAAAAAAAGCAATTTCCAAAAATTTACTGGGTTCGATTTATGGAGAAGTTGAAATTATTAAAGGACTTAAATTTAAGTCTCAGTTAAATGCTTCTGTAAATTCGGATGAATCCAATTCTTTTGATACTTCAAAAAGTACAAATGCATTGTTTTATGCATTATACTATGACAGACCTGGTGCAAGACTGGATATACAACACAACGAAGGGTGGACAACAGCTTTTGAGAATACTTTAAGCTATAATAAAACCATTAGCGAAAATCATAGAATTGATGCCGTTGCCGGTGTTTCCTGGAATCATACACGATATGATGCAGATGCTCAGCATTACAGAGGTTTTCCTGATGATGATACTTTAATCAATATAGGTTCTTCTAATTTTAGAGACGGTGTTGAAAGTGAAAGTATAGAACAGGGACTTAACTCTATATTTGGAAGGGTAAATTACAGTTACAAATCGAAATATCTGGCAACCTTTACAGCAAGAAGAGACGGATCAACCAAGTTTGGACCAGATAACCGTTATGGATTTTTCCCATCAGGAGCTTTGGCCTGGAATATGCATAACGAGGATTTTCTAAAAGAGGTGTCTTTTATCAATCAGTTAAAATTAAGAGCTTCAATTGGTAGAACCGGTTCTGATAATCTTCCGTCTTTCACCTATTTAGCTTATTATCAGTCCTTAGAAAATAATGATTCTTTCTATGATGGAAAAAATGGTATAGCAGTTACAGGAGTTCCTAATTCTAAAATTAGATGGGAAGAAACGCAGCAGCTGGATTTAGGAGTTGATTTTAGTTTATTCAATAACCGTCTAACAGGAGAGCTGGTTTACTTTGAAAAAAATACTTCAGGAATTATCTTATTTACACCGCTTCCATACGAAACAGGATCAATAAGCTGGAATACCAATGTGGCCGATGTATCTAATAAAGGATGGGAATTTTTAATTGGCGTAGATATTTTTAGAACTAAAAACTTCAGATGGAATTCTTCATTCAATATTTCAACTGTAAAAAATAATGTAGACAATCTATACGGAGGAAGTGCAGGGTCTCAAACCGTTATTCAGGGACAGCCGCTTGGTGTAATTACAGGATATAATGTTGTGAAAATTGCGCAGACTCAGGAAGAAATTAACGCATTGAATACCGCAGCAGGAGGTGTGTATCAAAGCTCTCTGACACAGCCTGGAGATTATATTTTTAAAGATATTGACGGCGACGGAAAAATTACAACCTTAGACCGTGGTCCGATTGGAGACATTAATCCGGATTATTTTGGAGGCTGGAACAATACGGTAACTTATAAAAATTGGGATTTTATCATGAACTGGAACTTCTCTCAAGGGGCTCAGAGACAGTACGAGAAAATCTCCAATCTTTATTATACTGACGCAATTACAAATCCTACTCATGAAGTTTTTGAGACATGGACACCAACTTATACAGATGCACCTTACGCCAGATATGGCTCTCCAACAAATGGCTATACTGCTACTTCGAGAGCAGTTGTAGATGCTTCGTACATTAAATTACGTTCCGCTTCTATTGGGTACAATTTACCATCAAGTTTATTTAAAAATACAGGTCTTAGTAAAGTAAGATTGGCTGTAAGCGGTAATAATTTAATCACAATAACCGATTACCCTGGACTTGATCCGGAAGATGTTATTATGAGTTCTTTTGCAAACAGAACGACAGGTTTTACAAGAGACGGAGGAAATTCTTATCCAAATGTCAGAACTTTTACATTTTCTCTAAATGTTACTTTCTAATTCATAGTAAATAATTGTAAAAAAGATAGAAATGAAAAATTTAAAATATATATACATAGGTTTAGTAAGTGCAGCATTGTTTACTACTGCTTCCTGTCAGTTAACAGAGGATTTGGACGATTATAAGCCGCCTTATGCATTAGAAGCTGAAACAGCAATCAATAGTGAATCGGCGGCAGAATTAGCATTGACTGGTGCTTACGCTACTTTTAGACAAAAAAGTTCAGGAGGTGCATTTCCTATATTCTATTTAGTACCCGATATTATGAGCGGTTACAGTAACAATGGTTCAAGCAGTAATGGGCCTGAGCCATTAGGTTGGGCAACAAATAATCCAATTGCAAGCGGAGGGAATGACACTGGTAGAATATATGGTGGCTTGTACGACTTGATTAATAGAACCAATTGGCTTATCGAAAAAGTAACAGTATTAGACGAGAAAGTTTTTACTACTCCGGGAAGAAAAGCCGAGATTTTGGCTGAAGCTAAAATTTTAAGAGCGTTGGGTCATTTTTACCTGCTTCGTACTTTCGGACAGTTTTATGATGTGAATTCAGAGTACGGAATTTTAATTCGAACAGCACCGGTAAAGAATTCTGATATTAGTCCAAGAAATACCGTTGCCGAAACGTATACTGCTATAATCGCAGATTTGGATGAAGGAATTGCAAATGCTCCGGATCTTAGAAGTAAAAAATACACCAATAAAACCTTTGCTAAAGGTTTAAAAGCAAGAGTATTATTGTATAAAGGTGATTATGCTAATGCGGCAGCTTTATGTCAGGATATTATAGCTAATGCGGGATCGAATTTTAAGCTGGAACCTACTTACGGCGCTATTTTCGATCAGCATGATTCTGAGGCTATTTTTACAAGTTCAGAAATTTTATTTGGGACAGCGGGGGCATCAGATGCAGGATTAGGAATTGGGAACTATTACAGCGGGTTTTCGGCAAATATTTCGCAGGTGTATAAAACCGCTATTGCAGGCAATATAACGGTTGGTTCACAAACGATTACTTATGATAATGCAAGAACATCTATCTTTATAACCAATTCACAATATGGCGGTTACTATACGACTAAATATACTAGTTATTTCACGACAGGAACAAATGAATTGTTCTACCACATGCGTATAGCAGAAGTATATTTGATTTTAGCAGAAGCCAGCGCAAGAGCTAACAATGCTGTAACTCCGGAAGCACTTTCTGCTATAAATACGATCAGAACAAGAGCAGGAGCTGTAACAACTGGCGGAAATGGATTTGAAACTTATCCAAACACCATTTCCTTAGCACAATTTTTAACAGCAGTTCGTTATGAAAAATTAGCCGAATTATATGCCGAAGGCGGTGAAAGCTGGTTTGATTTAATCCGATATGATTACGCTGACGGATTTGGTTCAGGATTTAAAGTATCTGATGTAAAAGCATCGGCTACAAATTCAGATAAATTTATTCTGCCAATTCCAACAGAATCTATAGATGCAGGAAATCATGTTATTAAACAAAATCCATCGTATTAAACTTTAAATTACAGGTTAGAGAAGTGCTTTTTCCTCTATAATACTTCTCTAGCCTTGTATTTCATTTTGAATTTCAGAATATAAGAATTCGCTTATTTTTTATAAGTGAATAGCCCAATCTATGTCTTGTAATTAAGGCATTTTTAAAAGAAAAAAATCATAACAACAACAAATCTTAATCAACAAAAAATGAAAAAAATCGCAATTGCAGTAGTAATGTTATTGGTACTGCCAAAATTGAGTGCACAGGGAATTTCCTTTGAACACAGCACATTTAAAGAAGTTTTGGCAAAGGCCAAAGCAGAAAAGAAACTGGTTTTTATGGATTGTTTTACTACTTGGTGCGGCCCTTGTAAAATGATGGCCAGAGATATATTTCCACAACAGAATGTTGGAGACTATATGAACGCCAATTTTGTAAGCATCAAGATGGATATGGAAAAAGGTGAAGGAATTGAATTAACGAAAACATACGATGTAAGTGCTTATCCAACACTGCTTTTTATGGATGCTGACGGGAAAGTGGTACACAGAGCGACAGGTGCAGAAAAAGCAGAAGATTTTATTGAGCAGGCAAAAATTGCTTTCGATCCTTCTAAACAATTAGACAATCTGGAGAAACAATATCAGTCAGGAAATCGTGATTTTGCTTTTTTGGCGCAATATGTAAAAGCTTTATACACAGCCTATAAATTGGATGCTATTGAAAAAGTAGGTAAAGAGGTCATTCCAACAATGAAACCAGAGCAGTATCTAACAGAAAATGGATTTACAGTTATTGCACATGCTGGAGTTGACTACAAAAGTAAAGTTTACAATTATTTAATTAAAAACAAAAAAGCCTTTATCGATAAACCGTACATCGGAAAAGAAAGTTATGATTATGTAGTTGGAACTGCAATTTCAAAATATTTAGTAGAAGTAGCGACCAAAAAAACATTACCGGAACTGGATAAAGCGATTGCAGAAACAGAAAAAGATTATGTGTCTCCACAGCAAAGTCAGTATAAAACATACTACTACGGACAGCATTATTTAGCTCAAAAACAATACGACAAATGGTTTGAGTTTAATAAAAAACAAGCAGATGAGGCATTTGCAAAAAATCAGAAAGAAGCATTAGGTTCATACATCAATACAGCTTACAGTGTGGCGGTTAATCCTGATTTAGATAAAGCAGGATTAGAGCAAAAAGCAATTGCAATGGTCGAAAGCGTGAAAAATACAGATCCGGAATCACTGGCTGTAAATTTTTGTCTGGCAAGTCTTTATTTGAAAACTGCCAATAAAGAAAAAGGTTTGGAAAACATCAACGCTTACATCAAAAAAGCTACTGATAAAGGAGACGAACCAAACGCAAGGGTATTGGCATTAAAAACCAAAATTGAAAGCTTATAAAACCTGGAAAACTTAAAAATAAACAACCATGAAATATTTAGGTGTAATCAAAATAACCATTTTAAGTCTGCTTTTGTCCGTTTTTAATAGTGCAGTAGCACAGCAAAAATTCCATATAAACGGTACAATTACAGGATTGACTAACGGGAAAATCTATACATATAAGAACAATGCAGTTGTCCCTGTAGAAGTAAAAAACGGCAAGTTTCAAATTGAAGGAGAAATGGACGAACCAGTCTATAATCTTAGTGTGGCAAAAGATGCTGAAATCAATTACAGAGACGAAAAAACCTTTACCTCTGTTTTGACAGAACCGGGAACGCAGACTTTAAAATTAGATTATTCAAATTTTAGAAAAGCTATTTTGACAGGATCAAAAACTCAGGATGACAGTTATAGATATGATGCTATTCGTGATAAAATCATGAAAAAATATCAAAAGGAGTTTGATAAAGTTGAAGCACTTCATAAAAAGTTTGATGATGCCGTAGCAGCAAAAAAAGACGAGAAAACGACAGAGGCAATCAAATACGAAATCAACGACGCAAAAGAATTGCTGGAACCCGCCTATAAAGAGATTACAGCAGCTACATTGAAATTTCTAAAGGACAATCCGAAGTCTTATTTTAGTATGAGTACTTTATTGTATTATCTAAACGGAATGACTTATGATGAAGCTAAAGGCTATTATGACAGTTTTAATCCGCTTTACAAAGAGACTAAAACGGCCAAATATTTAGCAGCTGAAATTGAAAAAATGAAGAAAGGTATTCCTGGTGTACCAGCTGGACCTTTTAACACAAAAGACATCAACGGAAATCCGTTAAAACTGGAAGATTTTAAAGGAAAATATGTTTTAATCGACTTTTGGGCTTCATGGTGTGTACCGTGTCGAAAAGGAAATCCGCACTTATTAAAATTATATGCTGAATATAAACCAAAAGGCTTAGAGATTTTAGGTGTTTCTGATGATGACAGAAACGAAGATAAATGGAAAAAAGCAGTCGAAAAAGACGGAATCGGAGTATGGAAGCATGTTTTGAGAGGACTTCAGTATAAAGAAGGAACTTACGAAAGAATAAATGTAGATCAGGATATCAGCGAAGGCTACAATATTCATTCGTTGCCAACTAAAATTTTAGTAGATCCAAACGGAATTATTGTGGCAAGATACGATGGAGGCGAAGCTGATGATAAAAAAATGGACGAAGATCTAGCAAAGATTTTTAAGACCAAATAATGTCTAGTTAAAACTAAAAAGAAAGCAAATGAAAAGTTTAAATATAATAAAAACAGCACTTGTATGCTTGCTGTTTCAAGGTTTCGCAAATGAATGTGAAGCTCAGGGCAAATTTAAAATAGACGGAACTGTTACAGGTTTAACAGATGGTAAAATTTATTTTTTACATGGAAAAAAAACAGATACTGTTCAGGTCACTAAAGGAAAGTTTCAAATCAGCGGAGAATTAGAAGATCCTGTAGAATACATTGCAATTGCCAATACTTCAGATCAAAGAAAAATGACAGATAAAGCGTATGTGTCTCTTTTCGCAGAAGCGACACCAATGACTTTACAGTTAAACTACGCAGATTTTAAAAAGACAAAACTAAAAGGTTCTAAAGCACAGGATGATGCTTATAAGTTTGATGCCAGTATCGACAAGATTAAATTAAAATATAAAAAAGAACTCGATCAGTTTGATGCCATTAGAAAAAAGTATGATGATGCCAGAGCGGCCAAAAAAAGCGAAGAAGTTCTGGAAGCAATAAAATATGAAGATAATGATGCCAGAGGACGCTTAGAACCAATGTATAAAGAGTATGAAGATGCAGCTTTCAAATTCATGAAAGAGAATCCGAAATCGTACTACAGCTTACAGTTATTAAGAATGAATTCGAGAAATCTGAAATATGACGAAGCTAAAGCTTATTATGACAGCTTCAATCCATTATACAAAAAAGGAGAACTGGCTAAAGATTTAGAAAAAGAAATCGAAAACATGAAAAAAGGTGTTCCTGGTGCACCGGCTGGGCCTTTCAATACTACAGATATAAACGGAAATCCAATTAAACTGGATGATTTTAAAGGAAAATATCTTTTGGTTGATTTTTGGGCTTCATGGTGTGTGCCTTGTAGAAAAGGAAACCCGCATTTATTGAAACTGTATGGCGAATACAAATCAAAAGGATTAGAAATCTTAGGTGTTTCAGACGATGACAGAGCGCATGACAAATGGAGAAAAGCTGTCGAAAAAGACGGAATTGGAGTTTGGAAACATGTGCTTAGAGGATATCAGCTAAAAGAAGGAACTTATGAAAAAATAAACCCTGAAAAAGACATCAGCGACGGTTATAACATCCATGTACTGCCAACCAAAATTCTAGTAGATCCAAACGGAATTATCGTTGCGAGATATGACGGAGGCGAAGAAGACGATGCCAAAATGGATAAAGATCTGGCTGCAATTTTCGCTGGTAAATAATATCAGGATTTTAACAAACGGTAGAATGAAGATAATTCAAAAATATGTTTGGCTGCTGTTTTTAGTCCTTACGATTAAAACGTTTGGCCAAAATTCTGTAGATCCGTCTTTTGTAAAAAAAGTACAAAAAGCAGCGGGAGCTTTTAAAATAAAAGATCCCGTTGCTTCAGATCCTGTTGCTGTAGATGCAAAGTTAGTATGGAACAGTAAAAAAACTCAGGCAGCGGTAATTGTTAAAGCTAAATTATTGGAGGGCTGGCATATCTATGCATACGTTCCAAGTACACAGCCTTACATTCAATATAAAATGGTACTGGAACTTCCGGAAAGTATAAATCCTTTGGGAGACTGGATTAAGCCCAATTCGTATCCCTATGAAGACAATATTTTTGTTTACAAAGGAGAGATTTTCTTTATCAGATATTTTTCGGTGGAAAATCTGAAAAAAGATGCTGTAATAAAGGCGGGACTTTTTTATCAAACCTGTGATATTAAACAGTGTTTACAGCCCAATACGAAAAGCAGAGATTTAAAATTATAATTTAAATAAGATATAATGAAACAAATAAGAGTTCAAATAGTATTGCTGGCAGTGCTGTTCTGTACGGCTGTTTCAGTTTTTGCACAACAGCACACAAAAGAAAAATTGTCAATATTATATGTAGGATATGACCCTGCGATTCCTTTAGATGATGCATTTATTAATGCTTCAACAGGTACGGGAGGTTATTCTCCTGAGCGTTTTAGAGAAGATTTTAAAACTCGTTTTAATGCATTTGAAAGTTATTTAAAAGAATATTTCACAAACGTTAAAGCAGTAGATGCCAGAAGTTATACAATGGATATGTCTGTATCTTATGATGTTACCATTTTTGATCAGAGAATTAACCCTTGGGAAAAAGGAGAGCGAACACCAACATATAAACCTGCAAAATACTTGAAGGAGGATTTTGATTTTCCTACAGTTTTTATTGGTCATACCGCACCAATGATGGGAGAAACTATTGGCCTTAAATTAGATTGGCTGTGTTTGTGTTTAGATGCCGATGCTCATCATTTAAAAACAGAGCATCCCATTTTTAAAGGCCCTTTTGCTGTAAATCTTACAATGGTTACGAAACCAACTCCCGACGGAATTTTCCATTATCCGTCAGGAAAAAATGTGCCAAAAGAAATTCCGATGTGGCGTGTACAGAAAGAAGGATATATGGAAGGAAAAGGGTATCGTGTTGGATTGGTATCAAGAGGCGACGGATTTTTGGATTCTCCCGATGCGGAATACATTTCTAGCGGTGTAAACAGTAAAGATGTGGGAGCGGTTGCGATTGGACGTCATGGGAATTTTCTATTATGGGGATTTTCAGCTTCGCCGGATTATATGACAGAAGAAGCGAAACAGGTTTTTGCTAATGCGGTAGTGTACATAAAGCAATTTAAAGGACAAAAACCTATTGCAAGAAAGTACAATCAAAGGATTGCGGTTAGAGCAACCTATATTGATGATATGATTGGTAGTTTGAACAAAGAATCTTTTGAACATTATAAATCTTATATAAACGACGTAAATGCGCAAAGCCAAAAGACAATTAAAGAAATACTGGCGAAGAAAGATAAAGGCGAGAAAGTAAGTGAAATGGAAGAAGCCATTGTAAAAGCACAATCTACACCAATTCCTATTCCGACTTGGGAAGAGTATGTAAAACAGCAGTCAGGAAAATTCTTTAAACCTGAATATGCAAAAAACGTTGAGAAATTAAAGAAATATTTAGCAGACAACAAAAAGTACTTGTATTCTGAACCTGATGGTTTCTATGAATTAAAAATGGATGATGATATTAAAAAGCTTGGAATTGGGAATAATGACAAAAAACTTTTAGAGAAGTGTATTGCACTTTTAAAAAGCGGTAAGGAAACAGATCTAGCCAATAGAGTGCTTACCCATTATACAGGTTTAGAGAAAAATCCGCAGGAATGGGAAAAATGGTTCAATGACAATTCATCTAAATTATTCTTCACAGAATCCGGAGGTTATAAGTGGTTAATCGATACCACAAAGTAAATAGTACTGAAAAAATAAAAATATCAAAAATGAAAAAAGGAATTGCAATACTGATGATTTTGTTTTCAGGAGTTGTCAGTGCACAAGTATACAATCCGGTAAAATGGACGACAAGTGTCGTGAAAATATCAGAATCAGAATATGAACTTATAGCCAAGGCTGCGATAGAAAAAGGCTGGCATTTGTATTCACAGACCGTTCCTGAAGACGGACCTCTGCCAACTAAATTCTCCTTTGACGGAAAAGGAGAATATCTCAAAAAAGGAAACACCAAAGAAGAAGAAGGCCATGTCGTGAATGATCCGATTTACGGAATGAAAATTAAGTATTTCGAAAATAAGACGATTTTTAAACAGCGCATTAAAATTAAAGACAAAGCACCAAAACAAATTAATGCAAATGTAGAGTTTATGGCTTGTGATGATACCAAATGTCTTCCGCCGAAGCAAGTGGAACTGCTTTTTAAAATTAAATAAAGAGCTGTTTTTATGAAAAAAATAATTTATTTACTCTTCTTCTTTTTGACCTTTACTTTTGGTTACGGACAAAAAAAAGATTCGGTACTATGGAAAACTGCTGTAGAAAAAGTCTCTGACAAGGAATATATTTTATCTGCAGAAGCGGCAATTGCTTCAAACTGGCATTTATATTCTCAGAATGTTCCGGGAAAAAGTACTGTTGCCACAACTTTTATGTTTGATGACAGTGAAGGCGGTTTCACTCTTTTAGGAAATACAACTGAAGATGAAGGCAAAATAATTGAAGATTCTATTTTAAAAACCACAGCAAAAGTTTTTGAAAAGAAAGCCATTTTTAGACAGAAAATAACAGTTTCAAAAAAACTAAATTCAGTTAATGCTTTTGTTGAATTTACAGCAGGAAATGAAAAGGAAGTTTCAGAACTTCAGAGTGTTGAATTGGTTTTTGATTTAACTAAAACAGTTTCAGAGAAAAAGACTGATGCTGTTTCAAACACAGCCAAAAATGATTCAGATCAGGATAAAGGACTTTTGGCTATTTTCATTGTTTCGTTTCTATCAGGTTTTGCGGCCTTGCTGACACCTTGCGTGTTTCCAATGATTCCAATGACAGTTAGTTTTTTTACCAAACAAAGTAAAACCAAAGCGGCAGGAATTAGAAATGCAGTAATCTATGGAATTTCCATCATCATTATTTATGTTTTACTAGGCTCGCTTGTAACGGCTGTTTTTGGAGCAGATTCTCTCAATGCGCTATCTACGAACGTTTGGTTTAACCTGATATTCTTTGTGTTATTAGTTGTTTTTGCCATATCATTTTTAGGCGCTTTTGAAATTGTTCTTCCAAACAAACTGGCTAATAAAGTAGATTCTCAGGCAGACAGAGGAGGACAAATCGGAATCTTTTTTATGGCTCTGGCTTTGGCAGTGGTTTCATTTTCATGTACTGGGCCAATTGTGGGGACATTGTTGGTTCAGGCGGCTTCAAAAGGAGGAATAGCACCAATTGCAGGAATGCTGGGGTTTTCTACGGCTATTGCACTTCCGTTTTCGTTGTTTGCCGCTTTTCCGGGTTGGTTAAATGCATTACCAAAATCCGGAGGATGGCTCAATACCGTAAAAGTAGTGCTTGGATTTTTGGAACTGGCGCTGGCATTTAAATTTCTATCGAATGCAGATTTAGTGTTACAGCTTCACTTGCTGGAAAGAGAAGTTTTTCTGGCAGTATGGATTGCGGTTTTCGGGGCTTTGGCTTTTTATTTATTTGGGAAAATTACGCTTCCTCATGATTCGCCACTGAATCATATTTCAGTTGGCAGGCTCGGATTTGGACTTTTGGTTTTAACTTTTACCATTTATTTAATTCCCGGACTTTGGGGAGCACCTTTAAAATTAATCAGCGGATTTCCACCTCCAATGCATTACAGCGAATCACCTGATGGAATTGGTTCTTCAAAAAGTACGGTTTCTATAGCAGAATCAGCTCTGCCGGATGGAGCAGAACAAGGACCGCATGATATGGTTACTTTTCATGACTATGAAACAGGAATGGCTTATGCTAAAAAACAAAATAAACCCGTAATGCTTGATTTTACAGGATATGCCTGTGTGAATTGTAGAAAAATGGAAGAAAAAGTATGGCCGGATGAAAATGTCTTAAAGCATTTAAAAAACGATTTGGTTATAATTTCGCTATATGTTGATGACAAAAGAGAACTTTCTGAAAAAGAACAAATAGTCTCGAAAATTACCGGTGAAAAACTAAAATATACAGGTCAGAAATGGAGCGAATTTCAGATTTTGAAATATAAAACCAACGCACAGCCTTACTATGTCCTGATTGATCATGAAGGAAAAGAACTCAATGCTCCAACGGCTTACAATCCGGATATTGAGTTTTACAAGAATTGGCTTGAGCAGGGAATAAACAATTTTAAATTGTTATAAAGGTTTTTCTAAGTTTCATTTTTTATTTTGAATTAGTAAGCAAAAGTAATTTAACAGAAAAGCCTAATAAAAGAGCTGTGAAAAGGCAGCTCTTTTAACTCTTATTTTAAATTTAGAAACCCTTTTGGCAAAAGCTTGCAATGAAAACAACTTCTAAAATTATGAGACATTATGAAACCATGGAAACTGTTTAAGAAATATTGGCGTGAAAAATTAGAATTTAAAAAAATTAGTAGTTGTGAACTCTCAGCTATGCTTTCAAAAGAATCATCATTGGTGATAAAAACATATTTTAAGAAAACTTAGTTTCAGTATTCAGTCTCAGTTTACAGTCACAGTATTCAGTCCCAGTAAAAACTGAAAACTGAGACCGAGACTGAAAACTAAAAAATCTCAATCAATAACAAAAAATGAAAAAGTACATCTTTCTAGGCTATTGCTCACTCGCATTCTGTACGCTTATTTCGGCGCAGAATAAATCGGTTAATTTTAAGAAAATAAAAGAATTAGGCGGAATAGAAGAATATCTGTATCAGCCCAATGGTATGAGTGTTCTGCTATTGCAGGATAATGCTTCTCCGGTTGCAACCGTACAGATTGTATACCGCGTTGGGTCTAAACATGAAGTGCTGGGAAATACGGGATCAACGCACCTTTTAGAGCATTTAATGTTTAAAGGAACTCCGACTTTCAATAAAAAAAATGGTACCACTATTACCGATGTTTTGCAGAATACGGGAGCACAGTTAAACGCTACAACCTGGTATGATCGTACGAACTATTTTGAAACACTGCCAAGTGATAAAATAGAACTGGCACTTCAGATCGAAGCCGACAGAATGCGTAATTCTTTATTAACTAAAGAAGATAAAGAAGCTGAAATGACTGTGGTACGTAACGAATTTGAAAGAGGAGAAAACAATCCGAACAGTTTACTGGACAAAGAAATCTGGGCTTCGGCATATATTGCACATCCCTATCATCATTCGACAATTGGATGGAAATCGGATATTGAAAAAGCACCGATTGAAGTTTTGAAGAACTTTTATAATACTTATTACTGGCCGGATAATGCGACTTTGACCATTATTGGAGATTTCAGAAAGGAGAATGTTTTTGAATTAATCGAAAAATATTTTGGGAAAATTACAAAAGCACCGCATGTAATGCCTCAGCCTTATACAGAAGAACCACAGCAATATGGAGCACGTAAAATTGTGGTAAGAAAACCGGGTGAATTAGGCGTTGTCAACAAAGCGTACAAAATTCCGGGCGCTCTAAATGAAGATTTGCCTGCCTTAAATATTTTAGCAGAAATAATAAGTTCAGGCGCTTCATCCATTTTAAATAAAACATTTGTAGACAGCAGAATGGGAATTTATGCTTTTGCAAATGCCACTAATTTTAAAGAGGTAGGATTATTTACGATTGGAGTAGGATTTCCAACCACTTCAAAACATGAAGATATTGATGCTAAAATCAGCGAGGTTGTGGCAAAAATCCAAAAAGAGGGAGTAACTCAGGATGAGGTAAACAGAGTGGTAGCCAATATCAGTGCACAGACTGTTTTAGCCCGTGATGGTTCAGGTGTAATTGCATCAGAATTAAATGAAGCCATTGCATCGGGAGACTGGACAGATTATGTTACAGGAATTGACCGACTGAAAAAAGTAACTCCGGCAGATGTTCTTCGTGTAGCCAATAAATATTTGGTAGAAGATCAGAGTACAACGGGGTATTTTATTCCGAAACAATCTGGCTCGCAAGACCAAAATACAATACAGGCTGGCAATTTTATGCCGGAAAATGGACCGTTTTATTACAGACATACAGAAGACGGACATGTACATGAAGAAAGCCCCGCTGATGTTTCTTCATCAATGAAAAATAGTTTAGATGAAAAGGTTTCAAATGAAAATATTGAAAAATCGTCGTCGGCTTATAAAAGAGAAAAAGTTTCCGGAATTGATGTTGTTTCAGTAAAAACTTCTGCTAAAGATTTTGTGACTGTTGCAGCGAGCATTTCATTAGGAAATTATGCAAGCGAAACAAAAAATGATGTTATTCCGGCTTTGACAGCTTCGATGCTTTCAAAAGGAACAACGCTTAATGATAAATTCAAATTCTCAGAAAAACTACAGAAACTGGGAGTGACTTTAAATGTAAATGCTTCGACTTTCAAAATTAATATCGGATTTAAATGTCTGAAAAAAGATCTGGATGAGGTTGTTGCTTTATTGGCTGAAGAACTAAGAAATCCTTTGTTTGATGCTAAAGAATTTGAAAATTTAAAACAGCAGTTTATCGGGAATACACAACAGAGTTTAAATGATCCGGGCGAAAGAGGAGACATTGCTTTATCTCAGTCTATTTATCCAAAAAATAATCCGAATTACAGTTTAAGCGTTGAAGAAAATATCGAAAATATTAAAAAAGCAACTTTAGATGAAGTAAAAGCTTTTCACAAAAAATATTTTGGTACTGCATCAATGCGACTAGTAATTGTGGGAGATACAGAAGGAGCGAATTTAACTAATTCCTTAAAAAAATCATTCAAAAACTGGAATGGTGGAGTATCAGAAAAACTAAAATTTGAAGAAGCTTCAAAAACTGCAGCAAAGACAGAAGTAGTGACAATTCCGGAGAAACCAAGTGCTGAATTATTCATCGGACAATTCACAGGTTTAAAAAGAGCCGATGCTGATTATATTCCGTTTTATATTGGAAATTATACTTTAGGAGCCGGATTTGCAGGACGTTTAATGCAGACGGTTCGTGACAACGACGGATTGACCTACAACATTTCATCCGGAATTGGAGGAAATATTGAAACTGGAGGTTACTGGTTTGTAAATGCTTCTTTCAATCCTAATTTATTCCAAAAAGGTCTGGATGCCACAATGGTTCAGGTTGACAAATGGGTAAAAGACGGAATTACAGCTGAAGAACTGGAAAACAAGAAAACCAATTTAATAGGAAGTTTTAAGGTTGGAATGTCAACTACAAACGGAATGGCGAGAACAATTTTAAGTTTTATCGAAAGAGGATTAGAACCAAACTATATTGACCAATATCCAAAAGACATCGAAAAAGCTACGTTGCAGCAGGTAAACGATGCAATCAAAAAGTATGTTAAGCTGGATAAAATGATTGTTATTAAAGCCGGTTCTCTTGATCAGAATGGAAATCCATTGAAGTAGTGGTAAATATTAAGGTTTTTAGTGTTCATCTTTAAATCTGCAAGTCTATACAAAAGCTCCAAATTTTATTTGGGGCTTTTGTGTTTTTGAGTTAAGATAAGTTTCATCATGGCCTTATCATTTTGAATAGCTAACCCTATCATTTTGATAAGTATTTGTAATTAAAGTAATGGTTGATTTTTTTTATTCTTTTGATAATTAGTGATTTATTTTTTGTTTTAAGTTTTGGTACAGCCTTTGTTTTTTGATAGAGACAAATTAATAAAGACGTAAAATATTTAATACAATGAAAATCAGTCAAACAAGAAATAAGCAGATCACAAAACAATATTTATCAAATAAAGCTAGACATAACAAAGACAGAATTATCAATTTAATGGTATTTACACTTGTCTTTTTTATTGCGCTTCTGTTACTCTCACAAATAGTTTAAAATTAGCTAAACTATTATGAAAACGGTAGAAAACACAAAAGATACAGCTGTTATTTTTCTCAATTCTGAAACAGAAAACTTCTCTGATTTTATTATTGAAAAAACAAGAGCTGTTCACACCTTTTGGATCAAAGAAATCTGTCAAGTCACACTATCATCTGCTATAGCGCGTGGGACTGGTATATCCGGCCGTTCTCCGAAACTGTTGGAATCAAAAATAATAAAGGGAGAAGCCATTATTGCATTTGCTGCAGACGGCAGATGGGCAGGTTTTTCCTTTATATCTTCTTGGGAAAACGACAGTTATGTTTCTAATTCCGGATTAATTGTAGCGCCTGAATTCAGACATACCGGACTTGCCAAAAGAATTAAAAGAAAGATTTTTGAGTTAAGTCGGGAGAAATATCCAAATGCTAAAATTTTTAGTCTGACAACCGGATCAGCAGTTATGAAAATGAATCATGAATTGGACTTTAGACCTGTAACTTACTCAGAACTTCCTAAAGATGATCTTTTTTGGGAAAATTGTAAAACCTGTGTCAATTGTCCAATATTAATCAGCAAAGAAAGAAAAAACTGCTTATGTACTGCAATGCTTTACAATCCAAAGGAAAGTAGTAATTGTTCAGTCGTTTCCTGAACAATTACTATTTGTTAATTATTCCTTTTCAATTGACGCTTTCAGCATTAAATAATGAAGATCGATGTTTTGTACAAAAGGTTTTAATAATTCACTTCCGGGACCATACATGGCCAGTTCAACGTAATCACCTGAATGATCCATACTGATCCATCCCACATTATTATGTTTTTTCTGAATTTCTGAATAGGCTTTAAACGGCAGCTTTTTATAATTATATAAACCGTCTTCCTGTTTTTCAAGTCCGGAATAAAAATTCAGTAAATGTTTAGCTTCGTCATCCGTTAAACTAATTTTATTCGTTTCTTTTATCCAGTCTTTAATTTGCTGCAGATTAAAATCGGCATGGATCGAATTTAAAATATATTCGTTGGTATATTTATAATCAGCAATGCTGTTGAAATTTTTTACCGCATCGCTACCATATATAAGCCCAGGATTGGCATTTCCATGGTCTGTGGTAATGATCACAAGGGTTTCTTTGTCTTTTTCAGCAAAATCAATTGCTGTTTTTACCGCTTCGTCAAAAGCCAGCTGATCATGAATTAAAGCTGCAATATCATTGGCATGTGCTGCCCAATCTACTTTTCCGCCTTCAATCATCAGTACAAAACCATTTTCATGATCTTTCATTTGGTTAATTGCCGCTGTGCTCATTTCTGCCAGAGTAGGTGTATGTTGTAATTCCGGAATATTGTTTCTGTCAATAGTGTACGGAAGTGCTCCTGTATTAAATACTCCAAGTGTTTTCTGTCCCTTTTTTATGTTTTTTAAATCCGATTTTCCTTTTAAAATCTGATATCCTTTTTCTTCGTAAATTTTATAAATATCTTTTTTATCTGCTCTTTTTGAAGCATTGAAAAACTCATCACCTCCGCCCATCATAACATCAAGGCTAAGATTGGCGTACATTTCGGCAATTTCATTTTCGGCATTTCTGCTGTCAGAATTCACACAAAAACCTGCCGGAGTAGCATGAGTTATCGTAACTGTCGTAACACAGCCCGCTTTTTTTCCGGCGTTTTTAAATTTTTGCCAGATAGGAAGATATTTTTCACCATTAGGACCAATGTTCAGAACACCATTTTTAACCCGGTGGCCTCCGCCAAAAGAGGAGCTTGCAGCTGCAGAATCAGTAACGGCAGAACTTGCAGAAGCCGTATCCATCAAAGCTCTTGAAACTTTATTTTCTTTGTAAAGATTCATCCAGTTTCCATTTTTCCCTAAAATATTCTGAGAATACAGATTAGCCATTTGAAGGGTTCCGGAACTCATTCCGTCACTAATCAGGAAAATTATATTTTTTGCTTTTTTCCCTTTTTTAGATATGGATTCTATATCATTAGCAAGAATAACCGATGGACTAAGCGTAAAAAGTCCTGTCAATAGTGTTGAGCCTTTTAAAAATCTGCGTCTGTTCATTTTAATTTATTTAGTAGAATGTAAATTAAAAACATTTTTTAATCTAACGCAACTTTATTGCATTAAATAATTGTTTCATTTTTATGAATCTATTTCTATCTATTAAATACTGGTATTAAGCAGATTTTTTATCTCAGATATTACAGTTTTATACTATAAATTGAAACGGACTGGCAGATTATTTTTGAAGTGTTTTTTCGAAAGCTTTTCTGGGGTTTCCTCTAAAAGTTACTTCACCGCAATACACATAACCATTCTTTTCAAATACTTTAAGCATAGCAGTATTATCAAAATTAGTGTCTGCTTTGATGCTGAAAATAGTATTTGAAACAGCATACTCTTCCATATATCTTAGCATTTTTTGAGCTAGACCCTGACCCAGATATTGATCCGAAATTGCTACCCGATGCATTACGATGAAATCTTCATTAGTTAACCATTTTCCTTTGATATTGGCATATTCGGGTTCATCGTTAATTAAAATAGCGGCATAGCCAACAATCGTTTCGTTTTCATTTACAAGTACAAAGCCATTTTCTTTATTAATATCGTTCTGAACTATAGCAGGATTTGGATAACCGTCCTGCCATTGGTCACTGCCTTCTTCTTTTCTTCTTTGAATTGCGTTTTCGAGAATCTTCCAGATTTGCTGTTGCTCTTCTGTTTTTGCTTTTCTAAATGTATAGTTCATTTGTTTAATTATCAGATGATTTAATTTTAAGATTTTTTTTGTAAACTAAAACTATTTTTAAGTTATGTTGACTATTTCTAAGAATGCATAAAAGCATCTTTCATAAATTCCTGAAGTCCTGATTCTTCCAGTATCTCAATTGAAAACTCTCCAAAACGTTTAGGAAGCCAAATGATTCGTACTCCACTTGGCGAATTAAGCTTTTCACGTGTTAAAGGATTTCCATTTTCATCTTCTGGCTGAACACCTGAAGCGATCAATTCATCATAAGCGACTTCAATATCAGGAGCCGAATAACAGTGACGATAAATAGTTCCTTCGCCTTTTGTATCTAAAAGATTTTTAAGATTTCCGGAGAAAGGCTGCACAAGCATGAATTTTTCTTGTCCAATTTTTACAACAGCATACGTCACATGAAGATCGTCTCTCTGCCAAGTAAACTTTTTTGAAATTTCTGCCTTTAATATTTTTGAATAATAATCGCAAGCCGTTTGAAGATCTTTTACTAAAATATCGATATGACTAAATTTTAAGTCCATTTTTTACTTGTATATAATTTTAGATTAGATACAAAATTATCATTTCAGAAAAGAATGACAAATAATCCTATTAGTGTTTTTAAATTAAGATTATCAGGAATATTAAAGAGAATTCAGTTTTAACGATAAACTTTTCAAATCCTGTTCTAGAGAGCGGATAGTCGCCTGCAATTCATTAAGCATATTTGCCCTAGTGTATAAGTCATCTGCAGTATAAATACCGCCGTCATCAAAAAAGAGGGTTTGTGTTTTTGCATCTATTTTTCCATCAAAATTATATTGAAGCCATCTGTTTTTTATACTTTCCTGCAGATCATTTTTTCCAGAATTGCTAAACTGTTTTTCATTTATAATTATCCATATAGAGTTAGGATAAGCCCCATTAGAATTATCATTATACCAAATATTTCTCAGCAGATTCCGTTGCAATTTTAATTCAATTTTTTTTCCTTTTGGAGCAATAGTAAAAGCTCCCAATCCTGCACTTAACAATCCGCCGCTTACAGCAACTGCATTACTAGAATTATTGTTTTTGACTAAAACGGCTGCAACAGTAGTTAGAGCACCTATAGTTACAGAAGCAACAGTAAGGTTTTTAGTTTTTTTATTGTTCAAGCCGTTGACATAATCGGATAGTTTGTTTATACGTTCGCCATTACAGTCTAATTCAGAGGCTAATGCATTTATTTCTATGCTGGTAAGTATTAATCGATCAGTGATTTTTTGCTTTAACACCAGTCTTTTTAAAGTGTCTTTTTTTATTTGAAGATATTGTGTGAGATACGTTTCGATCCCAATTGCATTGCTAATTAATATATCGTGTAGGGACAAATTTGCTTTTAAAATGCTATCCTGTTTAAGATTTTTTTGTTTAGGAATTTCTAATTTAGAATAGTCGTACTCGATAGTAGGCTGGCAATAATTGCTTGTTAGATAATCAATTTTTGTACTGTTTAACACACTGGAACAAGAAGAAACAAAAATGGATAGCAGTAAAAAAATCAGTTGTTTCATATTGATTTTGTTTAACGTTGAAATTATAAAATTCTTCCTTATTGTTGTGAATTTTGTTTAATTAATGATTTTTATTTCTATATATTAAATATAACTCATTTTTTGTTAAAATCAGCCAGATATCTGTATTGACGGGCAATTTTCTTCTTTTTTTCGGAGTTATAAAATAAAACTAATCTTCCCAAGCTTTAACAAAAGCTTTTAAATTTTCAAGTTATAAGATTTCGGTAATAATTTAATTTTGTCTAAGAATTAAATTTAAAAGTTAAACATAGTTAGGTATACGCCAAAAATTAGAAATATGAAGGGAAAAAAAATTGAAAGTTTAAGAAATGATGGAATAGAGAATATATACAAGCTTATTTTGAATTATGTTGAAATCGACGAATCAGAATGGCAATATTGCTGCAGTAGGTTCAAAAGCACATTTTTTCCTAAAAAGAGCATGCTTTTAAAGCAAGATGAAATATGCAGTAGGATATTTTTTGTAGCAGGAGGTTTACTTCGGATTTATTATGCTGATGAAAAAGGAGAAGAAAAAACCTTTCATTTTTGTATGGAAGGGACTTTTGGTGTCGATTATGAAAGTTTCTTAAAAAATTCTCCTTCGAGTTTTTCCATACAAGCGGTAGAAGATACTTTGGTAATAGAAGTAACTTTTGAAATGCTCCAAAAATTATACAGTACTCTCAGAAATGGTGAAAAATTAGGAAGACTTATTACAGAAGATTATTTCTTCATTCTAAATGATAAAATTAAAGCATTCTACATGCATTCTCCACTGGAAAGATATGAAACAATGAATGCACAGTTTCCCACTTTACTCCAGCGCGTTCCGCAATATCATATCGCTTCTTACCTAAATATAAGCTCGGTGCATTTAAGCCGTTTAAAATATGCCAGTAAAATAAAAAATACTCCAAACGATTAACATTTGTTATTGTGAAGGTTCGTTTTTGATTATTTATTTGCAATTATCATTTGTAAATAGATAGGAAATTAATTAATGAGGTACAATTTATAAAATTTAAACAGATGGCAGTAAATATAAACAATAGTATAAAAAACATCAGAGAACTAAAAAACTATACTCAGGAATATGTGGCGGATAGATTAGGAATGACGCAGGCTGGATATAGTAAAATCGAAAAAGGAATAAGCAAAGTAAGTCTAAAGAAATTACAAGAAATCTCAGTTGTACTGGAAGTCAGCATGCAAAATATAATACAGTTTGAAAGCGAGCAGTATTTTGAAAAGAAAACTAATGAAAGCAATACTATTAAAAGTACAGATTATATTTTTGTATGTCAGTTGTTAAAAGATAAAATAATTCTTTTGGAGAAATTGCAATATACAATGGATTTAGAATTGAAAAGTTATCGAGATAAATTTGGAATGCTTTAGTTTAAAATAGATTAAAAAAATAGAATTAACTATTGGGATCTTTTCCATTAAAGAACCAATAATGATGCGTATATTTGAGATTGTAAAATATATACTGTAGCTATGAAAAAAATAGGATTTTTATCGTTTGGACATTGGGCCAATCATCCTTCCTATAAAGCTCGTACAGCAAGTGATACACTGCTTCAATCCATAGATTTAGCTGTTGCCGCAGAAGAAATAGGTATAGATGGCGCTTATTTTCGTGTCCATCATTTTGCACGACAGCTGGCTTCTCCATTTCCTTTGCTTTCAGCTATTGGTGCTAAAACACAAAAAATAGAAATTGGAACAGGCGTAATCGACATGCGATACGAGAATCCTTTGTATATGGTGGAAGATGCCGGTGCTGCCGACTTAATTTCAGAAGGACGCTTGCAATTAGGAATCAGCAGAGGATCACCGGAACAGGTGATTGACGGATGGCGTACTTTTGGTTATGAACCAGAAGCAGGTGAAACCGATGCTGATATGGGACGTAAAAAAGCTTTAGAATTTTTGGATAAACTGAGTGGAGAAGGGTTTGCAGAACCTAATCCGTATCCCATGTTTCCAAATCCGCCGGGCTTGCTGCGTCTTGAACCACATTCAGAGGGATTAAGAGAGCGAATCTGGTGGGGAGCGGCTTCAAATGCTACTGCAATCTGGGCTGCCGAAAACGGAATGCATTTGCAAAGTTCTACTTTGAAGTTTGACGAAAACGGAAAACCATTCCACATTCAACAGGCAGAACAAATTAGATTGTATAAAGAAGCCTGGAAAAAAGCAGGACATGAACGAGAAGCACGAGTTTCGGTCAGCCGTTCGATATTCGCTTTAGTCAACGATCAGGATAAATTCTATTTTGGGGATCAGGGAAAAGCTGCGGATAGTTTTGGTTATATTGAAAGTGATAAACGTGCCATCTTTGGAAGAGGTTATGCAGCAGAACCGGAAGAATTGATAAAACAATTGGCAGAAGATGAAGCCATTCAGGAAGCTGATACACTTTTACTAACAATCCCTAATACTTTAGGTGTTGATTACAATGTGCATATATTGTCGTCTATATTGGAGCATGTTGCTCCGGAACTGGGCTGGCGTTAGATTTTTTTAAATAAATTAAAATATAAAAGACGATTGTAAAAAATCGTCTTTTATATTTTATTGGGTTTACTAACATATTTATTTCCTTTAATAAAAAAACGCCAAGGTAAAAGAGCATCTTCCTGAGCATACGCAACACCAACACGAGGAGTGGCAGCAATTTCTTTTTCAGAATATCGAAGACCATGATCTTCAATCCAAATCTCGTCTCCGTTTAAATCTTTTTTATTAAAAGAGGCATTGATTCCTAATGCCTTTGCCGCAGAACCGGGACCAGCAGAAATAGCTGCTTTAGAAGACAGCATATTTCTTCTTTCTTCCATAATTTCTTTTCCTTCAAGAGGTTCAATGGCTCTTATTAAAACGGCATGAGGTTCATCTTCAACAGAAGTTACAATATTGAAAAGATGATGAATCCCATAACACAAATAAACATAAGAAACGCCGCCGCTACCAAACATTATTTCAGTCCGGTTGGTTCGTCTGCCAGCATAAGCATGAGACGCTTTATCCTGTACACCAAAATAAGCTTCGGTTTCTACAATAATACCAGCTGTTATTTTTCCATCGATTTGGGTGTACAATACTTTTCCTAAAAGATTTTTTGCCAGAAAAAGTACATCAGGATTTAAATAATAGGAAAAAGGTAATTTATAAGGATATTTAGAAGAATCGTTAGCCATTGCGAATTTTGAGTTAAAGAAGAACTAGTTTTAAATTTAAGAAATAAAGCTATTATTTGAACCAAATTGAACTTAAAAAAGACAAAGAAATTAAAGGAGATTGTTTAAATTTAAATAAACTCTCCAATAATTAACGCAGGGTTGTATTAACGATTATAAAGATATTCTTGTAAATGGAAACAGACCTATTGAACAAAACAGAAGAAAAAAAAGAACAAAATGCCGTACATCTTTTACCGTGGGTTACTGCTATAGCAATGTTTATTCAATCTCTGGATGGTACAATTCTAAACACTTCTCTGCCATCAATTGCAAAAGATATGGGATATTCACCAACCGAAATGCATTCTGTAATTGTTACTTATACGCTTACACTTGCCATGTTTATACCGTTGTCAGGCTGGTTAGCAGATAAGTTTGGAACCAGAACAATGTTTATGATTGCTGTTTTTTTATTTGTGACAGGTTCCTTGTTTTGTGCATTGTCTGTTGATTTGCAAAGTTTTAATTTGGCTCGTGTCTTACAAGCGATTGGGGCTTCTATGATGGTTCCAATTGCAAGACTGGCAATTTTGTACCAATATCCCAAAAGTGAACTTTTAAAAACGATGAATTTTATAACGGTATTCGGGCTTTTAGGAATGGTTGCAGGACCAAGTCTGGGCGGATTTCTTTCAGATAATTTTTCGTGGCACTGGATATTTTTAGTGAATGTTCCCATTGGAATTATCGGAATTTCGATGGCGTACAAAATTATGCCCAATTTTAAACATGCGGTTGGTCGTTTTGATTTCAGGGGATTAGTCTATTTTAGTTTAGCATTAATATTCATTACAATGGTTCTTGAACTTATAGAAAGCGGAAGAACCCACATGATGGTTATTTTAGGATTGCTTTTCCTTTCCGGTTTATTGTCCCTTTTCTATTATATTCATTATAAAAGAACAGAAAAACCTATTATCGATTTAAGACTACTTAATATTCGGACATTAAAAATAGGTTTAAAAGGAAGTTTAATAACAAGACTTGGAATTGGCGGACTGCCTTTATTATTGCCCTTAATGTTACAGACCAGTTTTGGTTATTCGGCTTCGGTATCGGGTTTGCTTTTGTTGCCGTCAGCGTTGTCAAATGTGGCCGTAAAACCCTTTATGGTAAGAATTATAAAATTCTTTGGATATAGAACTGTTTTAATTACAAATACAATATTACTTGGAATTATATTAATTGTTTTAGGCTTTGTTACAAAAGAAACGCCGCTGCCTTATTACATTGTTTTAATGATTTTTTATGGTGCTTTTACGTCTATTCAAATGTCGGCAATGAATACCATAACGCTGTCAGATCTCGATCAGGATACGGCAAGTGGCGGAAATACGATGCTGGTAATTATGCAGCAGTTATCGGTAAGTTTTGGCGTTTCTGTGGCAAGTTTGGTGTTGTCTTTATTTCAGTCCGGAATATTTGAATTGAATACAACAAAAGCATTTCAGTATACTTTTATCGTTTTGGCTGTGTTTACTATTTTATCGAGTATAACATTTTCACGATTAAGTAAAATGGATGGAGCGGGTTATATGTAAATTGTATTGATTTTGGTTGTAGTGCTGGTTTTGTAACTTTTAAAAGTGATTCTGTAAGCATACATTTTAAGAATTCAGGTAATTTTATAAAAAATTAAAACTTGCAGATTATGAAAACAAACAATCAAAATCCGGATAACGCTAAGAAAAGCGGTTCTGATAATCGAAGTGATACAAGAAAACACCAATATAGAGATCATGATGAAGTTCTAACAAACGATGAAAATTATGATACTGATACTCATAAATTCAAAGGAAAAGAGCCTGATTTCGATGATAAATTGGACAATGAAGAAAAAAATTAAGAATTAAGAATTAAGAATTAAGAATTAAGAATGTCCCTGATAATATCCGGGACATTTTTAGTTTCATAGAATTCGTAAAATCTTTTTTATCCTTTAAAGTCTGTCTAAAATAGCTCTAGCTGATTAGGATTTGAAGGTTTATTTTTTGGAGGTTTAGCATCTCCAAAAACAGTTTTTCCTCCATATCTATACGATTCGTTTCGTTCTTTTTGGATTAAAGCATCGAAGTTGGTATTGGGCGTAAAGCCCTGTTCTGCCTTTCTTGAGATTTCGGATAGTTTTCTTATAGCATCAATTTTGTCGCTATTGCCAATTTTAGCACGGTTTATTGCTCGTTGCAAGGTATCGATTGTCTCATCATAGATATTTACAGGAACGGGAAACGGATGTCCGTCTTTTCCTCCGTGAGCAAAGGAAAAACGTGCCGGATCTTCAAAGCGGGTAGGAGTACCGTAAATTATTTCACTGACTAATGCTAAAGATTGTAAAGCTCTTGGTCCCATTCCTTTTAAAAGTAATAATTCTTCAAAATCTTCCGGCTTGTTCTCATGAGTTGTCCAGAGCATTGCACCGAGCCTTTTCATATTTACATCTTCCATTCTCACATCATGGTGTAAAGGCATGCTAAGATGTTGCATTTCTTTTATGATTTTTGTTGGGGATTCTTTAACCAATTCTAAAATACCTTCTCTCGATTTTTCAGCCGCGTGAGCAGTTAAGTTTAAAATAGTTCCTTGATTTTCTCCATAAATAAAAGTATGAGGTTCATTTATAAAAGATTTTAAATCCGGTGAATGCCAATGGTATCTTCTGGCTGTTTTAGAGTTAGGATTCATTCCTTGTTGTATAACTGCCCATTGTCCTTTATTGTCCACAATAAAATTGTGCTGGTACAATTGAAATCCGTCCTGAATGGCAGTATTGTCAACTTTGGCTGTTAATCGGCTGCAGTTGGCAAGATTATTTCCGTCGAGACCGGTTTTTTCGCCTACAAATAAAAGTTCTTGTGGCGTTAAAAGTGAATTTTTTCCTTTACCTCCACAAATATATATTCCCAGTTCTTTAGAATGTGGATTAACCGATTTTTTTAAGGCACCAAGTACCGAAGTCGTAATTCCGGAAGAATGCCAGTCCATTCCCATTACAGCACCAAAACTTTGAAACCAAAAAGGATTACTAAGTTTACTGATTACTTCTGAAGTAGAAAATTCCAAAGCAATCGTTTCTACAATTGCAAATCCTAATTTCGACATTCGTTCAGAAAGCCAAAGAGGAACTTGCCCGTAATGTAAAGGAAGATCAGCTGTACCGGAACGTTTCATGTGAGAATAAGTGTGTTTTGACAAAATTAAGTAAAAAAGACATAAAAAAATCCCAATTCAAATGAAATGGGATTCTGGTCTTTTTAGATCTTACAAATTGTAATTAATGTAAATACCTCTGTCCAATCATATTCAAAATATTGTCAGTTACTACTTTTACAAGTAAATACAAGATTGCAATACTAACTATACGAATAATTAACTGGCTCTTTTTTGGATAAAAAACAGAAAAATATTGATAAAAGAATATTATTACATACAAGAAGGTTGCTACAGTTAAGAAATAATTTACTCCAAGAAGAAATTCTTTATTGTCATTAAATAACATAATAAATGGCAAAATAAGACTAATTGTTAAAACTCCACACAACAAATACATATTAAGCACCAGATTCTCGGTAAAATTTTGTTTGCTTTTTTTGAAAAGTAAATAACTTGCCAAAGCAATAATGGGAACGTGAAGAAAGACAGTAATTTTGGAGTAGTGTTTCAGTACCTTAAAAAGCCCAGTTTGATCATACAAATCAGCTACTTCAATTTTGGTCCATTTTTTTAGAAAATAATTTATGGTCAGCAAAAGAATAATTGTGGCAAAATAATTAAAATGCTTTACCCTTTTACCTTGTACATATTCTCTGATACTGTGTCCCGGTCGCGAAAACAGTTCTTTTATAGTGTAGAAAAAGCCGGTGTCAAAGTGAAATATTCCGTGAATTAAATCGTGTTGAAGAACATGAGATAAAGAAAATCTGTGTGTTGATGTTGCCTGACTGCAGTTACTGCAAAAATTTCCTTTAATTTCTTCGTTACAATTTAAACAGTTATTTGTCATTTTTGGTTCTGATATTTAGTCTAATTTATATTTTTTTTGCGCCTAAGATGGTATTTCACTAACATTAATTTACGAAATTTCAAACCAGTTTAATGTGCAAAAAATGTTTTTTTACCTTATTTCGTAAGCGTTTCGCGAATGTAATTATTTTTTTGTTTTTAGTATTTAATAAATTATGAATAGTGCAATAAATTTATTGAATGCAGCAGAGCAGACAGCAAATAATTATAAAAAACGCGTTAAATAACCATGAAATCAGGTATTGTTTTCTGTATTTGGCAGTAGTAAATTTGTTATTAATTAAAAAGCATATTATAAGCATACCAGTACAGATAGTTGTTTGTTAATAAAGAGAGAATATTCAAAATACTTCGATTAGTTTTTGCCCAATTATAGTAATAGAAAGATGAAATTAAATACACTTGTTTTAACACTGATGCTGTTTCCATTTATTGCATTAAGCCAAAAGGAAATAGTACCAGGCAGTAAGGATATCAATACCAAATATATCAAACCAGAAAAGTCGCTTTATACTGTATACTATGTTAAAGGTACAGAATGGAAAAATATGGGAGCGCTGACTTATGATATAGTTGCTGCCAACAATCAATTAACTTTAAACAATACTTTCACTCCAAAAGATAATGGAAAGCCTACCTCACGGATTAGTACAGCAGATGCCCAGACACTTAAAGCTATCAGTTACTCTGATGAAACCAAGAATGCAAAACTGAATCTTAATTTTGGAGAAACAATTACAGGTAATTTTTATTCGAAGAAAACCAAAAAAGATAAAAAACTTAAACTTAAACCTAAGGAGGAATATTTTGACTTTAACTGGACCGATCATCTAATTGGGACATTGCCTTTAGATGTAGGATATAAAGCCCGCTTCCCGCAATTCTATTATAATGACGAATCAAATGTGCTTGTTGAATATTATACGATAAAAGAAGTAAAAAGTTTTGTCTATAATTCACCAAGAACCGGTAAACATGAAACATGGCTGGTTTCTGTTTTAGAAGAAAGTACCAAGGCCTGGTATAATTATATTATAGACAAAAAAAGCCACCGTCTCTGGCAGCGTGAAATGTCTATGGTAAATAACATGTGGGAAATTACAGTTAATGAAGAACTGGATTATCAGCCTATTAAAAACAGCTTCAATAAAGAAGAAGTCGCTAATCAAATTTCCAAAGGGAACAGTGTTATTATCGGCACAGCTTATGCACGATCTGATTCTGGTAAAAGATTGGGTGGCTTGGTCAATACTGCAAAAAAGCAATATGCTCCAAAAGGTACAGAAATTACACTTTTTCCAAGTTCAGCTTATTATGAAGAGTGGTTAGAAGTGAACAAGAAAATCCGCAAACAGAAAAAAATGCCGGAAGTTCCTTTAAACTCCGATTTCGGATATTCTGTCAAAAAGGCCAAAGTTTATGATGATCAGGGACATTTTGAATTTGCAGATCTGATGCCGGGTACCTATGTAGTTATGGTCAGCTTTGATTTTTCTAACTCCTATAATTATTCGTATGTATCCGGATATACCAATTATTATAATTATTTTGGTTATCAGGGGTCTACAACCAATTATGGTACAGCAAGACAATCCTACACTGATAAAGCGAATATTGAGAAACGCGTAACCATAGATAAGGATGGCGAGAAAAAAGAAGTGAATTTAAAAGAAATGTAATCAAAATAGCAAAACCGCATAAACCATTAGTTTATGCGGTTTTTTTAATTATTTAATGTTAACATCATTTGTATATCGACTCTTTTATAAGGAGAAGGAATACCTTTGATTTCTTTAAAACCTAGTTTTTCATATAATTTTATCGCTGCTCCAAGCTTGGTATTGCTTTGTAAATAAATTTTGGAAGCACCTTTTTTCTCAGCCCATTTTAGGGCATTTTCTGCCAATAACAGCCCGATTCCTTTTCCTTGTGCTTTTGGACTTACTGCCATTTTTACTAATTCAAAATCGAAATGATCATTATTATTTTTTAATAATGCACAAACTCCTAAAATTTCATTGTTTAAAATTGCAGAAAAGATTTCTCCGCCTTTATCAATAATATATTCCTGAGGATGATTTAAAGTTTTTAAATCACTTGGTTCAATTTCAAAATAAGTTGAAATCCACTCTGTATTTAGGTCTTTAAAAGCCTTTTGATATGATGGGGAGAAGGGTACTACTATTACTTTTGTTGTGGTATTGGATTCCATAGTTTTAGATATTATTTTTAATGATTTGTCCCAATTTTTTTATGCTGTCTTCGACACGTTCATTCCACTCAAGAGCGTAGCTAAGCCTCATACAATTATGGTATTGATTATACTGGGAAAAAATTCTGCCGGGTGCATAGTTGATTTTTTGAGCCAAAGCAGTATTGTATAATTCCGTTGTAGAAATTCTTTCATCCAGCTCCAGCCATAACATAAAACCTCCTTTGGGCTGGGATATTTTTGTATTGTCCGGAAAATAAGATTCCACTGCACGATTTATTTGCAGGTAATTGTTGTATAGTTTATTTCTAAAAGTTCTTAAATGATGATCATAACGTCCATGTTCTAAAAAATCCGTAATTACATCAGAATATAAAGAAGAGTTACAGACGGTTTGTACAAGCTTCTGACGGATAATTCGATCCTTAAATTTTCCGGGCGCAATCCAGCCAACCCTGTATCCTGGAGCAAGGGTTTTTGAAACAGATCCGATCCATAATACCAAATCAGCTTCGTCATAGAATTTGCAAGGTTTAGGACGTTCAGTGCCAAAATAGAGATTGCCATATATATCATCTTCTATCAATGGAATATTATAAGCAGTTATCATTCTGACTAACTCTTTTTTATTCTCGTCCGGCATTTTAAATCCCATTGGATTATTAAAATTGCTGACAATACAACAGGCGGCTATTTCTGGTATTACTTTTTTAAGAGCATCCAAATCCAGCCCATACAATGGATGGGTTGGAATTTCAACGGCTTTTAATCCTAACGTTTTAATTGCCTGAAGTATTCCAAAATAAGCGGGACTTTCTACAGCCACACTATCTCCGGGAGAAGTAGTTGCCATTAATGCATTATAAACGGCACTCATTGCACCAGAAGTAATAACCAGGTCGTCTTCTGTAATTTTTCCTTCCATTACTAAGGCCCACTTCGCAATTGCACGTCTAAGCTCTTCCGTACCTTGTACCGGTTCGTATGAAGTGCCGGCATCATTTCTGTTTCGTAAGGTAGTAATAATGCTTTTATTCAATTTTGTTAACGGCAGAAAATCTTTTCCCGGGAGACCTAATGCGAATTGGGTTACATCTGATTTGTTGAGCGTGCCGAATACTTTATCAATTAAATCTTCCGGGGTGTTTTTGGATTCAAGAGGATTAATATTTGCGACGCTGGGCAGTTCTGAATTTCTCAGTGCACTTCTGCTTACAAAATACCCCATTTTTGGTCGGGATTCAATAAGTGAACGACTCTCCAATTCCAGATAAGCTAATTTTATGGTATTTACACTGACATTATAAAGTTTATGAGCACTTCTTACAGATGGTAATTTATCACCCATTATTAAAGTTTCATTTTGGATTTGCTCTTCTATAATTTTAGCAATTTTTAAATATAATATTTCAGTTTTTTTCATTTCGACTGCTTACTTTGATTAAAGATCGAGCCATTTGGCCAAGTAATTACTGCTTTTGTTGAATTGTTCAGGATCCTTAAAATTATCATTTCTTTTTTTCTTAAGAAAATTTGAGATCGTGTTTGTAAATTCATTTTTATCTTCTGCACTTAAAGTTACGTCATCAAAAATCATAAAACTGACACGGTTATCCTGATCAAGAACCAAACTGGCAAATGAATTTATTTTTTTGCCCCTTTGTGCCAATAAAAATGGAATTCCAAAAGATAAATTCTTTGAATTATTTTTATGCAGGTTTTGATAATATATATCTTGCAAGGCTAACATATCAAATATATAAACTTCTCTAAATTTTAGGTTTGTTAAAGTTTGGTCTCTTACTTCCATAATCTTTTTTTAGCAAAATTAGCGTCTTACCACTTTTAGATACAGATACAGAAAATGTTATTTTTATAGGTACAGTTTTAAAAATACTTTTTTAATCTCAAATGTTATTCTAGGCTTAATTTTTATTTTATCGTAATATAGTTGTTATAATTTTTAGTAAAATTTAGTTTTTTGTAATATTTTATATAAAATATATAATTTAAAAAAGTTTGCTATATTTGAAGTGTTGTATTAACACTTATTAGAATTAAAAAAGAGAAATGAAAAGCAATTTAAATAATCAATTAAATAAAAAAACTTTCAGTGCTGCAAGCTTATTTTTAATGTTGCTATTTTTTTCATTCAGTGTAAAAGCTCAGTTAAAAACTATAGAAAGTGAAGTAGGTTTAGGTTGGAGCAATAATTCTGTTAATACGGTTATTTTTAGAAATAGTGCACTGACATCGTTCAAAGGAAATCAATACACCGCTTATTATGATCCGGAAAGCAGAATGGTTTTGGCAAAACGAAAACTAAATTCAAACAACTGGGAAAAAGTAATCACTCCGTATAGTGGAAATGTAAAAGATGCTCATAATGATATCAGTATTGCAATAGACAGTGAAGGATATCTTCATGTGAGTTGGGATCATCATGATACGCGTTTGCGTTATGCCAGAAGTAAAAAGCCCTTTACTTTAGAATTAGGCGAAGAAAAAGCTATGACAGGAGTTGATGAAAGTAAAGTTACTTATCCTGAATTCCATAATCTTCCCAATGGAAATTTATTGTTCTGCTATCGTTCCGGAGCTTCTGGAAGAGGAAATTTGGTTATGAAATCTTATGATTTAAAAACGCAGCAATGGACATCCTTACAAAATAATTTAATTGACGGCGAAAACCAGCGCAGTGCCTATTGGCAAATATGTATGGGAGAAAAAGGAATTTACATTTCATGGGTTTGGAGAGAAAGTTGGGATGTGTCAACGAACCATGATATTTGTTATGCTTTTTCAGCTGATGGTGGTAAAACATGGCAAAAATCTACAGGAGAAAAATATACTTTACCTATTACAAAAGCCACAGCCGAAAATGCCTGGGAAGTACCACAAAACAGCAGTTTAATTAACCAAACCGCAATGACTGTTGACGAAAAAGGAAATCCATACATTACTACGTATTGGGACAATAATGGTATTCCGCAATATAAGGTAGTGTATTTGGCTGATGGAAAATGGAATTTAATCAATACCGATTTTCATACCAAACCATTTAGTTTAGGCGGAGGCGGTACAAAAAGAATTCCGATTTCCCGTCCTGAAATTTTGGTCAAAAAATCGATGTTGTATCTGCTTTTTAGAGATGAAGAACGCGACAATAAAATCACATTGGCTTATGCCAATTTAGAAAATAAAAAATGGCAGTTAACAGATCTAAGTCGTTTTACGGTAGGACAATGGGAACCGAATTTGGATAAAGAACTTTGGAAAAATAAAAAGCAATTGCATATTTTTTCTCAAAACGTAAGTCAGGCCGATGGAGAAGGATTGGTAAAAGTAAATCCGGAGCCTGTACAAATTTTAGAGGTAAAACAACTTCCTATTCTAAAGCCTTAATTTTTTGATATAATACAATTTTTCCTTTCAATATTTTTTAATTCAATAATTATGAATAATGTGAAATATCGTCTCAATTACTCGTTTTTTGGCCGTTTATGTTAATATACCCCTTCTAATTTACTGTAACGTCCCTCTTATCTTATAGGTCGTTATCTAAATTTGTGAAGTTGATTTTTATTTCGAAATCAAGCATTGACAAGCTGGTTTGAAATAAATTTTGGAGTATTAAATTAAAAACCATTGTGTAGTTAAATGAAAAAAATTGTATTAGCACTTGCTTTGTTTTGGAGTCTGCAAAATAATTTTGCCCAGAATAATGAATGGGAAAATCCTCAGATTTTGGACAGAGGAAAAGAAAAAGGCAGAAGTTCCTTTCTGCTGTTCAGTAATGAAACGGAATTGAAAGGAAATAATCCTCAAAAATCAGAGTTGTATCAAAGTTTGAATGGAAACTGGAAGTTCAATATTGTTAAAAAACCATCCGAAAGACCGTTGGATTTTTACACCACAACGTTGAATGATTCCAATTGGAAAAACATTCAGGTGCCATCTAATTGGGAACTACAAGGTTTTGATATTCCTATTTATACCAATATTACGTATCCGTTTCCGAAAAATCCGCCTTTTATAGCGGAAGATTATAATCCGGTTGGAAGTTACAGAAGTACTTTTAAAGTATCGGAATCATGGAAAGACAAAGAAATCATTCTTCATTTTGCTTCTATTTCAGGTTATGCGAGAGTATTCCTGAACGGAAAAGAAGTCGGAATGACCAAAGCATCCAAAACCCCGGCTGAATTTAATATTACTTCTTTTTTAAAGAAAGGAGAAAATCTGCTTGCTGTTCAGGTATTCCGTTGGCATGATGGAAGTTACTTAGAAGATCAGGATTTTTGGAGATTAAGCGGTATCGAAAGAGATGTTTATCTGCAGGCAATGCCTAAAACGACAATTTGGGATTATTTTGTAAAAAGTGACTTAGACAATCAATACAAAAACGGACTTTTCAATCTGGATGTAACGCTAAAATATTTTGAAAAAAGTAAAGTAAAAAATCCATCCGTAAAGGTTGAATTGTTTGACGATCAGAACAAAGTGATTTATTCTGAAAGCAAAAAAGTAAATGATAAAGCGCAAAATATAAGCTTCGAAAAAACAATTGAAAATGTAAAACAATGGAGTAACGAAACGCCAAATTTGTATCGCTATACCATTTCATTATTAGATGATAAAGGAAAAACTTTAGAAATTATTTCTAAAAAAACAGGTTTTAGAAAAGTAGAAATTAAGAACGCTCGTTTATTGGTAAATGGCAAAGTCATTATGGTAAAAGGAGTTAATATCCATGAACATGATGATGTAAACGGTCACGTTCCGAATGAAAAACTAACGCTGAAAGATCTTCAGTTAATGAGGGAACACAACATTAACGCGATCAGAATGAGTCATTATCCGCATGATCCTCATATTTATGAATTATGCGATCAATATGGTTTTTATGTGGTTGATGAAGCTAATATCGAAAGTCATGCAATGGGAGCTGAATGGCAGAATTGGTTTGACCAGAAAAAACATCCTGCTTATTTGCCGGAATGGGCGCCGGCACATTTAGACCGTATTGAAAGAATGTTTGCTATTGACAAAAATCATCCTTCGATTATTATCTGGTCTTTAGGAAATGAATGTGGGAATGGCCCTGTTTTTTATGATGCTTACGATTGGTTAAAAAAAGTCGATACTACACGTCCGGTTCAGTTTGAACAGGCAGGAGAAAATAGAAATACAGATATCGTAGCGCCAATGTATCCAAGCATTAAAAGCATGAAAAATTACGCGAATTCTGATAAAACACGTCCGTATATTATGTGTGAATATGCACATGCAATGGGACAAAGTAGTGGTAATTTTCAGGAATATTGGGACATTATCAACAACAGCAAACGTATGCAGGGCGGTTTTATCTGGGATTGGGTAGATCAGGGAATCAAAACTAAAAATGATAAAGGACAAGTTTTCTGGGCTTACGGAGGAGATTTGGGAGGCGCTGCTTTGCAAAATGACGAAAATGGTTGTGCCGATGGCCTTATCTTTTCTAACAGAACACCAAAGCCAGCTTTAGAAGAAGTAAAAAAAGTATATCAAAACATTGAAATTCTTTTAAACAGCAGAACCGAATTAATAATCAGAAATCATTTTAATTATACTAATCTGTCCAATTATAACTTTAAATATGAACTGATTAAAAACGGAGCAAAAGTAAAAACGGGCGAATTTAGTTTAGACTTAGAACCGGAACAAAGTAAAAAAGTAGCGATCTATTTAGGCGATATCGATGAAAATTCAGAATATTTTTTAAATGTTTTTGCCCTTTCAAAATACGATGATCCTTTAGTAGCAAAAGGATTTGAATTTGCCAGAGCACAATTTGAAATAGCAAAAGGAAATTATTTTGCAGCTAATACGAAAACAAATAGCGCTTCTAAATTAAAATATTCAAAAGCAAATACTATTCTTTCTTTTGAAACAGAAAATAGTAAAGGAGAATTTGACCTGAAAAAAGCAGAAATCTCAAAATACGAATCGAAAAACGGAAAAAATGTGATTACGAATTTTCCAACACCTTATTTCTGGCGTGCTCCAACAGATAATGATTTTGGAAGCGGGATGCCAAATAAATTAGGAATCTGGAAAGAAGCATCAAAAAATCCGACCGTTGTAAGCGTTGTTTTGGATGAAAAAAATACAGCAGGATTAGGAATAAAAGTAGCTTATAAATTAGCGCAAGCTGATGTTCCTTACACTGTTGATTATTTAATTCAGAATAACGGAGCAATTAAAGTTACGTCTTCAATCGATATGTCTGGAAAAGATTTACCAGAACTGCCTCGTTTTGGAATGCGTTTGAAACTCAAAGGAGATTATGATAATTTGAGTTATTACGGAAGAGGCCCTTGGGAAAATTATTCGGATAGAAATTCGGCAGCGTTTATGGGAGAATACTCGGATAAAGTGAACAATCAATATGCAAGAAATTTTATTCGTCCGCAGGAATCTGGATATAAAACAGATGTTCGCTGGCTGACATTAAAAAACAATAACGGACAAGGTTTAAAAATTGAAGGCGCGCAGCCAATTGGTTTTAGTGCACTGAATATTTCGACAGAAGATCTGGATCCCGGAAAAAATAAGGAACAACGCCATCCAACAGATTTAAACTTAGATTCTAAAGAAGCAGTTTACCTGCATTTAGATTACAAGCAAAGAGGTCTTGGAGGTGATGACAGCTGGGGAAGTTTGCCTCATGAGCAATATCGTTTGTTAGACAAAAAATACAGTTATTCCTATACCATATCATTGATTAATTAGTTAGTAGTTCATCTTTTTGGAAAGAAAAACCTATGAGTAAACATCATAGGTTTTTCTGATTTTAAAATATTTAAGAATAATTGCCTTTTCGGCGTAAAATTTTATGACATATGCGTATTTAAATTAACCTATATCTATTATAGATTCATCAAAACTTAAACTAACCTAACCACCACACATTTTGAAAAATAGAATTCTATTATTTTTAATGCTTTTAGTTTGTTCTCCGTCTCAACCACAGTCGGTTGCAGGATCGGCTGTTTCTAAATTTGGGCAGGAAAAATATAATATTGGTTACATCGGTATAAAAAACGGTCTTGCCAATAACGCTGTTACTTCGGTTTATAAAGACAAAAGAGGTTTAATGTGGTTTGGTACTTATGATGGAATAAGCAGATACGATGGCTATAATTTTTTAAATTTTAGAAATGAACCAAACGACTCTAATTCGCTAAATAATAATCGTGTTGTAAGCATTTGCGGTACTAAAAATGAGATTTGGATTGGTACAAAAGGAGGTATCAGTGTTTACAATTATCTGAACAATCATTTTAGCAGAAAATATTACTTAAATGCTAAAACTTCAAAGATTGAGCCGATAGATTTTGTGGTCAACAAAATTATAGATCATAAATCAGTTATGTATATCGGCACTGCTGGTCAGGGACTGCTTTATTACGAAGACAAGCAGGAAAAAATCATTCAGATTCCGCTGTATGTAAACGGAAAACTGCAATGGGATTATCATGTTCAGGGAATGGATTTCGATAAATCGGGTAAATTTTGGTGTTTTGTTCAGGGAATTGGATTGGTAACTATGGATGCAACGGCGAAAAAACTGATTGTTGTTTTCTCTGATTTTACTGTTGGAAGCTGTATTTTATGCGATAAATCTTCGAACATCTGGATTGGTACAGACGAAGGTTTGTTGAAATATAATTCCGTAAATAAAATACATCAAATGTATAGAAATCAGGAAGTTCAGTATCCTATTTCCGATTTGATGTGCAAACCTGATAAAAAAGAACTTTGGATTGCTACAAACGGTAACGGCATCGTAAAGTATCATTATGCTTCGGATAGTTTTTCTTTATTTAATGCCAATTCAGACGAAGAAAAACTGAACAGCAATGCCATTTCATCACTTTTTTCAGATAATGAAAACCGAGTTTGGATTGGAACTTTAAGAGGAGGAGTTAATAAAGTGGAAGAAAGAAAAAGTCCTTTTATTACGATTTCAAAAAATGAAAAAATAAAAAATACGCTGCCAAGTGATTTTATTCTTTCTTTATCTGAGCAGGACAGTGATCATTTATGGATTGGAACAGATGGAGCAGGCGCAAGTTTGTGGAACAGAAAAGATAATACATTCACAAATTACTCTCACAGCACCAATAACCCGAATTCGATTTCCAACAATTTTGTCTCGGCAATTGTAAACGACAACAAAGGAACTTGGTTTGCAACTTATGGCGGAGGTGTTTGTTTGTTTAATTCTCAGACTCGTAATTTTAAAAAATATAGTTTTTTTAATCCCAAAACAAATGCAGTCCAAAAGAATATCTGGGTGCTTTTTCGAGGAAAGGATAATACATTATGGGCCGCTTCGCCAGATGATGAAGGCTTGTATCGTTATAATGAAACACTAGATAAATTTGATTTTGTAGATGCAAAAATTAGGGGAATCATTTCAATTGCAGAAGATCACAATGCAAATCTTTGGATAGGGAATTTTACGGATCTGGTTGAGTTCAATCCAAGAACAATGAAACGTAAAGTGATTGATCTCAAATATCCCGTACGATCTGTTATTGCTGTTTCTCCAACAAAAATGCTGGTAGGAACTGAAGGCGGCGGTCTGTTGATTTTTAATCCTCAAACTTTAGAGAAAAAGTTTCTGACTCACAAAAATGGAATTCCAAATAATTCGGTATTAAATATTGTAAAAGATAATAAAGGAGATTATTGGTGCAGCACCTACAATGGAATATTTGTGTACAATGCACAGACAGGAAAAATCACAAGTTATCATGATGCTGACGGACTTCAGAGCAATCAGTTTAATTATAATGCGGCGCTCAAACTTTCAACTGGCGAGATACTTTTTGGAGGAATTAAAGGATTTAATATCATAAATACCAAAATCAATAGCCAGATTCATGATTTTCCTAAGCTTGTCATCACTTCTATAAAAGTCAATAATAAGGCTTTTGATCATTCTCATCTGACTTCTTTTGGAATTGATAAGCTAAAATTATCCTATGATGAATCCATGCTAAACATTGATTTCGCAGCTTTAGAATACAGTTTGCCTGAAAAAATTTCCTATGCTTATTTTTTAGAAGGATGGGATTCGCAGTGGCATTATGTGGATAATATTCGCAGCGCAAATTATTCCAGAATAACAGAGGGAGATTATGTGCTGAAAATTAAGTCTACGAATGCAGAAGGAGTCTGGAATACAAAATCGATTTCGCTTCCTATTACGATATTACCGCCGTGGTACAGGAGTGGTTTGGCTTATTTTATCTATTTTCTAATGATCTGTTTGGTTATTTATGTGGTTGATAAATACCAGCGCCAACAGGCAAAACTTAAATACGAAGTAAAACTTTCGCAGGATTTGGCGAAACAGGAGAAAGAACTTAATGAGAAAAAAATAACCTTTTTCACTAATATTTCTCATGAGTTCAGGTCGCCTTTAACCATGATTATTAATCCTTTAAAAGATATCATTTATGGAACCGACCAACAGATTGATCCTGGCGCCATTGAAATGGTATATAGCAATTCCAGAAGATTATTGAGTCTGGTGGATCAGCTGCTTCTTTTTAGAAAAACAGAAACAGAAACTGGAAAACTTAAAATTGGTCAGATTGATATTGTGGAGCTTGCGAAAGAGGTTTTTAGCTGTTTTGTGCATCATGCCAAAGTCAAAAAAATAGATTACAGTTTTAGTATTTCTGAAGAAAGAGTATTGGTCTATGTCGATCGGGAAAAGATTGAAATGGCTCTGTTTAATTTGATTTCCAATGCATTAAAATTTACAGAAAAAGAAAACGGAAGAGTCGCCGTTACGTTACGATGCAAAGATAATGAGGTGGTTATAAAAGTGATTGATAATGGAGAAGGTGTTCCAGATGCTGATAAAGAGAAAATATTTAATTTGTTTTATCAGTCCAATACTAACATAAAAAACAACCGTAAAGGATTTGGTATCGGACTTTATTTGGTCAAACAATTTGTGAATCAGCATTATGGACAGGTTAGCTGTCGAGATAATAAAAGTGGTGGAGCAACTTTTGAAATTAGATTACCACTTGGAAAAGAGCATTTTGGAGATATTGAAATCAGAGAAGATTTAAGCGACAGAACCTTGTTTTTAGAAGAAGCTTTGGAAGATACTGTGATACAGGAAAATGTATTGCAAAGTTTGGAAGAACCAGAAAATGTCAATGATTTAATTAAAGATGCCAAAAGTATTTTGGTTGTAGATGATAATGCTCAAATAAGAAATTATCTAAAACGCATTTTAGCCTCAAAATATCATATTACATTGGCTGAAAATGCGGAGACAGCTTTATCAATAATCAAAAAAGTACAGCCAGATTTAATTATTTCTGATGTGGTAATGGGCGAAATGAACGGCGTTACCTTTTGTAAACATATTAAATCGGATGACGAATTAAAACACATTCCTGTGATATTGCTTACTGGAGGAACTTCGGAAGAAGTGAAACTTAAAGGAGCCGAAGTTGGAGCCGATGATTATATTACAAAACCTTTTGATAATGACTATTTACTAGCCAGAATCAGCGGAATATTGGCGAGACGTGATAGTGAGCAAAATTATCTGCTTAATTCAGTGACCAAAAAAGAAGCGAATCTAAAATTATCCGATGAAGATAAAAAACTCATCGAACGAATTGTAGATATAATCGATGCCAATTTGGATGTGGAGAATTTCAACGTCCATGATTTGGCATTTCATCTAGGAATGAGTTATTCATTGGTGTATAAAAAAATTAAAAAGATTACCGGTAAATCGGTTTCAGAATTTACCAGAAATGTGCGTTTGCGAAAAGTAGCGACCTTATTAATCACAACAGATTTACAGATAAGTCAGGCCGCTTCGATTGCTGGTTTTGGCGATATTAAATATTTCAGGAAACACTTTCAGCAATTTTACAATATAAATCCTTCCGAGTTTAAGAAGAAATATCAAAACGTAAAGGATAATAAATACATACTGAATGAAAGTTTTTGGAAATCAACTTGATAATAAAATAAAATTTTAAAAAATAATTAAACATTAAAATTAACGGCTGGGTGCAATGATTTTAAACACATAGAAACATAGTTTTTAGAAGATTAAAAAAAAGGCGTTTCACTAATTTAAATGCACATAGTTTGTCTATGTGTGGAAACTAGTTTCTTTTGATCTCTTTTTTTCGACATAAAAATCTATGTTTCTATATGTTAAAGGTTATTTTTTTAAATTTCACTCAGAGGGTTAAAATTGTAAACCTTATAATCTTAAAATATAATGATGAATTTTAGAAAATCATTTTTTATGGCAATAGCTTCTCTTTCTCTTGTGACTATTGGATGTAAAACAGGAAATGTAAAACAGGAAAACGGGATAAAAGAATCTAAAAAAGAGGTAATCGCTATTATCGACAAAGTAAATAACCGTTGGCAGACAACACATCCGGAATCAGGAAATGCTTTTTGGCATGTTTCCGCTTATCACACTGGAAATATGGAAGCTTGCAAAGTAACCCAAAACAAAAAATATTTAGATTATTCGATGGTTTGGGCGGAGAAGAATCAATGGATGGGTGCGAAATCAACTGATAAATCAGAATGGAAATACAACTATGGAGAAACAGATAAACATGTATTGTTTGGAGACTGGCAGATTTGTTTTCAAACCTATATTGATTTATACAACTTAACAGGAAAAAATGATCCTAAAAAAATTGCCCGTGCCCGTGAAGTGATGGAATATGAAATGAGCACTCCTGCAAACGATTATTGGTGGTGGGTTGACGGCTTGTATATGGTAATGCCGGTAATGACAAAGCTGTACAACGTTACAGGAAACGAAATGTATTTAGAAAAACTCCATTCTTATTTGCAATATGCGGACAGCATTATGTATGATGAAGAAGCCAAACTGTATTTTCGTGATGCTAAATATGTGTATCCAAAACACAAAAGTGCTAATGGGAAAAAAGATTTTTGGGCTAGAGGAGATGGTTGGATTTTTGCGGGTTATGCCAAAATTATTCAGGATTTACCAAAATCAGCGAAACATAGAGAGGAGTATATCAGCCGTTTTAAAGATATGGCTAAAGCTCTCGCTGCTACACAGCAAAAAGGCGGCTATTGGACGAGAAGTATTCTAGATCCTGGACATGCTCCTGGGCCAGAAACCAGCGGTACAGCCTTTTTTACTTATGGTTTTATGTGGGGAATTAACAACGGCTTTTTGGATAAAAAAGAATATCTGCCAATAGTGCAAAAATCATGGAATTACTTAACCACTTTTGCGCTGCAACCAGATGGGACTTTGGGATATGTCCAGCCTATTGGCGAAAAAGCAATTCCGGGACAAGTAGTCGATAAAAATTCAACTGCTGATTTTGGAGTAGGAGCTTTTTTGTTAGCAGCATCAGAGGTTTATCGTTATGTGAAATAATTAAATAGCTTCATTTATTTGATGAAGAAAGCTGTCCAAAAGGGCAGCTTTTTTTTTAAAAGCTTCGGAGAAGCGAAATATTTATAGCAAAGAATTTAATGTTCAGAATATAAGCTCCGGAGGAGTGGTATATTTTTTTATTTGGGCTATTATTGCCAATCATTTCCATCAGACGCGGATGATACAGATTCGCTAACGCGAAGACACGGATTAAAACGGATTTTTTATTAATCTTTCCAAAAAAATAGTAATCTGTTTAAATCCGCGTCTTTACGAAGTAAATCCGTTTTATCTGCGTTCGTTCAATGTACTTTATTGAATTAATAGTTTGCTTATTTTACAGTTGTGTTTTTTTAAGCCAAATGTTGTGTGACGCTCCATATCTTTTTATTTTTCTAAAGTTATTTAAGATAAATGTTAAGAGATTATTCTACATTTTTATTTATATGCAGCTTTTAAATAATTATGCATCATGCATTTTGAAGATGCTTTTTTTGTCATTCGTATAAAAAATTCCCGTTTTGCATCTAAAAATACGGATTTGCCCCTTTTTTAATGTTGTAATTACCCCCTTTTGCTCATGCTTCTTGCTATAGATTTGTAATGCAAACTATTGATAATTACATGATAATGTTTACTTAAAAAATTTTGAAAAAGAAAATTGTAAAAAACACACTTATTGAATGTTGTTTCTATATTTTGCAGACTTATTAACTAAACTTTTAACCAAAACGACAACCAAAAATGACAAACTTTATTAGGAAGATTAAGGCTCCTGATTATGGATCTGGATTTGATTTGAAAAAGAAACTCACACTGCTTTGTGTATTAGTTTCATTGTCTCAAGTACATGCATTTTCTACTGAACCGAGTAGTAAAATAGGAGCAGAAAAAGTACAGCCACAAAACAGTATTAGTGGACAAGTAAAAGACAGTAAAGGTGTTCCGCTTCCAGGAGCATCAGTTTTAATTAAAGGAACAAAAAATGGTACGATAACAGATTTTGACGGAAAATTTACGCTGGCAGGAGATGGGAATTCAGTATTAGTAATATCTTTTGTTGGTTTTGTAACCCAAGAGGTAGCTGTAAACGGCAAAACAAATATTAATATAAAACTAGAAGAGAATGCGGCTTCATTAGACGAAGTGGTGGTAGTGGGATATGGTAAAATGAAGAAAAAAGATTTAACCGGATCAATTGTTCAGGTTAAAGCCGAAGCATTAGCCAATCAAAACCCGCAGACTGTTCAGGATTTATTAAGAGGCGTTCCTGGTCTAAAAGTGGGATATGACCCTTCTGCAAAAGGAGGAGGATCTTTGCAGGTTCGTGGGCAGACTTCTGTTTACAATCCTGATGGAGCCAATCATAACTCACCGCTTATTATTTTAGACGGAATGCAGTTCTACGGAGAACTTTCAGAAATTAACCCTGATGATGTTGGCCAGATCGATATCTTAAAAGATGCATCTGCTACAGCTGTATATGGTTCTAAAGCGGCAGCTGGGGTTATTGTTATTTCGACAAAAAAAGGAAAAACAGGAAAGCCTGTTATTAATGTTACTTCCAATATGACGATTGTCAATGAAAGTGCTTACAGAAACGTATATTCTCCAGAGGGATATGTAAAATACCGCCAAGATTGGGAAACAGCTAAAACGTATGGCACCAATACTGCAACTGGAAATTACGAGGCATGGGTTACAGGAACAGCAGCAGGTAAACCGGGGTATTATTCAAGCCCAAGTCAATTAAGTCAGTACGGTATTACTGAGGCGCAATGGTTAGCCTATCAGCCAGCTTCACAAATACAAGGAAAAAGTTTAAATGAAGTTTGGGGATTACGTCTAGGTATAACTGATGCAACGCTTTTAAAGAATTTTACAGAAGGAAAAACACACGATTGGTACAATAGCACTTTTAGAACAGGAATTAATCGTGACAATAATTTAAGTGTTTCCGGAGCAAGTGATAAAGTAAATTATTATATGTCTTTAGGATATTTAACATCAGAAGGAGCTATTCAGGGTAATGATTATACAGCTGTTCGTGCGAACATGAAAGTAGATGCTAAGATTACAGATTGGCTTGAATTTGGAGCAAACGTTAATTTTCAGGATCGATCAGATGGAGATATATCTGTTGGAACAGGAACGAATTATTGGGATGCCAATATGTTAAGAAACAGCCCGTTTGCTAACTTTAAAGAAGCAAATGGCGATTACGCAAGACAACCAATGGGCCCTACAATTGGAGGGTATAACTACTACTATGATCGCCAATATATGGATCTAGATAAAGGGTATACAGTATTGAATACAATATTTAATACAAAAGTAACTTTACCTTTAGGTATTACATACTCATTTAATGCAGCACCTCGATATGAATTCTTTTACAATCGTTATTTCCAGTCAGCAGGTAATAAAAACTGGAATCCAGTTAACATAGGAGTGGATAGAGGTAATGGTAAAAAATTTACATGGAATATAAACAACACCATAACATGGGACCATACATTTAATGAAAAACACCATATTATAGCCACTTTTGTTCAGGAAGCTGAAGATCTTAAAACATGGTCAGATGTTGTTTATGCGCGTAATATACAGCCTTCGGATGCTTTAGGATACCACAATATTGCCAATGCGACACTTGCTAATAGTACTTTTACAGCAACAGATACACACCAGACAGGCGATGCTTTAATGGCAAGACTTTTCTATTCGTTTGACGATCGTTATATGATTACAGGAACAGTACGTCGTGATGGATATTCAGCATTTGGAGCTTCTTATCCTTATGCCACTTTCCCTTCTGTAGCATTAGGATGGAACTTTAATAAAGAAAAATGGCTTAATTGGGAACCGTTAAGCACTGGTAAATTACGTTTATCATGGGGTAAAAACGGAAACAGATCACTTGCAGATCCATACTTAGCTTTAGCCAATTTAAGCTCAGGTACAGGAGCAACAATGGGATATATCGATGCTTCGGGAAACATCGTGGATATGAAATATCTGGGAATAGACCGCATGGCAAACCCTAATTTGCAATGGGAAAAAACAACTGCGTCAAATATTGGTCTTGATTTAGGCTTCTTAAATGACAGAATTACAAGTACAATCGATATTTACAGATCTGTTACTCATGATATGATTATGAGCCAGCGTCTGCCTGAGTTTACAGGATTCTCATCTATTGCAACCAATCTTGGAGAGGTTGAAAATAAAGGGATTGAGATCAGTCTTACAACTTTAAACATGAAGAGACCAAACTTTGAATGGACTACTATGGTTGCTTTTTCATACAACAAGAATACGATTAACAAATTGTATGGCAATATGGAAGATATTAAAGATGCCAATGGAAATGTTATTGGAAGAAAAGAGGCTGACGATAAAACCAATGGATGGTTTATTGGAAAACCTATTTCTCAAATCTGGGATTATAAAGTAATTGGAATCTGGCAGAAAGATGAAGCCGTTGAAGCTGCAAAATACGGACAGCGTCCAGGTGATCCAAAAGTAGAAAACAGCTATACTGCTGATGATGTTAACGGAAAACCAACTTATAACGAAAAAGACAGACAATTTTTAGGACAGACAACACCACCAATTAACTGGTCGCTTCGTAATGAATTTACGTTTTATAAAAATTGGAATTTGGCAATCAATATGTATTCGTACATGGGACACAAATCTATGGATGGGCGTTATATGAATACCTATAATGATGGTAGTTTATATACCAACAACTACAATCCATTTGTAAATCCTTATTGGACAATTGACAACCCTACAAATGACTGGGCACGTCTTGATGCCAGAGGACCTGCAGGAGCTGGGACAGCAAAATTATACGATCGCAGTTTTATTCGTTTAGACAATATTTCGCTGGCGTACTCACTTCCTAAAGATCTTATAAATCGTTTGCATGTGAGAAATTTCAAAATCTACACTTCTGTTCAGAATGTGGCAACTTGGTCAGCTTCTAAACAATGGAAATATTATGGTGATCCGGAGACTGGCGGGCTTGCTACCCGAATGTTTAATTTAGGATTTAACGTTTCACTTTAAAAAATAGTCAATAATGAAAAGATATATACAAAATAAAATTGCAAGAATAGTGCCTCTAGTTGCGGTTGCTGCTCTTTTTGTCTCTTGTTCAGAGGATTTTCTGGAGCCAGATCCGCTTTCGTTTTACGAACCAGAAGCTACATTTACTACAGAAACTGGATTACAGGCGGTTTTGGCAAGTGCAGATAAACAGCTTCGTAATAACTATATTCATTACAATAATGCTGGTAATAGTGTACCTATTGGAACAGAGTACGTTTTCTCTGATATGTCAAAATATGGAAAAACAGATAATACCAGTACCATTTCTGATTTTGCTAATACTATGGTGCCTACCATGAGTTACAAAACGTCAACAAATGATGATTTTTATTTCGGATTTTACTGGACTGAAGCTTATACTGGAATTAAACATGCCAATACTGTTTTAACTTATATTGATAAGGTAACAAGTTTAACAGAAGAAGTGAAACGTAAATATATTGGTCAGGCTTATTTTCACAGAGCTTATCGATATCTAAATTTGGTCTATCAATTTGGAGATATTCCGTTGATTACAAAAATTTTGGAAGTTCCAAAGCAAAGTTATTATTCAACTAAAAAGGAGGCAATTATCGAAATGATTACGGCAGACATGGAAAAGGCTGTAGAATGGGTTCCAGAACAATCGAAATTACCTTATTTAGGTGTTGTAAACAAAGGGGCATGCCGTCAGCTATTGATAAAGTGCTACTTAGCTTCCGGAAGATTTAAAGATGCTGAAAATCAGGCCGACTTATTGATTAATTCTTCTGGTTATTCTTTAATGCAGGGTTCTTTCGGAACTTTTGATCCAGGAGGAAATCCAACAACATGGACTATCACAAGAAATGTGATTTGGGATTTACACCGACCTGAAAATAAAGTTATTGCTGGTAACAGAGAAGCTATAATGGTAATGCCAAATGGTGGCGTACAATCTTTTTTACCATTTGCTTCTATGAGAATTTTTGGACCAAACTGGAATTCTGGTACAGTTACTACTCCTGACGGAAAACAAGCAGCAAATCGTTTTGCTTCAAACAATGCTAATTATCAGGCTAACTATGATTATGCCAGAGCTTTAGGACGTGGTATTGCTACAATTAGTGCTTCTTATTATTCACAACATCCAATGTGGGTGGTTAATGGAGTAGAAGATAAACAAGATCTTAGACATAATAGTACCGTTGGGAACTGGGTAAACATGGAAAATTTGAAATACAGCGATAAAACTTCTGCGTATTATGGACAAAATTTCAGATTAAAAAATGGTACTACATTGCTGTCAAAAGATACGCTTCGCGAATGGTTTGATTTCCCGTTATACAAAATCTATTTGCATGATGTTGTAAACGAAACGAATCCAAATGCAAATGATTTTCAGGGAGCTAGTACGGGAAGTAAAGCACATTGGTATTTATATCGTTTGGCTGAAACTTATTTGTTAAGAGCAGAAGCTCGTTTTTATCAAGGTAACGTTGGTGGTGCGGCTCAGGATGTAAATGTTGTTAGAGCAAGAGCCGGTGCATCACAAATGTATGGAACAGTTACTATCGGCGATATTTGTGCAGAAAGAGGAAGAGAGCTTTATTTAGAAGAATGGAGAAATGTGGAGCTAAAACGTATTTCACATTGTCTCGCACTCAGCGGACAGGCTGATGAATGGGGACAAACCTACAGCAAGACCAACTGGGACAAACAGTCAGGAACAGATAACGCAGGCGGAAGTTATTGGTATCAACGTATTGTACATTATACCCTTTACAACAAATATCCTAGCGGAATTGTGGTTCCTAACGGAACTAAGTTCTACACCATGGACAAACGCAATAATTACTGGCCAATACCAAACAGTGCTATTACGGCCAATATCAAAGGTAAATTAAGTCAGAACTTTGGTTATGATGGTTATGATCCGAGCGTTAAAGTTTGGGATAAATGGCAGGATGCTGTCGCAGATGAAAGTCAGCTTTAAGTAGCCGTTTAATAGAAATAAGTATCTAAACTGCAGTGATTTAATTGGAATGGTTATTATTTTGCTGCAGTTGAAGATACATACTTTAAGTATTTTAAATATCCATTTTTTTAAATACTAATTTTATAATTACCTGACTGTTTAAGTATTATCCTCGATTATAAAAGAGGATAATACAGGCAGTCATTATAAGCCGCATGAATACTATATTGTGCAGTATGATTCAAAATATCATGTGTTTAACAATATAAAATACCACAACAAATTTCAGTACAATTTTGCCCGTTAATAAAAGCGGAAGGAATTTTCTTGCCCAGTTTTTAGTTTTAAAATCAGCGGTTTGGGAGTTGCCTGCGCCAATAATTTTGTCGGTTACCAATGAAAGCATTCAACAAAAATTTTAAAATAATTTTTAAACAAATATTTCATATGAAAAAACTATACGCATTTTTATTATTCTCGTTATCGGTTTTTGTATTCAATATACAGGCACAAGCTCCTAATTTACCTGTAAAGGCAAATTTAGCCACAACATTAAATGGTTCTAAGATTTTTACAAATGCTACTGCTTCAGATATTCTATCATTTCCATTATCCAATCAAACAGAATTTACTTTAGAGGTAAAAGCCAAAGTCAATTCGGCCGTTGGAAGAGGATTTGATGTTGAAGTTAAAAACACAATCGGTCTCGGATTTAGAACTTCTCTGGATAAAACAACTTTTAATAGTACTACAATCCTATCAACTCCCGAAAATTTAAGTACTTCTGTAGATAACGCACAGGAACAGACTTATAGATATGCAATAAAAGATGGTGTTGCTAATATTTATCAAGATGGACATTATTTAACTTCTAAAACATTAGATTTTCTAAATGATACTTCAGGAGCTGCAATTGCTTATGGTGCAGATAATTTATTAGGAAGATGGGCAGGAGTAACCGGAAACAACTCTGGAAAACCAAACGATTATGGCTGGGCAAATACGTCAACAAGCCTTCCTTGGAATACTGCCAATTCGACTTCTGGTGTTCGCTATTTGGATGTAACTTCTGGACATACTTTTGAATCTGATAATTCGGTTTACAACGGCAGAATCATGTACATTCGTTGGGATAATGCCAGTTATTCAGGTGCGACCTATAGTTATCCTGTCAAGCTGGAGCAAGGTTTGAGATATGAATTTTCATGGCTTTATGAGTATATTTCCAATGCGACGGCAGGTGTCAAATTAAACGTGGCAATATCATCAGGTGCTGACGGATCTGGAGTTATTGCTTCTAAAACATTTACAACAGGAAGTGCTAATAAACTACGAAAGGGAGATTTATCTTTTGTTTCAAATGTTGATGGGAATTATTATCTAACCATCACAGGAGATTATGCACTTTTTGCTATTGCCGACTTAAAACTGAAATCTTCCAATTTAATCAATACATGGGACGGTTATTATAATGATAATGCCGGAACTCCCGCTGCTTATGGATGGACGAATGTTGCTTCTCCATCTATCTTTAATACAGCCAACAGTACAAGCGGAGCACGTTTTATGGATGTAACTTCGGGTCATACTTTTGAATCCGATAACTCAGTTTACAGTGGCAGATTAATGTACATCAGATGGGACAGCACTGCACTTGAAAGCTCCGTTTATTCATTTCCAGTACAATTAGAAGCCTCAAAAGGTTATCAGTTTTCGTGGATATACGAATACATTTCGAATTTAAGTCCAGGTTCTCAAATGACGGTTTCGGTTTCTACAGCGACAAACGGCGGAGGAACCGTTTTGGCAACTAAAAATTTTACGACAGGAGCTGTTAATAAGCTAAGAAAAGGAGATTTGTTATTTCAATCGCAAAGTGCAGGAACTTATTATATTAATATAAGTGGAGCTAAAGCACTTTTCGGGATAGCAGATTTAAAAGTTCAAGGACAGGAAACAGCCAATATTGTAATTGGTAAAAATTATGCAAGCGGTGCTGTAGATATGGCGATTACTTCGGTTACATTTGAAAATGTAGCTTATGCTCCTGATAAAGTAATTAGCCCGTCACTGCAAACCATAAATATTTCAAGCAATACGACTACAGGAGCTTTTGCAAAATCAAAAGTAGTTTTAAGCGGAACAGCTTCTTTGTATCTTAAAAATGGAAACAATCCATTAATTAATTCGACAGTCAACTTAACATCAACAGATAACAGTTTATATTTTGAAAATGTCAAACCGAGTGACGTAATTAGTTCACAGTTGCAATATGTTTCGGTAAACGGTGTTTTGGCAGTCAATGGTACAAATGTAAATGTTACCAATTATGGCGGAGGAACAGTTGTTTCGCCATACGTTGCAGACTATCAGCCGTTACAAGTTTTTACAGAAGAAAATTTTGCAGGATCATCACAGCAGTATGTTACCGTGACTCCTTTTGATAATTTAGGGGCTTTTGACAATGCCATCAAATCATTCAAACTAAAAAAAGGATATATGGCGACTTTCGCTACCAGTGCTGATGGATCTGGCTATAGCCGAGTTTATATTGCAGAAAATGAAGATTTGGAATTGCCAGTTTTACCCATTAATTTAAAAGGAACCATTTCGTTTGTCCGAACCATGAAATGGCATCAGGTTAACAAAAAAGGACTTGCAGGCGGCAGCACAGAAGCTATTAATTCAACCAATATTACTTGGTATTACAATTGGAACACAGGAATGGACACTACGCCAAATGTAGAATATGTTCCAATTCGTCAAACGCAATGGTGGCCATCCTTTACACCTGCTTATACTAAAGAAGGATATACGCATTTATTAGGCTTTAACGAACCAGATCGTCCAGATCAAGCCAATATGACCGTTGAGGCAGCCATAAGCAATTGGCCAGCTCTATTGAAATCAGGATTACGAGTAGGTTCTCCTGCAACTTCGGATCCTTATAATCCCTGGATGGCTAATTTTATGACGCAGGCTGAGGCTAATAATTACCGTGTAGATTACGTAGCATTACACTGTTATTGGTATAAAACCGCTGCACAATGGAAAAGCGATCTGCAATATATCTATGACAAATACAAAAGACCAATCTGGATTACTGAATGGAATATTGGGGCAAACTGGACAGCCAACAATTTCCCTGATGATGTGAATACGCTTACAGATGCCAATGCCACGAAACACAAAAATGATTTAGCATCGATTTTGGCTGTTTTAGAAAGTGCTGATTATGTAGAACGTTATTCGATTTACAATTGGGTGCAAGATGCGCGAGCAATGTATGTTACGATTAACGACGCTTTTAAAACTAGAAATCCAAACTGGCAAAATTACGTTTGGCTTCAGAATGCACCAGTAATTTCTAGTACAGCGACTGATTATACAGTTTTAACTCCTGCGGGGCAATATTATGCTAAAAATGCATCGGCGAAAGCCTATAGCTCAACTAGAGAATATATTCCATTATGGAAAACAAAAGTAGAAACGTTGAGTTATACACTTTCTTCTGATTATAAAAATATTACCATAAAATGGACAGGAACCAATCAGGAGTTAGTAAACAAATATATTTTGGAAAGAAAACTAACAGGTGAAAATGCGTTTTCTGTTTTCTATGAATCAACAGATTATACTATTATTTCAAAAATAGATCAGGTTCACACTCATGCCGAATACAGAATTAAAGTGGTTGGTAAAGACAATGTGGAGTCGGCTTATTCAGCGATATTGGTTTACGATCAGCCTGCGATTTCGGCAATTCCAACCAATTTTACAGGCGAAGCAGTCTCATCGTCAGCAATCAATTTAAAATGGTCGCTTGTAACGGGTGCCGAATCATATAAAATCAAAAGAGCCACAACACTTAACGGTACTTATGATATTATAAACGCTTACGTAAAAGACAGCATTTTTGCCGACACCAATTTAGAAGCAAACAAAGATTATTTCTACAAGATTGCATCAGAAAATGCGGGAGGAGAAAGCCAATATTCTGCTGCTATACAAGTGAAAACATTAACAACATCGGGTTCTTTGAGTGCTAAAAACGCAAATATAGGAGACATAAATGCACAAGGAGAAGCTTTTAAAACAATCAGTGCGTTTCCAAATCCAACAATGGGTCAGTTTGATCTTTTCTTGCCATCAAATGGGGACAATACCACAATTGCAATTTACACGCTGGATGGCAAATTAATTTCAACAGCACATTATGGAAATATAAATGGTGCAATTCATTTGAATATAGAAAATCAGCCTTCGGGAATTTATTTGGTTAAGATTCCGTCACATCCTGATGCAACAGTCCGAATTATTAAAAAATAAAATATGAAAAAAATAGGTAAAGCGTAGTGAAATTATTTTTAAACACATAGGAACATAGTTTTTGCAACTGCGTAAAGGCATTTCATTAGCATCAATACACATAGCAAACTATGTGTTAGAAACTAGTTTCTTTCTGATTTCTTTTTTTAGATAAAGAACAACTATGTTTCTATGTGTTTAATTTAACAGTTAAGTGAAGTTTGGTTTTAATTAGTGTAGAAATGACGAGGGATCTTTCGGGATCCCTTGTTATAATAGAAAGATCTCAGAATTAACAGAGATTATTTAGGATTAAAAAATAGATATAAAATGAGATTTATTGGTAAGTTTTTGGTGTTGGGAATTGTCCTGATGCTGCTTTTTAGTTTCATGAGCCACAAACAAAAAGTTTCGACTTCTGAAGATTATAAGTTGGTCTGGGCAGATGAGTTTAGTACAGATGGCCTTCCAGATGAAAAGAATTGGAATTACGAAACAGGTTTTGTGAGAAATCAGGAAAATCAATGGTATCAAAAAGAAAATGCGGTTTGTAAAGACGGTTATTTGATTATCGAAGCCAGAAATGAAAATAAACCCAACCCAGATTTTGTATCTAAAACGCATAAAGATTTTGCTAAAAACAGAGATTCCATAAAAGTGACTTCTTCCTGTTTAATTACCCGCGGAAAGCATTCCTGGAAATACGGACGTTTTGAAATGCGTGCTAAAATTCCAGTTGGTAAAGGAATGTGGCCGGCCTTTTGGAGTTTGGGTGTAAAAGGAAACTGGCCTGCAAACGGCGAAATAGATATCATGGAATATTACACAGGAAAAATACTAGCTAATGCCGCATGGAAATCAAACGAGCCGGATACAGCTTGGGATAGTGAAACGTTTAAGTTGAGTGATTTTAAAGACAAATCATGGGCAGACAAATTTCACATTTGGAAAATGGATTGGGATGCGCATTCGATTAAATTATATGTTGATGACCAATTATTAAATGAAATTAATGTTGATGTAACAATACCATCGGCAGATCAAAAAATAAGTCCATTTCAACAGCCTCACTATTTGTTAGTGAACCTTGCCGTTGGAGGAATAAATGGTGGAGCATTTTCGAAAGCAGATCTTCCTTCGAAATACAGTATAGATTATATAAGGGTTTATCAAAAAAATAAGTAAAAATGAAATTAAAATTTTCGATGATTATCAGTTTTGTGTGTTCTTTTGTTTTTTCGCAAAACAATTATTTTGTTTCGGGAAAACAGTGGAAAGATACAGATGGAGTGCATATTAATGCCCATGGCGGCGGAATTGTTTTTGTTGATGACACCTATTATTGGTATGGAGAATATAAAACTTCTGGCCGTTCAGGAAATACCTCATTGGAAGGAATCAGTTGTTATTCCTCAAAAGATTTGTACAATTGGCATAATGAAGGTATTGTGCTAAAAGTCGAACAAAACCCTAAATCTGAAATTACAAAAGGATGTGTTATGGAACGTCCAAAAGTTGTTTATAATAAAAAAACAGGGAAATATGTTATGTGGTTTCATTTGGAACTGAAAGGGCAAGGTTATGATGCTGCAAAAGCCGCTGTTGCCATTAGTGATACTCCAAAAGGACCATTTAAATTTGTTAAATCCTATCGTCCGAATAAAGGAGTTTGGCCAATTGATTTTAAAGAGGAGTTTAAAGTCGCGTCCAATAATGAAGCTTCTTTAAAATCTTGGAGTCCCGAATGGCTGACAGCAATAAAAAACGGAATGTTGGTTCGTAGGGATTTTGAAAAAGGGCAAATGTCAAGAGATATGACTGTGTATGTTGATGATAATGACAAGGCGTATTTAATTCATTCTTCAGAAGAAAATCTGACACTTCATATTTCAAAACTTACAGACGATTATTTAGATTTTACAGATAAATGGTCAAGAGTAGCACCGGCAGGACATAATGAAGCTCCAGCTGTTTTAAAAAAAGACGGAATTTATTATATGATAACATCAGGTTGTACGGGTTGGGATCCAAATGCTGCAAGATCTTTTAAATCGAAATCTATTTTTGGGCCATGGGAAACTTTAGGAAATCCATGTGTTGGCAAAGATGCGGAACTGACGTTTCATTCGCAAAGCACTTATATTCTTCCTGTAGAAGGAAAAAAAGATCAGTTTATTTTTATGGCTGATCGATGGAATCCTAAAAATCCAATTGATGGCACTTATATTTGGCTTCCAATACAATTTGAAAACGGGAAACCTATTTTAAAATGGCTTGATAAATGGAATTTAACTGCTTTTACAGAAAATCAATAAAAAACAATTGTAAATCTGTAAATTTATAAACTATGAAAATGAAAACACACCAAAATTATTGTATACAGAAATTACGTCTTGTTTTTTCTGTGCTTCTATGTTTTTTATTTTTTTCGATTATGCAGGCTCAAAAAAAGAGACAAATTAAAGAAGCAGTTTCTTTAGATTCCATTAGATTAAGTGATCCAGCTATTTTAGCCGATAAGAAAACCAATAGGTATTACATGACTGGTACAGGAGGATTACTTTGGAAAAGTAAAGATTTAAAATCATGGAGCGGCCCGTATGAAGTTGTAAAAACAGATCCAAATTCATGGATGGGACCAAACCCTATGATTTGGGCCGCAGAACTTCATTTTTATAAAAATAAATATTACGATTTTGCGACTTTTACCAATAGAGACAAAATAATAGATAAAGTGGACGATATTAGTATTGAACGCCGTGCAAGCCATGTTTTAGTCAGTGATAAAGCGGAAGGACCTTATGTGCCAATGGAAGACGATACCTATTTACCAGCCAATAAACCAACATTAGATGGTACATTTTGGATTGACAAAGATGGAAAACCTTACATGATTTATTGTTACGAATGGCTCCAAAATGGCAACGGAACAATGGAAAAAATAGAACTTAAACCAGATTTAAGTGGATCGGTAGGAGAGGGAAAATTACTTTTTAAAGCAAGTGATTCTCCTTGGAGCAGGGAAAAAGATGCGAATGGAAATGACAACCCCAATAAAGTGACAGACGGTCCTTATTTGTTTAAGACAGGAACTGGACGTTTGGGAATGATTTGGACGAGCTGGATTTATGATGTTTATACGCAGGGAGTTGCCTATTCCAAAAGTGGCACTTTAGATGGTCCGTGGATTCAGGAAAAAGATCCTATTACACCTCCAAATTTTGGTCACGGAATGTTGTTTCAAACTTTTGAAGGCAAATGGTTGATGTCGGTGCATAGTCATAAAAAAGTTGATGGTAAAACAGTTCGAATTCCAAAATTATTTGAGGTCGATTTATCTGGAGATAAATTAATCATATTAAGACCTTATTTACAGAAGTAGTTCCTTTTTAAGAAAATCAATAAACAGTTGGTATTAGAAATTAGAAAAAAAATAAGCATGAATAATTTGAAAATGTGGTTTTTAGCCACAATGTTTAGTCTCTCTTTATATTCACAGCAAAAACAAAATACGGATAACGTTTTTAAAATGGTTAATCTAGATTATAAACTGAGTCCTTATACCGGAATGACAAAACAGCATTGGAAAGATGCGGGACTTTATTTGTTAGAAGGTGCTTTTAGTTATATTCATACTCTCGATGATCCGATGAAGTTTCCAAAACAGCCAGGAAAAAGTTATCCGCAGGATGAAGGTAGAGTACCGACAGAAAAACTGGAAGGATTGAGTAGAACGTTGTTTATAGCTTCTCCGCTTCTTAAAGAAAATCCGAATTTGGTCATTAATAATATCAAAGTTGCGGATTATTACAGACATCAGTTCAGTAAATTAGTCGATCCCAATAGTCCTTCTTATATTACGCCAAGACCTAAAAATGGTGGGCCAAGCCAGAATTTGGTTGAATATGGAGCAATTGCTATGTCTTTGCTTACCAATCCTGAAGTACTTTGGAAACCATTACCACAAGATCAAAAAGATGCATTGGCAAAATCAATGCTTAGTTATGGCGATGGACCAACGGTATCTTCAAACTGGAAGTTTTTCAACATTTTTGTTTTAAGCTTTTTTAAAGAACAAGGTTATGCTGTCAACGAAAAATTGCTGGAAGAATATCTACAGAAATGTTTAAACGATTATAGAGGCGATGGTTGGTACAACGACAGTCCGGCGTACGATTATTACAGTATGTGGGGATTTCAATTGTACGGAGCGCTTTGGTCTGAATATTTTGGAAACAAATATTATCCTGAATATGCGGCGAAGTTCAAAAGTAATTTTAGAGATCTTAATTCCAATTATCCTTTGATGTTCAGCCAAAATGGCGAAATGATTATGTTTGGCCGTAGTATCAGTTACCGAATTGGTTCCATTGCTGCTTTTCCTTTTATGGGATTAGAAAATGATCCAGCTGTTAATAGCGGATGGTTGCGCAGAATTTCATCAGGAGTTTTGAAACAGTTTCTTGAAAATCCTGATTTTATGAAAGACAATGTGCCAACACTTGGTTTTTACGGAGCATTTGAGCCTGCTGTTCAAGTCTATAGCTGTAGAGGAAGTGTGTATTGGATGGGAAAAGCTTTTATGGGACTTTTATTGCCAGATAATAATCCGTTTTGGACTGCAAAAGAAAATGATGGAGATTGGGAAACTAAATTCAAAAAAGAGAATGTTTATAATAATTTCCTAAACGGTTCGAAGATTTTAATTACAGATTATCCGAACATTGGAGCATCAGAAATCAGAGCATGGTGTCATGAGAAAAAGAAAGACGACTGGCAGGGATTCAGATCAACTGAAAACTATAACCGACTTTCTTATAACAGTGCTTTTCTTTGGCAGGCTGATGGCGAAAATGGCGAAGTTGCCATGAATTACGTAATCAAAAATAAAAATAATCAGTGGGAACCTTTTAGATTGTACACTTTTAAAAAGTTTGAAAACGGTATTTATTACAGAGATGTAGTTTTGGAAACCGATGAAAAAATTCAGTTCAATTTAGCTGATATTCCTTTGGTTAATGGTATTTTAAGAATCGATAAAAATAATACTGATAAGCCAATTTCAATGCGTTTAGGTCATTATGCTTTACCAAAATTGAATAAAGAAATAATTACGACTAAAAAAATCGTAGAAGGACATGAGGTTACCATTATCGATAACGGAAAATATCAATTAGCAATGGTTGCGCTTTCAGGATGGGATAAATCAGAAGTTGTCAATGCAAATGGATTACATCCAGAAAGTACAGAAAGTGCCGTGGTTAATGTTAGTAGTGATTCCAAATCCCAAAAAACATCCATTTATGCAACTTTAATGCTTTGGAAAAAGTCAGGCGAAAAATGGAAGAACAAAGAATTGATGCCGCTAAAAATTCAAGAGCAGAAAAATGGGACTATTAGCGTAGAATTTAATAATGGAACAAAAAAGTTGGTTGATTTTAAGGATAAATAGTTTTTGATATTTTTTACAATTGCATTCTATATGATAGTTTAGTAATATCTAATTAATTTAAAGATGAATAAATTATATTTTCTTTTTTGTCTTTTATGGTTAGCTTGTACTTATGGACAATCTAAACAAGACAAACAATTAGAAAAAAAGCTGGATGAACTGCTTTCTTCTAAATTTAGTCTATCGGAACCTGGCATTGAAGTTTTGGTGGCAAAAAAAGGAGAAATCGTTTATAATAAAGCTTTTGGTAGTGCAAATCTAGAATTAAATGTACCTATTAAACCTGATATGGTTTTTAAGCTGGGTTCTATAACGAAACAATTTACAGCTGTGGCGATTTTGCAATTAGTAGAGCAAGGTAAAATTTCTCTACAAGATAATCTGCAAAAATTTGTACCTGATTATCCATCGTATTCACAAAAAATAACTATTGAAAATCTATTGACTCATACTTCAGGAATAAAGGATTATATGCAGATTGATTATCAGGAGCCTTATTTAGAAAGAAGAGATTTTGAACCAAAGGAACTTATTGACCTTTTTAAAAACGTTCCATTAGAATTTGAACCGGGCACTAAATATAAATATAGTAATTCAGGGTATTATTTATTGGGATATATTATCGAAAAAATAAGCGGTAAAAGTTATAGTGCTTATTTACAGGAAAACATTCTGAAACCATTGGCTTTAAATAACACTTATTTTGATAATTCCAATAGCATTATTCCTAACCGAGTAAATGGATATCGAAAAGACGGTAAGGTATTTAAAAATGCTGATTATTGGAGTATGACTATTGCGTATGCTGCTGGTGAATTGATTTCCAATACTGAAGATTTATTAAAATGGAATGAAGGATTATATTCGTATAAAATTCTTAAAAAAGAAACCATAGAAAAAGCATTTGTTCCGTTTAAATTAAAAGATGGAAGTGTGGTAGAATATGGTTACGGCTGGATATTAAAAAATGTAAATGGGATAAAATCAATTGAACATGGTGGCGCTATTACAGGATTTTTAACTAATGAAATTTATTATCCCGAAGAAAAAGTATTTGTTGCAGCATTATTTAATTGTGAATGTGCTCCAAAGGACGAATTAACGGTTGATATTGCCAGTCTTGCATTAGGGAAAACATTTCAGCAGGAAGTAAAAGTGGATACTGCTTTACTAAATGAGTATATTGGTATTTATACCTTATCAATAGATACGAAAAGAACCATAACAATAACAAATGAAAACGGACAACTATTGGCTAAGATTTCTGGGCAGGGAACAGTTCCATTAATTTTTCAATCGGATACAAAATTCCAGTTTAAGAATGTTCTGGGTGCAGAATGTGAGTTTGTAAAGGAAAATGGAAAGGTGACAAAATTTAATATAAGTCAGAACGGGAATTTTGAATGGAAAAAAAAATCAATAGAAACCTATATATTAACAAAAGATAAAATTAAAAGCCTAAAATGAAATTTATTAAATTATCTATTTTAACCCTATTGGCTGTGGTGTATTCATTCCAAACTTATTCACAGTCCATTGAATTCAATAATCCAATAGCAGAAAAACGTGCAGATCCGTGGGTATATAAGACCGCTTCTGGCGAGTATTACTTAATTGCGACAGTTCCTGAATATGATCGCATTGTACTGCGAAAAGCGAATAGTATTAACGGACTAAAAGAAGCTAAAGAAAAAGAAATCTGGCATAAACATACAACAGGAGTGATGGCAAATCATATTTGGGCTCCTGAATTGCACTGGATTGATGGCAAGTGGTATATTTATTTTGCGGCTGGAGAGGCTGAAAATAAATGGAATATCAGAATTTGGGTATTATCCAATCCATCAGCAGATCCAATGCAGGGCAAATGGACAGAAGAAGGTCAGATAAAAACTAAAATAGATTCCTTTTCTTTAGATGCTACGACTTTTGTACATAACGGTAAAAGATATCTAATATGGGCGCAGAATGTAAGAGGAGGAAAACATGGTACAGCTTTGGTTTTATCAGAAATGAAAAATCCTACTACACTTACAGGCCCGGAAGTAGTTATTACAGAACCTGAATTTAGTTGGGAAAGAGAAAAGTATAATGTCAATGAAGGTCCAGCTGTCATTCAAAAGAACGGAAAAATATTTGTAAGTTATTCTGCTAGTGCAACGAATCATAATTATTGTATGGGATTACTTTGGATTAATGAAAATGCCGATTTGCTAAATGCTGCTAATTGGAATAAATCTCCGGCTCCTGTTTTTTATACGAATCCAGATTTAAAGAGATATGGTCCAGGCCACAATTCATTTACCACTTCTGAAGATGGAAAAGCGACTATAATGATTTACCATGCAAGAGATTACAAGGAAATTCAAGGAGATGAATTGTCGGATGTAAATCGTGCAACTCGTGCACGTGTCGTAGAATGGACAGAAAGCGGTTTTCCTGATTTTGTGCAAAACAAAAATGATTAAATTTTAAGAGGTTCAATAAAAGTTATCAGGAGAAATTGAGGAACTATTGTTTTATATTGTTAGAAATGACTCAAAATAAAGCCCAGTCTAATAAAAATAACTGAACAGGATTTAAATTCGTATTCAACAGATTGTGAGTAAAAATTAAAAAGCTTTTTTTATAGGTAAAAAAGCTTTTTAATTTTATTGACCTAATTCAATTTTTTGGACAGAAACTTAATTAGAGAAGCACTCCACATATTTGGCGCATGCCAAATATTGCATATTTTTGTAATGGGTAAAGTAACTAAATCTTTTAATATATATCATGTGTAACACATTTTCTGCCAACAAACAAATTGGTTTAGTATCTACTTTCTCCGATCTTGTGAATACCAATTTCGAGGGAGAAATAAATGCGTTGTGCTGGTACAGAAATTTGGAGGGTGATTTTAATGAGATTGTAACAAGATTATCTTTAAAAGAAAATATAACCGAAGTTTTTCCAGAAGATCTAATGACACTCGAACTCTCGGAAAAGGGGAATACAGCAAGGGAAATTATCTTAAATGATTTACAATTATTAACGGAATTTGGCGCTTCACCTTCTCTTAATTTATTGAAGTGTTATGAGCGTGATGATGAATTTGATTTTATATCTACTGATGTCTATTCGTTTCATGTTGATCGTTCGCCCATTGCAACCGATACTTTTTTATGTACTTATCACGGAGCAGCAAGCGATATTATTCCTAATTCACAGACAGAACAAAAAATCCTGATTCCGGAAATCCGGGCAAAGTTAAAAGAACTACATGATGGACCGGAAGAAGAATTTGAAGACTTTTTGAAAGAAAATTATTTTGATTTGCATTATCAGGTTCATGAGGGTGCGGAACCTGTTAATTTAGAATTAGGACATCTTTGGCGTCTGGCTGTAGACCATCCAAAACAAAAAGTTTTGCCTTGTGTTCATAGAGCACCAATAGAAAGGGAAAGAGAATATCGGTTGTTGTTGATTTGTTGAGGCAAGTTTGATTTTAATAATCTATAGGGATATACGTTAGGTTTTGATTCTTTTAAATGTTTATGCACTGCGTTGATTACTTCTTTTATTAAAAAGAAGCAAACCAATACTTATTGCAATTCCGCCAAGTACAGCAAGTGTAAGATTTGATGCAGTTTTTGCAGAAGGATTTCCATAAACTCTTAATGGTTCTTTTGACCTGGATAAAACATTTCCAGGGTTATTCCTTTTGTTTTCATTGAATTTCATTTTAGTACGGATAACAGCAGATGCTGTGTTAATGACCATTTTTGGAAATAACTTGTAAGTACCTGTGATAGCAGCAGATTTGAAATCAGGGAACAGCTCTTTTTTAGGATTTTTAGCAAGTTCTACTATTTTAGCAGCAGTATCACGAGGGTCCGATGCAATAAATGGTATTGTCATATCAAACCCGGAATACTTGGCAGAATGTAGATTACCAGTAGAGTTTTGTAACTGCGGATATAGATTAGAAATATGGATATGTTTCCTATTCGATATTTCACCCTGCAGGCATTCCATCATCCCCCTGATTCCGTATTTGCTGGCAGAATAAACAGCGCTGTATGGTGCAGGCATAAATCCGCCTATCGATATATTATTAATTAGAATGCCTTCGTTTTGTTTTTTAAAAATTTTGATGGCGTTATAAGCTCCGTGCATATAGCCAAACAAATTCGTTTTAATTACCTGCTGATGAATTTCTAAAGGAATTTCTTCAAATTTTCCACTGGCCATAACACCTGCATTGTTAACCCAGATATCAATTTTTCCTCCAATTCCCATTGCTTCTGCAGCTACTTTTTCTACATCCACAGGACTAGACACATCTGCAGAAATACCAATTGCCATAACGCCTAGTTCACGGCAAAATTTTACCGTATCATCGATTCCTTTCTGTCCTCTGGCCACTATCACTACATTACAACCTTCCTGAGCAAATGCTTCGGCTGTAGCTCTGCCAACACCGCTGCTCGCTCCGGTTATAACAACATTCTTTCCTTTAAGGCTCTTTTCAGTTGTGGTTTTATCTTTCATCTTTCTAATTAATTACAGGATTAGATTTAGTATAAAGTAGGGTATTCAGAAAACTTTTTAAATGTTACAACATTATTTTTTTCATTGGTTCTGCTTGAGATACTTTTCATAATATATTTTTTCTCTGAAGTTCTGGAACTAAGACTTCTGTTCTTCTGATTTGAAAAATTCATGGTTTTTTATATTTAAACATTAATTATTGATGTAAATCAGTAATAAAATTATGCAAACGAATTAGTTTATAGTTATATAATTTTTAATGTTAATTATTTAATTAAAAGGTGTTTAGAGTATTTTGTTGCTGGGAATTTTGTAAAATCTGAATGAAATTAAATACTTATCCTCCTGCAGACATTTGTAATTTTATTCTTAGTTAAAATCTAATTAAAAACAATAAAGTCATGGCAGAAATTAAAATTGAAAAGAAAAAGCCTATATGGCCCTGGATTATAGCAATTCTGTTAATCTCGGCAGTTGCGTACTACGTCTTTGTAAAAGATAACGAAACAGTTGACAGAAGTGTAGAAACCGAAAATACAGTAGGTACAGATACAATAGCAGAATAATTTAAAGCAGGACAGGAAATAGGAGGCACAGATTTACTTTGATAGAAATTTAGGCAGTACTACGACAAAAACAGAGCATTGTCCTGAAAAATAAAATAAAATATAAAGCGAATAACTATGGAAACTAAAGATAGAAATTTATACCGACTGGACGAACTTTCTGATTATAAGATTGCTTCAAACTATTCTGATGTTAGAGGATGGAAAATAGTAGATGCTGATAACCGCACAATAGGCACTATTGATAATCTTTGGGTTAATAAGGATATGCAACGCGTTGTTTACCTGGATGTTAAGGTTGATAAGAAATTAATTGAGGACAGTCATAATGAGGTACACGATGCAATTGCTTATGACAATGGTAAAGAGTTTGTTTATAAGGATGGAGACAGTCATATCATTATACCAATTGGATCTGTAAATATAAATAAAGACACGAAAATTGTAATGGCTAACGGTATAGGATATGATACATTTAGAAATACAAGCCGATATAACAGCCAGTATAATTTTGGCAGGGATTATGAAAGAAATGTAATGAAATCTTATTATCCTGCAGACGAGACGGCATTTAATGACGATGATTTTTATAACCGTAGAGAATTTGAAAATCGTTAAAAATGGAGCACTAAGATGTAATTGTTTTTAGTAATAATGATCATTAACAATGGAAACAGAAATTATAGAATTGGAAAAAAGATATTGGCAGGGGATGGAGGATCATGAGTACGAGATTGTAAAAAATCTTACCTATTTTCCCTGTATAATTGCTGGTAAAAATGGTGTACACAGTATAGATGAAGCCAATTTCAAAAAGATGTTTGAGTCTGGAGAAGGAGATAAAATAAAAGTTTTGAGTTTTTCAGATTTTGAATCCCAGCTACTTACTAACGAAACTGCGGTAACAGCTTACGTAATAGAATTGTTAGATGCAAAAGAAAATAAATCGATGAAATGTGCCTGTACTTCAACATGGATAAAAGAAAATGGTCATTGGGTTTGTGTCCTGCATACTGAGTCCGAATTATCTTCAAAATAAATTACACAATTTACAATTTCAAATGGCTAAATGCTAAATGAAAGTTGCTCTGAAACATTTCATTAGATTAAAAAAATAAAAGGTGACCGGCGGGATTTTCTGGAACAGTGTGTGTGGAAATTTAGTTAATTAGAGATACTTTTCAGGTACCGGCCGGCTGCCGAAAAACTCCTTAGTTTTACTAGGGAGTTTTTTTTATGATTGTCTAAAATTAAGCTTGTCATGCTCATGGATTATTTGTCATAAGTGAAGAGCAAAGTATCAATATTCTGCTTGCCGGAGCAGCTGTTTATGGTACAGGTGCTGGTCTCATTTCATTAGCAGTAGGTCCGTGGACAATATAGATTTAAACGAACAGAAGTTTAGAGGAAAGGCAATAGCGACCATGTATATCTGTATGGAGCTTGGAATAGAACTTGGAGCATTTTTTGCCGTGATGTATTATAAGGGTTAAATTCTTCGTATTCCTGATATAATAAAATTTGATCTATTACTGATTTTACTGGGCACATTCTATTTATGTATTCAAAAAAGTTTAAAAATAAAATACTAAATAGTAAGATGGTTAATAAGGCTTAATTTAGCAAAGATCTTTTATTTGCTACATTTTTTTAAGCTGACTGGGTACTATTCCGAATTTTTTTTTGAATGCCGCAGAAAAGTGCCTATGGTTTTTATACCCGACTACATTTGCTACTTCACTGATATTCATATTTTGATCTAATATAAGGAGTTTGGCTTGTTCCATTTTGGTATCATTCCAAAAACCAAAAACAGTAGTTCCAAATAGTTCTTTAAACCCTTTTTTCAAAGTAAATTCATTGGTGCCGGCTTTATGTGCCAGCTCAATAAGAGAACTGGCAGAATCCAGATTATGAAGCATAAACTCTCTTACAGAGTATATTTTATCTATATCCGATTTTTTCAGTGAAGTGGAAGAAGAGGCATCAGTAGAAAATTGTTCCAGCTGTAATAATAACAATTCAATGACTTTGGCTTCCAGAAACATTCTTTTAAAAGTTCCTTTTCTTTCGCAGTGCATAATCTCATAAATGATTTGATACATTTGATGACTGGCACGATAGTTTTGACTGCTGATAAGGCTTGATTTTCCTTTTTCAATATTATTTCTGAATGTATCGAATAAAGCTGTATCCTGTGTTATAAATTTTTTAAAGAAGATCGGTGATAAATTAATTTCACAAAGCTGAAAATGGTCGCTTTCCCAATTCATTTTTCCGCACATGGCATTGGCATATACAATATTGTGCTGATGGGTTTCGAACGATATTGCTTTATCAAATTTTTCGGCCATTGCTGTACTTTTTCCTTTTAAGGAAAAATGCATTTCGATAGTTTCAAAATCACTTTCAAAACTAAGCTGCATTTTTTCTCTCATTTGCGCATTTCCAAAACCAATATGAACTCCCTCAAAATAGATTTCTTTATAATAACCCTGACCAAACGGATGTTCAAGATGTATAATTGTTTCATTTAATCCATCTTCCGCAAAATAAAATGATCCGGGGTATTCTTTCTCAAAAAGGATATTGGACGGACTGTCGTCGTATAATTTTAAATTCATGCCTGATAGTTTAAATATTCCCTATTGCGGACCTTTTATTCCCTACAGCGTACTCTGAAAATGCAGTGCCGTATTACTTTTGCACAAATCTAAAAATTATTTAGAATAATTCTTAATAATAAACCTGTTTTTATTATTAGTGACCAAAAAGTAATTATTAAAGAACAAATGAATAGAGAAAAAAATATCCAGTTAAGTCATGTATTATATCGTGTTACTGATCTTTATGAAGCAGTTAAAAAACTAACAGATGCAGGATTTACTGTAGAATATGGAACTGTACCGGAGAAAGCTTACAACGCTTTCATATGGTTTGAAAAAGGAATTTTTATTGAAATATATGAAAATCCCGGATTATCCCGATTTACAAAATGGTTTATGAAAATTGCAGGATATCAGCCCATATTGGACAGAATGAAAAAATGGGAAAGTTTCAGCAACGGCTGGTGTGAATGGTCGCTGGAGTCTTCAGAAGAAAACCTTAAAGAAGAAAAAGAGCTGTTTGCCAATAACAAAATCCCTTATCGGTTTCATAAAGCTAAACGGGTCGATAAGGACAAGCGAAAATTAAAATGGGAATTATTGATCCCTAATGATATTGTTTTTCCATTTATAATGTCGGCTTATGTCCCAAATCCAAAACCTAAAAACATAAAGCATCCAAACGGGGCAGAAGGAGTAAAACTATTGCGCATAGGAAAAGATTTTCTTGACAAATCATTGCTGGACAAGCTCCTTATTGATCAAAGAGGAATTGAATTTGTTAATGGCAGAGGACTACAGACCGTAATACTGCTGAATAGTAATTTAAGAATTGAAGAAATAGTACACTAAAATGGATAAAGAGAAACAGTTTATATTAAAAGGAAATTTAACCACTGTGATGTGGCAGATGTCATGGCCGGCTATTACCGCAATGGTTTTGTATGGAATGAATAATTTTCTGGATGGCATTTTTGTAGGTCATCTCATAAACAGTACGGCTCTGGCCGCCGTGGGTGTGGCATATCCGTTGGCACAGTTTGTACAGGGATTCGGTTCTTTAATCGGTACAGGAGCGGGATCAGCTGTCAGTATCTGGATTGGGGCTGATGATAAAGAAAAACTGGGCAGGGTTTTTGGCTCAGTAAATTATCTTAGTATTTTATTTTCTATAATCATTACAATACCCTGTTTTTTTTATGCAGAAGAATTGATTTACATGATGGGAGGACGGGATGAAATTTTAGTTCTTGGAACAGAGTATTTCCGTGCTACTATTTTAGGAAGTTTTTTTTGGATACACGGTCTTGCGCTTAATATGATTGTCCGTGCCGAGGGGCGCATGAAAACAGCGGCATGGATGATTGCTGTGGGACTTGTAGTTGATGTCGTATTGAAACCGGTTTTTATAGACACCTTTGGATGGGGTGTTTCCGGTGCGGCATGGGCCACCAATATTTCAATGATTATCTATACCGTTTTAGGAATCTGGTATTACAAAAGCGGAAGATCAGTTTTCAAGAGTAAGTTTTGGTCCGTTTCCGGGAATAAAGATATTATTAAGGAAATATTCCTGCTGGGAATGCCGGGGTTTATTATGATGATTATGATTGTCATTCAGAATATCGTAGTTTTTAATGTATTGTCAAAATATGGAAACACAACGGATATTACCTTTTTTACAGCAGTAAACCGATTTTATATTCTGCTAAATACACCGCTTTGGGGACTTATGCGTGCCCTGCAGCCGGTTGCAGGTATGAACTATGGAGCACGTCATTATACAAGGTGCATCAAAACGTACTGGCTGTTTTCTGTGACTGGTTTAGTCCTGCTTCTTCCTTTTTGGCTGTTTGTAATGCTGGATCCTTCCGGAGCGATGTCTGTAATGATGCCCAATACCCATTTTACACTGAACCAATTAAGAGATTTTCGCATTTATATGAGTATTCTGCCAGGATTGTCCTTTGTTTTTATGGCGATGGTCTGGTTTCCGTCTATTGAAGATGTAAAACCTGCTTTTGTGATTACAATCCTCAGACAAGTTGTATTCTATATTCCCGTTATGCTGACTATACCTCGCTTTTACGGAATAAGCAGTATCTATTCTGCAAGTGCCATAATTGACTGGATCATTTTTGGTATTATAATTTTTACAGTTTGGAAAAGTTCAAAAAGACTAAATTTTAAGACTATATCATGAGTTTAAACAGGCATAATTCAATATTGGGAATAGGAGCAGATCACCAATCTGCTGCCATGAAAAGGTATCCGGCAGCAAATCAAACAAAAGATACGAGCGGAATTTGTGTCAATAAGATTATCTTTAAAGATATTCAGATTTTATTTTTTGAAAACCTTTCTCCAAATAAAGTTGATTTAAAGTTACCATCAATGAATCAGTCAGTTCTTTTTTATTATCAATTTTCGGGTAAGAGCGATGTAATTGTCAGTAATGAAAAAGTAAGGTTCAATAGCAATGAGCAGAGTTTTTATCTGATAGACAAAGGAAAAACAGCCGTCAAATTAAATACAGATTCTAAGAGCTGTATAATTCAGGTTTCGAAAGATATGGTTTCCGGTTATTTTAAAGAGATGAAACTCCATTTAAAAAATGGTTATTCTGATCATGAAAGTCCGCTTTTCCCTTTTCATAAACATCAACTTTTTATCACGCCTCCTATGAGGGACTGTATAGAAGAAATGTTTGGGTCCAAAAGAGAAGGTCTTTTTTTAAAACTCCATTTAGAATCACTTTTCATCCGATTAATGCTGCTTCAGTTTGAGCAGATGCAGAACCATGACTGTGATGTATTCTGTTCATTGAAAAGCAGTGAAGTAGATATGATTTACAAAGTAAAAAAAGTGATGGTTGACAACTTAAACTGCTGGTTTACTATTTCGGAGCTTTCTGCTTTTGCAGGCACAAATGAATGTTCATTAAAAAAAGGTTTTAAAGAAGTTTTTGGATCACCTGTATTTGAGTTTATTCAGAATTACAAAATGCAGGAAGCGCATAAGATGCTTTGCGAAACAGAATGGAATGTTACCAATATAAGTGATAAATTAGGCTATAAAAATGCCACTCATTTTTCTGCTGCTTTTAAACGAAAGTTTGGAATATCTCCCACAGAAATTAGATTTAAAAATAAATAATAAACGCCCTAAGAAAGGGCGTTTGTTGTTATTAAAGAGAATATTGATCTTTAATCAATTTGAGTTTATTTACGGGAATTGTTTTTGCCAGGTCATTGTACCAGTCAACAGCGGTTAATTTTGATTCCGATTGCAGGGACTGTCTATAGAATGTCCCAATTGCATTAAGAAGGAATTCATTTCCAAGCGTATTGCCAGTCGCATATAAAACTTCGAGCGCTCTGTTATTGTATATGTAATCCTGATTTTCATCACTTAAGAGCACAGCTTTTTCCTGAATTCCTGCCAGGGCTCTTCCAGCCAGATATTTATCATGATTTTTTTTCAGAAACTTATCAATTGCAGCTTTGCTGTAAAGCTGCTGCATCTGTGTTAATGCCATATAACGAGGGACAGATTTGGTTAGAAACGGATAACCCTGCACTCTTGAAAAATGACCTCTCTGCAAATACTGTTCAGCGATAAGCTGTGAACACACAAAACGCAGGTAGTCACGGTCTTCCTCTCTTTGTATATCAGCAATCCAGCCATGATTTTCTGAAAGGACGATCATTCCTGCAGACGAAAGATGCTCATCGTTATATCTTGGTTTTTCGGCAATGATAAGCTTATCGTATGGATATTCTCCCAAATATTTAGAGAGAAATTTTAAAGCTTCTTCGGCAGATTCTACCCAGGCTTTGATGTTATAGGAGTGCTGGGGATGATAATAAACCTCTAAAGCAATTTGTTTTCCGTTAACGATGATATTTTGAATTTTTGATTCGTAATCCGCAGAAAGTATATTGAATTGGTAAGGAACAGGAATTTCACTTTTATATCGGTAATAATTTTTTTGGCTGTTGTTCCATTTTTTTTCCAAAATACCCGGCATTACAATATTTTGTTTTTCAGAAGTGCTGATGGTAAAATCATACGTAAAGTATTGCGACTGGGTTGAGGCAAAAAGAGTGTTGTTTGCTTTGACATTGTTTGGCTCAGGAAGTGAAGAATTCATTTTAGAAAGACCATATTCTCCTCGGTATTTATTCTCGGCAAGTTCACGCCTGTTGTCATAACCTCCAATAAACGGAAGAAGATTTTCATTGATGCAGGAACCGTTAAATGCCAAATCCTGCTGCGGATCATCATTGGTAAAATCTTTATATTGTTTATGCGCTTTAACAATTAGTCTTGCAGTATTTTCAGGAAGAATCGGTTTTCCTAATTTATAAACGGCATGTCTGAGTTTTTCATCTTTCTGTATTAATTTAAGGGAATTGTTGGCTAGTTTTAAATCTTTAATAACCATAAAATCGACCCATTCAATATGCAGTGTATCAATAGAAACGGCATGTGGATTGTATAATTTTAGAGCTGCAGTGTAATCCATGCTTCTGATTTCAGGATTTATATTCAATTCCAGATCAACATGTTCAATTTTTGGTTGTAAGCTGTTTTCAAATTTTTTATATGCTTTTTCATAAGAAGCATCATCATTTCGATCATCTTCCAATGAAGAAAATTTGTTTTCAATATTGACCGTCTGATAAATATGATGAGACGCATAAGCAAAAACACTACTGAATATTAACAGCAGAATAATAAATACTGAAGCTGTTTTTCCTTTGAATTTCAAACGCTTTATAAATGGAGAAGCCAGACCTCTTGTCCATGCCAATAATCCAATGGATAGTAGCGCTAAAATAAAAGAAATCCAATACAGGCTGTACCAAAAATTGGCCGTTCCAAAAAAACTGATGCCATTCATGTCGGTATATTTTAATGCTCCGGGCGCAAATGTGAATGCAAAACGCTGCTGTTCCAGCACGCCTATTTCATGAAGAATAATGGTTACCACCAAGACCAGAATAGAGATTCCGTGTGTAATAAATTTACTTCCAGAGATTCCGGCCACAGCAGCACAGAGTATTATATATCCTATATATTTAGGCATCCAGCGGAGGATCACTTCGTTAAAATAAACCGAAAGTTCAAAATCATAATATCCTTTTGCACCCTGAACTATAATACCTAAAACAATAAGACAGCAGCAAAGAAAAAAGCTGACCAGAATCATGGCATTAATTTTTGAAAGTGCAGTTACCCAGGAAGGAACAGGTAATGAATCGGCAATTTTCCAGAACTCAGTAGTCTGATTTCTAAATAACAGTTCTGTTGTATTTATGATAATAAACAATTGAAAATAGAAAGACAATGCAATAGTGATATTCGTTATCTCAACAGTTACCGGCAGAGTAGGGGCTGCTGAATAATACTGTTGCTGCCATACGGCAATATAACAGATATACATAATAGAAAGAAGTCCCAGAAATATTTTGAAACCAACAGGAGCCGTTACGCTTTTAAACTCCGTTAAAGAAAGTGAAAATGCATTTTTCCAGTTTAACCAGCTTGAGAATTTTGGTTTGAAAACGGCTGTTAAATTTTGGTTTTGAGAAATTTCCGGTTGCGCAAGTTCTTTTTCCCTGATTTGTTTTTCTTTTTTGCCAGTAGAGATAGTTCCGAATTGTTTAAAAGAAAAAGTCTTTCTACTTAGCACAAGTGCAGCTCCTGCCAGAAATAGCCATGCTAACCGGTTTCCGATCAAATTTAGGGAACCTGTGGGCATGTAAATATTTTTTTCGGAGGGAGACATATGTTCCAGTTCGTCCAGTAAAACCCCAAATGATGTGGGGTCAATAAGAGCTACCGTGCGGTTGAAGTCGTGCATGGAAACAGCAAATATCATAAAAAGCATGATAAACATACTTGCCAGATAAGAGCTTCTTATGTTTCTGCTTAGTGCTGCAGCGCTGAAACAGAAAGTGAAAAGGATGAAAGTGTTTGGAATAAGAATATAAACCACTGCCGCTGCCAGTGCTGGAAAATTTATAGGTCCCAGATTCTTAACCGGAAGAAAAGAATAAGAAAATGCCCCGAGAAGATAAAAGAGATTTAATCCGAGCATTATAGTATATCCTGCCAGATATCTTCCCCAGAAATAACCGCTTTCGCTGGCAGAGGTCGTAAAAAGGATCGAAGAAAATCTGGACTGAATGTCTTTTGTAATTACGGTTCCCGCAATAATTGCAGTTACAATAAATCCAACGTATCCTACCCCGGCAAAAACAGTAAAGAAAATGGCGGATGCATTGGCGAAAGTTTCGTCATTAGCATAAAACTCTCCGCTGTGATGCATGTAGAAAATACCCTGAATGAACATCAAAAGGCATACAATCCAGATGAAAGGACGTTTCAGCTGCTGAAACATCTCAAAGCTGTATATAGATTTAAGCATATTTTTTCTATTTGATATTTTGCTGAAACATTAGATTAAAATATGCATCCTCCAGAGTTGGTTTTTTCATTTCAAAGGAGCTGTCGGGTCTTTCGTCTGAAAGAATAGTTATGATAGGCTTTCCGGCTTCGTAATAGGTTGAGATCACCTGATGGTTTTCTGAAGCTGTTTTAAGACTGGACTTGTCAATTTTTTTTGTCCAGAGTTTACCTGATAATTCATTTTCTATTTCGCTGGGTTTACCTGCTTTAAGAACTCTTCCGTTTCCTATAATTGCCATATCATTGCAAAGCGTTGAGACATCTTCGACAATATGCGTAGAAAGAATAACAATAGTATTTTCGCCAATATCGCTGAGCAAATTATAAAAACGATTTCTTTCCATAGGGTCAAGTCCTGCCGTGGGTTCATCAACTATGATAATTTCGGGAGAACCGAGGAGTGCCTGAGCGATTCCAAATCGCTGGCGCATTCCTCCCGAATATTGCGATAATTTGCGGTCTTTTACATCATATAAATTTACTCTGTGCAGCAACTCTTCTACAGACTGTTGTCTTTCTTTTTTCTCTGATAAGCCTTTCATTTTAGCAATATGATGCAACATTTCAAATGCAGTTATATTTTCGTAAACTCCAAAATCCTGAGGGAGATATCCTAAAATTTTGCGCATTTCTTCAGGTTGTTTTCTTATGTCAATGTCATTGAGTGTGATACTGCCCGAGTCGGGATCCTGAAGTGTAGCGATGGTGCGCATCAGAGTTGATTTTCCGGCACCATTTTGCCCAAGAAGACCAAACATGCCTTTTTTTATCGTTAACGTAATATCAGATAATGCCTTTTTATCTTTATTGTAAGTTTTGGAAAGACTTTTTATTTCTAAAGCCATAATGTGTTTTTTAAGATTAGAAATTAACTTTTGCGCTTAATCCGTATGTAGTAGGAAGTCCCAATAAAACAGGAGAATTGTTTCCACGATAATTTGCATATACGTATGATATATAGCGGCTGTCAGTTATATTTTTAGCCCAGAATTTTAATTCATATTTTTTGTATTTAATTCCTGCATTGGCATTTAGCAGAGAAAAAGGATCCTGTACCAGATCATTGTAGTAAGTCATATACTGTTTACCCAAATATTTCCATTCAGGAACGATAAAGAAACTGATGTCTTTGGTAAGATTTCCTGAATAAGTAACCGAAAGAGCAGATGAAAAATCAGGTGTAAATATCTGTTTATTGCCTTTATAATCTACGTTATCTGTATTATCTTCATTTAACAGCAAAAGTTTATCATACTTTGTATTTACAACACCAAGATTGTAATTAATTTGCAGGTTTTTGAAAGGCAGCGCTGTAATTTCAAGCTCCAGTCCGCGGCTGTACATTTCACCAACATTCACAATTCTGATTTCAGGAACCATTAAACTCTGCTGCTGATCTTTCCAATAGGTGTAAAATGCGGCAAAATTAGCTCTTAATCTACGCTGCAGCCATTCGGTTTTAATTCCAATTTCATAGTTATCGGTATATTCAGGAGCAAAAGAAAGATAATTGCTGGTCGCACTTGCATATTGATTTACACCTCCGGGACGAAATCCCTTTGCATAATTAGCATACATCGTGATATCTTCGGCAGCCAGATACGCCAGATTTATTTTGGGAGATATTGCATTATCAGATGTACCCACCGTTTTTGCAGGGAAAATTTGTGTTGGATTTGGCGCTTTAATATACTCATCGTGCAGTGTCAATTCCTTTTCATCATAATCGTAACGTATTCCTCCGGTTAATTTCCATTTATCAGATAGAGCATACGTGATGTGTGCAAAGGCTGCAAATCCTTTTCCATTCTGTTCTGAGAATGTAGACAAAGTATAAGGTGCATTCGGATACATTGATACGGCATCATTACCGTATGATGTATAGGTTTCGGCTTTTCTGTTATCTGAAAAACCAAACAAACCGCCAGTAATATCCCATCGTCCTAAATTTTGCGAAGCGATTTTAAATTCCTGAGTCCATGTTCCCTGCGGACGTACAGGAGCATTCCAGTATGAAAAATCATAAGGGGAGTAGTCATAATCATAATCACGGTATACATCATCTAAATAATTAAATGCAGTAAGAGAAGTCAGTTCCCATTTGTCCATTTGATATTTTGCAAATAATGACGTAGTCGATAAAGTACGATTTTCTATATTTCTTCCATTTTGATTAATTCTATACGGATTTTCAAAAGCATAAGCGGCATTTTGGGAATAAGGGAATGTTCCGTTAATATCATTTTTTTCAAGTTTAGAATTCAAAACAAAAGAAAGACGGTCAGTAGCCAGATATTTTAAATAAAAGTTACCGCCATAATTTTTATAATCGTCAAAATCACTGTTTGTATATTCATTTTTGTAAGCCCCTTTTCTGGTATTGTAAAAACCATTTACAGAAGCAAATAATTTATCTTTAATTAAAGGAGATGAAATGCCGGCTCTATATTCCTGCATATTAAATTTTCCTATTCCTACTTCGGCAAAACCTTTAAAAGTATTATCAGGCTGTTTGGTCAGAATGTTGATTACACCTCCCAAGGCATTTCTTCCATACAATGTACCTTGAGGTCCTCGCAAAACTTCTATACGCTCAATATCCTGAAGCTGCATCGAAGTTGCATAACCGTCAAACATTGGAACGCCGTCGATATTAACTCCAATTGAAGGATCTGTTGAAAAGGTTATAATACCTCTGATAGACATGGCATTTAAAGAGGGAGAACCACCACTCATGGTGATGAGGTTGGGGACAGTCATTACCAAATCGGTCATGTCGATCATTTTGCGCTGTTGTATTTCCTTAGAAGAAATAGCAGAAACTGAAATAGGGGTTTTCTGCAGTTTACTTTCTCTTTTATTAGCTGTAATAATAACTTCTTCGAGAGCATTAGAGTTTTCTTCCATTACAAGAATGAGATTTTCTATAGCGTCTTCATTTAAGTTAATTTGTTTTTGAGTGGTTTTAAAACCGAGATAGGTGCAGACAAGAGTAATGCTGTTTTTTCGGTTGATACGTATTTCAAATGTTCCTTCAGAATTGATGTTTACAGTCTGGTTGGTTTCTTTTACCGAAATAACGGCTCCCGGCAATGGCGAGCCGTTAGCATTTTGGACAATACCCTTGATTGTTTTTGTTTCCTGTGCCTGTATTGAGAATACTGAGACAGTAAAGAAGAAAACAAAAGCAGTAATAATTTTAAATTTCATAAATCTATGTTTTTATAAAGCTGATTGTACAAGAACACTCTATAGGATTCAGAAAAGCGCTTACTCTGAATTTATTTAGAATGATTTTAAACTGAGCCAAAGATATTATCTGCTAAGGTTTGTCTTGTGACGTGATGCGGAATAAATATGACGCGAATTATAGAAGTAGAGGTAAAGCAGTTTGTGTTTGTAATTAAGACCACATTTTAAAAACAAGCTTTAAGAAAAGCGAATTACACCATTAGGAAACCAGCCTGCTGAATGGGAATAAATTATGTAGGTAGCGGAATTGTAATTGGAACGATTCAATAGGAGGAGTTAATGACGTCAGTAAGAGACCGTTTAAAAAATGCAGGGTAACTGGTTAAAATTGGTTTGAAAAGTAAAACCGATTTTTACTAAATACTGCTCTAAGCTACCAGAAAAATAGTTTGCAGATACTTTGAAAGCTTAATTATCTAATAGAAGTATTTAAATTCAAGAATTTGTAACAACTATTTTTATTTAGTCTAAATTATGTTATATTTGCAACTGTAAATCACCTTTTTGTTATATGTCTTATAACTGCCAGTTACAAATTAATTAAAATGCTTTTTTTTCATAAAATTTCTGCACTGCTTTTTAAGAATATTAAGCTTACTATTCTTTTATCATCTTTATTATTTTTTTCTTCTGTTTTTTCCCAAAGTACAGAAAAATTTAGCCTTACGATTATAGTGAAAGATGCTGAGACTAAACTTCCGGTAAAAGATGTACTGCTTTCTGTTCAGGGAGTGTTTAAAAAATATGAAGCGCAATCGGATGATTTTGGTGGTATCGTTTTAAATTCAATTTCAGGAGGCAGTTATAAAATAAAACTGTCACACATCGCATATGAAACTCTGGAAAGAAATCTGGAAATTAAATCCAGTCAGAATCTGTCTTTTGAATTAATTTCATCCAGCGTTGAGTTAAATGAAGTAGTGGTAACAGCTGTAGAGTCACGCGGAATGACCAGTACATCGATTATCGATAAAAAAGCAATGCAGCATTTACAGCCTTCAAGCTTTACTGATCTATTGGAACTTTTACCTGGTGGACGTTCAAAAGATCCTGTTTTTAATGCTTCCAATTTTATAAAATTAAGAGAAGTAGGTACATCAGATTCTAATTATGATATTTCATCACTTGGAACAGCTTTTGTTGTTGACGGAATTCCAATTAATACCGATGCTAACCTGCAATATACAACGGGACCAAGAATGAGTGTGACGCCCGGTTCCGGTTATGCAGACACACGGAGGAATACAACCTCGAAAGGAGTTGACATGCGTTCTATTTCTACAGACCAGATTGAGCGGGTCGAAATTATCCGCGGAATCCCTTCTGTAGAATATGGTGATTTAACCAGCGGGCTTATTAAAATTAAAAGAAAAAGAGGTCGTACAAACTGGGAATCTCGTTTTAAAGCAGATGAATTCAGTAAATTATATTATGTTGGGAAAGGTTTTGAATCAGAAGCAAAACGTTTTGTGCTTAATGTCGGATTAGATTATTTAGATGCAAAACCTGATCCACGGAATAGTTTTGAAAATTACAAAAGAATTACGGCATCAATTCGTGTGCAAAAAACTTGGGAGAATGCTTCTCACTCGCTTCAATGGGATTCTAGTTTAGATTATACAGGTTCAATAGATAATGAAAGAGCAGATCCGGATGTGGGTTATGCTAAAATAGACCGTTTCAGTTCTGATTATAATAGATTTTCGACTGGCAATTCTTTCGATTTAAATTTCAAAAATTCCTCTTTTCTAAAATCAGTTCAATTATCAACTTCTATCAGCCAGCAATTAGATAAAATTGAACAGACGAAATGGGTTCAGGTATCCAGTGCTACTGCCATTCCCAATAATACAGAACAAGGCGAATCTGACGGTATTTTTCTAACACCGCAGTATATTTCTAATTTAACTGTTGATGGAAAACCTTTTGATGCTTATTTAAAAGCAGTGGGAGATTTTGAACTTCGTTTATTTGGAATAAAACATGCTTTAAAAGCAGGATCGGAGTGGACGTATTCTAAAAACAATGGGAAAGGTCAGGTTTACGACACAACGCATCCGCCTTCTCCAGAAATGTCAACACGTCCGCGATCGTACAAAGATATTCCAGCCAGTACTGATATTTCTTTTTTTGCAGAAGATGCAATTAGTATTCCTTTAGGAAAACATCAGTTGAATATGACAGGCGGAATTAGAGCTATGTCGTTATTAAATATCCCGTCAAATTATGCGATTTATGGTCAATATTATTTTGATCCGAGAATAAATGCACAATGGGTAATTCCTTCTTTTAAAATCGGAAAACATTTCTTAAAAACAGAATTTACGGCTGGAATTGGGCAATACACGAAGTTTCCAACTCTGGCACAGTTATATCCGGATTTTATCTACAATGATTTGGTACAGCTTAATTATTATCATGATAATCCTGCGTACAGAAGAATCAATTTGATGACTTACAAAACACTGCCGGTCAATTATGATTTAAAGCCGGCTGTAAATAAAAAATGGGAAGTTCGTGCTGATTTCTCGTATGATAATAATCGCTTTTCTATAACCTATTTTAGCGAACGAATGAATTCAGGTTTTCGAAATGGCTCAAGGTATCAGGCCCTTTCTTATAAAAAATACGACAATAATTCTATTGACCCTTCAACTCTGACTTCTCAGCCTGATCTTACTCAAATGACTTATGTTATGGATACTTTGCTAACCTCGTACAGTATTACCAATAACGGCAGCTCATTGTTTAAAGATGGAGTTGAATTTCAATTTTCATCGAAACGTTTCTCTGTAATCAATACACGATTTACCTTAAACGGTGCCTGGTTTAAAACCACTTATACCAATAGTAGTCCCGTTTACAAAAGCGGTCAGAAAGATATTATTATTGACGGAAAAAGAATGCCTTACATCGGTCTTTATCAATTGGATGACGGTTCTGAAAGGCAGCAGTTCAATACTAATTTAATTGCCGATACCTACATTCCTTCACTTGGAATGCAATTCTCCGGTTCGTTTCAGTTTTTGTGGTTCAGCAGCAGTCAGTCAACACCAATGAACGGTACACCTGTTTCATATATAGATCCTTTAGGAGAGCAGCATCCGTATCTTGAAAGCCATAAATCAGATCCTATTCTGCAATGGCTCGATATCAAGTATAATGATGCGACATTTCAAAAAAGAACTGTTCCCATGTCGATGAATATGAATCTCAAAGTCTCTAAAGATTTCTACAAGAGATTTCGAATTTCCATGTTCGTTAATCGCCTTTTCAGCTATTATCAAGACTATGAAATCAATGGTCAGAAGACAGAAAGAAGAGGACTCAATTCGCCTTATTTCGGTATGGAACTCAACCTGAATTTTTAACTTTTAATACTAAATAAATACCCGATTATGAAAATTAAATTACTTCCCATTTATCTTACAATAGCCGTTATGGCACTATTACAGTCTTGTTCTAAGGATGATGATAATGATAACAGACAAAGCGCTGTAACTTTAACAGTTGTAAATCCTGACGATTTAAGTAGTGTTTCGTATTCAGATCTTTCGGTTTCTTTTAAAGAACTTAATACCGGTAAAGTGACTGAAAACAGTTCATTTACAGGAAATAATCTTTCCATTACACTTGCCGAAGGTTCTTACGAAATTTCCATTAACGGAAAAATTAAATATGCAGCAGATGGTACTACTACCGAAGCCTTAGTAAGCGGTTACAAAGAATCGGTTGTAATTACAGGTCAGGCAGCCGCAGTTTCTTTAAATCTGTTTTTAAAAACGACTCAATCCGATTTTGTTATAGAAGAAATATTTTTCACAGGAACAAGAACTGCTGAAGGAAAACAATACCTGGGCGATAAATATTTCAGAATTTACAATAATACAGATAAAGTGTTGTATGCTGATGGATTGATGATTGCACAATCAGAATTTATGACGACTGATAAACAAGAGTACACACCAAACATTATGGCGCAGTCGTTTGCAGCATCTGCAATTGCAGTAGTTCCTGGTAATGGAACAACTTATCCAATTGAGCCGGGAGAATATTTTATTATTGCTGAAGATGCTATTAATCATAAAGAATACAATCCGAATTCAATGGACATGAGAACAGCTAAATTCGAATTTTATTCTGATGATTCAGATGACGTTGATAATCCTTCAGTTCCAAATATGGAAAACTTATTCTCTTCGATGGTAATTCACAACAGAGGTTTCAGAAGTTTTGTGATTGCTAGAATGCCGTCAACAGTTACCAAAACAGCTTATTTAAAAGATTATACTTATGATTACGAATACAATTTAGTTTTTGGTGGCGAAAGTTATCCAATGGGTGAGAGTGTATATTCTATTCCTAATGTATGGATTATTGATGCGGTTAATTTAAGTGTTCAGTCAGAATTTCAATGGATTGTTACGGCTCCGTCATTAGATATGGGATGGACGTATTGCGGAAAAGTAGATTCAGATGCTACCCGTTACGGAAAAAGTGTACGCCGTAAAACACTTTCTACTGCTTCAAACGGTAAAAAAATAGTAAAAGACACTAATAATTCTACAGTAGATTTTAACGCAGAAGTTAAACCTTCTTTAATGAATTAATACTCTAATCATGAGCTTTCGTTTCGTATTTCTATTTTTTGTTTTTAGTTCAGGTATGCTATACGCACAGGACAGTACTTCTGTCTTAATCCGTATTCATGAAAATTTAGCTCCGTCAGGTAATTTTTCAAATGTGTTTTATATGAATCCTGCGAATCTGCCTTTTGCCCGCAAATATTCTTTGTCAGAATTGAGTGCGGGGTATAGCGCAACATCGCAGGAAACGAATATTCAACAATTAGGAAACGGAATTAATCAGTTTATGGTAAACGCACAGTCTTACTATAAGATTAATTCTGAAAATACTGTTATTGGAAGAGCCTACTATAAAAATGGGAAACGAAAAAATGTATATTGGAACGAAAGCTCAGATTATCAGGTTGTATATCCTTACGTAACAGCAGATTCTATAGGGGGAGATATTTCTTTTGAAGAATATGCCTTTAAAGGCGGCTATTCAAAATCATTCTCTAAGACAATAATTGGAATTTTAGCAGATTATCGGGCTTTATTAGAATATAGGGATGTAGATCCAAGACCTAAAAATACGGTTTCAGATCTGAAAGTCCAGGCAGGAATTTCCCAAAATATTGGAGGTCACTATGCAGTCGGATCTTCAGTAAATTTTCAAAAATATACACAATCTAATAGTTTAAAATTCTTTAGTGAACTCGGCGCACCTGCAGTTTATCACATGACAGGACTTGGTGTTTATAATAATCTGCTTACCGGAAATAAACTGAGTTCTTTTTATGATGGAAGAGGGTACGGTATTAATTTGCAATTGTTTCCAAAAGATCAAAATGGTTTTGTTTTATCAGTAGGATATAACCATTTTGATTATGAAAAAATAATGACCGAATTTCAAAACCTTGTTGCATCCGGTATTGTAGAACAACGTTTAGAAGGAGAGATTTCTTATTTGAAGAAATTAGAAAAACAGGTTTTAGGTGCCAAAATTCAGGCTTTTTATACTGATAGAACAGGAACAGAGAATATATTCGACAATAAATCGACTACTTCTTATATTAAAATTTCTGAAGCGGCTAAATATACCAATCAGGTTTCTTCAATTGCAATTTCTGGATTGTATTATATTCCTCAACCGGAATTATCATGGTCTGTTTTACCCAGTTTGCAATTAAAAAAAATTGCCGAAAAATATGTTGATCCATTAAGAAAGATGGAGGTTACACAAGGAACTGGAAAATTGGATTTTTCAATTTCAAAACTCTTGTCCCGATCATTAATCAATATAATTGCAGGTTTTGAATACGGCTGGGCTTTAGATTCAAAAATGGATCTTAGTGATCGTACACAAAACACTCCCATTTTTGATGTACTTGATTATAATTTTGCTTATTTATCTTCTGCTTACGCTAAAGTAAATTTGGGAGGAAGATGGGATTATAAATACGATTCTGATTTTAATTTTTTCCTTAAAACAAATCTGGATTATTACAATTATTCTAAAAATAAAAACAATACCTATTTCCAAATGTCAATAGGGTTGACATTTTAATTATTGCAAATGAAATCTCTAGTTTTAAAAACGTTTTTCTTTTTTCTTTTTATTGCTCTTATTTATTCACTTTTGAGTTTTAGTGCTGCACTCTGTGAAAAAATGAGTAGTGCCAACCTGCGTGAACTTTACAGCAAACCTGTAAAAGAATGGCCAAAACCAACTATTGATAAAGGAGTTTTTTATCAGGAGTTTGAATCTTTAGAAATTGACACGAGTTATTATGATGTAATGGCTGATCCGAAAGTAATTTTAGGTCAGATGCTTTTCTTTGATCCTAAACTTTCGGGTTCCAATCAGATTTCCTGCAGCAGCTGCCATGATCCGGAACTGGCTTGGGGAGATGCGAGGGAGGTTTCTCTTGGAAATGATCATTTGCAGGGAAAACGAAATACACCGTCTTTATATAATATCGGCGCACGAAAAACTTTTTTTTGGGATGGTCGTGCTGCAACTTTAGAAGAACAGGCGCAAGGACCAATAACGGCACATCATGAAATGAATATGGAATCTAGAAGCCTAGCAAAAAAACTCAAAAAAGTAAAAGGCTATAATGTTTTATTTCAAAATGCCTATGGAACTTCTGAGATTACATACGAGAAAATTTTAAAATCACTGGCAGATTTCCAGAAAACCATACGCAGTAAAAGAAGTCGTTTTGATGCTTTTATTGACGGAGACTACACGCAATTAACCGATCAGGAAATAGAAGGAATGCATCTTTTTCGTACGAAAGCACGCTGTATGAACTGTCATTCAGGAAAATATTTTACAGATGAATCTTTTCATAATATAGGACTAACGTATTATAAAAGAGAATATGAAGATTTAGGATTGTATGCTATTACCAAAAAAGCAGAAGATGTCGGCAGATTCAGAACGCCTTCACTTCGGGATGTGATGCATACAGGTCCGTGGATGCACAACGGTTTGTTTGATAATATGACAGGAATCATCAATATGTACAACAGTGGAATGCACATGATTGATCCTGATGAAAGTGAAAAAGCAGCAGATCCGTTATTTCCGCAGACAGATGTGTTGATGCAGCGACTAAATTTGAATGATGAAGAGATTGTAGCTTTAGCTTCTTTCATAAAAACATTATCCGGCAGACAATACAAAATGGAAAGACCAAAGCTTTTGAGATAAGTTCTTTCTAATTTAAGGTGTTAAGTATCCAATCTGTTTAAACCAAAGATTGGCATTGAGAAGTTTTTTTGTTTTAGACTTGCTTTTTTTGCAGGATAAAAATGCCTAAGAATTTGTTTTGGTGTTTTAATAACTTCTTTATTGATTGGATCAAACCATTTTACTTCTTTTGTAACTTCTGCACAGCATTCGTTTTTTGAGTTAAAAAAACAGCTTTTAATATTGATTTTATCCTTTATATAGCAATGCTTCATTTCAATTAAAAAAGGTTCTGTAAACATCAGGTCTTTATGGATGATTACTTCATGATTTCCTTCCTGTAAACCTAAATGCATATAGTTTAGTTTTTCTTTTGAAAATCCGTTATGAAACAAAAAATGATATAACAATCGAACAGTATATGAAATGTATGCGGGCTCTTCCATAACCATATAATCATTTACATCTTCTCCGGTAACAACATAATTTTTATAGATCATTTTAATGTGATTTAAGGTTAAAAAAGAGACCGGCATAATCAATTTACCGGCCTCCAGAACATTAGTCATGTTTAAAACTCTTTTGAATCTGAATGAATCTGATTCTTAAATGGCATTATTTAACTAATAAAAAATTGTAATTAATCTTTATTTTGTCAGCAATTTTCTTTCTGACAAGACTTGGTATTTCAATATCAAAATCTTCAGGTTTTGCTTCAAATGTACCAATGGCATTAAGACCATTTGGAGCCTTTGAAATTTTTACAATCACTGAGACTGGTTTTGTTTTTCCGTGAATAGTAAGATCTCCTTTTAAAGTGAAATTTTTAGGAGAACTTGTAATTTTTGAACTATCAAAATCTTCTATTTTACCCTTGAAAGTTGCTTTTGGAAATTTTTCAGATTCCATATAATTTTCATTAAAGTGTTCTTCCATCAATGCTACTTTAAATCGAAAACCTTTTATAAGCACCAAACTGGCAAAATCTCCAGTTGTCTGATCCAGAACTGCTGAAACCGATTTGCTTTCGGCAGCAACTTCCTCGTAAGAAGGCATAGAAGCTTGAAATTTTATATTTCCTGTTTTTGTAATTAGTTTTTGTGCAAATCCTTCACTGTTTGCAACTATAATAAGCAGTAATGCAAAGAAATTTAGAAATGATTTTTTCATAATTAGTTTTCTTTTAAACCATCGGTATTCCATTTCACAATTAGATCAATATTAGCCTGAGCCATTCTGCCGCCTTGAGGCATAATTCCCTGTTGCCCGCTTTGAAGCTGGATTCGACCTAATAAACCAGCGTTTTCTACGGCAGCTTTTACCTGAGCATAGGTAGTCAGCGGTCTAAAAGCGGCAGATCTTCCGCTTGCGTGACAGCTTACACAATTGGCATCAATAATAGATTTTACATCTTTATTGTAAGTAGCCGCAGTTGTAGGAGTTGTGGGATTCGTTGGGTTTGTCGGGTTTGTTGGATTCGTTGGATTCGTTTCGATATCCTGATAAGTGTCAGAATCACTACAGCTTGCCAATACAGCCAGTAAAATTGTAAGTACGATTGTTTTTTTCATGATTTATTGTTTTTAATTGTTAGAACACTCTGTATAGGTTAAAGCCAAAGAAGAAATCTCCTTTACCCCAGTCGCCAGAAGCATTGGTAAGGTATCCGCTCTCACTCATAGATTGCGAATTGGTAAAGATTAATTGAAATACGTGTCCGCCTGTTTCTACATCAAGACCTACAGACAACGGATTTTTATAAAAGTCAGGTTTGTCAAAATTGTGCATGTATTCTAAATTGACAGATAACCGTTTCGTGATTTTATAGCGTCCGCCTCCTCCAAAAGAAAACTGATTGTCTCTTTCGATATCAGGATTGTAAAGGTTTTTGTGAATAAAGGACGGCACTAATTCTAATGAGAATTTTTCGCTGACTTTTCTAGATATTAAAACCTGCTGTACATACGTCATGCGGTGTTTAAATTCTAAGCCTGGATATTGGTCTTTTTCTAAAAAAGTATTGATATCGGCAACACTATATCCAACAATATCCAACGGAAAATTATCGTTTTGTCTTGCTACTCGGTACTTCAGCCCAGTTTCATACATTTTATTTAAAGTATGTCTCGAAAGGCTGACAGATAACCAATCTGTAACACCATAAATTCCTCCAAGTTTTGTGGTGGCATTGTCAAGACCAAAAAAACTGTCAAAACCATCTTTTACAGTACCAAAACGATGCGAAACCACAAAATAAAACTCTTTTTTAGCAGGCATTTTTGTGGTCTGTAAGGTTACCAGCTGTAAAGCTTTAAAAGTTGCTGTAGAGTAGCTTTCTTCTGTTTGTGTAGAATCAAGACTCTTCAATAAATCATCCTGAGAATAAGCCATTGTTACTAAAAACAGGCAGAACGGAACTAGAATTTTCTTCATAAATTAATTATTATTTGTTTTGGTTTATTTAACAGTGCATTGGTCAATTTTGACTTCCAGAAATAGTTCGTCATATCCAATGCATTTGCCTTTAATCGTAGTTTTTTTATCAATCATTTTGGTGTTTAGCTTTTCTTTGAAAAGACAGAAGACACTATTTTCAAGTACAATTACAGAGTCGGTTTCTTTGGTTGCTTTGCCTGTTATTTCAATAGTTTTGTTGAGGTATAATGAATTTGCTTTTCTAGGATCTGCGTTATAATCTTCAAGTAATTTTTTTGCTGTTACACTAAAATCCGGAGCTTCTGATGCTATATTACGAGCTTCTTTAAAGACAACTCCATAATAAAAGTAGACGCCGGCAGAAATCATTAGTAATACTACTGCGATCGCAATTGCTGTTTTTTTTCTTTTCATATTTGGTTTTTATTTGTGCTCAATAATAATCAGTCATCGCTTTTTTTTATTTGATGGCTTTCATCACGTATTTTTTTTCGATGCTTCATACCAAAATCCCGTAATGATTTTATAATAGGTTCAAGTGATGAACTGTAATCAGTTAATTGATATTCGGTTTTGGCGCGGCTTTGATCATTTGTTTTCTTTTCTACAAATCCATTTAGTTCCATCTCTTTTAGCTCATCGGTTAAAACTTTGGAGGTAATTTTCTGCACTTCTTTTTGAATTTCAGAAAACCGTTTGTTGCCTTCCATAAGTGTCAGGATTATTGGAATTCTCCATTTTCCGTTAATGATGTAAAGAGCATCCATAATGGGCACTATTTCCGATTTGCATTTTGACGCAAATCTGATCTGCCGTTTATTAGATGTTGAATTTTCTGGTGTATTCATACTTTAAAACTGTCTCAAATCAAATGATGATTCTATAGTGAAACAGCCTTAGTGCAGATTACCCTACCAAAGAATTGTGATTTTTTGAAAAAAAAATAAAAATGTAGAATAAGAGCTTCAAAAACTCTTGTAGAAAAGATATTAAAATGAACCTATTGGGTGTAATTCATGTTTTTTTTATTCAAAACATAGAAACATAGATTTTATTTAAAAAAAAGGGATTAAAAAGAAACCAGTTTCCAACACATAGCCAACTATGTTTGTTTTAATAAAGTGAAACGCTTTTATCGGTATACTAAATCTATGTTTCTATATGTTTGAATTAATTGTACCCAACGGGTTAAAATGAAACTCTAAAACTCAGGTTTGGAGTTCTTTGCAGTGAAAATGTATCCACTTCTTCTATAGAATTGGTTAAAGAATTAATTCTATAATATTCGCTGATTTCATTTCTACGGTTTAGAATATTTAGAATTGAAATTCCTATTTTATATTGAATTCCGTCTCCGGTTTCCCACTTGTAGGTTGAAGAAAGATTAACCTGCGAAAACATATGCAGATTGCTATTGTTTGGTTTGTTATAAACCAGTACAGGATCAGAAAGATCAATTTGAGATAAGTCTGGAGATGTTTTTGGTCTTCCAGAAGTCCATTTTGTTCCTAAAGCAATCTTGAAATTATTTTTCTCATAAATTGCCGCCCACGATAAAGTGTGTGTCAGCTCAAAGTTATTTGGAAAACGAGGATATTCATAAGTAGTAAAATGATAATTGTTTTCATTGTAAGTATAACTTAACCACGTAAGAAAGTGCTTTATTTTTTTCTGAACCAACATTTCTGTTCCCCAAATTTCATAGTCACCAGTAGTTCTGACAAATTCCAACTGATTCTGAAAACCCTGGCTTGAGGTTGTTATTCCAGTTACTTTTTTGTAAAAGTTTTCGATGTCTAAAAGCCAGTCGTTCTTTTGGTAGAACAGATTTACAGATAATTGTCTGCTCCTTTGAATAGGAATTGTGCTGTTATTAGAGATAATCCAGCGTCTTTTTTCGATGCCAAAATAATCTTTCTGTAGATCAATAATCTGTTGGGAGTTTTGACTTTTGAGTTCGCCAAGAAGTTCTAAAGTTACACTTTTACTAAGTCCGTAACCCAATTGAATTCTAGGTTCTGCAATATATTTTTTGAATTTTTCAATATAATTAAGCCGCATGCCGCCTTTAAAATATACTCGGGAAATGGTGTCGTTATATTTTCCCTCTAAAATTAAAGCGTGAGTTCTTAGTACATCTTTTACTTTACGATAAAAATCAGGATTGGTTACCTGTTCTAAATTAGTAATACCAATTTCATTAAATTGATAACCGTCGCTAAAACTAAATTTAGAGTTTAGGATATGATTATTTTCTAAATTAACGCCATTGTTGTTTACCGTATTTTCCTGAACTACAGTTTGGTTTTCATAAGTTGTATTTTGATTGGCCAAAAGTTCATACGAAGAATTGTAAACATTAATTTTGGTCGTGTTGAAGTTATTCCAGTTTCTTTTCCAAGACAAATTTGCACCATAATTCTGCTGGCGTAAAGTATTGTTTTGCGATTTATTTATATTGTATGAAGCAGCACTTTTAGTAACTTGAAGATTATCTTTTATCGTTATTAAATCAAGAATGATTTGATCTTTGATTCCTATTTTTTGAGCATATTTTATGGTAGCATCATAAAAATCAAATTTTTTATCACTTTTATAATTAAGATTTTGGCCCTGCGAAAAATCCGTGATTGTAGTATTTTGAAATACTTTATTGAAATATTCTTTATAAGTAGGAGTTTCTACAAAATCAGTAATCGATTTACGCGCCGAAATTTCGATATAACTTTTTTTAGAAAGATTATACTTTCCATAAACATCAGCATTAATCATATTGATTCCTGCGCTGAATGAGTTTTTTTCTGCTTTTTCCGGAGTAGAAGAAATCGCGACTACACTTGAAACGCTTTCTCCGTAAAAGGCAGAACTTCCGTTTTTGTAGATCGAAATGGTATGTGCAAGATTTGGATTGAAAACAGATATCAAACCAAAAAAATGTCCCGTTTGAAACATTCGGATTCCATTCCACAAAAATAAATTCTGATCATGCGTGCCACCGCGAACGTTGATGCTGGATACACTTTCGTCGAGACTGTTTACACCCGGAATCTGCTGCATAGTCTGCAACGCATCAGGTTCAATAAGGCCTGGAAGAATACCAAATTTCTTAGGCTTAATTTCAAGAGATCCGTCGGTGTTTTTTGAGATACCCGAAGCTAAAATTGCATTCGTTTTAATTTCGTGCAATTCTGTAATTTCAGGTTCTAATACGATTTGAATGCAGTCTTTAGCCTCCGTATTTCCTGTCGTAATTCGCTTTGAGACAAAACCAACGTGACTGATTACAAAAGTATTTTTGCTCTCTTTATTAAATTCAAAATAACCTTCAGAATCAGTAGTAAAATGACTTTTATTATTTACACTAATATTGGCGTTTTCAATAGGTTTTTTATCGACTGAAGAAAAAACAAAGCCACAAATCATTTTTGGAATAGTATCCTTTTTATATATATTGATGAATTTGTTGCCTATATTTTCAAAAGATAAATTGGTTTTTTTTCTAAGATATTCCAGTTTTTGCTCTAATGAAAATGATTTTTTGGGAGGATTTAATTCGAGACCTATAATATTATCTTCGGTATAATTAAAACTTACACCATGCTGTTCTTCAATATCAATTATTATTTTTTTAAAAGGCATCACTTTTCCTTTGTCCTGAGCAAAAAGATTGAGGACAAGAAAAAAGAGAAAAAACAAAAAATGAAATTGTTTGGGGCGGAACATTTATTTTTCGTCAAAAATTATTTTGTTGTTTGAAACTTTTCTAGCTTCTAAATGATAGGTTGTACTAATAATCTGCAAAGCTGTATTTAGATCTTTTGCAGGTAATTTTCCTGTAAACAGAGAGATAGTATCTTTGGTGTTTAAATCGATTTTAATATTGTATTGTCTTTCAACTTCATCTAAAATAGTTCTTATGTTTTCTTTATAGAAACATATTTGGTTGTTCATCCATTCTGGTTGCAATGTATTTACAGTTCTTTGAACCTGTTTTCCATTTTCAAAACGAACGCTTTGTCCGTGATTTAATAGGATTTGAGTGTTCGCATAAGTTACTTTGACACGACCTTCGTAACACACAACATCAAACCTGTTTTTTCTGGCTTTAACGTTAAATTGTGTTCCTAAAACAGTTACTTTTCCAAGATTGGTCTGTACTTCAAATTTTCTGCCTTTCGCAACTTTGAAAAAAGCTTCTCCTTTTAGTTCCAGATTTCTGTTGTTGTCCCAGTTCCACTTTTTATAGTGAATTTCAGAACCTGAATTTAAAACCACCTCAGAATTATCAGGCAATGAAAAAGCGGTCTTTTTTCCAAGATCGGCAGTTTCCCTTTGAGATACAAAAAGGCTCATCGCAAACGTAATTCCAAGAGCAAGAACAAATATAGCTGCAGCTTTAAACATCCATTTTTTGTATAAAGGCACTACTTTTGGCGCTGTTTTTTTCTGGCTTAAGATGTTAGAAAGCATAGCATTTTCATCCAAATCGCCTGCTTCAAGACGAGCGGTATAGTTTTTTATCTTTTGGTATTTTTCAAAATCGGGGCTTGCCTCAAATGCTGCTAATTCATCCGGAGATAAATCGTCGTTGAGCCATTTTGCTAATAAGCGATTTTTTTTCATTTTATCGTATTATTTAATTAAAACAATTAGAACTAAATTTACCCTACTTTTTATAAATCAATTTCTTTACGTAAGCTTAACAGAGCCAAATGAATGCGTTTTTCTACTGCTTTTATGCTAATGTCTAGCTCTACAGCAATTTCGCTGTATTTTTTACCGTCAATTCTGTGCATTAAAAAAGCAGTACGCTGTTTTTCGTTTAAGTTTTCGATGGCTTTTAAAAGTTTTGCCTGAAATTGTTTTTCTTCCAGAAGATATTCCGGACTTTCATTAGTTTTATCTAAACCAGTGAAGTTTTTTTCATAATTCAAAACTACTTTCTGGTGTGCAATTTGGTTAAGACTGCTGTTATTTGCAATCGTGTAAAGATATGATTTTGCTTTTTCTAAAGGGACAGAAGCACAGTTCTGCCAAAGCTTTACAAATGCTTCCTGAGTTATATCTTCTGCTTGTTCTGCATTTCCAAATTTGTAAAAAAGAAAATTCCGAAGTGCTTTTACATGACTTTTGAAGAAAGACGAAAAAATGATTTCATCACAAGTATTAGATTGGTTTTGATGTGGCATTTAGAGTTTCAGTTTTTACAGCGTAAAAGTATTTGTTTTTAATTTAAGTAGGGTAAAAGTAAAGATGATTGTTTTATAGAGGAACAAAATGCTATTGGTTTTTGATAATTTAGTATAGATGAAAATTATGAAACCCTTGATGTTAGTTTATTAAAAAACAGTTTCTTTTAAAATTTATTTACCTTTGTAAAAACATAAAGATGTCCCTTTTGAAAAAATATTTATCAATTGCAGTTTTCCTGTTATTATTGTTTTCTTGTCAAAGTGAAATAGACGAACAAAACAATAATTCGCAGGGGACAATTACGACTGTTTCTCCACTTACTACTTATCTGCAAAGGGTTGCTATGGTTAGAACTGTACAAGATAATATGATCGATGGATCTAGTTACTGCACCATAAAACTCCCATATACTGTTACAGTAAATAATGAACAAATTGCACTGAATACGACTGCCGATTATCAAAAAGTTTTGGATAATATGAATGCGAGTTATTATGATGATGATATTGTAAAAATAGATTTTCCTGTAACAATGGTGTATTATAATTACATCGAAAAATTGATTCCAAATCAGGCAGATTTTGATTCTTTAATTGATTACTGGAATCTTTATCCGGATCTTTTATCTAAAATCAACGGACTAAAAATCAATTATCCCATAACAATTAATATTTATAACAGCATCAATCAAGCAGCAAGTTCTCAATCGATAGTAAGTGATCAGGCCTTTTTTAATTTCATTAAAAATTTGAATGAAAGTCAGTATATTTCTTTAAAATATCCTATCACGATTGCAGATTACAAGGATCAGACAAAAACGATTTCAAATAATCTGGAGTTCGAAAACGCTATTAAATACGCCATAGATTATTGCCCGGAAAATAATCTTGTGACTCTAGATTTTGCTGCAACCATCACAAAAGATTCTTGGGAAATACCTTATTTTTATGATGGTGCTGTAAATACTTCAAATTACAGTGGCTACACCTTTGTATTTAAAACAGATAAGTCTGTAGTTGCCACCAAAAGTGGAACTACAGAAATAGGACAGTGGCAAAGTTCAGTCCAAAATGGGATCACAGAAGTAAAGATCAGTTTTAGTACGGGAGTGCTTTCTAAATTAAATTTTAACTGGAAGCTGTTTGAATTCAATAATTCTCAGATAAGATTGCGAGATGCAGGAGCAACTACTAATTATCTTTACTTTCAGAAAAAATAGTAACGACTTTTTCTAATTCTGGATCTTCATAAGTTGAATTAGGTTGCAATTCTATAGATGTGTATTTTTTCAATAGCATTGAAATAAGTATCAATAGGTATTTTTTTATTCCGATGTTTCAGAATTTTAAAAAAATCAAGATTGATAAAACATCGATTCCGTCTTAAAAACTAAAATAGTTCAAATTAGGATTACTATAAATACAATAAGCTCGGACATAAGTCCGAGCCATAAATGTAAAAGCCCATTCTTTATTAATATAAAATGGGCTGTAAAAAGTATTTTCAAATGTAATTAACGCTTTTAAAAAGAGTAACCCAAAGTTAAAAGCCAATTCGAAGGTGCCCCAGGGAACAAACGAATATAATCATATCCTCCAACCCAATAGGTTTTGTTTAGAATATTATTAGCATTCAGCTGAATTTTAAACTTATTGATATTATAGTAAAAAGCAGCATTAAATAAGGTATATCCAGGAAGCGTTTCTGTAGTCGTCTGGCTCATAGTACGTGTTGTCGCAAAATTAGATCCCATTGCGATTCCAAAATCTTTTAAAGCGCCATTTGTAAAATTATAGCGAGTCCAGATATTACCCTGTTGCCTTGGAGTATTTGGTTTTTGTCTTCCAACTTCAACTTCAATCGGGCTTTCTGTAATAAAAGCTTCATTATAACTATAAGCGGCAGAAATGCTCCAGTTACGCGTAATATTTCCATTCAAATCAAATTCGATACCTTTAGATTCTTCCTCCCCAATAGATCTCATTAAATCTGGGTTTGACGGATCATTAGCAGGATATAAGGTGTTTTTCTGCTGTATTTTGAATAAAGCAACTGTCACAAAAAGTTTTTCTTTGAACCATGATGATTTTCCTCCAAATTCAACCATATTACTTTCTAACGGATTAAATGGTCCTCCCGAATTTGGATTGGCCAGAGTAGATGCCGTTTGAGGATTATATCCCTGAACGTAAGTTCCGTATAAGTTAATGTTTGGATTAAGTGTATAAGTAAGACCAAAACGAGGTAAAAACGAATGTTGTTTTACTTTTGTTTCTATGGCTTTTTTGTAATTTGCTTTATCTGAATATTCATCGTAACGAAGACCAATTAAAGCCTGGAAAGCGCCAAATTTAATATGGTCCTGAATATAAATTCCGTACAATGAATAGTATGTTGGATCAACTTGGCGGGCTACATAAAAATATTTACTCATATCTTTTAATTGCTGCGATGCAAGTGGATTGCTCAAATCAAAATGAGCTACGTTTGGCACTGGATTTCCCTTAGAATCCAATAAATAATTGGCTTTGTTTGCAGGATTATAAGTAGCGATAAAGCCATTGTTGGCAGCATTTCTATAACCACTTGCCGTTAATTGCGACCCACCAGAAGGAACTTCTTCCTGAGCATAATCAAAACCTGCAATTAAATTATGGTCTAAAGCACCTGTTTTAGCCTGATATTTAAAGAAAGTAGAAAGATTATCAATATAACGCTTGCGTTTACGTTGAAAAACCTGCATTTCGATTGCTGTTGGAATTGTCGATCCATCTCCGGCAGAAGCATATTTATTGGCACCGCGGTGCTCTAAAAGATCTTCATTATACCCCGTTCTGATATAAGATCCTGAAAACGATAAACGATCTGAAAACTGGTGATTCAAAGAGGTTGTAACGATGTAGGTTTCTTCTTTTAAATAATCGTTTGTTGAGTTTAATGAATTTGAAATTTTTGTAGAATAGAGGTTGTCTTCATAAGTAGATTGTCCGCGGTCCAGATTTCCATTTGAGCTGCTATAAATCAAATCAAAATTTACGCTTGTTTTATCATTTGGAAGAAAAGAAAGGGAAGGGGCTATAACAATATTTTTATCATATTGTAAATCCCTGAATGAATTAGCATTTTCGTAACCTAAATTCAAACGGTATAAAAGTGATTTGTCTTCGGTTAAAGGTCCGGTAAAATCGGCTAAAGCTCTTAAAGTATTAAAACTTCCGGTAGAAAAACTCACACTATTTGCTGCCTGATCTAATGGTTTTTTGGTCACACGATTTAAAACTCCTCCAGGAGAGGCATTTCCAAACAAAGCCGATGATGGTCCTTTTAAAACTTCCACACGCTCCAGATAATTTGCCAGAGGCTGTTTCCAAAATCCGGTAGATGTTCGCATACCGTTTAACAATTGTGTATTGCTTCCTCCGTTTATTCTAAAACCTCGAATAGAGATATCATCATAAAAAGTAAACTGACTAACACCGCTGAAATTTTTTACTACCTCGCCCACGCGAATTGCTCCCTGATCAGCTATTAATTCTTTGGTGGCATAGGAAACTGCTTGTGGTAAATCTTTTAAAGCGATTTCTGTTTTGGCTCCGATAAAAGATTTTGTATTTCGATAGGATTTCTCTTTACGTCCGGTAATTTCTACAGTCTGCAGCGTATTGATGTTTTCTTTTAAAGTAATAGAGATATTAAGATTTTCATTTTCATGTAGTTCAACGTTTTTTTCTTCAACTATAAATCCCATAGCAGAGAAATAAACAGTGTAGTTTCCAGGAATAAGATTTGTAATTTCAAAATTTCCCTTGTCATCAGAAGTGGTATTCTTTTTAAGACTTTTTATTGATACAGAAGCATAAGAGACGACTTCGTTATTTTCGGAAACAATTTTTCCGGTAATTTTAGCATTTTGTGCCAGACCAATATTTATAAAGGCAAGCAGTAAGAATGAGAAAGTTAACTTCATGGCGGTTATTTATTTTTAGGCCGCAAATCTACAATTATTTAGACTAAATACAAATAAGGTTTTGTTTAACAAAATTTTATTAAGTGCTAAATGATCTCAATAATTTAATTCCTGCAACTTCTTTTTCTATTTTAGTTTGTTTTTAATGCAAGTGATTAAAGCTGAAAATAAATGGATAAGTGTTTTATTTACAGATTGTAAAGAGTCAATTAATCGATTGTTTTCTTTTTGTATTAAATAAGGGATTTTTCATTTTAAAACTTTGATTTTTCTTAAAATGAAATTAAAAGAAGTTACCTAAAAGTAAGTGAATTTTAAAAAAGGGATAAGGTATTATCTTACAGATGTCTTTTACTATTTCCTAATTTTTTTGTTTTACCAATTAAAAAGCCAAAATGAATTCGTTTTTATTTGTTGTTTTTCTACACAGTTTAAGTTAGAAAAATTATAAAAACAGGGCTGTGTTTTTTAATTTCGTCCTATAAAAATATTTGGGAGTTATAATAAAATAAAAGAGTAATGATTAATTATTTAATAGTGCCTGGACTTGGAAATTCAGGAGCAGAACACTGGCAGACGTATTTTGAAAATTCAGGAGACAACTTTTACCGAATTGATCAAAAGGAGTGGGATGCACCAAATTGTGAAGAATGGATAGAAACTATTGATAAAAAAGTTTCAGAGTTCGATCCTTCTACTGTTGTACTTATTGGACACAGTTTAGGCTGTTCAACCATTGCGCATTGGGCAACAAAATATAAGAGACAAATTAAAGGAGCACTTCTTGTTGCGCCAAGCGATCTGGAAGCACCTCAGTATTCTTTTCCTGCAGTTGGTTTTGCGCCAATTCCTTTAGTTCAAATAAACTTTAATACCATTGTAGTAGCAAGTTCAGATGATATTTGGGTTTCGCTTGAGAGAGCTAAATTCTTTGCAGATAATTGGGGGAGCGAGTTCATTAATATTGGAGATGCGGGACATATAAATGTTTCTTCTGGACATACAAATTGGGAAGAAGGACTAGAAATACTGCGAAGAATTGTCTAGAAACAATTTTTAGTCTTTCATAAATATCAATTTTCAGGGACGTTGTCTAAATAATAAAACAAAAGCCATTGAATCAATGGCTTTGTAAAGAATCCAGCATTTTTTTTATGGTGCTGTAAATGTAATGCAGATCGTCATTGGAGATGCAGTAGGGAGGAACTAAATAGATGATATTTCCCAATGGACGCAAAAGAATCCCTTCATTTAAAAAATGAGAATAAAGATGGGCATATTGGTTATTGAAATAAGAACTTTTATTAGCTGTCTGTAATTCAATTGCCAGTATAGTTCCCTGTTGTCTTGTTTCTTTTATTTTTGGATGTCCATCTAAATCCGCGGCAAACTTTTCATGTTCTTTGCTGATTCTCTGAATGTTCAGTTGAGTTTGGGCACTTAAAAGCAGTTCCAGACTTGCCAGTGCAGCAGTGCATGCTGAAGGATTAGCAGTAAAGGAATGTCCGTGAAATAAGGTTTTATAAGGATCGTCAGAATAGAAAGCTTCATATATAGCCTCGCTGCAAGTTGTTATTCCTAAAGGGAAAAAACCTCCTGTAAGTCCTTTAGAAAAGCACATAATATCGGGTTGTTCTGTAAGATAGTCGGCAGCAAACAGTCGTCCTGTTCTTCCAAAACCTGTAAAAATCTCATCCTGAATCATCAGGATTCCGTTGGAGCGACAGTGTTGCATGAGTCGGCTTAAGTTTTCGGGTTCATGCATCAGCATTCCTGCAGCTCCTTGAACCAAAGGTTCGTATATAAAACAAGCCAGTTCATCAATATGCTTTTCAATAACAGCTTTAGTATCATCAAAGTTCTCTTTTGTGGGAGTTTCAATATAAATTACTTCAAAAAGTAATTCTTTAAAAGGTTCCGTCCATTTACTCCGACTGCTGACCGACATAGCTCCGAAAGTATCTCCATGGTACCCATTTTTAAAGGCGAGAATTTTTGTCTTTTTTAATCCGTTGTTGCAGGCATACTGAACGCACATTTTCAAAGCCGCTTCCACTGCAGTAGAACCATTATCGGTATAAAAAACTTTCTGCTGATTTGCTGGCAGCAGACCCAAAAGCTTTTCGGAAAGTTCAACAGCGGGCTGATGCGTAAAGCCGGCAAAAATCACTTGTTCTAAAACTAACAGTTGTTCAGCAACTTTTTTCGCTATAAAAGGATTTGAATGTCCATGTAGCGTTACCCACCAGGAGGATACGGCGTCAATGTAACGTTTGCCTTCAGTATCATATAAATAAGCGCCTTCACCTCGTAGGATCGGTATAATGTCATCCGCTGTTTTCATTTGGGTGTAAGGATGCCAGTTCACTTTTTTATCGCGTTCTTTTAAACTATTGTGCATGCTTTTTTATTTTCTTTAGTCATAGGTTTAAGACCAAGGTTTTGAAACATCTGCATGTCTTCGCTTACTCCTGGATTTGGTGTTACCAGAAGAGTTTCACGCTCGCCTGTAAAAATAGAATTGGCTCCTGCCATAAAACACCAGGCTTGTTCTTCTTCGGTCATTTCTATGCGTCCAGCGCTGAGACGTACTATGGAAGCGGGCATGATAATTCGGGCTGTGGCAATCATTCTTACCATATCCCAAACTGGTACTTTCGGATTATTTTCTAAAGGCGTTCCTTTTACTCTGGCCAGGGCATTTACAGGAACAGATTCCGGATGACTAGGCATAGTTGCTAAGGTTAACAGCATGGAAACACGATCGGCCGAAGTTTCTCCCAAGCCGATGATACCGCCTGAACAGACTGTAATTCCTGCTTTTCTAACATTGTTGATGGTGTCAATACGCTGGTCGAACTTTCGCGTGCTGATTATTTCATCGTAATAACTTTCTGAAGTATCCAGATTGTGGTTGTAAGCATGAAGTCCCGCTTCTTGGAGGCGAACTGCTTGTTCTTCGGTAAGCATTCCTAAAGTGCAACATACTTCCAAACCTAGATCGTTAACGCCTTTTACCATATCAATTACACGGTCAAAATCTTTATTATTTCGAACTTCTCGCCAAGCCGCCGCCATGCAGAAACGTGATGAGCCACTTTCTTTTGCTTTTTGTGCATGTTCAATTACTGTTTGAGTTGGCAATAGCGCCTGAACTTTTATATCGGTATGATAGCGTGCCGCTTGTCCACAGTAGGAACAGTCTTCTGGGCAGCCTCCGGTTTTTACAGAAAGTAGTGTACATACCTGTACTTCTGAAGATTTGTGCCATTCGCGGTGCACAGTAGCAGCCTGATAAACCAGTTCTAATAAAGGCTGGTCATAAATAGCTTGAATTTCGTTTTTGGTCCAGTCGTGTCTTACTTGTTTGTTCATTTTTTTTATGATTTAGGATTTTTATTTGTTTTGCGGCTTTTTGAATTGAAGCTGGTTCTAAAACTGTTATATCAGGCAGTTGTAAAATTGGGATACCTGTAGGTAAAAATGCAGTGATTACGCGTTGGGCATCTGGATCAAAAACTCCGTTAAAAACAAAACAGCAAAGCGGTATGTTTTCTGCCTGCAGTGCTTTAAGTGTCAGTAGAGTATGATTGATGCATCCTAAATAGTCTCTGGCTATGAGGACTATAGGAATTGAAAAATGACGAATAAGATCACTCATTAATACAGTGTCCGATAGAGGTACAAAAAGTCCGCCTGCTCCTTCAACGATCAGAGGATTATTGGTTTGTGGCAGCGTAAAATCTTCCAGCTTTAGGTTTAACTGTTCTTCAGCTGCTGATTTATGCGGAGAAGCGGCAAGTTTTAAGCGATAACGTTCGGTATGGATTTTCAGATTTTTGCTAATCATCTGCTCAACAAGTATACTGTCAGATTGATCCAGATCTCCAGACTGAATAGGTTTCCAATAATCAGCCTGAAGATATTCTGCCAGTACAGCAGAACAGATGGTTTTACCGATTCCGGTGCCAATTCCGGTTACAAAAAACTGTTTAGGTAATTTCATGTTTTTAAGCTGGTTTTTAGTGATTCAATAAGCAGTTCAACTTCAGCAGAAGTATTAAAAGCATGAAGACAGATGCGCAATCGCTCACTACCCGGTTTTACTGTTGGTGTAACAGCGGCAAAAGTCAGGAGCTGTTTTTCTTCCAGTTCTTTTTGCAATGCTTTTACAGCCGAATTATCGGGTACGAGAATAGTCTGTATAGGACTGCTTGTCGATGAAGTAGAAGTGAATCCAGCATTTTTAAATTGATTGATACGTTGCTGTAGGATTTGAGACAATTCAGGATGGTGTGCTATAAATTCGTAACCTTTCTGTATGCTTATAGCATGCCAGTCGTTTAAAGCAGTGGTGTAGATAAAAGGAGCGGCATAGTTAACCAAATAGTCAATCATAGACTGGCTTCCTAAAACAGCAGCGCCATGAAGGCCCATTGCTTTGCCATAAGTAACTACTGCAGCAAATATTTTATTTTGCATTTTTTTATGAGCAATTAATCCATAGCCAAAAACACCAAAAGCATGAGCTTCATCTACAATCAATGCAGCTTCATATTGCTCCGCTAATGAGGCAAGGTCTTCTAAAGGAGCAAAATCACCATCCATAGAATACAGGCTTTCCACTGCAATAAAAATCCTTCCTGATGCATTTTTCAACTGTTGTTCCAGATGTTGAAGATCATTATGTCTGAATTTATAGCATCGGGCAGTAGATAAACGTGCTCCGTCACGTACAGAACGGTGGATAAATTCATCCATCAGCAAAGTATCACCACGCTGTGGTATACTGGAAAATAGAGCGAGATTCGCCATGAAGCCGGAAGGGAAAAGAAGAGCGGCTTCAGTATTATGCTGCATTGTAATGAATTTTTCTGTCTGCATTGTATATTCAGAATTACCACTGATAAGCCTTGAACCTGTGGCTCCCATTATCAAGGCAGGTTCTGTATTTAAAGTCTCAATAAGTAAAGATTGAAACTCTGAATTGCAGGCTAATCCCAGATAATCGTTTGAATAAAAATCAACTCCTTTTTTAGGAGATTTTAAACGCCTCAGGATATCTAATTCAGAACGTTGCGTTAAGCTTTTCAGGAAGTGTTCTTCTATTTGAAACATCTTAAACTTCTTTTTTAATTTGCTGCATCCAGTTTTCAAACAATATTTCTTCGAATTTTATGACGGCAAGTGCATGTTTTTCCCAATCAGTATTAAAATGCGTTAACTGGTTGATCATCTCCTCTAAGTGACCTTCCTCTTCAACGATAATTGATTTTACCATTACAGGATGTTTAACTGAGGTTAAGCTATTCTGGTAAATCGGATATAATATATCGGCGCGCAACTCAATTGCATAAGTAACAAATAAATAAGCAGCATATCTGAGCTGTTCTCCCTGAAGTTGCAGCTGTTTTTTTAAGTAACGGGAGCATTGTATATCCAGAGCGTGTAAATAGTATCGGGTTGCTTTTGCAGCTAGAAGTTCATTATCAGTGTAGGTGTAACAGTTTTGAGGATCAATCTTTAAAATCTGTTTTTTTAAGTAGTAAGCATGACGGTGTTCTTCTGCTGCGTGCTTCAATTGAATGATGTCAACATGAGAAGGATGCTCACAGGCTGATATTTTACGTGCCCCTGCATTTTCCATAAATGACAAAGTATTGAGCCATTTAATATGAATAGTATTGTTTTTGACAATATTTTGAATTGTTTCTTCCATACTTTTAATTTTTGAATCAAAAGTATCGTCTTCTCCGGTAATCAAAATATACCGCTTTTTATATTTTGAGTGGTCCGGTTAAAATGATTTCTAAAAGGAGTTTTTATAAATAAGGAATATTTTTTTTAGAATTCTATAAGAAGCCCTTTAGTTTAAAGGGAAAAGACTCTTTTCATGTTTCTTTAATCTGAAGCGGTTTGATGAAACAATTAAGTTTGCAGCATATAATTTAAAGGACTATGATTTTGACTGCCTTCATGAAAATAATATGTAGAAATTACAAAAGAGTTGTTTGTAAGTGATATCTGTATGTAAGTGGTTGAAATGTAATTGAATAATATTAATTGAACTGTGACAAAAAACACAAAGACTATAAATGAGATATTTTACTTTCGCATTTTAACAACCAAAAAACTTTTGAATTAATGAAAACTTGATTTTTAAAATTGTAGCTAATCCTTTTAGATTAGAGATTTTAAGGATTAAAAACAAAAACATCAAATAAATGAAATTAGAAGATAGATATACAGCAGATAATTTAGGATTCTCAAAAAGAGTAGAGAATCTGGAATCTTATTTCAGTGCATTTCGTGAAGGAATTGTTGGAATAGGACAGAGTTTTGAATCTCCATACGGGGTTCAAGAGATTATTTATGCAGATTGGACAGCCAGCGGAAGATTATATCAACCAATTGAAGAAAAATTGCTCAATGAAGTTGGTCCTTATGTAGCCAATACTCATACAGAAACTGCTATTACGGGCTCTGTAATGACTCATGCTTACCATGATGCGAGACAGATTATCAAAGAGCATGTAAATGCATCATCAGATGATATATTGATTACTGAAGGAACCGGAATGACGGGTGCGATTAATAAATTCCAGCGAATTTTAGGACTAAAAGTCAATGAAAATTTAAAAAAGCATACCAAAATTCCTGAGGAATTAAGACCTATTATTTTTGTTTCGCATATGGAACATCATTCCAATCAGACTTCCTGGCTTGAAACTATAGCAAGAGTAGAGGTTATTCCTGCAGATTCAAACGGTGTTCCATCTTTGGAAGGTCTTGAAAATTTGCTTAAGAATTATAAAGACACACCTATAAAAATAGCTGCAATAACAGGTTGTTCGAATGTAACAGGCATACGAACAAATTATCATGCGATAGCCGGAATAATGCATAAAAATGGAGGGCTTTGTTTTGTAGATTTTGCCTGTTCAGCTCCTTACACAGATATTGATATGCATCCCGAAAAAGAAGAAGAGTATTTAGATGCGATTACTTTTTCGCCTCATAAATTTCTTGGAGGTCCAGGTTCCTGCGGTGTATTGATTTTTAATAAAAAATTATATAAGAATCTGGTTCCCGACAATCCTGGAGGAGGTACTGTATCGTATACCAATCCATGGGGAGACCGTGATTATATTGATGATATAGAAACTCGTGAAGATGGCGGTACACCAGGATTTCTCCAGACGATTAGAACAGCTATGGCTATTAGACTGAAAGAGCAGATGGGGACTGAGAATATTTTACAAAGAGAGCACGAACTGAATTCAATTATTTTTGAAAGACTTTCCAAAATAGAAAACCTGCAGCTGTTGGCGCCAAACAATACAGAACGTCTTGGGGTATTTTCTTTTTATATTGAAGACTTGCATTATAATTTAATAGTCAGGCTTCTAAATGACCGTTTCGGTATCCAAACCAGAGGAGGTTGTTCTTGTGCAGGGACTTACGGACATTATTTATTAAATGTAGATGTGTCTTTATCGAAATCAATCGAGCAGAAGATATTGGGCGGATGTTTAGCAGATCGACCAGGCTGGATTAGAATGTCAATCCATCCAACAATGACAAACAAAGAGACAGAATATATCTGTGATGCCATTGAAGCTGTATCGCAGAATGCTGCCCATTGGCAGAATGCTTATCGTTATGATAATAAAAAAAATGATTTTATTCATTTAGCAGGGGAACCAGCTGAAAAAGATATTATTAAAAATTGGTTTATTGTTTAAAGTTCTTTAACGAGCATTATAAAAGATAGAAAATGATTGAAAAAATTAAATGTCTGATTATAGGATCAGGTCCCGCAGGTTATACAGCAGCAATTTATGCAGCAAGAGCAAATATGAATCCGGTTTTATATCAGGGCATGCAGCCGGGAGGTCAGTTGACTACAACTAATGAAGTAGAAAATTTTCCTGGGTATGTTGATGGTATTACAGGACCGGAAATGATGATGCAGCTTCAGGAACAAGCAAAACGTTTTGGTGCCGATATTCGTGATGGCTGGGCTACAAAAGTTGATTTTTCAGGAGATATACATAAAGTCTGGATTAATGATTCTATCGAATTACACTGTGAAACGGTAATTATTTCGACAGGAGCTTCGGCTAAATATTTAGGATTACCTTCAGAACAGCATTATCTAAATATGGGTGGAGGAGTATCAGCCTGTGCGGTTTGTGACGGATTTTTCTATAGAAATCAGGATGTAGTAATTGTTGGAGCAGGAGATTCAGCCTGTGAAGAAGCACATTATTTATCAAAACTATGCAGTAAAGTAACGATGCTGGTAAGAAGTGATAAATTTAGAGCATCCAGAATAATGGAAGAACGAGTTCGTAAAACTCAAAACATTACTATTCTAATGAATCATGATACAATAGAAGTAGTGGGAGATAATCATGTCGTATTTGGTGTTAAGGCTCTTAATAAAACGACAGGAGAGGTTCTTGAAATTCCGGCAACTGGTTTTTTTGTCGCTATTGGTCATAAACCGAATACGGATATCTTTAAAGATTATATTAATCTGGATGAAACAGGATATATCATAAATACTCCGGGAACATCTCATACGAATGTTTCAGGTGTTTTTGTAGCCGGTGATGCTGCAGATCATGTTTATCGTCAGGCAATTACTGCTGCGGGAACAGGATGTATGGCAGCCTTGGATGCAGAGAGATATTTGGCGGCAAAAGAATAAGTGTAAATTAGGAATACCATTGTGTTAGCAAAATAATTGATTTTTAAAAATATATTGAATGAGGAACTGCTATCGCATTATTTAAAGCAATAAAATTTATCAGGAAGTGAGTCTGAGAAAAATTGTTGCGGCATTATGAATAAAGCGTTTTAAAAGTTCTATTGCATTCAGTGCTATAAATTTTGTTTAATATTTTATTTAAATTATTAGGATGAGAATAATTTCTAAAATGCCAGCTGCAAATAGAGGAGTGATTGCACTGGAGAGATTCCGTCTAACTTCGGAATCAGTTAAAAAAAACACAATGGTCAAAGAGCTATTGGTGCAGAGATTTTTATCAATGATTTTACGGTTTATAAGAGAACTGTTATTTCTTTGGAAGTACAGGAATTTTTGAAAATCCGAAAGTATAGTTCATGCAGTTCTTATTTAAGAATGCTGGATAGAAAAAAATATGAATTCAGTTCATATTTTTTTTAACCCTTTTTACTATATCGATTTCGTAATAATTAAAATCATTTAAAAACTACACACTAAATAACTTAAATTATGACTGACTTAAAAAAAACGGTATATACGTTTGGAAGTAAAAAAGCACAAGGAAATGCTCAGATGAAAGACCTTCTTGGAGGCAAAGGAGCAAACTTATGTGAGATGAATCTTCTAGGAATGCCGGTTCCTCCGGGATTTACAATAAGTACTGAAATGTGTTCGCTCTATTCTAACAGCGGACGTTCAGTAGTCTTGAATAGAATAAAACAGGAAGTAAAAACGGCTATGATCGAAATGGAAGGCCAAATGGGATGCCTGTTTGGCAGTAATTCGGAACCTCTTCTTGTTTCTGTTCGTTCCGGTTCGAGAGCTTCCATGCCTGGAATGATGGACACTATATTAAACTTAGGGCTGAATGATGAATCAGCAGAGGGATTAACCAACAAAACAGGAAATCCCCGTTTTGTATGGGATTCTTACCGCAGATTTGTTCAAATGTACAGTGAGGTTGTTATAGGTATTAAGCCTTTAAACAAAGATGATAAAAATCCTTTTGAAGAAATTATTGAGGAATTAAAAAAGGTAAAAAACGTAAAACAGGATCATGAATTTACAGTTGAAGATTTAAAAGAAATGGTTTATCTTTTTAAATCTATGGTCAAGAAAAATTCAGGAACAGATTTTCCTTCTGATCCATGGGAGCAGTTGTGGGGAGCAATCACAGCAGTTTTTGACAGCTGGATGAATGAAAGAGCTGTTTACTATCGTCAGTTAAATAATATTCCGGAAGATTGGGGAACAGCCGTAAATGTTCAGGCAATGGTATTTGGCAATATGGGAAAAAATTCGGCAACAGGTGTCGCTTTTACCCGTGATGCCAGTACAGGTACAAATATTTTCAACGGAGAATACTTAATCAATGCGCAGGGTGAAGATGTGGTGGCGGGTATCCGTACTCCTCAGCAGATTTCCTTGGAAGGTTCCAGAAAATGGGCCGATTCAGTTGGAATTTCTGAGGACGAACGCTTAGAAAAATTTCCTTCACTGGAAGAAACGATGCCTGAAATTTTCATAGAACTTCAGAATATTGGAGTAAGACTTGAAAATCATTACAAGGATATGCAGGATATTGAGTTTACTATTCAGGAGGGCCAGTTATGGATGTTGCAAACCAGAAATGGAAAACGTACCGGATCGGCCATGGTAAAAATGGCAGTAGATATGTATAATGGAGGACTTTTAACAGAAAAAGAAGCTTTGTTAAGAGTACAGCCTGAGAGACTTGATGAGTTGTTGCATCCTGTTTTTGAACGCAATAACCTCAATAAAGCAATTGTTTTAGGACAGGGACTTCCGGCATCACCGGGAGCGGCTTCAGGACAAATTGTATTTTTCGCGGAGGATGCTGTTAAATGGGCAGAAGAAGGAAAAACGGTTATTTTTGTCAGACTAGAAACTTCGCCGGAAGATTTAAAAGGCATGGTTGCAGCACAGGGCATTCTTACTGCCCGAGGCGGAATGACATCTCACGCAGCAGTTGTAGCCAGAGGGATGGGAAAATGCTGTGTATCAGGAGCAGAAACCTTAAAAATAAATTATAAGACTCGAAGTCTTAAATGTGGTGCTATTGAACTTCAGGAAGGAGACTGGATTTCGCTTGATGGTTCTACAGGAAAAATTTATAAGGGACAAATTGCTACTACTGCAGCTACATTAAGCGAGGATTTCGATACACTGATGAATATGGCAGATAATCATGCAAGAATGAAAGTCCGCACCAACGCTGATACACCTAAAGATGCCGAAGCTGCAAGACGTTTTGGAGCTCAGGGAATTGGATTGTGTCGCACAGAGCATATGTTTTTTGAGGGAGATAAAATAAAAGCAGTACGCGAAATGATTTTAGCAGAAGATAAAGCGGGGCGTGATGCCGCACTTGCTAAACTGCTTCCTATGCAGCGTCAGGATTTAGAAGGAATTCTTTGGGCTATGGAAGGACTGCCTGTTACCATTCGTCTATTAGATCCTCCTTTACATGAATTTGTTCCTCATGAAGTGGCAAGTCAAAGGGAAATGGCAGAAGAGATGGATATTTCACTTGCAATGCTTCAGGATAAAATAAGGACTATGCATGAGTCTAATCCAATGTTGGGACACAGAGGGTGCCGCTTAGGAAATACGTATCCGGAAATTTCAGAAATGCAGACAAGGGCCATTATAGAAGCAGCTCTGAATTTGAAAAAAGCAGCTATTAAAACTTTTCCGGAGATCATGATTCCTTTAACGGGAACTCCTGCAGAAATGGAAATGCAGAAAAAGATTGTCAATCAAACAGCAGAACAGGTTTTCCTGGAATACGGGGAACGCATCGATTATAAAGTGGGGACTATGATTGAGGTTCCTCGTGCTGCTCTTGTTGCCGATAAAATTGCCCATTGCGCTGAGTTTTTCTCTTTTGGGACTAATGATCTTACACAAATGACCTTTGGTTATTCAAGAGATGATGCCGGTAAATTTCTTCCGTTTTATCTTGAAAAAGGTATTTTAGAACATGATCCTTTTCAGGTGCTGGATCAAAAAGGTGTAGGAGAGCTTATGAAAATGGCTGTGGCTAAAGGTTTATCTGAAAGACCTGATCTCAAATTAGGAATCTGCGGAGAACATGGGGGAGATCCGTCTTCTATAGAATTCTGTCATAATATTGGGATGGATTATGTAAGCTGTTCTCCTTTTCGAGTTCCTATTGCTCGACTTGCAGCAGCTCAGGCAGCAATTAAAGATTATGAGAGCAATAAATTGAAATCTCTCAAAAACCTTGAAATGCTGTCAGTATTATAATGCGGTTTATTTAAAGCAGTATCAGGCAGCTCATTATTTAGGGAATATTAATTAGAAATCAAATGCAGGAAATAGTAAAGCAACATATCAATAAGATAGTACAAATATCGCATGAAGAGTTTGAAGAAATTGAAACCTTTTTTTATAAAGAACACTACAAGAAAGGCAGTTATCTGGTTGAGGCTGGAAAACTGGCAACTTATGAATTTTACATAACAAAAGGCCTGGTAGCTTCTTCTTTTCTAAATGAATATGGGAAAAACAGTATTCTGCATTTCGCTGCTGAAAACCAATGGATATCAGATATAGAGTCTTTTAATACCGGCGCTCAAACCAGAATAAATATAAAATGTCTCGAAGACACCGAGGTATACAGGATTTCATATCAGGATAAAGAAAAGCTTTGCGCTGTTTCAAAAAAGATGGAATATTTTTTTCGAAAAAAAAGTAATGATACCTGTATTATGCTTCAAAACAGAATCATGATTTTTATGTATACCAATTCAAAAGACAGGTATGATAAATTTATGGCTTTACACCCATCGATTTTTTTAAGAGTTCCGAAGTTGCTTTTGGCTTCTTTTTTAGGCGTGACAGAAAGAACTTTAAGTGTAATCTAACCTAAATTAGAATTTTTATTGAAAAGCAATTAGGTGTATTTGTACGTTGTAAATCCGTGAGTATAGATTGCTCACGGATTTTATTAAAAGGATTCTTTTAGCATAGTGTATGCTTTGTGCGATTCCTTTTTTAACTTATCTTCGCTGTTTATTCATTTGTGAGTACATTTGACTCATTAAAAAATCTAATCTGTGAAACAAAAACATGAAGATCTACAGGACAATCAGCTTAAACGTGGATTGACTAACCGACACATTCAGTTAATTGCCTTAGGCGGATCAATAGGAACAGGTCTTTTCCTTGGTATTGGTCCGGCAGCTGTATTAGCAGGACCATCTGTTATTTTAGGCTATGCTGTTGCCGGAATTATCGCTTTTTTTATTATGAGACAACTTGGCGAAATGGTTGTTGAAGAACCTGTATCAGGAAGTTTTAGCTATTTTGCTTATAAATATTGCGGTTCTTTCGCGGGTTTTGCTTCAGGTTGGAATTATTGGATTTTATATATTTTAGTGAGTATGGCTGAACTTACAGCCATTGGGGTTTATGTACAATTTTGGTGGCCCGAAATTCCGTTGTGGGCATCCAGTTTATTTTTCTTTCTGGTTATTAATGCTTTGAATTTTGCCTCTGTAAAAGTGTACGGAGAAACAGAATTTTGGTTTTCAATCATAAAAGTTGCCGCAATCATTGCCATGATTCTTTTTGGTACTTACCTGCTAATAAGTGGTACAGGAGGAGAACATGCTACAATTCATAATTTATATAACGATGGAGGTTTTTTTCCAAAAGGGCTCTTTGAAAAAAATACTGATGGCAGTTTTCAAGGTTTACTATCAGCAATGGCGTTGATTATGTTCTCTTTTGGTGGATTAGAACTTATTGGAATTACTGCAGCTGAAGCAGAAAATCCGGAAAAAAATATTCCAAAAGCCACTAATCAGGTTATTTATAGAATCCTTATATTTTATGTTGGGGCATTGGTTATTTTATTTGCTTTATCGCCCTGGAGACAAATTACGACAGACAGTAGTCCGTTTGTAATGGTTTTTCAAAATTTAAACGGAATGGAATTTGAGTTGTTTGGACACAAGATATTCTTCACAAGTCTTATAGCCAATGTGCTTAATTTAATTGTCTTAACTGCCGCTTTGTCTGTATACAATAGCAGTGTTTACAGTAACTCCCGTATGTTGTTTGGTTTAGCAGATCAGGGTAGTGCGCCTGAGTTTTTAAAGAAGTTAAACAAACAATCGGTGCCCGTTAATGCCATTTTAATTTCTTCATGCTTTGCTGCTATTTGTATTTTAATAAACAAAGTAATTCCGGAAGAAGCTTTTAGTATTTTAATGTCTTTAGTTGTGTCTTGTTTGGTGATTAACTGGGTTATGATTTCTTATACGCATTTAAAGTTTAGACAAGCGAAAGACAAGGAAAATACCAAAACGAAGTTTGCTTCTATATTTTATCCAATAAGCAATTACATCTGTTTTGTATTTTTATTGGGTATTTTATCCATAATGTGGATGACGAATATGAAGATATCTGTAGAATTAATTCCTATTTGGCTGGGGATTCTTTTTATATTTTATAAAGTTTTTAAGAAGAAAAAATAAATCCGAAGAACGTATAAAGTTATATTGAAAACTAAATTATGTATATTTGATATATGAACAAACAGACATCTTTTTCGGTATGTGGAGAATCATTGTCGGCTCCAATGCACATTTGCGGTTTTTTCGATTCCAGAGAACAGCAATATGAGGTAATTATTCCTTATATTTTGGAAGGACTGGAAGCGAATGATAAAGTAATTAATATTCTTGAAGGAAACCGTCATGGTGAGCATTGTCGTTGTCTCTCTGATAATGGCGTATCTATTGCTCAAAAACTGGCGAGTGGTCAGTTGGAGGTGCTGGCTTCTGAAAATACTTACATCAAGGATGGTGAGTTTGCTGCCGAAAAAATGTATAAAATGCTCGAACAAACTCTATTATCTGCTTCAAGAGCTGGTTATGATAGTGTAAGGGCGTGCGGAGATATGGTTTGGGCTCTCAAAAATCTGCCAGGAACCGAAGAACTCTTAGAATACGAAGCCAGACTGAATCTACTTACACCACAACATGCAGTTTCACTAATTTGTATGTATGATATTAGCAGTTTCAGCCCAGGTACACTTACAGATATATTGCTTACACATCCTTATGTAATTAAGGATGGAAAGATCAGCAAAAATCCACATTATGTAGAACCTTTAGAATTGATTTCAAGTCTTTCTTCTCGATCTGGTGCGCTTAAGTCTTAAGTAATTATTTTTTATTTCCTGATAGTCCGACTCCCCGAAGAGTTCAACTGAATAACTGCACAATCCTGAAACATTTTGGGACTGACTTTACGTATTTTTTGATCCGTTTTAAATGAAACTTTGCTGGTGAGAGTATCTCGCGTGTGCACTTAATACTCAAAATCAATTTACATGATTATCTCAATTGCTAGAATGGGCATGGCAGATAGCTACAGATTAATTAGTTGAGACCTAAATTTTCTTTACCAGTATTAATTAAAGTAATTTTATTGAATTAATTGCAATTTTGATGTAGTCACTTTGATTTTTGCAATATTATATAAGTTTCTATTTTTCAAAATTATCCTGAGTACTGTGAAAATTTGCGACTTTAATCTTTAAACAAGTACTGCGTAAAATTTAATAGTAAAAACGATTTCTAAATCAATAATAAAATAGCATTAAAGTATTATTTTTTAAAATAAGAATCTAACAAATAAAATATACTGTAAAATGACATCCGATTTTAATCCTGATGTTATTAATTTATTATTTTTACAACCAGACATAGAATTTTTAAAAGGCACAGAAAAATTGAATTCAGGTAATAGCCCACGTATTAAGGACGATTTGAAAACGGTATTTGACCTATATTACGAAGCTCTCGTATTATATGCAAATCGCTTTGTGATTGTTCTTGATGAGTGTGAAGATCTTGTTCAGGACTTATTAATTGAGTTGTGGGAAAAAAATCCCTATTTTCCTGATGATATTTCCCTTAAGGTTTTTTTATACAAGTCTACACGTAATAAATGTTTGAATGCTATTAAGCATAGTAAGGTTAAGGATAAATATGCAGCCGCAAATTCTATTGCACAGTTAGAAGATGACAGCTTATTTTTAGAACAAATTCTAGAGGAAGAAATAGTCAGACAGCTCTATCAGGCCATTGAGCTGCTTCCCGACCGTAAAAAAGAAATTATAAAATTGAGCCTGAAAGGATTAAAAAATCAGGAAATCTCAGAAATACTCAATATAAAACTTCAAACTGTAAAAACTTTAAAATCCCAGTCCTATACAATTCTACGACAGCAGTTTCAGGATTTGGATACTTTTTTATACTTCTTATTATCGTAAAAATAGCTCTCGTTTAGTGGTGTTTTAACTTTTTTTTTGCTTTTTATGTAAAAAAAATCAAAAAGCGATAGTACTTTTTTATCTCTTTGTTGTTCTATATAAAAAAGGATAACCTAATGCGAGATATTTTCCACTTATCTGTATTGATAATTAAAAAGAAACTGAAGATTTTAAAAGATGATGAAAGACATCTTTTAAAGTCAATAAAAAACGAGCACTCTATTAATAAGAAAACTGATTTTGCAAACATCGTCAAAAAAATTTCAGATTATTCTTTAATAAATAAAGAGCAGGCGTGGAATTCGATTTTGGAAAAAAGAACACGAAATATAGTTCCACTTTATCCAAATAAAAAACAGTCATGGTATAAATATGCCGCAGCTGCATCTTTAGTATTGCTTTTTTCCGTTACTTATTTTGTGTGGAATAAAAACGGCATTAAATCACAAGACAAGATCGTGACAAATGAGGTTATTGAAATCGGAAGTAATAAAGCAACTTTAACCCTTGAAGACGGATCTGTAGTTGGGCTTGAAAAAGGTGCTGCTTATAATAATCAGAATGCTTCCAGTAATGGCGAGAAAATTGTTTATAAATCAGGACAAAAAACTGCTTCCCAAGCTTTCAATGTTTTAACGATTCCAACTGGAGGTCAGTTTAATATACAGCTTGCAGATGGAACCAAAGTTTGGCTTAATTCCGAGTCTCAGTTAAAGTTTCCTGTAGCCTTTACAGAAGGAGAAACAAGAGAGGTGCAACTTATTTATGGAGAGGCTTACTTTCAGGTTTCCCACAGCACCGAGCATAAAGGATCTCATTTTAAAGTTTTATCAAAGGGACAAAATATTGAAGTGCTGGGAACCGAATTTAATCTTAAAGCTTATCAGGATGAGGAATCTGTTTTTACAACTCTTGTTAATGGTAAAGTTAAGTTGTCAAGTTTAAATGCAGGAAGTACATTTTTAAAACCTGGACAACAGTCTGTTTTAGATAAAGAAGGAACCGAATTCATTATTAAAAATGTCGACGTATTTAATGAAGTTTCATGGAAAGAGGGCATATTCAGCTTTAATGCAATGCCATTAAAAGACATCATGAAAGTGCTGTCGAGATGGTATGATGTGAAAGTGGTATTCAGAGATCCTAAAAATGAAATGGTTCGAATTAATGGGATATTAGACAAAGATCAAAAAATAGAGGAAATTTTAAATATAATAAGCAAAACAAACAAGATACCGTATGAAATAAAAGAGAAGACAATTATTTTTAAATAAATCTTTAAAAAGGAAAAACGGCTCGAATCTGGAAAATACTAACCGTTTGTTCCCTTAAGAAGGTTTATAATTAAACGCAAAGATTAACCAAAAACCAACCAAATTTATGGAAATTAATTTTACCAGTGCTTTTTCGTGGAAGAAAAAAAGCATCTCGATTTATCTTATGAGAGCAATAGTTATTTTTTTATCCCTTTTCTTATTTAGCTTTATACCTAATGAAGTATTGTCGCAGAATGCTAAAATTGTAATAAAGAGCGATGTTACTCTAACTCCCGATCAGGTTTTTAATTTAATCAGGCAGCAGACTAAGTATAGATTTGCGTATCGTTATGATATGTTTGCCAATCTTCCTGATGTCAAGCTTGAAAAAGGGACAATCACGATAGGAAATCTAATAAATAAGACACTATCAGCAGGAAATTTCAAATATGAAGAATCTGCAAATAATACTATAATTATTAAAGAAGTACCAGTAAATGCGGGGCTGAAAACTGCAGCGATAGAAATTAAAGGAAGAGTTACAGATAACAATGGTGTGCCGTTGCCGGGTGTTAATGTAATTTCAGAAATGAATTCAGCCCGAACAACTACACTTGTAGTAACCGATTTTGATGGAAAATACTCCATTAGTGTTCCCAACGAACAAACCGTTTTGATGTTTTATTTTATGGGTTTTGAAACTCAAAAAATCACTGTAGGCAATAAAACCACTATCGATGTAAGTTTGAAACCAAGTGTGAGTAAGCTGGATGAAATTGTACTTATTGGTTACGGACAACAAAAAAGTACTAACGTGACAGGTGCGGTTTCTTCTGTAAAAATGACCGATTTTGTACAACAGTCAAACGGCGTAGCAGGTTTTGACCGTGCATTGGGCGGATTGATAAAAGGGGTTCAGGTTTCTCAAAATTCAGGACGTCCGGGTTCTCCTGTTATGATAAACATTAGAGGAATTACTTCTCCTCTATCAGGAAGTTTAAATCAGCCGTTATATGTTATTGATGGAGTGCCTTTTAATGTAGATGGAATGCCGGGAACTTACGATGGAGGAAGCAATCCGTTATTGACTTTAAATCCAAATGATATTGAAAGCATCAATATTTTAAAGGATGCTGCGGCAACTTCGATCTATGGTTCCAGAGGAGCAAATGGAGTTATTATTGTAACTTCTAAAAAAGGGAAAAAAGGAAAGCCGGTTACCAATGTTAATTACAGCACTTTTTTTGCGACACCTATCAATACGGTACGCAGTTTAAACACGGCTGAATACAAAAGTTTTTTCAATAGAATTCTTTCCAGTTCAACAATGTCTCCTTATGATATGGGAATGCTGAATTTTGCCAATATGGATTTCTCCAAAAATCCGCCTACATATTTAGGTTTAAATGAAGATGCTTTTGGTAAAGAAGATATCAATTGGAATGATAAAGTTTTTCGAGATATGGCACTGACTCAACAGGCTAATATTAATTTTTCCGGAGGTTCAGACATGACCAATTATATTTTCGGATTATCTCTTATAGATCAGGAAGGTTTGGTTGTTAACGATAATTATAATCAATACAATACCAGATTTCATATTGATTCTAAACTTTCTAAATATGTAAAAGTAGGAGGAACTATGAATGGAGGTTATAATAAATCGAAATCCGGAGAAACTTCTACCAGAATGAGTGCCGGAGTAAATACAGCTGCAGTACAGGCAAGACCAGATCAGCCTTATTTGGATGCACAGGGAAATTTAATTCCGTGGTCAGATTACACGTATGGTTTTGAGACTTTTACACCAAATCCGTTGCAGACATTAAATAATAAAAACATCAGAAATTCGTATAATTTTATTGGTAATTCTTATATCGAAGTAACTCCAATTTCAAATTTAACGCTTAAAGCAGATTTAAATTCGGCTTTGTTTATCAATCAGAATTCTATTTTTTCGCCAAAAAGTACAATGGTTAATTTCGGTTACGCAAACAAATCAACTTTAACTGATTTAGAAAACGTAAACAGTAACCTTACCACCAATTTAACAGCTAATTACGATTTTAAAATTAAAGACAATAATTTTGGTTTTTTAGTTGGTTATTCTTGGGACAGAACAAAATATAGAGATAAAAGAAATGCGTATTCAGGTTTCCCGGATGATGAAGTTTTAATCAATGCAAGTTCAGCTGAAAGAGTAACTTCATATTCTGATCAGACTGTAGAATCTGGTATTAACTCCCTGTTTTCTCGTTTGACTTATAACTATAAAGACAAATACAATCTTACCGTTAACTTTAGAACGGATGCATCTTCTAAATTTGGGCCGGACAATAAAAGAGGTTATTTCCCATCTGTTTCTGGAACTTGGAATTTAGCCAAAGAAAATTTCTTAGCAGACAATGACTATATTAATAAACTGCAATTGCGCGGTAGTATTGGTAAAGTTGGATCTACCAATGTTGCAAACTTTTCTTATCTGCAATTTTTCAGCACCAGTTCTTCTAACTTATATGCAGGCAGTACAGCGGTAGTAGCATCAAGCACATTACCGAACCAAAATATTGGATGGGAGACTACAAAAGAGTATAACTTAGGTTTAGATTTCTCCATTATAAAAGACAGAATCAAAGGAAGTTTCGATTATTATAACAGAAGTACAACTGGAGCATTGGCACAGACTCCTGTTCCGTTGGAGTTAGGTCCTTCGCAATATTATTCTAATTTAATGGATGTTTCAAACAAAGGAATAGAAATTTCATTAGGTGCAGATATTATTAAAACTCAGGATTTTCTATGGAGTTTTAATATCAACTGGTCATTAAACAGAAACATTTTAGAGAAATTAAACAGTGCGACAATAAGCAGTAACATTGCAGATAATTATACTGTTGGAAAACCAGTTGGAACTTTGACTGGTTACAAAGTGGTTAAAATAATTCAGACTCAGGAGGAAGTAAACAAACTAAATGCCGGAGCGCCAGACGGAGTATATAGCAGAGCTTCTTTAAGTGTTGGTGATTATATGTTTGAAGACATTAACGGAGACGGTAAAATTACCTCATTAGACAGAACTGTTATTGGAACAATGCAGCCAGATTATTTCGGAGGATTTTCAAATGTATTAACCTATAAAGGTTTATCATTAAGTTCTTTATTTCAATATTCTGTTGGAGCTCAGGCTTATTGGGATATGCTGTTGTTTCAGGGAGCCAATTATTTAGGGCAGAATGTGGTAGCAGAATATGGAAATAATACCTGGAGTCCTGATAATACAGGAGCAAGATTTGCTAAACCAACCTATCAGGATCCATCAGGAAACTCAAGATCTTCCGACAGACAAATGTATAGTACGTCTTATTTAAGACTAAAAAGTATTCAGTTAACGTATCAGTTACCAAAACAGATTATAGATAATCTTCATTTAAGCAGCGGGAATGTTTTTGTTAGTGGTACCAACTTATGGACCTTAACCAAATGGCCGGGAAGTGATCCTGAATCTTATGGAGAAAGCGGACTTCCGTCAATCACTGGAAGAACCAGAAATAATGATCCGTATCCGCTTGCAAAAGCAATTTCGTTAGGGTTTAATCTGCAATTTTAATTTAATTATCATGAAAAAAATAAAACATATTAAGTTTATATATCTGTGTATTTGCTCTCTTTCTATCGCAAGCTGTAGTATTGATGAAGTAAAACCAATCAATCAGTTAACAGATGAAAATGTTATCAGGGATAAAGAGTCAGCACAAAATGCTTTAAATGGAGTGTATAAACAATGGAGAGAATACAATACAGGATTTTTACCAATTCATTTGGCAGCAGAAGGAAATGAAGGTTTTATTACCGGCGCTATTTCTGGCTCTACAGGTATGAATCTGAATCAGGTTGATCCTGACAATGATTATCTTTCTTCAGTTTATAATAATTACTATGCGATTATAAATCAGGCCAATATTGTAATTGAAAAATTAGAAAATGGCAGCGCAGTAGGTATTGACGAACCAAGTAAATTACAAATGATTGCCCAATCAAAATTTAACAGAGCGCTGGCTTATTTTAATTTGCTTAGAAATTTTGGGCAGTTTTATGATTTAGGTTCTACTTACGGAGTAGTAGTGCGAACTAAATTTTCCCGAGATGTAGAAGCTCAAAAACGAAATACAGTTCAGGAAAGCTATAATCTGATCATTCAGGATTTAGAATATGCGATAACAAACGGCCCTAAAAATGTAAAACATTATTATGGAGGAAGTCTGGCAGCAAAAGCATTGCTTGCAAAAGTAAAACTGACTACAAAAGATTATACAGGAGCTGCAACTCTGGCACTTGAGGTAATCAATAACTCAGAAAATTATGCACTTGAAACGAGTTATGCAGCAATATTTACAAATTCGTACAATTCAAAAGAAGTCATTTTTGCACCTTATACCAATCTTACAACCACTGAAAAAGATGTTTCGATGAACCAAATAAACAGAACGACTTTCAGTACGATTTTAGATAAAGTGGCAGATGCACAGGTAGCCGGAACAGGAAGTTTAACAGGAAATGGATCAGGGTATGATTCCAGATTTTTATTTGCTTATTCTGCCAACACAAAAGGGACAAACAAACAAGGTAAATATCCTTTTAACTCAAGTGGAAATACAGGAATTGGAAACACCAACTATTATCTTAGAATGGCAGAAATGTATTTAATTTACGCAGAAGCCATCGTACGAAGCAACGGCGATTCGAGTTTGGCTCTTACTAAATTAAATGCCATAAGAAATCGTTCCGGAGCAACTGCAAAAGTATTTACTACTAAAGAACAATTATTAAAAGACATTCGGGAAGAAAAACTCTTAGAACTGTTCTTCGAAAATGGAGAATGCTGGTACGATTTAATTCGTTATCATGCTTTAGGAGATGTTTCAGCATTTACTGAAAAACCTTCTTTGACTTCGGTGAATCAATTCATACTTCCAATTCCTTTGAAAGCAATGATTGGTAATAAATTGTTAGAAAAGAATCCGGGATATTAGATATCCATTACCCTTGAATCGGAATTAGTATTCATTTTTTTTAATGCTTAGTGTTTATCTGATAGGTTGTTAAAACCTATCAGGTACACTAAACTATTACCTTATTTTAAAATTTCAACATCAATTATACTTTAACATTTTAATAAAAAATCAACAATGAAAACAAATTTGAAACAAATACTTGTTCTATTGGCTTTGCCATTCATTTCAGTGAATGCTCAGACTAAAAATGCAGATTATGCAATCGTTTCGGGAAAAATTACTAAACCTATTGAAGGAAAAGAATTAAAACTATTGAATAGAAAAGAGAATAAAAATTTTACAATAAAAATTAACAGCGATGGCACTTTTAAAGAAACCATTAAGTTAGATAATCCTGGTTATTACAGTTTTTATTATGCAAAAGGAAATGTGGTGTATCTTAAAAAAGGATCTGACTTAAAAGTTAAGTTTGTAAATGAAGCAAAATCTTTAAAATTTGAAGGAAATGGAAGCATCGAAAACTCCATATTATATTTAAAAGATTCGCTTAATAATGCTTTGATCGGAGAATTTCCGTACAGTGACTTTTTAAGTCTGGAAGAAAAAGAATATAACAGACAGATTGATGCTTACAAAAAAACAATAATAGATTTGGTAGAAAAAAACAAAGGAAAAATTGATCCGGCATTTTCAGCCAAACAAGTAGAAGATGTTTCTAAATTGAAAGAAAGCATGCAGCCAATGTATGAGGAACAGAAAAAAATATTAAAAGAACTGGCTCCCGGAATGGCATCTCCTGAATTCAACAATTACTTAAATTATGCAGGCGGAACAACTTCATTAAAAGACCTTCGTGGCAAATATGTTTACATAGATGTTTGGGCAACCTGGTGTCATCCATGTTTAAATGAAGTTCCTTTTTTGAATGAAATTGAAGAAAAATACAAAGATAAAAACATCACGTTTGTAAGTATTTCTATTGACAGGGAAAAAGAATTAGAAAAGTGGAGAGCAGTGATTGTTGAAAAAAAGATGGGCGGCATACAGCTTTGGGCAGGCGGTAATTCTCCTGTAGAATTTTCAGATCGTTATTACATTAAAGGAATTCCTCGTTTTATTTTGTTAGATCCAAAAGGCAATATTGTAAACCAAAATGCACCAAGACCGTCAGATGAAAAATTGGTAAAATTGCTTGACAGCTTACTGTAACGGATTGATCTAAAAATCAAAAAGTTACTTCAAGCTAAATATCTCAATCACAAAAAATGAAAAAATATATTTTACTGGGCTACTGCTCATTAGCTTTCTGCACCCTGATTTCAGCGCAGAATAAATCGGTTAACTTCAAGAAAATAAAAGAATTAGGCGGAATAGAAGAATATTTATACCAGCCAAATGGTATGAGTGTGCTTCTTTTACAGGACAATGCTTCGCCAGTTGCGACCGTGCAGATTGTTTATCGTGTAGGTTCTAAACATGAGGTTTTAGGAAACACGGGATCAACACATCTTCTGGAGCATTTAATGTTTAAGGGAACGCCAACTTTCAATAAAAAGAATAAAAATTCCATACCTGATGTTCTCCAGAATAATGGAGCGCAGATTAATGCTACGACCTGGTATGATAGAACTAATTATTATGAAACATTGCCGAGTGATAAAATAGAACTGGCGCTTCAGATCGAAGCCGACAGAATGCGTAATTCTTTACTGTTAAAAGAAGATAAAGAAGCAGAAATGACGGTGGTACGCAACGAATTTGAAAGAGGAGAAAATAATCCGAACAGTTTACTGGACAAAGAAATCTGGGCTTCGGCATATATTGCACATCCATATCATCATTCGACAATAGGATGGAAATCGGATATTGAAAAAGCACCGATTGAAGTTTTGAAGAACTTTTATAATATGTATTACTGGCCTGATAATGCGACTTTAACTATTATTGGAAATTTTAGAAAAGAGAATATTTTTGAATTAATCGAAAAGTATTTCGGAAAAATTACAAAAGCGCCGCACGTAATGCCTCAGCCTTACACGGAAGAACCTCAGCAATATGGTCCGCGTAAAATTGTGGTAAGAAAACCGGGAGAATTGGGTGTTGTCAACAAAGCGTACAAAATTCCGGGCGCTCTAAATGAAGATCTTCCAGCATTAAATATTCTGGCTCAGATTATTGGAAATGGGCCATCTGCAATTTTGAATAAAACTTTTGTTGATACTCGTTTAGGGAATTATTCTTATGCCAGCGCAACCAACTTTAAAGAAGTAGGATTATTTACAATTGGAGTAGGATTTCCAACCACTTCAAAACACGAAGATATTGATGCTAAAATCAGCGAAGTTGTGGCTAAAATCCAAAAAGAAGGCGTTACTCAGGATGAAGTAAACCGTGTTGTGGCAAAAATCAGCGCTCAGACTGTCTTGAAAAGAGATGGTTCCGGAGTAATTGCGTCAGAATTAAACGAAGCCATTGCATCGGGAGACTGGACAGATTATATAACAGGAGTTGACCGACTGAAAAAAGTAACTCCTGCTGATGTTCTTCGTGTAGCCAATAAATATTTGGTTGAAGACCAGAGTACAACAGGCTATTTTATTCCGAAACAATCCGGAAATCAAAATGTAGCTATTGTTAAAGCAAATAATTTCGTTGAAGAAAAGGAACCGTTTTATTACAGACATCCTGAAAATGAGCATAATCATGAAGAGATTGCATCCTCAGCTCTTTCATTAGAACAAAAAAATATTTCGGAAATTACTTTTGATGATACTGTAATCGAGAAATCAGCATCAGCTTATAAAAGAGAAAAAGTTTCCGGAATTGATGTGGTTGCTGTAAAAACTTCTGCTAAAGATTTTGTGACTGTTGCAGCTAGTATTTCGTTAGGAAATTATGCGAGTGAAACTAAAAATGATATAATTCCGGCTTTGACAGCTTCAATGCTTTCAAAAGGAACGACGATTAATGATAAATTCAAATTTTCAGAAAAATTACAGAAATTAGGTGTTTCTTTAAATGTAAATGCTTCCACTTTCAAAATCAACATTGGCTTTAAATGTTTGAAAAAAGATCTGGATCAGGTTGTTGCTTTACTGGCAGAAGAATTAAGAAATCCTTTGTTTGATACTAAAGAATTTGAGAATTTGAAACAGCAGTTTATCGGGAATACAAAGCAGAGTTTAAATGATCCGGGAGAAAGAGGCGATATTGCTTTGTCTCAGGCAATTTATCCAAAAGGAAATCCAAATTACAATTTGAGTGTTGAGGAAAATATCGAAAATATCAAAAAAGTAACTTTAGATGAAGTAAAAGCTTTTCATAAAAAATATTTCGGACCAGCTTCGATGCGATTAGTAATTGTAGGCGATACAGAAGGAGCAAACTTAAATAATTCCTTAAAAAAATCATTCAAAAACTGGAATGGCGGAGTATCAGAAAAATTAAAATTCGAAGAACCTTCAAAATCAAATTCAAAAACTGAAGTAGTGACAATTCCGGAGAAACCAAGTGCAGAATTGTTCATAGGACAATATACAGGTTTAAAAAGAGCCGATGCTGATTATATTCCGTTCTACATTGGAAACTATACATTAGGAGCCGGATTTGCAGGACGTTTAATGCAGACAGTTCGTGACAACGACGGATTGACCTACAACATTTCATCCGGAATTGGCGGAAACATTGAAACAGGCGGTTATTGGTTTGTAAATGCTTCTTTTAATCCAAATTTATTCCAGAAAGGTCTGGACGCCACAATGGTTCAGGTGGACAAATGGGTAAAAGACGGAATTACAGCCGAAGAACTGGAAAACAAGAAAACCAATTTAATTGGAAGTTTTAAGGTGGGAATGTCTACTACAAGCGGAATGGCGAGAACAATTTTAGGTTTTATCGAAAGAGGATTAGAACCAAATTATATTGACCAATATCCAAAAGACATTGAAAAAGCCACTTTGCAACAGGTAAACGATGCGATCAAAAAGTATGTAAAACTGGATAAAATGATTATCATCAAATCGGGTTCTTTAGACAAAGAGGGAAATCCGTTGAAATAAATTTAAAAACTTATGCTTTTATTGTTTTTTTTAGAAGTATAAACTATAAAAAAAGTATAAAAGAGCTGTCTTAGGACAGCTCTTTGTCAATTTAGCTTAAGCTAAAAATGTAAAGTTTTAATGATTTGTTTGGTGTTTTACTGTTGCGGACACGAATTGCAAATCTGCGTTATCGGGGTAGCTGTGAAGTATGTAATCTGCAATATCAAAAGTTAGGCTATCGTCGCCATTTGTAAATGCTATTACAGTCATTCCTGCATCTTTACCAGCTTTCATTCCATTAAAGGAGTCTTCTATAACAATACAATTTTCTGGTAAAACATTTAATTTTTTTGCTGTTGTAAGATACACAGCAGGATCCGGTTTTCCCTTTTTTTCATGTTCAGAAGAAGAAATAGCATCGAACAAATCGTTAATTCCGGCTCTTTCCAGACTTATTGCTATAAAAGATTCGGGTGAATTTGTTGCCAGACCTATTTTGTAGTTAGCTGCTTTTAAATGCTCGATAAAAGGTCTGATATTTTCTATAATACAGTCTTCGGTACGTATTAAATCCATAACTCTTCGAATTACCATTTGTTCGGCTTCTTCTAAAGTTACATTATGCCAGGGATATTTGGCAAACCAAAAGTTTGTTACTTCCCTAGTTGTCATTGTCTGTGTTAGCAACCGATCCGAATGAGAAAGTTGTACTCCTAATGAGCTAAATATTTCGGTTTCTGCCTGCTTCCAAAAATGTTCACTGTTAATTACAACACCGTCCATGTCGAATATTACAGCTTCTTTATTTTTCATTTATTCTATTATTTCTGCATTGTTAAACATCGGAGCCAGAAATGAGAAACGGTTTAAGGTTTCAAAATCTTTCCGAAGCATAAATTAATTTACAAACCTTGATAAAAGTTTAAGGAGGAATAGGCAGAATGTACCTGTACAGGAAGTATCTGCTTTTCCCTACGCCAGTATAAACTGATTCAGGTTCAAAGGGTGTTTCTCAATTCTGCTTCTGCCAGAATACCCCTAAAGCAATGCGAAAGTAGAAAAAAAATATTTTCTATTAAATAATTGTTTGTGATTAATTTTTAAAGCCCTCGCTGTTGCGAGCGTCTCGCTCGTGCACTAAGCCGTTTTACAACGATAGAGCAGATCTGTGCCCACAAAGATTGGTTAGTTCTCTTTGTAAATATAAAAAAGCACATTAGTTTATGTAGCTTTTGTTTTAATGATTTGTTTTGTGTCTTACTGTTGTGGGTACGGATTACAAATCTGCGCTATCGTTTTTTATGCTATAGTTTACTAAAATTGGTTGCAAATTATAATTTGCAACATTATAATAATTTTTTGTATTCGTTGGGTTTGTAATTTAGTGTATATCAAAATTATAGATTATGAGAATAATTAATAAATCAGGATTATTGCTATCTATTTTAACGATTGTTTTTATCAGTTGTAACCAATCAAAACAGAATGATGCTGTTATAGAAAAGAGCAATTCGGGAGAATTAGATCGAACTACATTACCAATTCCAGAACCTCCTTTTGGTGGTAAGATTGGGGAAACGTATAAAGACTCTAAAGAAGAATGGCCTAAATTAGTTACTCCGCCTCAAGGAGCTCCAAATGTTATTATAATTCTTTTAGATGATGTAGGTTTTGGTCAGGTAAGCACTTTTGGAGGTCCTGTTCCTACACCTGCATTAGATCAACTTGCTGCAAATGGTTTAAAATATAACCGATTCCATACTACGGCAATATGTGGACCCTCCAGAGCTGCATTGCTTACAGGACGAAATCATCATAACGCAGGATCAGGATTTTTAGCAGAATGGGCTACAGGTTTTCCAAGTTATGATTGTATGATTCCGAAAACGACTGCTACTTCGGGAAGAATATTAAAAGGTAATGGATACAGCACAAGCTGGTTTGGAAAAAATCATAATACACCAGATTGGGAAACTTCTGTTGTTGGTCCTTTTGATCGTTGGCCTACAGGTTTAGGATTTGATTACTTTTATGGATTTAACGCAGGAGAAACACATCAGTATTATCCAGTTCTTTTTGAAAATACAAAAGCAGTTGAGCCTAATAAAACACCTGAGCAAGGATATCATTTTATGACTGATATGACAGACAGGGCGATTAACTGGCTCGAATACAATAAAGCTCTTGCGCCACAGAAACCAGTCATGATGTATTTTGCTCCTGGAGCAGCACATGCGCCACATCATGCACCAAAGGAATGGCGTGATAAATTTAAAGGTCAATTTGATAAAGGCTGGGATGTAGTAAGACAGGAAACCTACGAGCGTCAGTTAAAAATGGGAATTATTCCAAAAGGAACCAAACTTACTCCAAGACCTGATTGGGTCACTCCTTGGGATAAACTTTCAGCTGATCAGAAAAAACTATTTGCCCGCTTAATGGAAAATTATGCAGGTTATCTTTCTTTTGCGGATCACGAAACAGGACGTCTCTTAGAAGCTATTAGTAAATTACCAGATGCCGATAATACTTTAGTGTTTTATATTGTGGGAGATAATGGAGCAAGCTCAGAAGGAGGTATGGAGGGAACTATTAATGAGATAAAAGCATTGAGCGGTATTGCAACTCCACTCACAGATAATTTGAAACATCTTGATGAAATTGGAAACCCTAATACAGAACCTCATTATCCTGTAGGTTGGGCATGGGCGGGTAATGCTCCGTTTCAATGGGTTAAACAAGTTGCATCGCATTTTGGAGGAAGCCGAAACCCTATGGTGGTAAGCTGGCCAAAAGTAATAAAGGACAAAGGAGGAATGCGTAGCCAGTTTGTGCATTTAATAGATGTACTGCCAACTATTCTGAACGCTTCACATTTACCATCTCCAAAAAGTGTTGACGGTGTTGAACAAAAACCAATGGACGGTGTTTCTTTTCTTCCCACTTTTAGTGATAAAAATGCTAAACCAGTTCGAACACGACAATATTTTGAAATCTTTAGTAATAGAGCAATTTATGATAACGGTTGGGTTGCTGCAACACAGCACACATTTCCTTGGCGACAGGATTATGCTCCGGGCAACTGGGATAAAGACAAATGGGAACTTTATAATATTGACGAAGATTATAGTGAATCTGTTGACCTAGCAAAAAAATATCCAGAGAAATTAGCAGAACTTAAAAATATATTTAATGAAGAAGCTAAAAAGTATAATGTATACCCGTTAGATGATAGAGGAACAGGAAGATTAATTTCTCCAAAACCCACACCATCAGATCCAAAACGTAAGCATTTTACTTTTTATGCGGGTGCGACAAGATTGGCTGAAACAGCATCACCGAACACTAAAAATAAATCGCATAGTATATCGGCAGATATTGAATTAAAATCTAAAGGAGATAGCGGTGTAATTGTTGCTTCTGGAGGAAGTTCAGCAGGATTTGCATTATATGTGCAAAATGGAAAACTCGTCTATCATTACAATTATTTTGATGAATCACGTTTTGTGATAACTTCTAAGGAATCTCTACCACTAGGGAAAAGTACTGTGAAATTTGATTTTACTTATGATGGAGGCGGAACAGGAAAAGGTGGTACAGGTAAACTTTATATTAATAATAAATTAGTTGGAGAAGGACGAATAGATAAAACTGTCGCTGCCCGTTTTGGAATTGACACTTTTGGAATTGGTGAAGATTCGGGATCTCCTGTGACATATGCTTATAAATTGCCTTTTAGGTTTACAGGAATTATCGATAAAGTTGATATAGATTTGAGGTAATTTGTTTTTATACTCAACAAAAAAGAGACTTCAAGTCTCTTTTTTGTTTTATATCTCTATAAATATTTATTTCCCAATCAATTTCTCAAACCTAACCATCATTTCCTCTTTCTCCTTCAACATACGCTCGTACAAAGCAATTTTTTCATCATATAATTGAACAATTTTATCAATTGTATTAAACGTACAATTGTCATTCTTTTGATAACCAATTGCGCCATTGTCAAATGTATTAGAAATAATATTTATCACTTGTTCTTCATCAAAATTCTGAAAAGCTTCAACCGGAATTTTCAATACAGCGGAGATTTGTTTTAGCAGGCTGTCTTCAATTACATCTTTTTGCTCCAGCAAAGAAATTTTTTTTTGAGTCCAGTCTTCGCCCAGATCATAAGCCAATGCTTCCTGCTTGATGTTAAGCATTTCTCTAAAACGTTTTACGTTTCTTCCCTGATGTATTTTCTGTTCCATAATGAATATTGGTTTTCTAAAGTTTCAAAGATAAAGCCATTTGTGCTAAAAAGCATGAGTTTCAAAGATAAAAAAATATTTCAGAGAAGAATTATTTTGTAAGAATATTATAGGTAATTTTTGAATAGGTTATTCTATTGAAGGAGCAGAATTTTGCTGAAGAATTTTAATTTGATTGACGATGAAAAAGAAGAAAATATCTTTCGAAACGAGTTTTTGGGCGGGATATGTGGCGAAAAATCCATTTAAAGCAATTAAAGCCTTTTTCGCCTTTGCTCATCTGGAGTATTATAAACAGAATTTAAGCGAAGTGGTAATGTACTGCTATAAAACAAAAGTTTGTAAAGAGGAAAATCCTTCGGATGTTTTTGTTTTGTACACTGTTATCAACTCATTTCTGAAAATCTGTTATTGCCTGAAAAAGAGAAGCAAAAAATGGAAAGTGAAAGATATTTTGCGAAATGAAACGGTATTTCATCTTTCTTCCCTTACAAAAGAAGAATACGATAATCCTTTTATGGTATTTCAAAACGCATTTGATGAAAAAAGACTGAAAGAGTTTGAATTATTTCTATATCAAATTCTGGAACTTTCATTGTCTCCTCATTCCGCAGATTCTGACTCAGACCTAACGACGCCTTATATTCATTTAATAAAAATGCTCGATGCAGTAGAACTAATAAGAGAAAGGGGAGTTGAGAAAATAAATAAAACAGAGCAGCTTGATGCGGTAACAGAATAAAATATTGCTTACTAATAGGGAAGAAGAGGGTAAGTCATTCTGTATGTTGCATACCCAACGGTTTACAATTAATCTTTATATTTGAGGATTAAATGAACAAAATGAGCGAAAAAACGAAACCGTATGCCTTAATAACTGGTGCCAGCAAAGGTATTGGAAAATCTATTGCTTATGAATTAGCAAAAAAGGGTTATCCGCTATTACTTATTGCAAGAAGTGACGAGGAATTAAAAACACTATCTAATGATCTTCAAGTTAAACACGGGATCAGTGTTTTTGTTTTATCGATTGATCTTTCGATAAATGGCGCAGCACAAAAAGTAACCGATTGGATAAAAATGAATAACTATCCGGTTGGCGTTTTAATTAACAATGCAGGTTATGGGGTATGGGGCGATTTTAGTAAATCTTCTCTAAATGATCAGCTTGGCATGATGCAGCTTAACATGAATGTAGTGGTGGAGCTTTCGCATTTATTAGTACCTCTACTTTCTCAGGAAAAACAAGCTTACATTTTAAATATATCGAGTACAGCTGCCTATCAGGCGGTACCTACGCTTGCTGTTTATTCGGCCACAAAGGCTTTTGTATTATCTTTTACACGTGCCTTGCGTTTCGAACTTGCCCAAACTTCAATTTCAGTAACCTGTTTCAGTCCGGGTCCGGTTGATACCGGTTTTGCCGCAAGAGCTGGTTTAAACGCTTTAAACAAAATGGCGGAAAAGTTTAATATGCAGCCAAATGAAGTTGCAAAAATGGCGGTAAAAGCCATGTTCAGCAAAAAATCTGAAGTTATTCCTGGTTTTACCAATATCATTTCGGTTTATGCTAACCGCATACTACCAAAGGCTTTTATCGAAAAAACAGCAGCTGGGATTTATAAAATTTAATTTTTTCGAAAAAAAATAAAAAATATTTTTTGCAAAAGAGAAAATATATATTATGTTTGTATTAAATTCTACTAATCCTATAGAGTATGTCAAATAAAAGAAAAAATAGTTTTAATTTTCCTAAAAGTCAAATGCAGGCAAACATGCGAATGTGCTGTTGTTGCTGTTGCTAAACTTTTAGATAAAATTTTAAACTTATTATTTCATTTATTAAATACATATTATCATGGTATCTTCTTATAAAACATTTACCCTTACTGAGCAATTAACTAATGAGCAAATTGCCTTTTTTAACGAACATGGCTTCATTCATTTCAAAAAATTCATAAATCCGGAAACGGTTTCATCCATCATTGATGCCTCCAAACAAGTAGAGCAAAATTGGATTGAAAACGATCTTCAAAAAGTAAACGGTGTTCCAATTAAATATGGAAAAGATTTAGACGGTTCTGCTATTGTGCAACGTTTTGCTTTTATCAATCAGCATCATCAAACCTTAAGCGGTCTTTTACTTGATCCAAGATTTAATGGTTTATTGCCGTTGGCAGGCGATGGCGCCAGATTAGGCACAGAAGAAAAAGACGGAATGGTTTTTAATCATTACATCAATGGTCCGGAAAGTAAGTTTACAAAAATGGGCTGGCATACAGATGGTTTGAGAGATATTTTTTATGGTGCAAAATTAAACCCGATGTTAAATGTTGGGATTCACTTAAGTACTTTAAAACCCGAAAACGGTGGTCTTAAAATCATTCCTGGTACACATAAACAAAGTATTTATCAAATGCTTTTTCGTAAAAAATACTTTTTGGATAACAAACCCGATGCAGAGGAAGTTTCCATCAATCCGGAAGCCGGAGATTTAACCATTCACGATGGTCGTTTGTGGCACAGAGTGGCAGAATCCTCTATCCGTGGTGAAGAAAGCAGAAGAAGAGTTATTTATATTCCAATTATAGCTGGAAAATACGCTCCTAAAAACGAAAACAGTCCAACGGTTTTCTATCAGCGTTTTGCAGGTATTGTTAAATAATTATGCTGATTATTATAGCATTTAGTTATCTGGTTAGATCAGGTAAGCTAAAAAGTACCACAGATTTTTTTAAAAATACCCAAAGGAAAATAAAAGTAAAAATTGCAAAACTGGAATTGGCTATACTATCTGGCTTACAAATATTGAGCTAATAATGGAAAAAGAAACACAGCTTGAAGATTATAGTACAATTGCACAAAGAACATTTTCAGATCGTAATCGAACAAACATTTTAAAAAAAGCAGAGCAGTTAACGATTGTATTTTTGCTTCCAAAAGTGCCTAAATTCATTTCGCCAAATGTACTCACCTTAATTGGTACAGTTGGGTCTGTATTCGTTTTTTTAGCTTTTGTTTTAGGTACTTATGTAACAAACCGGTATTTGCTTTTGGGTATTATCGGTTTGTTTCTAAATTGGTTAGGTGATTCTTTAGACGGAAGATTGGCTTATTACAGAAATATTCCGCGCCGTTGGTATGGTTTTGCAATCGATATTATTGCCGATTGGATTGGTATTGTACTTATAGGCTTTGGCTACTATATTTATGCTAAAAATGGCACACAAATAGTAGCCTTCGCTTTTGTCGCATTGTATGGCTGGTCTGTTATCATCAGTCAGTTACGCTACAAAATTACAGATCAATACAGCATAGATTCAGGCTTTGTTGGTCCAACAGAACTTCGATTTATTATTGCTTTCATTTTAATTGCAGAAGTTTTATTTCATGGATCAATTGCTTATTTGGCGGGCTTAATCGCTATTGTATTATTTGTAATCAATATTGTAGACAGTTTTAAACTTTTAAAACTGGGTGATTTAAAAGATAAAAACCAAGGCTGAAATGTTCAGAAAAAAAGCTGTTTTCACTTTTCTGCAAGCACAGGTTGCGGCATTTTTAGGCGGTATAACCGATTATGGCTTAATGATTCTGTTAACAGAAGTCTTTCAATTGCATTTTACCTTTTCTATTCTAATCTCCGGAACCGTTGGTGCCATTATCAATTTCAGCATCAATAGATTTTGGGTATTTAAAAATCAATCCGGTTATAAGAACTGCATCAATAGTCAGATTTTTAAATTTGCGTTGGTTGTATTGGGAAGCATTTCTTTAAAATCATTTGGTACGCTAATTCTGCAAAACATATTTCAAATCGATTACAGAATCGGAAGATTAATCACAGATAGTTTTGTTTCTTATGGATTCAATTATCCGCTAATTAAATATTGGGTTTTCAGGGGAAAAGAAAAACAGAACGTAATCGAATCAAATTAATCTGTTTAGTTTAAAAAAAGTGATTTAACACATAGAAACATAAGCTTTAGATTCGTAAAAAGAATAAAAAAAACTAGTTTCTAACACATGGCCAACTATGTTTGTTTAAACAAGTGAAACGCCTTTTTTTAGGCGTTAAAAATCTATGTTTCTATGTGTTAAAATAATTGCATCCAATGAGGTGTATAAATATGTCGTTATGAATAAATTATCATTTAAACATTTTACAAAATCACTAATCGTTATAACGATCTTAGTAAATATAATTTCTGAAGATGTATTGGCACAATCCAAAAATCCATCGCCATTGCATTTTCCAACGCCTAAAAATATAGATAATATGCTATTTTATATTCAGCGTGACCTAAATATAAATACCGCTATTTATGCCATAAACTATCAGGAAAATGGAAAAATTGACAAAAACAATCCCATAAAAGCATATTGGATTCGATATGCTGAGAAAGGAGAAAAAAAAGATTTTAATTATATGCAACGCAAATTTGCATACGGAATAGAAAGTAAAACCTTAGATAATGAGGAGTTTGAGCTTCAATTTGTATCGTATAAAAAGTTGCCTTTAATCTTGAAAAAGATAGATTCAGATCAAAAATATCATGTTTTTGTAAATGTAAATCAGAAAAAAATACAGGTAGAGAAAATATTTGTACGCATTGAAGGAGGTTCTTTTTGGGTGCCCAATGTAAAGTATGCCGAGGTTACCGGAATTGATACATTCTCAAATAAGACAATTACGGAAAGAATGTTGTTGAAATAAGATAGATTAGGATTCTAGAGTTATAAAATTTAAAAAATGGAATACTAAATTATTTCAATAATTACCATCAAAAACAGAGTGGAAAATAACTGTTATTTTTGAGTTAATATTATATTGAATATTTACCCTTAACTATTAAATATCTATTTTTAAATTTTTAATAGACATATTCCAAAAATGATTAAGAAGTTTTTAAAAAAAGGTGCAATTATTATTGTAAGCCTGTTTCTGCTTTTAGTATTAGTTCTCACAATTGTACCCTATATTTTTAAAGATGAAATAACAGATAAAATAGAAAGTATTGCTAATGAAAATCTGAATGCGGAAGTGCGTTTTGATGAAATTGGACTTTCTGCTTTCAAACATTTTCCAGCAATAATTCTTTATGCTAAAAATGTCAGCATAGTAAACAAAAAAACACAATTTGCCTCATCAAATGTTATAAAGGCTGAAACAGCAGCTGTTGGAGTCAATTTTTACAGTTTACTAAAGGGCAAAATAGTTTTAGATGCTGTTTATTTGGATGACGCCAATTTAAACCTTGAAATAGATTCTAAAGGGCATGCAAACTTTAATATTATAAAGCCTTCTAAAGCTACTGCAGATACCACCCAAACGGAATTTAAAATAAAGAAAGTCGTTATAAATAAAACAAATATCCTTTACAATGATAAAAGTACTCTTTTAAAATTTAAAGTTCAGGAACTTAACTATAAAGGAACAGGAGATTTAAGTGCCGATTTTTTTGATCTTAATTCGAGTGTAAAAATAAAGTCGTTTGATTTTAGTGTAGCCGGTGTCGATTATGTTCGCAGTAAACCCATAAATGCTGAAATTGTAACCGACATAGATACAAAGGCGCTTAAATTTAAGTTTGAGCGAAATGCGATTAGAATTAAAAATTTTCCTTTCTCGTTTAATGGCTATTTTGCTTTTATAAAAGGCGGATATGATTTTGATTTGCGAATGCTTTCTAAAAATTCTACGTTAGAAGAAATGTTGTCGCTTGTACCGCCGGCTTATGATCAGTGGCGTGAACAAATGACTATTACAGGTAACATTAATTTTGGAATTTTTGCCCGTGGAAAATACATGCAGGATCAATCTGAAAAACCGGTTGTTTCGGCAGATTTACAAATCAATAACGGAACTATTGCTTATAAAAAAATTAAAGAACCTATAAAGGATATCAATATTTCTGCCAAAGCTTTGGTTAGAGATTTAGATATTAATAAATTAAAATTTGATTTAGATAACTTGTCGTTTAATCTTGATAAAAAGAAAACAACAGTTAATTTTCATTCAGAAGGTTTTAAAAAGTTGAAGATTAAAACCGCAATAAAAGCCCATTTAGATGCGACGAAATTTAAAGAAGCACTAAATCTGAACCAGAATGATATTCGCGGAGATATTGCACTTGATCTAAAAGCTAATGGAATATTTTTACGAGATTTAGGATTTAGTCCGCGTTTGAATAAAATAGATACGATAATTAAAAGTATACCTAAATTCCAGCTAAACGTAAGTTTGAAAAATGGCTATTTAAAAAATATAAAGAAGAACGAAGCGGTCAAAAATGTTAATCTAGACCTGAGTTTAACGGCTAAAGACAGTATTTTACGTAATGTTTCTGGTAAAGTAACTAATTTGAATGCAGAGGCTTTAGACAATTTTGTTCGCGGACGCTTCGAACTTCATAAATTATATCCTTTTACAGTAGACACCGAATTAGAATCAAAGATTAATTTAGCAACAATACATAAATTTTATCCTTTAGATAGTTTGGAAGTTAAGGGGGATTTGAATTTAAAAGTAAGCATGCACGGGATTTTAAACCGTAAACAGAAAAAATATCCTTCGTCAAAAACAATTGTGAATATAAAAAACGGCTATTTAAAATCACTTAAATTTCCTAATATTCCTATTGAAAATATAAATGTAACTGCAGCTGTAAGCAGTAATAAAGGTACAGGAGAAGATTTAAATGTAAAGTTGCAACCAGCGGAATTTGTTTTGGCAGGATCGCCTTTTAAAATAGAAGGTGAAGTCAATAATCTTTACGATTTAGTTTATAACATCAAAACCCAGGGAACTTTAGATTTGGGTAAATTAACGCAGATATTTCCGATTAAGGATATCAATATTTCAGGTATAATTCAGACCAATCTTATTGCTAAAGGTTCCAAAAAAGATTTAGATGCCAAAAATTACGACAATATCAAAAATGGCGGAAAACTCGAAGCAAAAAATATAATAATCAAAAGTGCTATGTTTCCTGAGACTTTTCAAATATCTAAAGGAACGTTTAAGTTTTTTAAAGATAAGATGCGTTTTGAAGATTTTAATGCCACCTATGGTAAATCTGATATTGCATTAAACGGTTATATCCATAACATTTTGAGATATCTTTTTAATAGAAAGTACTTACGTCAGTCTAACGAAAAACTTAAGGCTGATATTGATCTTTTTAGTAATCACGTCAATGCAAATGAGTTTTTTGATATGATAGCAAAATATACAGACCAGAAAGCCGAAGAAGAAGCGATGCAAAAAACTGATTCTGCTTCTGTAAATGGTATTGCTAAAAGTAACGACGCTAAAAATAAAAACTATGTTATAAGAATCCCAAGTACAGCCGATTTAAAAATAACAGCAAAAGTTAACAATCTTCAATTTGATACCTATAAGATTAATGATTTTAATGGAATCCTGACGGTTAACGATAGAAGGGTTCAAGTGAATCAGGCCGCTTTTAATATGGCTGGAACCAAAATAGAGATGATAGGAGATTATAAAGCGCAGCATCGACTGCTGGCTAAATACAATGCTAATTTTAAAGCCAGTAATTTTGATATTCAACGTGCTTATGCAGAGATACCAATCTTTGCAGAATTGGTGACAATGGCTAAGAATGCTTATGGTCTGGTATCTGTTGATTACCAACTTGGAGGAAGCATTGACCGAAATATGAATATTGATTTTAAATCTATCGATGGTGAAGGAACACTTACTTTGGAAGATATTAAATTTAAAAATTTTAAACTTTTAAATCACGTAGCCAAAAAAGCAGATGCCGCTGATTTAGAAAAAGCTTCATTTAATAAAATTGCCATTCACTCCGCTATAAAAAATAATGTAATGACTATTACGCCAACAACCATGAAGATGGCTGGATTTAGAGGTAAACTGGAAGGTCAGGTGACGATGGATGGAAAAATAAATGTGGGTTTCAGGTTAGGTTTGCCCCCAATGGGTCTAATTAATATTCCGATGAAAATTACAGGTACTGCGGAAGACTTTGAAATTTCTACGGGTAAATTTAAGGAAGATACCAGTTTTGCAGAAGAAAGCGAACTCAAAAATTTGAAGCCCGAAGAACGCCGTAGATCAAGAGAAAGAGATAGTTTAGGCTCGTCTCATCAAAATTCTTCTGGCATTGATACAATAAAGTAAAAATTGTTTTAAAAGAGATGTAAAAAGTAATTTAAGTAATGTGCAGTACATTATAGCTTGATTTTTTTACAAAGCTAATTTAACACAAAGTTAAATTAACTTCTTAGGTATTTTTTGTCGGTTGTTTTTCATTTGCTTTTTTAATCTCACATGGAAAAAGATCTTTTGACAATGCCTGACGAAGAACTTCAGAAATTAATTTTTGAAGGAAATGATGCTGCGTTTTCAATTATTTTTAACCGTTACTGGAAAAAGCTTTATTCATACGCTTTTAAAATCTATAAAAATGAAGCAATCTGCGAAGATATCGTTCAGGAAATCTTCATAAGTCTTTGGAAAAATGCCTCCAGTACTGTAATTCTTAATCTTGAGGCTTACCTTTTTAGAGCTGTTAAATATAAGATTGCCAATCAGATCAGAAATCTGAAATTTGATCAGCAACATATTGAAGTATTGGAAAGTATTCCAGATACAGGTTTGACTATAAATGATTTGGAATATATTGATCTGGAGAAAAACATCAACGACCAAATTAATAAATTGACTCCCAAATGCAGAGAAGTCTTTCTGCTCAGCCGTATGGATCATTTTACAAATGCTGAAATTGCAGCAAAACTCAATTTATCTATTCATACTGTAGAGAAGCATATCAGCAATGCTCTGAAGCAGCTTCGTCTTAATAACGCATCTTATAATTATCTTCTTTTTTACTGGGCAGCGTTCTTTTATGTTAACTAAAAAACACTGGTTTTAAGAAAACGTTAAGCCTGCATTTTGGACTACTTGTTCGAATCAAAAAATGTGACTTGTATATAAAAGCATATATTTTGAAAAAACAAATCTTTTTGCAGTTAGCAAAAAAATACGAAGAAGGTACCTGCACACCTGAAGAAAAAATAGCAGTTGAATCATTTTTTGATAAAATGCAGGAGCAACCATCAGATTTAAAAATATCTGATGAAAAAGGTGATATTATTCTAAATAAGATACTTTTAGAATTACAGGTTAAACCAAAAAAATACAGTATTCAAAAAGCGTTGAAAATCGCAGCTGTTTTAGTTGTCGGACTTACCATTGCATTTTCTGCCACTAAGTTTATTTTCAAACCTGCAGTAATTACTCAAATTACTGCCAAAGGGGAAAAGAAAGAAATTTTCCTTGAAGACGGAAGTGTTATTGTATTGAACTCAAACAGCAGCATTACTTATCCGGAAGAATTTGATGAGACTAGAAATATCGAACTTGTTGGTCAGGCTTATTTTAAAGTTTTTAGAGATGTAAAACGTCCTTTTATTGTACAGACACACGACGTAAAAGTTAGAGTGCTTGGAACATCTTTCGATATTAATTCCTATAACCATCATGACACCAAAGTAAGCGTTATCAGTGGGAAAGTGGAAGTCAGTTCGCCAACCGGAAAAAAAGTGCAAATTATTAAAAATCAACAGGCCGATTTGGTTAAGCATTCCGATTTTCAGATTTCTACAGAAAACAGCGAAGATAAAATCGCCTGGATCAGCAATACCATCATGCTTAAAAATACCAAACTTTCAGAAACAGTTAAAATTATTGAAAACTGGTATAATGTAGATATTACAATTGAAGATCCAGAATTAAACAACCTTACGATTTCCGGAAAATTTAAAGATGAAAAACTGGAGAATGTATTGGAAAGTATTGCCTATTTAAAACAGCTGAAAATAAATTACACAACCAAAAACCATATCACTATAAGAAAAAAGACACCTTAAAAAACAGAAAAAACAAACCCGCTTCCGGTGCAACGGAAACGGGCGATTTAAAACAGACTAAAAATAAAATTTATAGCCTAATAGTAATGAATACGAAACTACAATTTTTTTTCAATAAGTATATAAAGATGAAAAATCTTTACTTAATGATTTTATTAATTTTTTCCTTTAAAGGATTTGCTTCTGTACAGTCGGGAAAAGATGTGCAGATTAGCCTTAATTTAAAAGATGCTGCAATTACAGAATTTTTCAGTGCAGTAGAACAGAAAACATCTTTTACTTTTCTTTTTGACGAAAAGATATCCGGAAGTTCACAGCGCATTTCCATTTATGCAGAAAAAGAAAGCCTTGACGGAGTGCTTGCAAAAGTTGCTGCAAAAACAGGCCTTTCATTTAAAAAACTGAATAACACTATTACAGTTACCAAAAATCTTCGTGCTCAAATGAATGTGCGCGGAAGAGTTTTGGACGAAAGCGGTATGCCAATGCCGGGAGTCACCATTCTTGAAAAAGGAACAAAAACCAATACAATGACAGATATGGAAGGAAATTTCAGCTTTGCTGTAAATGCTTCGGCTGTACTTGTCGTTTCTTATATGGGATATGTTTCTCAGGAAGTTCCGGCGAGCAGTAATCCAATTACAGTTATCATGAAATTAAGCACAAGCGAACTTAATGAAGTGGTGGTAACGGCTTTAGGAATTAAGAGAGAAGAAAAACGATTAGGATTCTCGCACCAGACTATCAAATCGGATAATTTATCGCAGGGAAGGCCAAACAACTGGTCGTCTGGATTAAAAGGAAAAGTGGCAGGTTTAAGTATTACTTCTACAGGATCTGGCCCATTAAATTCACAGCAGATTACACTTAGAGGAAACAGATCATTAAGTCCTAAAGGAAACTATGCACTGATCGTTGTAGACGGAGTTCCTGTAAATGCTGAGATGACAACTTCAGGATCCAGCAGCGCTTATATGGGAGAAGATTCTCCTATTGATTACGGAAACGGAATTTCTGATCTTAATTTGGATGATATCGATGCTGTTACAGTGCTGAAAGGAGCAGGTGCAACTGCGCTTTATGGAAGTCGTGCAGCAAACGGAGCTTTAATTATTACTACAAAATCTGGAAAGAAAAATAAAGGTTTAGGAATTTCTTTAAACACAGGAGCAACATTTGATGTAATTCAGAGATGGCCAGATTATCAATATAGTTATGGGCAGGGAACAGGAAATTCTCCAGACGCTTCGGGTAATCAATATTATTCTTATGGAAATTCTATAGATGGAACTTCAACCAGCGGAACCAGCAGTGCCTGGGGACCAGCTTTTGCGGGACAAAATTTCTATCAATATGATCCAGCTTTGCAGGGACAATCCGCAGAAAGACTTCCTTGGCAATCTTATAGAGATAACCGAAAAGATTTTTGGAGAACGGGTGTGACTTTAAATAATAATGTTTCTATTCAAGGAGGTGATAGTAAAGGATCGATGCGTCTTTCTGTTGGAAATCAAAAAAATGAATGGATTATGCCAAATACAGGTTTTGATAGAGTTACTGCTGCTGTCAATGCCAACTATCAAGTCTCTGATAGAATCAAACTAGGAACAGCAATCAATTATAATACAAGAAATAGTGACAATTTACCTTCTACAGGTTATAACAATGGATCTATCGCTTATTTTATGATTTTCCAGCAACCTAACATCGATTTGGACTGGTATCGTCCAATTTGGGTGAAAGGTAAAGAGCAAATCGAGCAGTTGCATCCTTTCAGCTCTTTTATAGATAATCCCTATTTGATTGCTTATGAGGCAACTAATACATTAGATAGTGATCAGATTGTAGGTAATATTTTTGCCAACATCACTTTGTCTTCAAATCTGGAATTAATGCTTCGTTCGGCTATGAACACATACAATCAGACAAGAGAACAGAAAAGACCTTACAGTATCAACAGATATGCAAAAGGATTTTACGAAAGACAAGATGTTTTCAAACAAGAAATCAACTCGGATTTTTTGCTTTCTTATAAAAAAGACTTCGGAAATAAATTTTCTCTTGCCGCTTCAGCCGGAGGAAATGCGATGAGTTATAAATACAGAAGAACAGAAGCAGAGGTTACAGGTTTAGTCGTACCTGGAGTTTATAAACTTTCAAACGGTTCCAGCGCACCAATTTTGACTTTAGGGGATGCTTACAAAAAAATGAGCAGTTTGTATGGATTAGTTTCGATGTCTTATGCCGATATGCTTTTTGTTGATATTACAGGAAGAAATGACTGGACGAGTACGCTTCCAGTTGAAAACAATTCCTTCTTTTATCCGTCGATTAATACAAGTGCGGTTATTTCTGAAATGGTTTCACTTCCTAAATCAATTGATTTCTTAAAATACAGACTTTCTTTTGCTCAGGTAGGGAATGATACTGAACCATATAAAACCCAAAAATATTACGGACAAAGTGCTTTCCCAAGTTCTGCGCAGACTTTAACGGTTTTATACAACGACCATTTTAAACCTGAAATTACAACGAGTTTTGAAACAGGTTTCGAAATTAGAATGTTTAAAAACCGACTTACAGCAGACGCTACGGTTTACGAAAGTGTAACAAAAAACCAGATTATCGATATTCCGATGGATTTTTCAACAGGTTACAGCGGAGCGGTTTTGAATGGTGGAAAAGTAAGAAACCGTGGAATTGAACTTACGCTTGGCGGAAAAATTATTGATGGCGATAATTTTAAATGGAATTCAACAATAAACTGGTCTCGTAACTGGAATAAAGTAATGGAATTACCGGAAGGAATCGATGGTCAGCAAATTATTGGTACAGGAGGAACGGCTTCTATCATTGCAAAAGTAGGCGGAACAACAAGTGCCATTTACGGTTTTGGATTCGTGAGATCTCCTGATGGACAGATTGTTTACGATAATGCAGGTCTTCCCGCATATCCTGAAGAGATTCAATATATTGGTGATGCCAGTCCAAAATGGAAAGCAGGTTTTACCAATAGTTTTTCAATCGGAAACTTTACTATGAATGTAACTTTAGACGGGCAATATGGAGGAATCATCTATTCGCAGACCCATCACAAACTTTCTGAACAAGGAAAATTAAATTCAAATAGTATGGGCAGGGAAACCGGCTTTATCATTGGTGAAGGTGTGGTTCAAAATGCAGACGGATCTTATTCGCCAAATACAAAACAAGTAAAAACGGCAGATTGGTATACTCGTTATTACCGAAGAGCCAATATCGAATCCAACTCTTTTGATGCTTCTTTTGGAAAACTTCGCGAAATCAGTCTTCAATACAACATGCCAAAAAAATGGCTTAAAAACTCAGGACTTCAGTCAGTTCAGGTTTCAATTTTCGGAAGGGATTTAGCAACTGTTTCAGATTTCCCAATTTATGATCCAGAAACAGCAGCATTAAACGGAGATACCATTTTACCAGGTATTGAAATGGGGCAGATGCCATCTCCAGCAACATATGGTTTCAATTTAAGTTTGACTTTATAATAAGAAAATGAAAAAGATAAAAATTACTGCAATATTAGTACTGCTTACAGGACTGACTATTTCCTGCACCGGAAGTTATGAAGAGCTTAACGAAAACCCTAATCTTATTACTGAAATAAGTCCAGGGACCTTAATTAATCCAATTATTTACGGAATTGCTTCTCAAAATGCATCACAGAGTGTAGATGTTACTTTCAATTTGATGCAGGTTTCGCTTCCTTTTCCAAGTATTTCAGGAGGTTTGCATCGTTATGATGTCAGCAATAATATTGGAAATTCGGCTTGGAATAATTATTACAAATGGCTGAACAATATCAGAGAAATGCGAATGGCTTCAGTAAAAGCAGGCGATGGCAATTACGAAGCAGTGGCACTAACGCTAAATGCTTTGGTGTATGCCAATCTAACAGATCTTTTCGGCCCTGTTCCGATGACCGAAGCGGTGAGCGGAGAAGACGGAATTCTATACCCAAAGTACGATACACAGGAGTTTATTTACGAAACACTTTTAGCTGATTTAGAGAGAGCTAATACACTTTACGATACAAGTAAGGCAATGATTTATACAGAAGACATTTTGTTTCAAAACAATGTTCTGAAATGGAAGAAATTTACCAATTCTTTAAAAATGAGATTGCTGTTAAGAGTTTCTAACAGAACAGAAACGGGAGCTTTTACAAAATTGGCTTATATGGCAGATCATCCGGAAGTTTACCCAGTTTTTACTAGTACTGCCGAAAGTGCAATTTTGAAAGTAACAGGTGTTTCGCCAAATGTTTCTCCATGGGGAAGACCGCAGGATTTTAATTTGAACATCAAAATGGCTTCTTTCTTTATTGATAATCTAAATACGCTTGAAGATCCGAGAAGAGCCATAATTGCAACAGGTGCGACAGCTTTGGTTACCAATGCCCCAATCGGGTTTAAAGGAATTACAAGTGCTTATGAAGGTTCGGATTCTCAGTTCAAATATAATGCTTCAACACTTTATAATGTGCAGGTACAAAATCCGATGCAGATCTTTTTATTAACGTATGCTGAGGTTGAATTTATTAAAGCAGAATTAGCACAGAGAGGTCTTATTACAGATGCAGCTGGACATTACGAAAAAGGAGTGAGAGCAGGGATAGAGCAACTAAAAGCAACAACTCCAACAACTTATTTTAGTAAACCCGAAGCACAGTACAATGGAACTTTGGAAAGAATCATGCTTCAAAAATACTACGCTTTATATTTTACAGATTATCAGCAATGGTTTGAATATCGTAGAACAGGATTTCCTGTATTACCAACAACAACTGCCATGTTAAATAATGGAGTTATGCCGTCAAGATTCACTTATCCGGACAATCAGCAGATTAAAAATACTGAAAACTATCACAAAGCAGTTGAGATGGTTGGAGGTGATAATATCAATACTAAAGTTTGGTGGGATAAATAAAATTTAAAAAAAATGAAAAAGACATTTATATACAGTGCGATTTTGTTTTGTGGTGTTTTAACAGCACAGACAACCGTAAAAGGAATCGTATTTGAAGATTTAAATCAAAACGGTAAAAAGGAAAAAAAAGAAAAAGGGATTGCAAATGTTGCCGTAACCAATGGACGTGAAGTAGTTTTAACTGATAAAAAAGGAAACTATGAATTGCCGTTGCAAAATGATGCTATAATTGCTGTAATCAAACCTTCGGGTTATAAGATTCAGGTTAATAAAGATAATCTGCCTCAGTTCTTCTATAATCATAAGCCAGCAGGTTCTCCTAAAGGAAAGTTTGAAGGCGTTGCACCAACAGGAAAATTACCGGAATCTGTAGATTTCGGATTGCTTCCGCAGAAGGAAACCAATGATTTTATAGCGCTTATTTTTGGAGATCCGCAACCGTATACTTTAGAAGAAGTTGATTTTTTTACAAGAGGAATTGTTGCCGAAGTCGAAGGCATTAAAAATATTCCGTTTGGATTAAGTATGGGAGATTTGGTTGGAAATGACCTTAGTTTATTCAATCCTTATATTCAGGCAGTAAAGAAAGTTGGAATTCCATGGTACAATCTTTTAGGAAATCATGATTTAAATTTTGATGCCAAAGAAGATAAATTGGCAGATGAAACCTATGAAGCTCATTTTGGCCCAGCCAATTATGCCTTCAATTATGGGAAGGTACATTTTGTTGTTTTGGATGATGTTTTGTATCCAGACCCAAGAGATCATGAAGGTTATTGGGGCGGTTTTACAGAAGAGCAAATGCAGTTTATAGCAAATGACCTTAAAACGGTTCCAAAAGACAATTTAATTGTTTTGGCTTTCCATATTCCGATAAGCGAACCGGACAGTAAAGACGATTCTTTCAGAGATGAAGACCGTCAAAAATTATTTGAATTGTTGAAAGACTTCCCGAATACACTTTCCCTTTCGGCACATACGCATTTACAAAGACAAGATTTTTTCGAAAAGAAAGACGGCTGGTTACAGGAAACTCCGCATCATCATTATAATATCGGAACCACATCGGGTGATTGGTATTCCGGAAAACTGGATGAGAAAGGAATTCCAATTTCGGTTATGAGAGATGGAACTCCAAAAGGGTATGCTTTTATTCATTTTAATGGAAATAAATATACTGTAGATTATAAAGTAGCCGGAAAACCAGAAAACTATCAAATGAAAGTTTTTGCTCCAAAAGTGGTTGCGAAGGGAAAACGTACCAAATCTGGTGTATTCGCCAATTTTTTCATGGGAAGTAAAAAAGATAAAGTGGTGTACCGTGTAGATCAGGGAGAATGGAAAGAAATGGAATATGTAGAAGTACAAGATCCGTCGTATGTTGAATTAGTTTATGAATGGGAATTATCGGAGGTACTTATGCCTGGAAAACGTTCTTCTGATCCTGAAAAAAGTACTCATGTCTGGAGAGGAAATATCCCTTCTGACCTTGCTATTGGGGAACATGCGATTGAAATCAAAGCTACAGATATGTTTGGTAAAACCCATTCTGCAACTACCACTTACAGAATAGATAAAGTCAAATAGAAATGCTAAAATTTAAAAAGATAATTTGTGTTTTAAGTGCGGCAGCAGCAATATATTCTTGCGGAAGTCAAAAGACAGTTACATCAAAAAGTAAAATAGAAGTGCAGGGACATAGAGGTGATCGTGGTAATTTTCCTGAGAATTCTATTCCTGCTTTTCTCAGTGCTGTTAAAAAAGGAGCAGACGTTGTAGAATTGGATGTTGTGATTTCTAAAGACAAGAAAGTCGTGGTTTCTCATGAGGTTTTTATGTCTTCGCAATATATGCTGGACAGTGAAGGAAAACCAATTGCAAAGGATAAAGAAAAGAGCTACAACCTTTATGAAATGACCTATGACAGTATTAGAAAGTTTGACGGTGGTTCTAGAGGAAATAACGCTTTTCCGATGCAGCAGAAACAAAAAACATACAAGCCTTTATTATCAGAAGTGATTGATAGCGTTGAAGGATTTATTGCCAAAAACAATCTGAAATCAGTTCGATATAATATTGAAATCAAATCTGAAAAATCAGATTACGGCAAAAGACAACCGGAACCGGAAGCTTTTACTGATTTGGTGATGAAAATCATTAAAGACAAAGGAATTGAGCAAAAGATTAATATTCAGTCTTTTGATCCTGCAGTATTAAATGTAATGCATAAAAGATATCCTAAAACAAAAATTGCCTATCTGGTTGGAGAAGGCAGTATATCAAAAAATCTTTTACTGCTTGATTTTAAGCCGGAAATTTACAGTCCGCATTATAAATTACTCAATAAAACAGAAGTCGATTCACTTCGATTGCTGAAGATGAAAATCATTCCATGGACTGTTAATGATGATAAAGCAATTGACAATATGATACAGCTTCAGGTAGACGGAATAATTACAGACTATCCTGAAAAAGTATTGCAAAAACTGACTTTGTAAAAGAATATTTTTTTGAATAATTAATTTAATAAATAAGATTTAATAATGAATGGAATAAGTTCCAGAGAGCACCGGATTATCACAGCGGCTTTCAATAAGTTTGAAGCGATGTCTTCTGTATTTTCTTATGTGTTAGAAGAATCACAGGAATCAGAAATTCGAGAAGGGATGGAATCACTGGAAAAGTTATATGAGAAATACAATAAGCTTTACGGCGAACTCGAAAGATGTATTAAGGAATATGAGGGAAAGAAAAAAAGAGTGCGAACAGCGATAAACAAAGGAAACCGAAAACTGATTTCTGAAGGGCAAAAAAATCCGCCATTATTAAATTTTTAATTTCATTTATTCAAATAAATTACAGTCGCAAAACCTTCAAGTGTTTAAGCTTGGAGGTTTTTTGTCTCTGTATGCTTTCTATTTTTTTACTCTAGTAATCTTTGATGAAAATAATGTAATAAACAGAATAGTTAAACATCATATTATTTTATAATTTTAACTTTATCACTGTATCGAATTGGTGCTTCAGGACTTTCTGCCGGATGACCAAGAGCTACATTGATAGTAACTTCGTATCCTTCAGGAATGTTCAATAGTTTGAGAATGTCTTCATTTTCAGGAAGGTTCAGCACAGGTACCAGAGAACCAATAGGGCATGTACCCAGATCAAGAGCATTGGCGCTTAGTAATATATTCTGCAGTGCAAGTCCAGCGTCAAGTTTGGTGTAGGAACTTCCTTTTTCTCCGGCCATTACAATCAGTGTCGGAGCATGGTGAAAAATGCTGAAACCTTCTTCCCGGTAACGTGATGCGCTTCCCTGAAGTTCTTTACCCTGTGCAAAAGCAAGAAATCTTTTGTTGATTTCTTCCAGGATTTTTTGATTTTGAACGACACGAATTTCCCATGTCTGTTTATTAAGCGCGCTTGGAGCATAAATCGCACATTTCATTATCGTATCAAGCTGCTGTTGTGTAACCTGTTTGTCTGTATATTTTCGAATAGATCTTCGTTTTAAAATATTACTGACAATTGCTTCTCTGGAACTACCCTGAAAAACAGTACGTTATATCTTGGGTTCACTGCATCCATAAAGCAGAACAGCCGCCGCTCCGGACATAAATAATTTTTTCATGTTTTTACTCTTAAATTGCATTGTTAATTTTTTTTGAAAAGGAAAAGTTGAATTTAGTGATGAGGTATAATAGGTATAGAAAAACTGCATACGGAATAAGTCCATAATAAGAAAGACTCAGGACTGCAAAGGCAGCACCTGAAATTTTGATAGTAAGATTAAATACCGGCTCGATTTTTTGCTTCCAGTCTGTTGGATCTCCCCAGGCTGAAGGACGGAACAGTATACTGATTTGATGTGAAAAAGCATTAAGGAGCAAGATAGAGTAGGACATATATTCAAACTGTACACCGCCTTTTATTAATATAAAAATAATCAGACCTGTCATCATACCGTAATAGAGTTTACCATTTGGAGTTACAGGACTTGAAGGCATATCGGTTGCCATAAATATAGTGCCAAGGAGAATGCCTGCTGCAGAGTAGTGAAGATGTGCACCTACCGGGAGCCATAGCAGCAGTGTAAAAACGGCTAAAAGTGCAAAAGGAATATGCCAGCTGATTCTGCTGCGTATTAACAAATAGAATCCGCCCAGAACTATAAAGAGAATAGAATATTCACCTACGGCACCGGAAGTTTTATAAACTATAGAACTCAGATATTCGCTCAGAACTGAATGGTTCATAGCCGGAAAAAGCTGATCGGTTGTTGTTTTTACAAATTCTTTTGTTTTCCATATATCAGAAGAGATCATAACCGAAGAAAAAAAGACGCTCATAAATTCTCTGCCGACAAGTGCAGGATTGAAGGTATTTTTGCCCAAACCTCCCCACAATATTTTTCCAAATAATATAGCAGCAGCAGCGCCAAAAGCTACTACATGTAACGGAACCAGCGGCGAGAGTGTAAGAACCAGCAGTAACGCAGAAACCAAAGCAGAACCATCCAGTATAGTATTGTATTTTTTTAGTAGAAAAACAGAAAATAGAAATTCTGTAATAAGGGCTGCTGTTATAGCAGTTATGAACTGCATCATTACCAGTCTTCCATACGCAAGACAGCCAATAATGACCAGTGGTAGTAATGCCAGCACAACGTCAAGCATCACCATTTGTGTGCCGTTGAATTTAGGTTTTATAAAAGGAGCTGTTTTCATTGTAGTGTTTTTTCTGCCGATGCAGACAGTTTTATTTTACCTTCAAAAATATTTTCCATCAATGCCACATTGCTGGGACAGATATAGGCACAGGCACCACATTCAATACAATCCTGTAAGTTAAAAGTACGGAGAGCTTTAAGATTTTGATCAATATTATGCCTTACGAATTCCAAAGGCATCAGTTTCTGCGGACAAACATCAATACATAGACCACATTTAATACAGTTATTTTCTGTTGCGTTCAGTTTTTTCAGAATCAGTAAACCACCGGATCCTTTTTCTATTGGCTGCAAAGGCGAATCGATGCTTTTTCCCATCATAGCACCTCCCATAACTACCGTCTGTTTTTCGGGATTCCATTGGTTATCAGTCAGATTTAAAATATGAGAAACCGGCGTACCTATTTTTACTTTGAAAATTCCACTTTTAGATGCGCTATTTCCGGAAACAGTAACAATACGGTCTATCATGGGACGCGATTTGAAAATGGCATTATAAACTGCCCTCAATGTCCCGATGTTATTGACCAGAATACCATGCCTTGAAGGAATAGTGCCTTTTCGAAGTTCCAGCTTTGTGATCGATTTAATAAGCTGCAATTCACCTCCCTGCGGATAAGTATCAGGAAGAATTTTCACTTTTATAGCTAATTTTATTTTCTGTGCATTTTCTAAAAGATGTACTTTTAAGGCTTTATTGTGTTTTTCAATACCAAAAACTATTTCAGTAGCACCAAGAACTTTTTGCAAAACTTTAGCGGCCTGCAAAAGTTCGGAAATTTCATATTTCATCAGCGCAGTATCACTGCTTAAATAAGGCTCACATTCGGCACCGTTAAAAATCAGGGTATTAATTTTTTCTTTTACTAAATTGTATTTTAAATGCGTAGGAAATTGTGATCCTCCAGCTCCTTTAACACCGCAGTCAAGAAGTATTTCCTGCAATACTTCAAGATTTATTCCTGAAAGATCAAAATAAGGAGCAGGCAGTGCAGTTTCTTTAAAATCATTTATCAAATGAACAACTGTTTTATTTCCAATACTGGTAAAAGCATTAATGATTCCTGAAGCAGGAGCATGTATTTTTCCGACAGCAATATCAGATCCTGCTGCAATTATTTGATATTTTTTAACAGCCTCTCCAATTTTTACAAGGGGTTCCATCGAGTCTTTGTATCCGGACAAGGGAATATAAAAATCTGACGGATCTGCTATAGATTCGATTTGTTTCTTCTTAGTCTCTTTCTTTAGCGAAGGTATTGAAAGCATTCTGTAAATGTTTTTTTATTGTCGTTGTCTATAATAAAATATTCAAAGTCAAAATCTTTTTTCAATTCGGCTATCACTTCATTTCGCATTACAGCCGGAACCGTGAAAAGCGCAGTAGAAAGTACATCTCCTACAAAGGCACTTTTTGTGAGCACTCCTGTTTGAATACTTTCAGCAGGATATCCGGTTATGCAGTTCAGGATATGACCATATTTTTTCCCGTCAATTATCAGATGATTATCCACGCTTCCTGAAAGGCTGAACGTCTGCGAGTTTATCTGCAGTCCGGTTTTAAATGCATCCTTAATAAAAGGGTCAGGAATATTAACTTTCCAAACTGGATGAGACGTATCATTTAATGAGGATATGGTGCTGCCTCCTGCATTTATTACAGCATCTGTAACGCCTTGTCCTTTAAGAAACTCAATAGCTTTATCAACCGCAAAAGCTTTTATAAAAGAACCGGTAATGATTTCCTGTTCAGTACCTATTTTAACTTTCAGACCGTCTGTAAGGATGGATCGAAAATCGACTTTTTCAAGTGCAGAAAGGAGTTCATTACTTTTCGGCAGTTTATGATTGTTTTCTTTATAAAATCCCCAGAGTTTTAGCAGTGGCATACATGTAATATCATAATGTCCTTTGGTAATAACCGAAACCTTTTGGATTGTGTTGATCATCTCAATGCAATCTTGGTCAACAGTAAACCAGTTTCCTCTCCTCTCATTGATGCAGCTGAAATAGGAACCGAATACATACGAATTATACTTTCGATCTATTTCTTCAAGCAATTCAAAAGATTTTTCCAAAAGCTGTTCACCATGTTCTATTGGAATCTTAATTTTGCAATTACAGTGGAAGATTCTTCGGGTCTGAGCCAGATATTGTTTAGGAGCTTTCTGAAGCATTTTCATCATCGTTTGTTTCCACAACAGTTTTGTTTTTCAGGGCTTTAAAGTTAATACTGCCGGTATGTATGGTTTGAAAATAAAGGGAGTTGTTTTTCCATATACGTTTAACAGAATCATATTGCAGTTTCTGAATCTCGAATTTCTGAGAAAAGGCTTCCTGTGCTTCTTTTCTTAGTTTCAGTGCTTCTTTTTTATCTTCTGCTTCCTTCAACAGACTTTCCCAAAAATTACGCTGTCCAAAAATCAACAACAGAATTCCCAGAATATAAAGAGCAATATATTTCGTTTTTATTTTAATCATTTTTATAGAAGAATTATAGCAATAGGGACTTATCAAAAATAAAATACCTCTGCTGAAAAGAAGGAAATTCAATGTTTCATTGAATTTATCAATGATGAATTGAATTGGTCATCAGTTTATTTGTGCAGGCTTTACGTTTTATTAAGAAAAAATAATGATCAAAATTGGTTTTTATAAAAAAGGATAATGAAAAGTATTCTTTATCACATGTATTTTACTTTCTCTCAGTTTTGTATTGGAGTTACGGGATTTTATCCGGATCATATCCAAAACGGCAGACCCATAATAAAAATTGCAGGAATTCCCAAAGTCTTATGGTTTATCAAAAACATCTTTTATGTTGCGTGAATCGTAAGATAAAAAGCTGAACTATTGAGAAATATTTTATAAAGATCAAAACACAAAACGGAATTGATCTGGAGGTTTGAAGGAAATACTTAAAAGCTTTACATCAAGTGTAACAAAAATTAGGGAAAAGGTCTTTAGTATAAAAATATGATGAAAAAACATCTTTTTTTATAATATTCTCTCTTACGTTTCATTTGGACAAAAACAATTCTCTAATTTAAATGATTAAAAGGATTATGTACGATGGGGAGATTAACTTGTTTATGATCTAAATTAAAAAAAGGGAGCATTTGCCTAATCAGCTTTAGTCAGGAGTATATAGACTTTACAATAATGTTAGCCGATTCAGATGAAAAAAAATAATGTAAGTATATCAGGCAAGGCTGGGGGGGAATCTTAGTGTTTATTTTATGACTGTTTTTGTGTACTGTTTTATTGGCCGGATATTTGTTTTTAGTTTGCATTTTTGATTATGTATTCCGGTTTTCAGTATATCAGGATCTCTTTTTTCTTTCGGGTAATGGTAAGGGCGTTACCAAATAAGCTACTATAAATACAGGTATTTTTTGTATTGCGTTACTTTCTGTGCTTGCTTATTGTAAATCAAAATCATTTGTCATCTGATAGTTATTCAGAAAACTATTATTTCTTTGAAGATAAAGGCGCTGTATAGCGCCTTTATCATTGATATGAGATTTCTATTGAACCTGAATCGGGGATGCTGTTTCAAATACATCACCAAACCTGCTGAAAGTTTCTCTGGCTGCATCTACTGCTTTTGCATTATCTGATTCTGTTTGTGGAAGAATATTCAAAGCTACCGTGAACGATGCCCATTTTAATCCGGATTCACTACCATAGCCGCTGAAGAATGAGAATCCTTTCTCAATCCCTTTTTTCTGAAGCATCTGTACAATGTAGGGACCGCCCATAATGGAGCCTTCAAGTACATACAAAGCGCCCATTGCCTGTATTGGATCTTTAATTTCGGTAGCAGCTGCCACCGGCAGTCTATCGATACTGCCGCCTAGCTCTTCTATATCTGTTTTGATATAGGAAGAGTTACGACGATTGCTGTAATCAGGTAATACGGTATTGATATAAGGAGCTATTGCTTTTTCAACTGCATTAAAGTAAGCATAGAAACATTTGAGTAGTTCTATGTAATCTAAATCGTTGTTAATGTTTTTAATGCGAAGAACTACTTTTTTTTCGGTTTCTTGATGGCCTGTCTTTGTGGCCTCTTTGATGATGGTGCTTAACATGTTACTTTGTGTTTTTCTTAGTGATGTAAAGCTTTGAGGCCTCTCACTAAGTAAGATTCTCAAAGCTATTCAATTTATTTCTATTATGGAGTTACAGTAAAATTACGCACAACCATAGTCTCTTTGGCTGCATCTGTAAAAAAGTATCTGTTATATGTCCCGGCAGGGGTGCCTGCAGGAACTTTTAGAACTGCTTCATATGCTGTACGGGAAACAATCTCCAAGGGATATCGCGTACCGGCTGTCCCTACTGAAATATAGATGCTAGTACCCGTATCCAGTTTTGTACCACGGATCTTGAAGGTGCCACCTGCAACAACGGAGAATCCAGCTGTAAAAGTCGAAATGGCCACTGTAGTGCTTTCAGTAACTGTAAAATTAAACCAGTTTGCTTCCTTTGAGTCCCTTAAAATATATTCACCGTTTTTTATTCGCAAATCGTATTTGCCCACTGGCGCATTGACTGGAAGATAAAAATAGATACCGTAATCTCTAAAAGGAGTGGTTCCGGTACCTTTGCCAAAATAAGCAATTTCACAGTCATATTCTGTTTTCTGGTCTGCTCCTGAAACCAGATAGACACGTGTCTGCTCCAAGTTTAACCACAAATCATCAATACCCCCCAAACCGCTGTTTACTATACTAGTCCAGCCGCCTAAGGTTCCTGTTGCTTCGCCTACAAATGCTTTAGGCTGGGGCTGGCGGAAATCAACTTTTAAAGTGTATTTTTTAATGGTGCCTGCTTCAGAGGTGACCGTGTAGGTCTCCCCATTTTTAAACGGAATCTCTACAGCCGACTTGGGACTGATCACGGCCTTTTCAGCCAGTACGATATTCGGGGTAATGGTTTTGGGCATAGCATAATAGCTTACCCATACTATTTTAATTGTATCATTGACTATCGCTGCCTGGATTGGCTGCTGGTCCGCGTGCTCCTGAATGGTAAAACTTTTGATAATGGCATCCCCCGACACATAGGTCACATCCCCCGGAATGTCATTATAGATAGTATTGTATTCTGTGTCGCAGGAAGCTACCACTGTGAGCAGCATAGCGCTTGCTGCCAGCAGATTATAAAAGTTGTATTTATATTGTTTTTTCATTTAATTATAATATTGATAATCATTTAGTATTATATCGGTCGTACTTTCTGAAATTAAACGTTCAACCGAATTTTCTGTCATAAGGCTGTTAAAAGGCAAATAAATGTAAAAAAAGGAGGCAGCCTTTTCTTTTTTTTATATAATTGCAGACTTAAACTAAGTCTGTGTTTTTTTAAAACTATCGGGCGGCGGTTTTGTTAAGCTTTTATGCCCGAACCCCGCAGTTCGGGCATTTCTAATTAAAGTACCTTAGTGTAGCTGTAGCTTACAGTACCGTAGAAAGGTGGTGTGCCGAAAGTCGGCACTATACTAGTGACAGTTATTAGATATGCTTCATCAGCATCTGTTGGATCTGTTGCTACCGTCGCGCTCGTCGCTACTGGATCCTTCCAGATTACTACTTTTTTAGTGATGGTTAAACCTCCCGGCTGAGCATATCCATAATAGCCTATTCCAAAATCCAACCCGCTTACAACACCATTTGCACTAACCACGTTTTCCGGTATGAAACTGCCGCAAGAAGGACTTGTCCCTTTAGTTGTTGCATTGGCATTTTTTACAGTAATTGCTGAAGCAATAGAGCTCCATCCACTTGAGCAGGTATAGCTCGGATCGACCACACCAATATACCATCCAGTTGTTTTAGGACGGATACCTCCGCCGTACATTCCCTCGAAGTCAACGCTGACTGTTCCTATTGTTTTTGGGGTTGGAATCCATGCGCAGTAATCTCCCGAAGATCCTGTTAGATTCTTATAGACAACCGCATTGTCCGTAGTCACTGTACTGCAGTCAGCCGCTAGGATAGCTGCAGATTTTGCTGTTTTGCTGGTTACAGATTCCGACTTAGCAGATGAGGCGCTGCCCTGGATCTCATCTACTGAATTATTATCACATGAAGTGAAAAATACGGCAGCCATTAAATAAACTGATAAAACTAATTTTTTCATAATTAAAAATGTTTTGTAGGTAAATACTATTTATAATGCTGCCCGATAGTTATAATGTTTTATTGAAAGGTAACAGGATAAGTCATTCTTCTGGTTATGCCGTAGCTTTCGAGCTGAAGCCAGTATTTTTTCTGCTTATCGGCGGAAAATGTTTTGTACTGGTCTGAATTCCAGTTCACAGCCGCAAATTTCAGAGACATGCTGGCACTGTTGATTTCATCTAAGGTATAGTTCCATACTTTAGCACCTGTTTCATCAGTAAGATACAGTTTGGTAACCGCTCCAGAAACCATTAGGTTGCTTCCTGTAACTGTTATACTTATCCCGATTGTTCTTGTTGCAGTGGCAGTTGAAAGCTCATTTAAGACAATATCCGGATACTGCAATACCACATTGAGCTTATACTTGGCTGTGGTGCCGTCATTCCCCGTTACAGTATATTCAATCGGCTGGGTTGAAAAGACAGGTACCAGCTCTTTTGCCGCAGGCGAAACGGTACTTCCCTGTGGAAGCTCTATTTCCACTTCCATAAATTCGAGTTGGTAATAGGCCGGCAGATAAGTTGTAATGGTTTTCGCATCATGATCAACCGCACTATAAATGGCCTGCTTTTGTCCCGGATTTATAATTTTATAGCTCAGGATTTTGTTTTTGCTCTGGTCAGTAATGATCTCGGTTACATCTTCGCCCTTGCGGTCTTCATAGACATCTTCTTCTTTGGTGCAGCTCCATAAGGCGGCACCGCAGGTTAATAAAAAGAGGTAATGCAATAATTTATTTTTCATTGATTAATATTTATTTAGACTTAATAAAAATAGTAATTAAAAATTGTACTACAAAATAAAAGTTAATGGAATTTTAAATTTAAATATAATTTTTGGAAAGAAGGCCCATAAAGCCTTAGCCCTTGATTTCAAATTTTGTGCTTCCCTTGGGAATGAGCACATATTCAAAAGTGAAATACATTTTAGGGGCTGTTCTTGTAAATTCCTCGCGCTTGAATAGGTTTTTGTAAACGGAAATCATCTTTATTTTTGCATAATCCCCATTAGCGGTCTTTAAAATCAGCGTGCGTGCAGCCACAGTTTTACCACTTTTAAGGATCAGTGGTGTTCCAAGGGCATAGGCAATATGTTTGTTATCATAAGAGCCGTCTCTTACCAGATCACCGTCAAAATCGTATAAGTACCAGCCTTTGCCTGAACCGAATGCACCGTTTTCATCTGTACCATATACTTCCTTGCCAGTTTTAAAAAGGTTTTCAGCCGGTATTTCAGTCACTTCTTCAAAAGACTTGTCCACTATGTAGATGCCTCCTGAGGCTGAAGTGCCTGCACCGAAATTTCCGGGATCCTTACCATTGTTTCCCGACATAAAGCTACTGTAAAGGCCGCTGAAAGCCAGATCCCATCTATTAGTTTTCCTATATTCGCTCCCCATTTCTTTATTATCTGCCAGACTGTAATACAAAGTGGTTTTATCTTCATATTCATTTCCGTCTGCAAGGGTATAGCCAAAATTCTCTACTCTTATTACCTTATAGTAATTTGTTGTTTCTGAGGGATTGCCACCATCGGGGTCAGGCGCAGGACTGCTTTCATCACCTGATGAACAGGATGCCAGAAACATCATGCTGAAAAAAGACAACAGGAATGTCTTCAGCACTTGATACATTTTTAATTTGATTTTCATATTGGTTATTATTTAGTTTTTAAGTTTTTACTACCGTCATTCTGCACATAATATCGGAAAGTAAGATAGGGGGCTGGCCAGTTAAGGTTAGTGACTGCAGGGGGATTTCCCTGATAAGCGTTAATGAGTTCAAGCTTTGCATATTTTCCGTCAGGGAGATGGATAACATAGGTTCTGCTTTTAATGGCCAGCATAATATGGGTGTCAAGGCTGTAGAAAAACCAACCGTCAGCGCCCTGATTGACTGCCCATCCGATTTTATTGATTTCGCTGGCTGTAAACTCCTGGTCTGATGGCGCAGCATCAACTTCGGCATAAGGCTTATCAATTTTTATAACAGCGCTGCTTGCTGGACCGCCAAAACCCGGATTAAACTCATAGTTTCCTTTGTTGACATATACCTCGCTGTTATACGGACCGGTAAAAGCAATATCCCATTCTTTTGTTTTTAAATATTGGGCAGAATCTGCCGCATTGCGGATCCAGATTTGTTTTCTGTCGCTGAAACGGAAAAGAAACGTATCAAAACCTTTCTTGGTTTTTCCTGGAGTATCACCACCCATGGAAGCATTAGTATCACCTGCTAGATCACGGATTACGGTGCTTTTTCCGTCTTCAAGGGCTTCTCCTGAATCCCCATCTTCATTGCTGCTGCATGAAATAGTCAGTATAGTACCAGCCAAAGCATACACAAGGCTGTATCTTCTTATTGTTGTTTTTATTATCCTCATTTTCATATCTGTCTTTTCTTTATTTATGATGATTTCACCTTTTATTAATTATTCTGATTTTATTCTTTATAAAACCGGTATTTAATACCCAGTAACATGATTCGTCCAGGCTGACCTGGCATTAACCTGTCGGTATAGTCCATAATATTGTCAGCCGTGAGCTGAAGGCTCAGACGCTCTTTTATTAGTTTCTTTTCTATTGCTGCATTCAATAAAAAATGTCCATCTACAAAAATGTCGTACTGATCTAGAAAACGGTTATTGTTACTGTCTACAAAACCATATTTACCACGGTAGTTTATCCTTATATTTCCTGTAATGTCCCATGGCTCATAAGTGTAAGCAGCACGTAGGTTGGCCATGTGGCGGGAACGGTTCTCTATTCCGAAATAATCTGAGAGTTTAGATTTGCGGTATATTCCTGTGGCATTGTCGCGAATAGAGGCGTAGGCACCGGTTCCATTGCTTATGCTATCCATTACGCCTCTGTCTTTGGCTATCAGGTATTGGTATCCTGCACTAAGATCTAGTCCGGAAACCGGTTTTATCGACATTGACATTTCCAGTCCGGTATTGAAGGATCTCGGCAAATTTTGGTAGGTGTAAATATCTCTTATACTGGTTCCCGTGGCAACACGTATGCTGTTAATCTGATTGGATATTTTATGGTAAAATGCGTTAACATCAATCTTAATATATTGCTTAGGAGTGTAAGTAAAACCTCCATTAAAGGAAAGTGATTTTTCTGCCTGAAGATTTTGGTCCAGCTGATTGACCAGATATTCCCTTACTTCGCTGATCTGTCCGTTATTTTTCATTTCTTCCAGAGTAGCGCGCAACACTTCAGTACCGATGACAAGATAGTTGGCTGTTGGATTCATGAATACCTGATAGCGTTGACGGTAATCCGGTGTCTTGAAACCGCTTCCCAGGGCCGCTTTCAGGGTAATTTTTGGATTAATATGGTATTGTAATCCTAAGCTGGGGTTGAACCTGCCGCCGTAGCTGCTATTATGGTCATATCGCAGGCCGCCTACCGCTTCAAATTTATCACTCACCTTCCAGTCACCCTGCAGATAGGCAAAGCTGCTCCACATGCCGCCAGGTACATTAAAATCACGATTGTCCATCTGTTCAGAAGTACCGCCTAATCCGGCGGTAAATTTCAAATCTGCAGCCGGAGCGTAAGCAAATTGCTGTTCAAAACGATGCAGTGTCTGAGCAAATTTTTCTGCACTGACCTGCGAACTACTTTGCTGCCACAATATGCTCATATCAGATTCATATCGGGTTAGATAGTAGCGGCTCATACTTCTGAAGCCGTTATTAAAAAGAATGTCATAAGTAACAGAAGCATTAATATCTGTAATATCCTGGCTGTCGGCCGCCGAATTTTGATTTTCACTGCTTCCGAATATCTGCTCCATAAAAGACCTGCGAAGGGCATATCTTCCTGAAGCACCTAAAGTGCTGTTTTCGGTAAGACGATAACGCATACGTCCCTGTAGCGTATAATCGTCATAAGGTGGTGCAGTGGTACCGGCTGCCATGAAATTGGGGTCCGTATTGAAACCGTCTGTGCGATAATAATTAGCCGATATATTAGCTGAGCCCCTCTGATAGTGAAAGGGAGTTTCACCTTCGAGTGTCGCATCCACAATATTTAGGGAACCGTAACGAATGGAAGCCAGTCCCTGCGGTTGAAATGCCCCGTGGCGTGTTACTATATTAATTGCTCCGCCCAATGCTTCGCTTCCAAAAAGACAGGAAGATGCTCCTTTGATAATTTCGATTCGTTCGATATTGCTCACACTAATTCTGGAAAGATCAAAATTACCACTGTTTCTTCCTACCATCGGCTGGCCGTCAATAAGAATCATAACATAATCACTGCCGAAGCCCTGCATTTGGACGCCAACAGCTCTTGCTCCTCCGCCAATATCATTGACTACAGCAATCCCTGTTTGTTCTTTTAATATTTCATCGAGCCTACGGCTACCCATTTGTGCAATGGTCTCTTTGGTAATAACGGTAACAGGCATGGCACTACGCTGAATATCAAGCAGGTTATCGACTTTGGTCTGCTTACTGTATACCGTTATCTGTTCCAATGCGTTTTCCTGTTCTTCTAAAGCAATATTGATGCTGTTTTTTTTATCGGCTTCAATCAGAACACTGTTTTGATAGAGTTTGTATCCAATATAGGAAACAGTGATAGTATATTCTCCTGCAATAATATTTTTGAACGTAAAGTTTCCGTTTTTATCTGTTTGTGACTGATGCATGTCAGGCTGAAGAGAAAGACCCGCACCAGAAACTGGCAGACCGTTTTTATCGATTATTTTTCCCGTAAGAATTCCTCTTATTGTCACCTGTCCATGAATTATAACTGGGAATAACAGTAATAGGATCAACGAATATATTTGTTTTAAGATAATCAATTTCAATTTCAAAAGCCGTTTGTTATTTTTATTCATTCTAAACAAGAATTGTTGTGCAATATTACTCATTACAGACGGTAGAAGGTTTGTTTCATCCGTTTTTTCTTTTGTTCTATCCGTTTTATTTTTTGTTCTATCCGTTTTTTATTTATCAAAAACGAAGAAAAAACAAGTAAACAATACTGCTTTAGGTGAAATGTAAGTATTTGTAAATTAGTTATATGTGTTGGTTTTTAACACTGTGATCGGAGAAATTCAAATTTGTTCAATTCGTTTTTTAACATCCATAACTATTTGTATTTAGATCAATTAAATACTTCTTTTGCACTTAATAATGATCCATAACAATAACTTTTTATCCCTTAAATACCTAATAGAAATGAAGATGAGAATCTGGAGAAATCGGCTGCTAATAAGCCTGTTATTTTTTTGTTCATTCCTTATTTATGCCCAGCCTAAACGTATCATTACATTAGGCGGAGCCATTACTGAGACAGTTGCAGAACTTGGTTTTGAAAAGCAGATTATTGCCGTGGATGTGACCAGCGAATATCCGCAGTCTATTAAAAAACTGCCCAAAGTAAGTAAGAACCGTTCGGTCTCTGCTGAAGGTTTAATGGGCTATCGTCCAGATTTGATTATTGCTCCTTACGGGGATGTGCCCTATGGAGTTATTCAGTCTTTAAAAGGTGCAGGGATTAGATTTGTGGCAGTTAAACAGGAATATAGTGTGAAAGGAGCATTACAGTTTATTCGAGAAGTGGGCACGGCACTGGGAGAGAAGGAGAAGGGAAACAAACTGGCTCTGGAAACCGGAAAACGTATTGATAAAGCACTACAGACTGTAAAACTTAATAAAAAGAAACCAGAAGTGCTCTTTATATATGCCAGAGGAACAGGAACAATGACTGTGGCAGGAAAAGGTAGCAATATGGATGCCATCATTGCACTGGCTGGAGGAAGGAATGCCATACAGGAATTTAACAGGTACAAAACCTACAGTACAGAAGCGCTCGTGAGCGCTAATCCTGATGTACTGTTTTTATTTGATTTTGGAATTGAAAGTCTTGGAGGCACCAGTGGATTGCTTAAAATGCCAGGGGTGGCCTATACAAATGCCGGAAAAAATAAAAGAATAGCGGTTATGGATGGTCCATTGATGATTAATTTCGCAACGAGACTGGATCAGGCAATATTGGTTTTGCATAAGGAATTCATAAAAAGTTAAATAAAAAATGACAAATAATAAAACAATATATATCACCTTAACTTTCGGGCTTTTTGCTGTTGTGTTATTTTCTTTAGGTTTGGGTGCTATGTATATTCCTGTTTTGGATGTGATTACCATATTGGCGAAGAAGATGGAGATTATAAACTTTACAGCTGCCGATGATTTGGCGGAAAATGTACTGCTCTATGTAAGGCTGCCAAGAATAATATTAGGATTATTAGTAGGTGCTGCTTTAGGAATTTCGGGTGCTGCCATACAGGGAATTTTTCGCAATCCTTTAGCAGAACCTGGATTAATCGGAATTTCAGCAGGAGCATCATTGTTTGCAGTATTGATCATTGGGATGGAGTCTCTTTTGCTGGTTTCCCTCAGTGAACTTTTAGGATTCTATCTTCTGGCGTTTGGTGCTTTTGCTGGAGCTGGACTTGCTGCAATGTCAGTATATCAGTTTTCCAGGACAGATGGAAAACCCAATGTAGCCACTATGTTGCTGGCAGGTATTGCAATAAATGCTTTGGCGGGGGCGCTTACCGGATTACTCACTTACACAGCTGATGAACAACAGCTGAGAACCATTACCTTCTGGATGCTTGGAAGTCTGGGCGGTGCAAATTGGGATATGATTATCGGTATTACTCCTTTTATTCTGATTCCATTGTTTTTGTTACCTCTTTATGGGAAAGGACTGAATTTATTTGCAATCGGGGAACATCAGGCAGAGCAGATCGGTATGAACCCCCAAAAAATCAAAAATAGGGTGGTTATTCTTTCAACATTAGCAGTTGGAGCCTGTGTATCGGTAACAGGAATTATTGGTTTTGTAGGACTGCTGGTACCCCACATTGTACGAATGATAGGAGGAGCTGACCATCGGTTGGTTTTGCCCGCATCTGCGCTTCTGGGCGCATTAGTGCTTACAGTATCAGACCTGCTGGCAAGAATACTGGCTGCTCCAGTTGAGCTTCCTATAGGTGTAATCACGGCGCTATTGGGAGCACCTGTATTTCTGTACATATTATATAAAGACAAAAAGAAAATATTGCAATAATTAATAGTAAAGAAAGTCTATGTTAAGAGTAGAATCAGTTAGCTATAAAATCGATAATAGACATTTATTAAAAGATATCACTTTCAGCATTCGAAATGGCGAAATGGTAGCAATACTCGGAGCCAATGGAGCTGGAAAATCCACTCTGATGAAAATATTATGCAGAGAAAAACAGCCCTCTGAAGGACGTGTGGTTTATGATGCTAAAAATCTAAATGATTATTCGGCAAAAGAACTTGCGGGCAAACGTGCTACGTTGTACCAGCAAAATACAGTAAGTCTCGCATTTACTGTTCAGGAAATTGTTTTGATGGGACGTTATGCAAAAGATAAAGGTAATACAGATTCAGCCAATAAGCTTGCGCTGAAAGAAACCATGGAAATTTGTGGTATTACTCATCTGGCAGAACGTTCTATGCTCACACTCTCCGGAGGAGAGCAGCAGAGGGTACATCTGGCAAGAGTGTTATCTCAGGTTTGGGATAATAAGGAGGCTTTATTATTATTGGACGAGCCCGTTTCCAGTATGGATATGCTCTATCAACACCAAACTTTGGCAATAGCCAATGCATTATCGAAAAAAGGTTTTATGGTAGTGTGCGTCCTGCACGAGATTAATTTGGCAGCACAATATGCTGATCGTGTTATTATGCTCAAAGGCGGAAGAAAGTGGTGGGACGGTGCTCCTGAAGAGGTATTGACAAGCCGTAATATTTTTACCGCATTTGGTGTTCATACCCAGGTACAGACCGACCCTAGGACTTTGATTACACAGATAACACCAAATGGTCTTAAGCTTGATGCAGCTGTATTCAATACTAATCTGGCAGGGTATTATAATAGACGTTCACTTAAAGAACGCTTTATTTCGTATCGAGATGAGTATCCTGCCAGACCCTTATGGCAGATAGCCGAAACCCTCGGGGTTACTCCCGCAGAAATAATGTTTGAAGGACTGGGCGAAAATGTTATTTTACTGCGTCCTGAAATGGAAGCTATATTAATGAGGATAGAAGAATTAGGATTGGTGAAAGCGGTTACCTGTAATGAAAACTGTGAGACAGAAAGGATAGGTGTTTACCGAAATTTTTCAAAACAGGAATACATAACGCTTTTTTTAGGGGAAGACATTGACCTGAGGATTTTTGAAGACAAATGGAAGACTGCTCTGGCTGTAGAAGATAAAGGAAAGGAAAGCCTGCAGTTTTTTGACAGTAACGGAAAAAACCTTCATCAAATTTATCTGACAGGAGGTAGTTACAGACAAGCTTATCTTGATCTTATATCCGAATTTAAGCAGAAAGATCAGTCCGCCCCTGTAATAGAAAAGAGAAAACAAAAATACAAGCAGGAAAAGCGGGATGCGGAAATTGATATCATTGATTTTCATCAGTCATGGAATACTATGACAGATACACATGAATTCTATGGTTTAATAAAACGCTTTGGGTTAACGCGTACACAAGCACTAAGGTTGGCTCCGCCAAGAAGGGCGGTTCAGGTGAGTCTGGAATCTTTCCGTCGTACTATTTTGCATTGTTCGGACACCAAAATTCCTATTATGATGTTTACAGCTAATGAAGGATGTGTGCAGATTAATACCGGGCAGTTATCCAATGTCCATAGCAATGGAGCCTGGCTAAATTTTTCTGAAAGATCCGGAGGACAAACCAGAATCAATGAAGATGCTGTACATAGTGTTTGGCATGTGGTTAAGCCGACAGCAGATGGTGATGTTAATTCTTTAGAATTATACGGTGCAGACGGCAATATGATTATCCAGTTTTTTGGTGAACGTAAACCAGGTATTGCAGAGCTGGAAAGCTGGAAACAAGTATTGGTGGATAATTTGGGACAGTCCTCCCGTTAGAGCCTGACCTCACTTGGAGGTAGTCCATAATAGCGTTTAAAAGCATTGGTAAAACTGGCCTGATGTTTAAAACCAACCATAGTTCCTACTTCATACATATTGTTTTTCTTTTCTTCCGTGATGAGCCTTCGAGCCTCTACCATGCGTATTCGGGTAACGAAATCATAAATAGTGGTACCAAAGTATTTCTTAAAACCGGTACGCATCTTAGATTCGTTAATCAGAGCCGATCTGGCCAGTTCTTTTTGTGTAGGAGGATTGACGTAATGTCTTTCCAGTAGCTCACGGACAGCTTCGAGTTTTTCTATATCTTCTTCATGAAGCACTTCTTTATCATTGTGAAGATATTGACCAAACTGCTCCAGCTGAAACATAATGATCTCCATAATTCTGGTGTCGATAAACATTCTTTTCAGATGGCCCTCATGCTTGCACTCCTTAATACTGTTGATGGAATGGCGCATTTCCGGTGTGACATACAAATCCCCTTCAATAAATGAAGTACTGACTCCTTTTTCCATCTGCCTTACAAAATCTTCATGCAGGGGAGATGCCATGTCTACTAAATTGAAGTAATAATCTTTAGAAAGTACAATAAGAAAATAAATATATTCCAGTTCAGGTCTAATTTCATGGCACTCTTTTCCTGAAGGAATATAACGGATATTATGGTGACTGTGCCCATATCCGGTTCCTTTCATTGCACCGTTATTTTTCTCTTTGCTGAAAATGAACTGGCAGGCAATCGCATCACCGTCTATTTCGGATTCTATTTTCACAGTTTCGCTGAAGCTCATTTCGGAATGAAGCAAGAACATTCCATTAGTAGACAGCTGATAATTTTTCATATCAACCGGTGAGTGTTTTATACTTATCTGTCGTTCAGACAACCGGTGTCCTCCCACATATTTTTCCGGGATTTCTTCCAGAAAAAGCCATTCGTTATAATTTTCTATTTTAGCCCGGATCAACATATCTATTGGTTTTGTAAGATAACTATCCTTATTTGGAGTCATGCAAATATATATTTTTATTTAAAAACATTCTAAATAATAGCTTTTTTTATTTTTAAATTTATAGCTGTTTCGCATTTCATACAATTGACAAAAAAAATAAAATATCTTTTGTTTTAAGAAATCAATCAGGTCAGAGCTAATAGTATAAATAGAAAAAAACTTTTACAGTAGATAAAAAATATTAAGTAAGAATTAAGAAAATCTAGGTATTTTTATTTAAAAACAAGAGATTGATCCTGATGATTGTAAATCCGGGTACTGCTAAACAAAACAGTATTTCAAATATGATAACTACTTTTAATCAATCCAGTTCAAACTGTAACTAATTATAATGGCATTAAATTAATTATTCTTTGTTTTACTGTTAATTTCATTAAACTCTTTTGGGCAAAAAAAAGAAAGCATTCGTGTATAATGAATCCGAAATCAATTTTTAAAATGATGTTTTTACAATCGGTAAAGAACTTTTTAAATATATTGGAAATTGAAAAACCGTTGATCTAAATTCAGTAAAATCATCAGTTTCTGATTTAGAGAAGATGAATTCTGAGATAAAAAAAGTCAAAAATACGACGGTAAAAATCCACCTGATTTTTATTATTCCAATTGCTAAAATTTCTTTTAAAGTCCTGCATTATAAAATAAGCGGGACTTTTTTCTTAATCACAGATTGTGGAATATTATAAAAGGTAATGATGGACTTTAAAGTAGCAGATAACGATGACAATTTTAAAAACAGTCAGTACTATCAGAGTATCTTAAAAAAATACTTTAGCTTTTTGTGGCATAAAATGTATCAAGTCTACAAGGCTGAACAGATAGCTTTACAGTAATAAGTAACATATCTAAGTAATATTAGTAAACTTTAGTTATCATTTCATCTATAGGCAAACGAACTTTTTTAGTAGCTGCCATATAGTCTTTTTCCGAATCACGATATCCTAAAGCAAGGATAACTGTAGAATGCAGCCCTTTCTCTTTCAAACCCAAAACGGTATCGATAGTGGCAGCATTAAATCCTTCAATAGGAGTGGCGTCCACTTTCAATTCTGCCGCAGCAATAAGTGCTGTTCCTAGTGCAATATAAGCTTGTTTGGCCGCCCAAAAAGCTTTTTGTTCTGCGTTAATAGTGCTGAAATAGGAATGTAGTCCATTTTTAAATCCTGATAAGGTACCAGCATCAAGACCTCTTTGTTTTTCTGTCATTGCGATGTAATCGTCAATGTAACTCGAAGTCATGTCATTGAATGCAGCAAAAACCAACAAATGAGAGCAAGAGCTAATCTGTCCATTATACGAATCAGCACCTAATTTTTTTTGGATTTCGGGATTGCTTACAACAAAAACACGGTAAGCTTGCAGACCGCAAGAAGATGCTGAAAGATTTATAGACTCTAAAATCTGATCGACCTTCTCTTCTGTTACTTTAATGTTATTGTAAGCTTTTGTGGCGTAGCGCCATTTTAAATTTTCTATCAAATTCATTACTATCGCTATCTTAAATTTTGGCAAATATAAATGATATTATTTTCTTTTTGGAGTTTTTGAAGCGCTCTGGGAAACTTCAAATCCATCATCTTCGTTAGCTAAAGAATAATTATCTGTTTTCCTTCATTATTATACTTGTTTAAAGATTAATAATCTTTTAAAACGAATGATAAAAGAATAATTATCTGATTTTAACTATAAATAAAAATATTAAATCTTTTATTTTCAAATTTGCAGGGTAAAAAAACTAAATATTATCGTCGGATGAAAGCGAACATACAAGAAGATAGAGCAATAAACGAATGGCAGGATATTGAAAACATCCAGAATACAATTCAGAATGATTTTGCATTCACACTAAAGATCACTTGTTTAGATGAAAATTATCACCCCTCAAGTAAAACGCGTTTGACAACCAATTTTGCCAACTTGGCCAGAGGAGCTAATCGCCAGCAAAACTTACGCAATGCCTTAAATATGATTAACAATCGATTCAATGCATTGGCTCATTTGGATAATCCAAAAGCAGATCGTTACCATGTGGAACTTGAAATCCTCACCGTAACAATGAGTATTGATTATAAGAACGGTAGTAACGATCTACCGATGATTGAAGTTTTAAAAACAAATATTATTGACCGTAAGACTGGCCAGCAAATCGAAGGAGTTGCCGGAAATAATTATTCCTCTTATGTTCGGGATTATGATTTCAGTATTTTATTGATTGAGCACAATAAAAACAAATCTAATTTTTCTATTCCTGAAAATTTTGGTGATTTGCACGGAAAACTTTATAAGTGCTTTGTGAGTTCCGCCACTTATAAAGAGCACTTTAAAATGTCACCGATCATTTGCCTGAGTGTATCGAGCAACAAAACGTATACTCGCACTGAGTATCAGCATCCGGTTCTGGGTTTTGAGTATCTGCAGGATCAGTATTCTATCACTGATGAATATTTCTCTAAAATGGGCTTAAAAGTTCGTTTTTTTATGCCTCCGAATAGTGTGGCACCGATGGCTTTTTATCATTCCGGAGATTTGCTTGCTGATTATACTGATCTTGGATTAATCAGTTCCATCAGCACGATGGAGACTTTTCAGAAGATTTATCGCCCCGAAATTTACAATGCAAATTCAGTGGCTGGGGAAATCTATCAACCTAGTCTTAAACACGAAGATTATTCACTGACTCGCGTGGATTATGACCGCGAAGAGCGAAGCCGATTGGCTATTGAACAAGGTAAGTATGCAGAAGAGCATTTCATTAAGCCTTACCAAAGTCTCCTGGAAAAATGGTCTGCTAATTTTGCTCTTTAATTGATTACAACGCATTAAAATTATACTATTATGAAGAAATTATTATTACCCACCTCTATTGTTGGAAGTTTACCCAAACCTGCCTGGCTTGCGCCACCCGAAAAACTTTGGTCACCATGGAAATTAGAAGGCGATCAGCTACTTGAAGGAAAACAAGATGCTTTGCGCATTTCTCTGCAGGAACAACAATTGGCAGATCTGGATATCATTTGTGACGGCGAGCAGACACGCCAGCATTTTGTAACCACTTTTATCGAGCATTTAAGCGGTGTAGATTTTGAAAATCGTAAAACAGTAAAAATTCGTAACCGTTATGACGCGAGTGTTCCAGTGGTTGTAGGTGAGGTTGCACGTCAAAAAGCAGTTTTTGTTGAAGATGCTAAATTTTTACGCAAACAAACTAATAAGCCTATAAAATGGGCATTGCCAGGCCCGCTGACAATGGTAGATACCTTGTACGACGACCATTATAAAAGCCGTGAAAAATTGGCATGGGAATTTGCGAAAGCACTCAATGAAGAAGCAAGAGAACTTCAAGACGCAGGAGTAGATATTATCCAGTTTGATGAACCTGCATTTAATGTGTTCTTTGATGAAGTAAACGATTGGGGAATGGCAGCATTAGAAAGAGCCATTGAAGGTTTACACTGTCAAACTGCGGTTCATATTTGCTATGGTTATGGAATACAGGCAAATACTGACTGGAAAAAGACATTAGGTTCTGAATGGCGCCAATACGAAGAAATTTTTCCGAAAATTCAAAAATCAAAAATTGATGTGGTCTCTTTAGAATGTCACAACTCCAATGTACCTTTAAATTTAATGGAACTTGTTCGCGGTAAAAAAGTAATGGTCGGTGCCATTGATGTAGCAACCAATACTATCGAAACGCCTGAAGAAGTAGCTAATACCTTGCGTAAAGCTCTTGAATTTGTAGATGCCGAAAATCTTTACCCTTCTACAAATTGCGGTATGGCCCCGCTATCTCGAAACATAGCCAGAGGTAAGTTAAGTGCTTTAAGCGCAGGAGCAGAAATTATACGTAAAGAACTTGGGATTTAGTCTCAATATATTAATAATTGGAGTCCGTGCCTCCACGGGGAATAATATTTAAAACACATTGAAGAAATTATTACAAGTATTAAAGAAAGCAGGTTTCGACGGTTTCCTGTTAATGATAGCCACCATGATTCTGATGGCTTATTTTATGCCAAAGCCAGGAATGGTCAAAGAACCTGTTTCGCTTGAAGAAATTGCCAATGCTGGTGTTTCCTTGATTTTCTTGTTTTATGGCATGCGGCTAAGTGTTGAGAAACTAAAAGCAGGACTATCTAACTGGAAAATGCACATTGTCGTCCAGTTTACAACCTTTTTATTTTTTCCGCTCCTTGTTTTGGCATTTCGCCCGTTGTTTGTCAATAATGGCTTTGAGCTGCTTTGGCTGGGTGTGTTTTTTCTGGCAGCATTGCCGTCCACAGTTTCTTCTTCTGTGGTCATGGTTTCGATTGCCAAGGGAAACATTCCTGCTGCCATTTTCAATGCGAGCATTTCAAGTTTGATTGGAGTGGTGGTTACGCCGCTCTGGGTTGGGCTGTTTATAGCTTCTGCGACAGGCGATTTTGATATTGCTCATATCGTCATAAAGTTGATTCTTCAAGTCTTACTGCCTGTCATCATTGGTATATGCCTCAATTCCCGTTTCGGTGCCATTGCCGAAAAATACAAGAAACAGCTCAAATATTTCGATCAGGCAGTTATTCTAACGATTATTTACACATCCTTTTGTAAGTCATTTTCCGAACATCTTTTTGAAGGTTTCACCGCGCTTGAACTTGCTGGACTCGCTGCAGGAATGATAGCATTGTTTTTTGCCGTATTCTTTTGTGTCGGACTACTAAGCCGCCTGCTTGGTTTTTCAGATGAAGACCGTATTACTGTATTATTCTGCGGGTCTAAAAAGTCATTGGTGCACGGCACCGTTATGTCAAAAGTACTTTTTCAGCACAGTACTATTACCGGCATCGTATTGCTGCCGCTGATGCTTTATCATGCCTTGCAATTAATTGCCGCTAGTATTATCGCTCAGGGTATGGCTCGACGAAAAGAAGTATAATTTTATTTATGACGTGGTCATGATAAAACAGTTTCTTTTAGATTTTTATACTATGAAAATAAACTTTTCAGTATTTTATGTTTTTGATTTATATGAAATAAGATTTTTGTATTGTTTTTGGTTATATTTGAAGAATTTAATTCTGTCTTTAAAAATAAGTTAAAACCTCTTTAAAGTAAAATATTCTATGGAACAAATAGACGATATTGATCTTCAGTTATTAAATATACTACACGATAATTCTAAATACACCGTAAAAGAGCTTGCTAAAATGGTAAATCTTTCGGCATCACCTGTTTTTGAGCGGATTAAAAGATTAGAGAACAGCGGTTACATTAAGAAATATATAGCCCTGTTGGATGCAGAAAAATTAAACAGGGGATTTATCGTTTTTTGCAATATCAAATTGAAACAGCACGATCGTAATATTGGGAACCAGTTTGTTAGTGATATTATGAAAATAGAAGAAGTTGTGGAATGTTACAATATTTCAGGTGATTACGATTTTTTAATGAAAGTCTCTGCCAAAGACATGAAGCACTATCAGGATTTTGTATTTAATAAATTGGGATCAGTTGAAAGTATAGGGAGTACCCAAAGTACGTTTGTTATGTCTGAGATAAAAAATCTCTACGGATAGTGCCGCGATGGCTTATTTATTTGAAATTTACTTTAGCTTTTTGTATGAGAAATGGTATCAAGTCCTAATTGAAATTATTATTAAAGGTTCTTGAAACATTTTTTGTTCCATTACTCTCCACAAGAAATACTTGAACTGGGGTTTGGAATAATTACACCAAACGGGTTCATTTAAACTTTTTCACTTAGTCTGTGATTAATTTGAATTTTACAGGTTGAAAAAATAGATTTGAATTTTTCTCAAAATAAATTCCATTTTCTTTTTCATCAAATTTTACTTTGTAATTATGAATTATGGTAGTTTGTGCAATCATATTTATCTGGTAAGTATCCCCAATTTTATTTGCTTTGGATATATCCTGAACAATACCATTAATCACAACCGATTTAGGAACAACAGCAGTGTCATTTAATTTAAAACTAACTATATATCCTCTTTCACTATTGTTGTTATAACTTTTGTACGTTTGATTTTTAATATCTAAAAGTTGTCTGGAACAGGAAAGAAAAAAAAGTCCGAAAGAAAACAATAAAAAGAAGGCTTTAGGAATACTATTTTTCATAATTTTAGCGTTTTACACCCACAAATTTAACTTAAATTAAACGATTGAAAAAATAATGAAATTAAAATATATTGTTAAGATATTACTTGTAGGATTGGTTTTTACAGCTTGCAGCAAGGATTCTGATTCTGACACTAATGAAGCCACAACTACTAAGCCAGACGAGATTAACAACTTTGTTTGGAAAGCTATGAATTCTTGGTACTACTGGCAGTCCAACGTTCCCAATTTGTCTGATAGTAAAATCAGTTCTGCCGAAGTATATAACAATTTAATCAACGGAAAAACTCCCGATGCGCTTTTTTATTCACTCTTATATCAAAGAGGAACTGTTGATAGATTTTCCTGGATTGAAAATAGTAATGAGATAGTGCGTGTTTCAAAAATTGCAGAAGTTGAAAAAAAAGGAGGCTTTAATTACGCAATCTACCCTAAAGACGCATCCAATACAAATATGGTAGCCTTAATTAACTACATTGTACCTAATTCACCAGCAGCTTTGGCAGGATTGAAAAGAGGCGACGTTATTACAAAAATAAATGGAAGCCAGCTTACTGCAAGTAATTATGATCAGCTAGAAAACACACAAATTACAATTACTTTGGCAGCAAGCGTGCAATTTTCAAGCGGTGGTTTAGTAACCACAGACAAAGCAGGAACTGTGAGTGTATCAAAAGCTGAAATTGATGAAAACCCAGTTGCTTATTACGAAAAGAAAGTGTATGGAGCAAAGAATATCGGTTATCTGGTTTTTAATGGTTTTAAATCTGATTATAATGATGAACTCAATTTGGCTTTCGCTAAAATGAAATCGGATGGAATTAACGAATTGGTTTTAGACTTAAGATACAATGGAGGCGGTTCATTAGAAACGGCAGTTGCCCTAGCGCAAATGATTAATGGCAGTTTTACAAATAAACCCTATATTTATTTAGACTTCAATGATAAACACAATAGTGAAGACGGCTATGAAAATCTTTCCGAAAAAGTAAACATTTTTAACTTGGTTGATAACGAACCAACTTTTCAGAGAGAAGAAAGTATAAACAGCCTTGCTTTGACAAAAATATATGTGCTGGTAAGTTTTCAAACTGCTTCTGCTAGTGAGCTCACGATACAATGTCTAAAAAAATACATTAACGTAATCACAATAGGAGAAGAAACCGTTGGCAAATTTGTTGGATCAAACACACTATACGATTCTCCTGCTAATAATTATACGTCCTATGCCAATCGAAGCACTAAACACAAATGGCAATTGCAACCCATTACTTTTTCATATTACAATAAAGACAAAGACGCAAATCCAGTGAAAATTGTACCTGATTACGAAATCAATCCTTATAGTACTTTCTTAAATCTGGTTGAATTTGGAAACGTAAAAGATCCTTATTTGAATAAAGCTCTCGAATTAATTACAGGCCAAACTATGCGAACTACAGCAAAAGACGCCAATCCTTCTTTTTCATTAAAAATTGACAATCTTGCTACATTGAATCCTACAAATACTGCCAGAGGTTTATATATAGAGGATTTTAAAAGGTTGAAAAAACAATAAATTAGGAGCGGAACTAAATTTAGAAATTAAAATCATTAATCTTAACTAAGGCTAATTCAATTTAGATAAAATTCGTGTTTAAAGTATAAATCAGCTCTTTTAATCTCATTAAAAGAGCTTTGTTTTTTATAGGAATAAACTTGTCTATCTCAACGATGCGATGGAGCAGCTGGAGGGACAGATTGTCTCGGCTAAAATAACGATGGTCAGACTCTCATCACTACAGCTCTATTATGTGCTTTCCGGAAATGATTTTACTATGAACATTAATAATCCTTTGGAATAAGAGATTGTCTGCATGGGAAACAATCCGCAAAAAATACAGATATAAGGAGCTGTATTATCGCTCTATGTAAACCGTCTGGTGAAGCTGGTCAATAAAAAAGAAAAGCTGAAATCCAGTCTTATTTTTGATGATTGATAAAAGCTGTTTTCAGTTTTCCTTTTGGCCGGTAACTATTTAATTGGCAGCAGAGCCCATTGTTCTGCCCAGTCGTTATAGTTTTTTTTGAAAATTTTTACAGGCGAACCGTCTTCGGTCTTTGATTCATATAAATCAAGCAGGGAATTGGGTGCATTTTTAGGCTCTAATACGAAATAACCATTTTCGAGTTTGGTTATTTTCCACTTTTGATTGTTGCCGTTGTTTTGCTTATGAATAATAATATTTGTTCCGTCTGCCTGCAGATTTCCTCTAACATCCAGTACAGAGTCTGTTGCATTTTGTGTCAGGGTATGGATATAGAAATAGCCTTCGCCCGCATCGGCTAATTTCCATCGCTGGTTCATTTGGTCCTTGGATGCATGAACAATAACCTGTGTTCCGTCTGTTTTAATATTTCCTTTTACATCCAGACATTTGTTTAAGTCCAGTCTGGACCTGATTTCATAAATATTGCCTGTTCTCAGGGGCTCTGCGGATGTAAAATTGAAAGGATTAAAAGTCAAAAGACGGTTGATTAATCTGCCGTTTTGCGGTATTTCAGGAAAATCCATTGGAATCATGCCGTAATGACCGGATGTAAATTTAGAAAGATAATCGAGTAGCAACACGTTGGTTACTTCCGCAAGAGATCTGGGCGGAAAAAAAAGACTTCCGCCTCCATCAACCGTGCCGCTTGTAAAGTTTATAAATAACCTCTCCTTGTCATTTTGGGCTTCATCCCATAAAGGCCGTACAAACTTTTCAAATTTATTTTTCATTTTCAATGAGGAAAAATCTTTGTATTCATCCTGAACTGCAAACTTAACTTTTGCGTTGTTTTCCCATCTTTCAGTGCTGTTTTTAGGCCAGCTGCCATAAGCATTTATTCCTACAGGAAATCCCAGTCCGTCCGGTGTCTTAAAGCGGCGGACAAGAACAGCTTTTCCACGTGCTTCGGAAACTGTCGGAATGTGGTCAAGTGTATGCCAATAGCTTAAATCTTTAATAATCGGCCAGAGTTTTTCATACAATTCCTCATTGTCCTGATTACCTTCATGTGAAATGCACATAATAATGCATTCGGTCGGAAACTGATGCAGCAACACAGAGCAGCTCGTCAGTATATTCTCAATTGTAATATCCAGATATTTAGTACCGTGGTAGGCATAAATTTTACCTCCTTTTACTTTTAATCTGATGTCCCAGAACCGTATGCCGCTTTTAAACTGCTTTTCAAGGTTCATTGTCTGGCATTGAAATAGCCCCCCTGTCGTATAGGTGCAGGTATCGTGCGTGCCGGGAATGGTCAACTGGTGCAGTTTTTTTGTACCGTCCAGATAATTCATCCAGTTTGCTGTAAAATCAATCATAGTTTTATCGGTTTTATTTGTAGTTTAAAGCTAATGACTTTGAATTTTAATACTAAAAAAATTGTTATGAATGGCTTTTTTTTTGTTTTGAAAGAGGGTTTTAACGCTTTTTTTGTTTTAAGAAAACTTCTGCCGCATAAATTGCGGTATAGGCCGAAATTCGGATATCGGAGAAAAGGAGCAGTTTAAAAAGCTGACCCAGTGGCGCACAATTCCTCCAGTTTTTTGTTTTTGGATTCTGGCTGGCAGCCCTGAAAATCTGCGAATAAGACATTATTGAAACCGTCTAAAAGTTGAAAAAATAATAATATTATTGTTTATAGAAACGAATTTAGAAATCAATTAAAAGGTGTTTTATCTCAGACAGTTTTTTGTTTTGGAAATATTGAACCAGGGATTGATTCATATGAATAAACCTCAATCCAATACATGGATTGAGGTTTGATTTTAAAGATCTGCATTAGGGTTTGCCGATTACCATAATTCGGGTAACGTTAAGGTTTCCATATTTTTGAAGGTCTTCCTTTGACCATTCAAATTCTTTTCCTTGAGGCCTTTTATCGAAATCCCAGTCCAAAGTCTCCTTAACATAAACATATAACCCCAAGGTGTTTTCACTGTCGGCTTTTTTTTCTAAGTTCTTCCCTGCTGATGAAACGGAAGCTGAAATTATTCTGGAATTACTATATTTAGTATCAAAAAATTACGATAAACCAAAAGAGAAAAAAATCCTATTATCCTTAACGGGATTTCGAACCATCGTTCAGCTTTGATTAATTCTCCAATAGCGACACTTTAAGATTGTTTATTTCAAACAGACTAAGAATTTATTGTAAAAAAATCGAACCACAAATATTAGGCTGTGAAGGCTTGAAAAATCTAAATATCAGTCTATAAAAAAAGAGACAACTATTTTCTAGTTGTCCCTTAAGTGACTTACTGAACAATTTACAAACCATTTTGTGAATGATTTAAAGAAACTGACTTACTTTTTGTTAAATTTATAAGATAATTATTTTAAGTTTTAATTCTAGAGCAGTTTGTACATATAGTAAGGGGCAAATGCCAAAAAATGTTAAAAAGATATATACTTAAATTAGTTATAAGTACTCTTTTTATATTTTATCTTGCATTAGTTATTTGTGAGATAAAAAGTTATCAAACACAAAATGATAATGCCATTATTTGTCTACAGAATTTGGTGTTTACTATTTTTGAGGGAATTAATAAAAAATAGAAAAGCCAGATTTATTTTTTGGCTTTATTTCTCCCTGGCTACTTATTTGCAGATTCATAGTCTTCGTCACTAACAGCTTCAAGCCATGTGACCTGGCTGTCATCTTTAAAATTTGTAATAGCAATATGCACCATTTTTGAATCAGCAGATGCCCCGTGCCAGTGCTTTATATTTTCAGGGATGTTTATTACGTCTCCTTTGCTAATCTTTTGAGCTTGTTTCCCTTCTTCTTGGTAAATTCCACTTCCTTCCGTAACTAGTAAAACCTGTCCTTTAGGATGAGTATGCCAGTTAGTTCTGGCTCGTGGCAAAAATGTTACACTTCCAGCAGAAAAGTCATTGTTTTTATCACGAGCAACTAAAGACTTTAAAAAAGCATTGCCTGTAAACCATTCGTTTGGTAGAGGTTCACCCTGAGGAAAAATTTCTGTTGTACTCATTTTATTTTCTATTTTAGAATTACAGCCACTAAATATTACAGTTATAGTAAATATAGTGATTAATATTTTTATTTTCATTAGGTTATAGCTTTAATAACTTTTGCGGGGACCCCTCCAACGATAGTATTGGCTAGAACATTTTTTGTAACTACTGCTCCAGCCGCAACGATTGAATTCTCACCAATAGTTACGCCAGAAAGAATAGTTGCCGCAGTTCCTATCCAAGCATTTTTTTTTATTCTTACTGCTCCAGGCACAAGTGATTGTCTGTTTTGACCGGAAATAGGATGCCCTTCAGAGATAATATTTACTCTTGGCGCAATCAGTACATTATCTTCTATAGTAATACCTCCTAAATCCAAAAAAGTACAGTCAAAATTAATAAAGACATTTTTACCTATTTTAGTGTTTTTTCCATAATTAATATGGATTGGTGTAAATACAGTAGTACTCTTATCAATTTCACTATTAGTGATTTCGCTTAAGATAGATCGTATTTCCGAAGGATCATCTGTATTGTTCAAACGAAGAAGCATTTTTTTGGTGGCGAAAGATTCTTCAAGCAGTCTATAAGCTTGATTGTTTGATGAAGAGATAGTTTCGCCATTTAAAAGTTGTTTAAAAATATCTCTATTCGCTTTTGTGCCCATGTTGGTTTTCAATTTTTTAAAATAGCATGACTAGCTATTTTAGATTATTCTTAAAAAATGCATCCAGTTTATCGAATGGAATTTTGTCCAATCTATCGTATAGATCAACGTGAACTGCATCTGCTATAATCAGGAGTTCTTTTGGTTCAGCGGCAGCTTTGTAGATATCTTCACTAAAATATCTCGAATGAGCATTTTCGCCGGCAATAATCAAAATAGGTCTTGGAGAAATTTCTTTGATGTAGGTTAGTATTGGCATATTCATCAAAGAGAAACCATTTGTTTTTGTCCAGGCAGCATTTGAGTTTATTGAACGTTTATGAAAACCTCTAGCTGTTTTGTAATAAGCATAATAATCTTTTACAAATTGTGGTTCATTACCTTTTATATCATCTGGATTAGGGCAGTTTCCATACTCTGGTGTGCCTGCTTCTGCATCTTTCCAGCGCTGGATGCTCATTTGCTCTAGTATTTTGGTGCGCTCTTCTAAGTTTACTTTGTCATAATACCCTTTTGATGCTGCTCGTGGAATATCATACATACTTGTCGTAACTACCGCTTTTATACGTTTGTCAATTGCAACCGCGTTTAGTGCAAAACCGCCAAAACCGCATATTCCGATAATACCTATTTTGTTTCTGTCTACATTTTTTTGTAATCCAAGAAAATCTACAGAAGCGCTAAAATCTTCCGTATTGATATCTGATGAGGCAATATTACGAGGCTCGCCACCACTTTCCCCAGTATAAGAAGGATCAAATGCCAAAACTGCATAGCCGCGTTCTGCCATTTGATTCGCATATAAACCTGATGATTGTTCTTTAACAGCACCAAAAGGCCCACTGATAGCTAAAGCCTGAAGCAACTTTTCATTAGGATTTTTTGGAAGATATAAATCCCCAGACAGAGTAATGCCGTATCGGTTTTTAAAACTTACTTTCTGGCGGGTTACTTTATCACTTAATTGAAATGTATAATGTTCTTGTTCTGTTTTCATGTTTTTTTTATTTTGAATAGATTCTTTTTTTTGTGCGAATGTCTGTCCGATAACTAAAACAGACATAGCTATAAATACTGTTATTCTCATATCAAATTATATTTTAGATTACAGTACAAAAGTAAAACGGCACCAGATGGTGCCGTTAAAGAATATCAAACTAAAAATTAAGAATATCAAACTTCGATGTTTCGTAGTGATTTAGGATTGGTTCCAGTATGTTTTTTGAAAAAATTATTAAAATAGGTCGGGTAAGCAAAACCTAATGCATATCCTATTTCGGCAATATTCCAATCTGTATGTTGCAAAAGGGCTTTTGCCTCTGCAGTAATTCTTTCAGTAATATGAGTTGTTGTCGATTTTCCAGTAATTTCTTTAACAGCGCGATTTAAATAATTGACATGGATATGAAGATTTTCGGCATAATGTTGTGCAGTTGTAAGCTTTAACGGATTATCAGCGTTTTCAATTGGAAATTGTCTTTCGAGCAGTTCCAAAAATATCGAGGCAATTCGGGCAGTTCCGTTTTTACCAACATTATAATTTTCTGAAGGCTGCAACTTCAACGATTCGTGGATTATTAAATTAATATAATTACGTATTAATTCATCTTTGTATATATAATCACTTTGCTGTTCATCAATCATTTTCTGAAAAAGACCATTTAGAAAAAGTCTTTGTTCTTCGGAGATTTGTAGTACAGGAGTGCCGCCAATTTTAAAGAAAGGAGATTGATGAAGACTTTCTGATCGTTCGGAGTTTTTTAAAAAATCTTCAGAAAAAAGTATGGTATAGCCGATGTACTTTGTAGAAATCGTTTCCCATGAATAAGGAATATTAGGATTGCCAAAAAATAAAATAGTTCCGTCTTGATCAAAACTTTTATCTGCATAGTGTATTTTACTATGGCCAGTAGTAAGGCAGATTTTAAAAAATTCTTTCCTGCTGTAAGTTCGGGTTGCATTACTATCGTCTTCAATCTGAAAGGCTTTAAAGCCTTTTAGTTTAAGTTCGTTATTAAACTCAGAAATACTGCGTACTATTTTCTTTTCCATAAGAACAAAATTAATAAATTCAAATTTATTAAGTGTTTATGAATGACTTAAACTAATCTCTTATTTAAGAAAAATTGAGGCTTGCATAAATTGCAAGCCTCAATTACATGTTACAAAGTTAATAACCTTTCTTCAATAATAATGAAATGACCTTCACGATAGTTTATAAGCCATTTGTCGTTTTGAAGTATGTATTTATCATCATATCTAACGCTGTAGTCTGTCAAGACATTTTTTCCATCAATTTCTCTTATCATTTTTATTTGGGCAAATGATACGCCAGAAGCAGTATCATAGAAATAAATCAATTTTTAACGTCAGCTGAACAACATATTTAATATCAAATAATTACAATAAACCACAAGAAAAAAAATCGTATATCCTTAACGAGATTTCGAACCATTATTCAGCTTCGATTAAATCTTTAATAAAGCCACTTAAAAGACTGTTTATTTCAAATAAACTAAGAATTTCTTGTAAAAAAATCGAACCACAAATATTAGACTTTGAAGGCTTGAAAATTATGCTTAAATTTTATCAATCCACAGGTTTTTGTATTGATCCGAAAAATCTAAGTGTTTGTGCATAAAAAAAGAGACAACTATTATATAGTTGTCTCTTTTTGTGACGGCGACAGGACAAATTACAACATCATTTTTGGATGATTTGAAGAAATTGGCTTTCTATATGTAGTGTCTGTCTTCCATTGGCTATGTAAATTTGGTTTAGATGTCTTGTTGGGGATTGATGCAAAAAATTATAAAAACTCAATTGGTTTATACCAGTAAACTAACATACAATTCTACAAATATTATGGAGGATTTGTAAAGATTGTTTTAAGTTGTGGCGGGATTGTCTTTCTTTGGCCTTATGAAATAATTAATTGTTGTTCCATTGGAGCTAAAAATTGGTTTATTTCTCTTTCCTATGATATTGTTGTTTGGATGAAGTTGAAAATTGACTTGTTTTTCAGCTTGCCAATTGGGAAACTGATTTATGGGAAAAGAATAGGGATTTAAAAAAGTACGCCAATTTAATAAGTGAATTGGTCATGTATCCTGTCATAGTTTTTTATGACAGAGACATCCCGTTCAAAATCCTAACAATTTATTATTGGGGTTTTTTAATTTTAGATAGTACCCAACTGCAACTTAAATACGATCCATTACATTTTAATGCTCTATTTTTTTAAAACAACTTTTTAAAAAAAAATACGTATTAATTAAGTATTTGTACTTATATTTGTACGTATATTTTTTTTTGAAAGCATTAATCTAATCTAAATCTTTAAATTATGATGGACTATATCAGACCCCATGAGGTTGCAGAAAACATGATGGCCGCTGCAGTGAGCAAATCCCAATTGAGTATAAAAGATTTACTGATAAGAGGAGCTCTGTCGGGAGCTCTGCTGGCAATTTCCGTGGCTCTTGCTTTGATGGCAACTGCCCAGACTTCATTAAGTCTCATAGGAGCTTTTGTATTTCCTGTTGGATTTGTAATAATCGTTATCCTGGGGCTTGAATTAGTAACCGGGAGTTTTTCACTGGTGCCGTTAGCCTGGCTTGAGGGTAAAATTTCAGGTTTTAGAATGATTAAAAATCTGAGCTGGGTATTTATAGGTAATTTGCTTGGGAGCCTGCTGTTTGCAGTTTTATTCTGGGCGGCAAGTACAGAGACCGGGCAGATAAAAGATTTGGGTTTAATTGAACAGGCGATAATAAAAATCAGTGAGAAAAAAACTATTGGCTATGCCGGCCACGGAATGCCGGGATTGTTTTCTGCTTTCGTGAAGGCTGTTCTCTGCAATTGGATGGTCTGCATGGGGGTCATTATGTCAATGACTTCAAAGTCAACATTAGGCAAAATACTGGCGGCGGGCATTCCTATTTTTATTTTTTTTGCATTGGGATACGAACATGCGGTTGTCAATATGTTTGTGATTCCTGCAGGTATGATGTTTGGAGCTAAAGTTAGCATTTCTGACTGGTGGCTGTACAACCAGTTTATCGTTACTGCCGGCAATATAATAGGCGGACTGCTTTTTACAGGTATGGCTGTTTATTATACACATGTAGATAAGACTAAAACGGTTACCGACAATAAACTGTGATTTGATTTTTTAATGAATTTCAGGTTTACCAGCATAAAATGCTTTTTCTTTTTTAGCTTTTCGGTATCAATTTCATCAGCAGGCTGGGAGCCAAAAGCCGGATTAAACGCGGAGGAAAAGCTGCATCAAAAACCATTTGAAGTTTTGAAGCTTTCGGCGGCAGTATGAAGAAGGGCTTCCTTTTCATACACCGCGGCATAGAGTTTTTTTTTCTTCCGTGCCAGAGCAATAAGGGCATTATGTCCATTTTTCAGTTCGTTGTCTTTTAATGTTCGCATAACCGCCTGCTGCTCTATTTCTTTGCTGTCGAATGCATGAAGTTCTTTAAGGGACTCGTAATATTCAAGGTAGGCGGTTTTAAGCGATTCTCCTTTCGGGATGCCGTCAGCAGAAAGCTTACTGATATCGGAAATGAGTATATCAAACTCTAAGGTCTGCTGTTTCACAGCCGTTAAAGCGCCTTTATAATCTTCTTTCTCCAGAGATTGCAGCTTTTTTTCGCCCGGACCTTCTTTTCCAACGATAATCTCAAAAGCTCTTCGTTCCGACCGATCGAGCGACTTCTTAAAATCGGCCGCATCTGATGATTTGCATGCACTCAATGTTAGAAATAGAAATGCAGCCAGACAAACAGTTAACTTCATTTTATTATAATTTTAGTAATATTAATTTAATTAGAGCAATAACTTCCTAAACGATCTTAAAATAATTCAGGTATTTAAAAAAGTTTATATACTAAGTTATGCATTATAAGGTTCTTGTAAAAAATATAAATAATAATTGTAAAATCACCATAAAGAAAACAGTTTAAAAGCACTTTAACGGCCAGTCTTATCGGTGAATCCCCGGGAGGATAAATAGAATTTCAGTCTTTTTCTAATCAATATCAGATTTTATTTTTTGGTTCAATGATGTTAGTTAGTCTTTATTGTTTTAGCTGTAGGGTAGATCGAAGACAAATGCAATTTCCAATACGCAATGAGATATTAGTTTTTTAGTCTTTTTTTTTGAGCTTTTCCCGCTATGCGTTGCAATCTTGCGTGCCGAACAGCGGCACATAAGTATTTCCACTGCTATCGGGGCTAAAAGGCTGAATCCATTTGATGTTTCGGTTTTCAGTTTTTAGTAATAATTTGAAATAGTGTTGACAAAATGTATAAGATTCGAACCTAAGCTTGTTAGACCATGAATCAGCTGGATTTTTAATTTTCCAACCTGCGTTCAGGCTGAACATACCGATCCTATAATCCCGATTTTCATAATTTTTAGATTTAATTTTACTTCGGACCATTTAACTATGGAAAGACCTGCGTCGGGAGAAAATTATCTAAAACAACTACTAATTTAAAGATACAAAAAATTATAGGATATTCATCGCCGGTTTTGACTTGCGAAATATCTTTTCAGCGGCTGTGATTTCAAAACACAGAGGGTTTGTACCCTGGTTCCAGACCTGCTGGATTTCCGCTCATTATGGATAGGATCATGGGCAGGTATTGTGTTCAAAAATCGCTTTGAGCTGATCGATTGCTTGCGTTTGGCTGAAATCTGTTTTTTGTATGGCGTCCATTATCTGCGGGCAGTCTCCAAAAGCTTCAGCGGCCATTTTACGGATTAATGAATCGGTGCCTACAGCCAGATTACTGCCGCTGGATTCTGAATAACCAAAAACGAGTTCTTCACTGTCTTTCTTTCCAAAAAAATAAGCAGTATTTCCATAAGTAATCACTCTGCTGGTTCCTCCTGCATTGGGCCTGTTACTACCTGTTTCTGTAATATAACCGATTCTTGCATTTTTATCATAGATCATGTAAAACCACTTTTTTTTACTTGATCTCGAAAACTTTCCACTTAAAATGTTTGCTGTTACAGCATATAAATTTTCAGCTATATAGGTGGTACCATCAGCATCTTCAAACTCAATTCTTTTGATTTCTCTGCTTGCTATTTTTTCTATTTTACTTCTATCATCAGTTTTGAAATTAACTTTTGAATCAGTGCTTTGTACTTTTTCTGCCAAGCCTTTTTTGATAACCCCATTTTCCATAAATAAAGTTGCTCTAAGGTATTTTGCCTGTAGAGTACTACTAAACAACATCAAAATAAACAGAAAAAAAATAGGATGTTTCATGATCTTTTTAATTTATGAAAGAAATATGTAGAGTGATTTTTCTATGAATCAAGCAAATATAGAAGTAATCTTCAAATTATTTACTACATGAAATCAGGTATATTGTCGGATTTATCGCCTGTTTTGTCGGCTTTTTGTTGGTCAAAACTATATTTAATATTTATATTCGTAAAAATTTTTTTAATGAAAGTAATATTCCACTTAATAATATTCAGTTGTTTTTTTAACATAAGCCTTTATAGTCAAAATGAAACCAATATTACCTACGGATTAAAAGTGGGTGGTATTCATTCCTCCTTTAGTAATCTGCCTGAAACGATAAAAGGCCGTGATAATACTTTTGACAACAGTACTCTGGAAAGCAAAGGCAAATATGGTCTTGAAACGGGATTTTTTCTTAACTGTAAACTGTATGATACTCGTGTTGCTATACAGCCTGAAATCTTATTCAGACAGTCTGGAGAAACCGTGAAATATCGAGATGTTGTTGGGAAAGAATTTGAACTCGGACTTAATTATGCTTATTTAGAAATAGGGGCTTTATACAAAGTTTATCCTTACGAAGGTTTAAATTTAGGATTTGGAGCTTTCTACGGAATCAATTTATCTCCTAATGATATTAGTTATTCTTCTAATGAAGCGGACGGAATGTATGATGTAGCAACAAGACAGTTCTACAAAGATGGTCTTGATGGTGCTGATGATTTTGCGCTTTGTTTTGCATTGGGTTATGAGCTTCATAAAAGTATTCACTTCGATTTTCGCTATTATCTGGGTGTAAAAGATATGGTTAAAAGTAATGCATCTTCTTTTCAGTTTATAGAGAACCAAAACAAAAGCAGTGTTTTTTGTTTTTCTGTAGGCTATAGTTTTCATAAATGGTAATTAAAAAATAATGAAAAAAATTATTCTTCTGTTTTTATTGATAAGCACAAAATCTGTTTTCGCGCAAAGCGAGAGAGAAATTACATACGGCCTTTTTGCGGGAGGTATTTATTCGAAAATGTCCAATCTTCCAGACGTTATTGTACCAAAAGGTATTTACGACGGTTACACTTTAAAAGAGGAAGGAAAATTTGGAGGAGTTGGCGGTTTTTTCATTAACTGGAAATATCCTTATGCAAAATTGGCAATTCAAACTGAGGTTTCTTATTCTGGTCAGTCAACAGATTTGAATTATGAAGATATCAAAGGACTGAAATATAAAATGACTTTTGCTTTCAACTATATTAATGTGGGGGCACAGCTTAAGTTTTATCCTTACAAGGGATTTTACATTGGAGCGGGTCCATATGTCGGATTTAATATCTCGGGTGATAATATCAAATATTCATCAAATGCACAGGAAATATTTGCTGAATCAGGAGTTCCTTTTGAAACAGATGCAAATGTTCAAAAAGTACTGAGAGAATCTTTGAGCGGCAAAAATTACTTCTACGGAATGCTTGCAGCAGGATACGAATTTAGCTCTAACTTTTCTATTGGAGCACGATATACCATTGGACTTTCGGATGCTTTAATGACGGAAGAAAATGGACATCGCTACAGCGAAAACAAAAACAAAGTCAATAGTATTTCATTGATTATAGGTTACTCTTTTGACTTTGATGATTTAGGGAATTTTTAGAAAAACAGCATCGCAACAATCAGTTTTACTATGAATAAAAAGATTTTTTTACTGGTAATTTTAATCACAGTATTTACTGTAAGTTTGACATTCTCGCAGCAAAAAGTACTGCCTGGAGCTGTTTCAGAACCTTTTTTTTGGTTAAAATCTAAAAGTGCAGGCGAAAGTTATTACTGGGAGAGTCTTGTAGACAATAAAGAAGCAAAAGTATCTCTTCAAAAACAAGATGGAGCTGTTTTTAATTTTAATCCAAGTATTGTTTTTGATACTGCCCATGATTCATTAATTGTTCCGTTAGGCGTTAACAGCAAAAGACGTCATACCCTTTTTATGGTGTATAAAGTAAAAGACAGTTTAAAGGAACAGTTTTTATGGACCATAAATGATCCTCAAAAAATAATAGCTACGGCAACAAATAAAAGATTGGTCGATTTAAAGAAATATTCTTACCAGTCCTATCAGGAAAAAATCAAACCCCATAAAGCCAATATTCATTTCTTTCAGCAGCATGTTACTGATAGTGTTGCAAAGTTGTCATCGCTTATTATTGGCCAGAAATCAAAATCAGAAAAACTACCGCCAGAAGATTTTAAAGGAAGCATAAGCGAGATTCTGGTTTACAACCGTGTTTTAAATGGTTTAGAAACTCAAAAAGCAGCAAGTTATTTGGCTGTAAAATACGGGATTTCACTTTCCCAGTTTGATAATAAAAACTATTTAAACAGTAAAGGAGAAACTATTTGGGATGTCGATAAACATAAAGGATTTACATCTTCTATAACCGCAGTTGGTCGTGATGATGCCAGCGGATTGCTGCAAGTAAAGAGCAGTAATATGGCAGAAGAAGGGCTTTTGACAATCGAAATGAAAAGTAAAACAAATACGATTCCTAATAATTACTTTACTTTTTGGAGTGATAATGGCAAAAATCTTCTAGTTAAAAAACAAGAACAAGGAGAGCCGATTGGTGTTTCGAGAGAATGGCAATTGGATTTTACAAATCCATCAGATTTGAGTTTAGACTGGTCTTTTAACCCATCTTTTATAAAAGGAACGCTGCCTAAAGATACTTATTACTGGTTATTGGTTGATTATTCGGGAAAAGGAACTTATGATGAGAATGATTCAGAATATATACGTTTGGCTAGTACTGCCAGTACAGAGAAATTAGTTTTAAATGATTTTGATTGGAACAAACATAAATCTGGAACAGCAAAATTTACTTTAAAAGTAGCACCAGAAATGTTCAGCAGAGTCTGGATTACAGAAGCCATTTGTGGTGTAACAGGTTCAGGTGAATTAAATTATACTATTGAAGGAGGTGAAGCACCTTTTACTGTTACTGTTAAAAAAGAGGGAAGTGAAGCCGTTGTAAAACAATGGAATCAGGCGGCAAAAAGTCAGAGTGGAGTGCAGCTTTCTTCGGGAACTTATGATTATATCGTAAAAGATAAAAGAGGAAATCTGTATGCTGAAACTGTATTTGTTGCCGATAAAGAAGGAACTTTTCCTAACCTGAAATCGGAGTATTTATTGACAGATGGTAATGCGGTGCTTTTGGATGCAAGTAAGGATCTTCCAACGGGAAATTATCAATATGAATGGTTTTACGAAGGTAATTTTGTTGATGATAATCCAAAAATTCTAATAGATCAAGCCGGCGATTACGAGCTGAGATTGATAAATGATCAAGAATGTAAAACGTCTAAGAAAATTAGTGTGCTAACAGACGGTCAGGAAATTACAGATCGCAGTGTTTTGATCTTATATCCAAATCCTACACCCGACGGTAAATTTGCTCTTGCAATGCAGTTTCCTAAAAAGACAAATGCCACAATCAGTATTTATTCTTTGACAGGATCACTTTTAAAAGAAAAAAAATACAGCCAGATCGAAACTTATCTGCATGAAGATACTATCACAGCACCTTCTGGAATGTATCTGGTACAGGTAAAATCAGATTTTAGCACTAAAGCCTTTAAAGTTATTGTGAAATAATTCTACAGTCGAAGAAAAGTTCTTCCTGCAGAACGAAATATAATATAAACCGATTATTAGTAATCGATTAACCAGCTCTATGAAAAAGAAAATTATATTCCTGCTATTTTTAATAGGTACATTTTTGTTTGCTTCCAATTTAGGTGATTATAAAATTCCTTCTTTTATTACGGATAAGTTTTCAGAAAAAGAATCCGCGATTTCAGAATCAAAATCAGATGCAGCTATTGAGGTAAAGAATGAAAGTGAAGGCACAAAATTATTTTCTGCTGATATTGAACAAGGAATTATAGGAATCAACAGCCTTGATGAAGTTGATGATGCTTATGATAATGTTTTTCATCTTAAAATTGATGAATTACCGCAAGCTGATGAAAACGTCTATCTGGAATATGATTTGTTTGGTTACGATGAGACAGCATCGATCTCAAGAAGTCTAAACAATGAACCAAGTATTGGAGGACAATTTTTATCGCAAAATAAAGCCTGGACCAAACAAGCCGAATTATTATCTGAGAATTCTCTTCGAACTGGTGATAACGTTTTATTGTTTACAGCGCCAGAAGGAGTTTCAAATGGATATAAAATTAAAAACGTACGAATAGTATATAAAAATGTTCCAGAAGAAAATAATTTTAAACTTCTGAAAGCAGCAAATAAATTGTACATAAAAGGGACAAATTTTCCATCCAAAATAAAGAAACTTACCATTGCAGGAATTTCTATAGATGTAAATCAGCCAGAATTTGAATTGGTTTTAGATGCAGAAAATACTACTCAATTTATTCCTGTGCTAAAAGAGACTGTGACAGGTCTAATTTTAAAAGAAAAAATAGAATTAAATCAGTTTTTAAAAGTAGAAAGTTTTAGACCAATTGAAAATGCCAAAGAACGTGTTTTTAAGAATATTAATTTTGAGACAGCCAATAATTTAGAGTACAAAAACTTTTCTGCAGTATTTCCAGTTGGTGCCTTAAAAAACAATCTTACCATTTCGGTAAGTGGTTTAAGAAAAATAGATATTGCACCTTTAAACGCTTCAATGGTGAATGTTACTAATGGGAATGCAGGATTTAGATTACTGCCTCATGGAACCATTTTTGAAAAAGCAGCAACACTTTCACTTCCTTACAGCAAAAAGGCAATTCCAGAAGGATATACAGAAAAGGATATAAATGTATTTTATTTTGATGAAAACAAACGTCTTTGGCAGGAAGTCAGCAAAGATTCGTTAGACATTAAACAGGGATTAATTACAGCAAAAACAACACATTTTACCGATTTTATTGCAGGAATTGTAAAAATGCCGGAATCTCCAGAAACTTCTGGTTATACACCAACAAGCATAAAAGATTTAAAAGCAGCTAGTCCGCTGGTTGGAATTCAATCTATAGAACCGCCAACTCCAAACGCACGAGGAACTGCAAGTACTTCTTTTCCTATTGTCGTTCCAAATGGAAGAGGAGGAATGCAGCCTTCTTTAAAATTACAGTATGATAGTGATGGCGCCCATAGTTGGGCTGGAATGGGCTGGGATGTCTCTGTTCCTTCAGTAAGTATTGAAACGCGCTGGGGAGCACCACGATATGATGCAGCAAACGAAACAGAAAGTTATACTATTAGCGGAGAAGCTTTAATACCAAATTCACACAGGGTAGAATGGATTGGAAGAACACCAGATAAACAGTTCTTTCCAAGACGCGAAGGTGCTTTCCAGCAGATCATTCGTAAAGGAGCATCACCAAAAGATTATTATTGGGTAGTAAAAGATAAAAGCGGAAATGCTAGTTATTATGGAGGTACAATGTCTGGACTTTCAGTAAATGGTGTGCTTCAAGACGCGAACGGAAACATTGGGTATTGGGCACTTTGTCTTCAAGTTGATTTGAACGGAAATACAGTAGAATACGAGTATGACAAAAGAGATGGAGGTATTTATCTTAAAAAAATATATTATACAGGTTTCGGTTCTCAAAAAGGAAATTACAATGTTACGTTTGTAAAAAATGGTGATTTAGGCGAACCGAATCGTCAGGATGTACAGCTTTCAGCAAGATTAGGTTTTAAGCAGTTAAACAATCAATTATTACGAAAAATTGAAGTGCGTTACAAAAACGACATGATTCGCAGTTATGAACTGCAATACAAAGAAGGAGCTTTTAAAAAGACTTTGTTAGAATCGGTTTCAGAATATGATACAGAGGCCAAGTTGTTTTACACCAATAAATTAGACTACTTTGATGATGTTCGTGATGCTTCAGGAAAATACAATCCGTTTGGACCTGAAGAAAGTTGGAGTGTACCAAGTGACAATTTAAAAAACAACTCTATTCCGTCTTTTACTAATGCTTTGTTTTCGGGAAAACATTCTCTGGTAAGCAGTACAGAAGGATCTACAACAGGAGTAAGTTATAGGCTGGGTCTGGGGTTTGCTACTAATGCCGGAAGTTTAAAAGGATTTACTATTGGCGGTCATGGAGGAAATAACTGGGGAAATTCTGAAACTATTGCCACTTTAGAGGATATAGACGGAGATGGATTGCCAGATAAAGTATTTAAAAATAATAATGGTGTTTATTATCGAAAAAACTTGGCCGGAACTGGAAAGCTGGCTTTTGGAGATCTTCAAGAACTTAATATCAGTGATGTAGGATTTTCAAAATCTAGTTCGTTTAACTGGGGTGTCGATTTAAATATGACTTATGGAAATATTGGTTTTGATCAACAGCGTTCCAGTAATAAAACCAAAGCCTATTTCATGGATTTTAATGGAGATGGTCTTGTTGATTTTGTTCGTAATGGACAGGTATATTACAACCGATTAGAAAATGGAATCCCGACTTTCAAGAATAGCAGTGCGGGTACGCCGTCACCAGTTTTTGGAGGAGGAAATATTACTATTCCAGGTTACACAACTATTTCTTTGGAAGAGATAGAAAAACAAAATCCGCTTCACGATGTTGTGCGTATGTGGGAAGCTCCTGTAAAAGGGATAATTTCGGTATCACATCAATATCAATTAGTTCCTGAATCTACTCCAGAACGAATTAAAAGACGTGAGGAATATGTAAATAATGCTGGTGAAGACAAAGCCGATGGGGTTCATTTGTATTTTCAAAAAGGAAATACAGTAATTTGGAACGAAGCAATTGCGGCTACAGATTACGGTACTAAGAGCAAACAAAATACGGCCATTGCTGTAGAAAAAGGAGAACGATTGTATTTTAGAGTTAGCTCTGTTAAAGATGGGAATTTTGACACTGTAAACTGGGATCCAACCATTACTTATTCGCAGATTAAACACTTTGACAGGGGAACTAATGGAAATACGACCGAAAGTGATTTTACCGTTCCAGCTTCTTTACAAGATGTAAACGCGTATTCCTTGGCCACTTATCAAGCAAGTACCGATTTTTTCAGCAGCTCTAATGAAGGCGGAGTAGTGCCGGTAGCAGGAAATGTCGTTTTGAAAGGGATTTTAAATAAACCTGTTACCTCAGATCACATCAAACTGGTTATCAAAAAAACATATTTAGATTTGTCTCAGATTCCAGTTATTCTTTATGAAAAAACTTTCTTAGCCAATGAGGTTAGTTCATTCGATTTGTCATCAATTACGCTGCCAGCATTTGAAGCTGAGACTATGGCATCATTGTCCTTACAGACAGAAACCAATATCAATTGGCAGACAATTTCTTTTCCGCCGACTGTTACTGTTCCTGCTTATCCGGGAGAATTGGTAAAAGAAGTTCCCTTAGGAGTTTCTCATTTGTTTTACAACAAACGAGAAGGAAATTATAATATGACTGGTGTAACTTCTACTTCGTCAGGAAAAGTAAAACTAAGTATTCTGGCTCAGGATTTGACACTCGCAACTCCTGCTCAATATCCAGGTAATATTAATGATTTTGATGGAGATGTTATTATTTCTGCTAAACAAAATAATACATTATTAGCACGTAATCGTTATCAAATTACAGGAGGTATTTTGAGTTTGGTAAATAATACATTTGATAATTCCGTTACGTATCCGGATGCTGTTTTGGGAGTTCCAATTCAATTAGAAATGACAGTTTCTAATGCACGATCTATAACGATTATTAAAAATTATCCAAAAGCTGATGCCTTAAATATTCAAGTTCAAGTTACAGATATAGTCAATGCTTCAGTATGGAACCAAGCTACAGATGATTTCAGTATTTATAGTCTTTTGAATGACGATGAAAGAAGTTTAGGATTGTATTATCGTCAATGGTGTGGATTTGCTATTAATGGAAATTTAGCATCAAATACTATTGATCAGACACTTCTAAAAAAATCAGATGCCTACAGCACAACACCCGATTTAGGAAATACAGATCCTGAAAGTTATGAAGGAACTGACTATGAAGTTGCAAAAAGTTATTTTGTATCAATAAATCCGTCTTATACTAAAGCAAAATGGGAAGGTTTAGAGGAAGGAATATACATACAAGGACCAACAATTGGTACATCAAGACTGGGAGAAGATGATATTTCGGAGTATACTGACTTTACACTTCCTAATCTGCCTGGCGGCAGTACTTCTGCGCTGGATATGATAAGCGAAAGTAAAAGTAAAAGTCTTTCTGCAGGAGCATCTGTTGGACCTGCCAATGTTGGTTATAGTAAGTCAATTGATGGCGACTCTTACGTAACACAAACAATGAGCGATTTTAATGGAGATAAATTTCCAGATTATATTCGTGGAGAAAATGTGCAGCTTACAGCTCCAGTTGGGAAAATTTCTAACGAAGTAGTCAATATGGGAGATAACTTCAGCCATTCTAAAACAAGTACTGAGGGACCAAATTTTGGAGGAAGCTACAGCCACGGAGCTCCATCAAATTCAATTAGTATGACCGTTGGTAAATCTAACGTAAAAAGAGATGCTGCTAAAGAAACCGCGTCAAAAGAGGCAGAAAAGGGAGGTAATAGTATTGCGGTAAGTGCTTCTCAAGGAAAAGGAGAAGATCATGCGGCAATGATTCATAGTGATATTAATGGGGATGGACTTCCAGATAAAATTTCAGATTCTGGTGATGTTTATTTGAACACTGGATACGGATTTTTACCGGCAGAAAAATGGAACCACAATAGTTTGAATGGAGGAAAATCAACAGATTGGAGTGCTGGTTTAGGTTTTAGTATCAAACAAGGATCTATTTCTGGTGGAGCCAATTATGCAAGATCACAATCTGATAGTGAAGAATCTCTTATGGATATTAATGGTGACGGACTTGCTGATAAAATTAAATATGAAGGAAGTAACATGCAGGTTTCCTTAAACTTAGGTAATTCTTTTGCAGCACCAGTTGTCTATCCGAAATATTCAGAAATGAATCAGAATAAAGGAGTAAGCTACGGAATGAATGCTAATTTCTCAATAGACATTGTTATTTGGCTGCTTCGTATTACACCAACTCTTGGAGGAAGCCAAGGATGGAGCACAAACCGTTCTGAAGGAACTTTTATGGATATTGATGGTGATGGAAATTTAGATTATGTGGTTTCAAAAGAAGATGGACATTTGACAGCACAATTATCAAATATCAAAAGGACTAATAAACTAAAAGGCGTTACCAATGGCGCAGGAAATAGCTATACGGTAGATTACGAACTAATAAAACCAAGTTACGAAAATCCAACAGCTAAATGGGTTTTACAAATGGTTACAGTTTTTGATGGACATGTTGGAGATGGTATTGATAATTCGATAGCTAAATTTAGATATGAAAATGCTTATCATGATCGTCGCGAAAGAGAGTTTTATGGTTTTGAAAAGGTAATCGAAGAAGAAATAGATGCGTCTGATAATTCATTATTTTCGACAACGGTTCAAGAATATCACAATCACGATTATTTTAGAAAAAATCTTTTAAAGCGCAGCTATACTTTAGATAAGGATGGCAAAATACGCAAAGAGTCTGAAAATGAATACAGCTTAGTAGATGTTGCTACACAAGCCAGTATTTCGGAATCTGAATTAAATTTACCATCATGTGACGATAAAAGAGTTTTTGCTGGATTAATTCATACCAACGAAAAAGTTTACGAAGCAGGAGGTGAATATCTAGAAACGAATATTTTCAATACTTATGATGCAAACGGAAACATCATTCAGTACGAAGATTTAGGAAATGGTTCAGCTGATGATAAAGTTACAGCCAAAATAGCATATCATGAAAGTACTAATCCATATTATGGAGGTATAGCAAAACAGTTAGAAGTTTACACAAGTGAAGGATTAAGACGTAAAAGAACCGCGGCGGTAAATCCTGCAACAGCAGAAGTAACTCAGATAAGCAATTACAGTGCAGCAGATAAAATTGCTGTTACTGACATTGCATACGACACTTACGGAAATATCGAAAAAATTACTGGTCCTGTCAATCATAAAGGACAGCGTATGACTTTGGAATATGTATTTGATTCAGAAAATCACCAATACATGACCGAAATAAAAGACGCCTTTGGTTATCAGAACAAAGTAGAATTCGATTACCGTTTTGGAGTGCCTCTTAAAACAACAGATCGTAACGATCAAAGTACTATTTATACTTTGGATACAAAAGGTCGTGTGTCAACAATAAAAGGCCCTTATGAAATTGCTTCAGGCAGACCATACACGATTGCTTATGAATATTTTCCAGAAGCAGAAGTTCCGTATGCCAAAACTAGAAATTATGATCCAGAACTTGACAAAGACATCGAAACCTACACGTATACAGATGGATTAGGAAGACCTTTGCAGGTAAAGAAAACAGCAAGTTTATTTACACAGTCCGGAAGTCCAGATCAGGAAGCTCACGTTGTTTCGGGGCGTATAATTTATGATGGATTAGAAAGACCAATAGCCACCTACTATCCAACGACGACGACTACGATGGATAATAATTTTAGTACAGCAATGTCTAATGTTGAGCCAACTAAAACCGATTATGATGAGGTTGGACGTCCAATAAAAGTAACATTGCCAGATGGAAGCACCAATACAACATCTTATACCATTATCAATCATGATGGACTGTCAGTACTAAATACAACACAGACAGATGCTTTAAACAGAACAAGTTCAACTTATACAGATGCTGCAGGGCAAAATGTAGCCGTTGTACAAAATGATTTGGTAACAAAGATTGAAACTAATGCTCTGGGAGAAACGGTAAAAGTAACGGATGCCATTGATCATATTACCAAAATGAGTTACGACTGGGTAGGAAAACGTATTGAATATACACATCCAGATGCTGGAACAACAACTATGGAATATGATTTGGCAGGAAATTTAACTAAACGCATAACACAAGATTTAAAAAATACTGTTCCAAATGGTGGTGCTGTAGAATATGTCTATAATTATAATCGTTTAGAATTTATAAAATACCCTAAGAATCCACAGAATAATGTACAATATAATTATGGAAAAGCTGATGGAACTCCATCTCGACGAGGAAGAGTGTGGTTTGTACAAGATGCAACTGGAGGACAAGAATTTTTCTTTGGTAAATTAGGAGAGATAGAAAAAGAAATTCGCACACTTCGTATTACGCCTACAGATGTACAGACTTATATTTCACAATTTGAATACGATACATGGAATCGTATCCAGAAAATGACTTATCCTGATGGAGAAGTAGTAGAATACACTTATAACCGCGCTGGAAATCTGCAAAGTATGAAAGGTAAAAAAGAAAGCCATACTTACGATTATATCAAGCAATTAAGTTATGATGAATTCGAACAGCGTAAATACCTGAAATATGGTAACGACACCGAAACGAATTATACTTATGATGCCGTAATGAGAAGATTACAGCAGTTACAAGTAAGAAGCGGAGAAAGACAGGTCTTAAACAATGCTTATGGTTATGATAATGTTGGAAATGTATTAAGCATTAAAAATACAGCTCCAATAATAAACAACAGCTTAGGAGGAACCTCTTCTCAAGAATACCAATATGATGATTATTATAGATTAAAATCGGCAAAAGGTTCTTATCAAGGAGAGTTTACCAAAGCCAGTTATGAACTCAATATGAGTTACAATAAAATGCATAATATTACCAAAAAAGATTTGATGCATACCGTTAATAATGAGCAAAAAGGATATGTTCTAGATTACGCTTACGATAACGAATTACATCCGCATGCGCCGAGTAAAATTGCTGAAACAGCTAAAGAAGATCCTCGCGAATATCTATATGATGGAAACGGAAACCCAACAAGTTATACAGAAACTCAAAGTTTCAGAAAAATGACTTGGGACGAGGAAAATCGACTAATGGGAATTAATGATAATGGAAGAATTTATCAATTTTCTTATGATAGTAATGGAGAACGTGTAATTAAAAGTTCAGCCGATTCTCAAAATGTTGTGATAAACGGAGAAAACGCCGCTACAATTATACATACAGATGATTATACAGGATATGTAAGTCCGTATTTTGTAATAAGAAAAGGTAAATTTACCAAACATTATTTTGAAGGAAGTGGACGAATTGTGAGCAAATTGGGTAACGGAACTTTTGCCCAGCCGTTAGGTTTAACAGCAGGAGGAGTAAATTACACCAATCTTAGTGCAGAACAGCAAAAGGCGTTAGATGCTTATGTGAAAAGTTTAGGTTTACCACCAGGACCTCCAACACAGCAAGGAATCTATGCTACGCCAGAATTTACAGGGAATCCGTATCCAAGTGAAGTACTTAAACCTGTAGAAGAAAATCAAGAACCTCCAGAAGGATGGCCTAGAAACCCAATTTTTAATGCTCCGGGAGATGTTCCAGGTCCGCCAGTACAATTTGGCCCTCCAATAGAACCAACTACCGTACAAGCAGGAGAAGGTTTTACAGGAACCGGAATGCCAGAAAATGATATTTTTTATTTTCATGCTGATCATTTGGGAAGTACTTCCTATATTACAGCCAAAAATGGTTCTATTTCACAGCACGTAGAATACATTGCTTTTGGTGAGATTTTGTTTGAAGAACATGCAACTTCGTTTTCGTCTCCTTATTTGTTTAACGGCAAGGAATTAGATAGAGAAACAAACTTAACCTATTATGGAGCAAGGTATCTCGATATGAAAGCTAGTTTGTGGTTAAGTGTCGATCCTTTAATGTTTAAAGAGGACTTTTTTGATGAGCCAGAATCGAGTAACGGAGGAGGGTTTAATTCATTCAACTTAACATCTTATGCATTTTCATACAATAACCCTGTAAAATATGTAGATCCAGATGGAGAATGTCCTAATTGTGCCACTGCTGCCGCAGGAGCATTGATTGGCGGTATTATAGGAGGTGCCATAGAAGCAGGAACCCAATTATACAAAAACGGTAAAGTAGATAATTGGAAAGCTGTGGGTGGTGCCGCGGTACAAGGTGCTGTTGTAGGAGGAGCCGCAGGATTTACTGGAGGAGCCAGTTTATTGGTAACGGCAGGTGTTTCTGGTGGAGCTAATGCCGTTGGAGGTGCTGCGAGCAGAGCAATTCAGGGACAAAAAACAACCGTTAGAGATGTTGTAGTTGATGGAACCGTAGGAGCTGTTTTAGGAGCTGGAGGTAAATTGGTAGGGAATGCCGTTAAAAATTCGACGAATAATTTATCACGAAGCGCTAAAGGAAAATTAGGAGAAGCCATTACAGAAATCAAATACAGAGGTCGAGGTTATGTCAGTCAAGGCAAGGCTCAGGTTATGACTGGCGGAAGGACTCCAACAGGAAGACAAGCCAAAGCATTGTTTGACCATGATATGAAAAACATATTTACAGGACGCCGTTTGACGGTGGAAAGTAAATTTAATACATCTGGATTAACCAGAAATCAAAGAACAGCAATTAATAGAGGTGCTAATGTTATAATAGACAGAACAACAAGCCAAGGTCTGGGCAATGCAGCAAAAACAGCTACAGTTGGTACAGGTGGAGGTATAGCAGCTCAAAGAAATACAAGAGATTAATATGAGTACAAGTTTTAAAAAATCGGATAAGGAGCTCTTGGATGCCAGGAATGCTATTTTCAAGGAGTATGGAATTCCGGGACTGGAGAGGAACGGCTACGCGAAGTCCCCATTCAAAAGCTCGTGGTTCGGGCAGTATGATACAAATATACGAGGCTATTCCTATGAGCTTTGCAGGCTGGCAGATAACGGTGAGCTACACCTTGTCAATGCCACGATGGTGAAGGACGACAAATGGATCAAGATAAACCTGAATATCTTCCGGTTAGGTGAAAAGTTGGAATCGTTGGATCAACTTGGGGACTGCGAAGGGATCAACTTCCATCTTCCGCCGCACGAGTCCACAAGCATGCGTCTGAGGAGCGATGACTACAAGGGGCCGCCGCTGTTCCATATGATGTTTTCTCCGGAATACAAATTAGGCAATGTAGGTTCTGAAAGCAGTTTTGAAAAAGAGGTCAGGAAACTGGCGAATCTGGTGGGTAAGGACATGGCCAATATCCGATCCTTTGAGAGTAGGTGGCATGAACTGCACCAGCCGCGTACGACCGATGTGGAAGGCAATGTAATATAGGCAGCGGCTAGGTAGTGTTTCAAAGTTAGTGATATGAGATTTTAAAATTTTAACCTTTTGATATTGAATAAATTTTAGAAATAAATAATTTAAAGATGAGCAGTAAAGCTCATCTTTTTTGTTTCAATACTGCCTTAGTTAGTTAGTTAGTTAGTTAGTTAGTTAGTTAGTTAGTTAGTTAGTTAGTTAGTTAGTTAGTTAGTTAGTTAGTTAGTTAGTTAGTTAGTTAGTTAGTTAGTTTTAGATTGTGGGCTTTCTTTTTTTTTAAGACTGTTTTAATTTTTGTTTTTGGCCAGTGAAGGGGAGGCTGGTTGGAACGGGAAGTTAGTTTGAATGTCAAACATGATTTAATAAGTTAAAAAATGTTGGAAAATTCTTTTAGACGATGTGGTTTGAGTCCTGTTACCGCTACTAAGTAAATCTTCAGAGAAATATTGAGCTTTTTTGTTATATAAGATTTTCAAAAACAATGTTTGATTGCATATTTGCATTTAATCATGTTCCAGCTTTAAAAAAAATAGAAAGCCTGAGAATTTGATTTCTTAGGCTTTTTTGTGATTCAGTAATTTAATTTTTGCCAATTTGGTTAAGATGCCGAAAGATTGAAAATTATCATTTTTTAATTTTTCCGCACTATCTGAGAAGTAATCGGCTCTCCTCTTTCTGTAAAAACATCGTCGGCATAGTAGTTTTGAAACTGCATGGGAAGACCAACGCCTGTTGCAAGAGAGGAAGTCGTCTGCATATGGTAATGCAGATGCGGGCCTGTAGAGTTGCCGCTGTTTCCTGCCAGACCAACCTTTTGGCCTCTCTTTACCATATCACCTACTGCTACTATTATGGAATTCTTTTTTAAATGAAGCATAAACGAATATTCTCCATTCAAATGATCAATAACAATATAATTCCCTAACCGCTGCTTACTGTTTATAATTCCGGGAACATTATCCAGAAATAAATCAATTTTTTGCCTCACGCAGACAACAAGTTATAATCGAATACATGAGAGCACAAAGAATTAAGTACTAATGAAATAGTAAAAGATTTTCATATCAGATTTCATTATATGACATTGAATAATAGAAAACAATTTGGGATAATATAGGATAATTTCTATTGTTTTTTTGGTGTTCGAATCCTGTTAAGTTATCGAATGGTAAATCAACTATTTGTGCTATTTTTTATATGAATATATACACTAAAGCAATTTTGCTATTATTTGAAAGAAAGAGAATAATAGCAAAATGATTGAAAATCAGCGTATTTAGTAGTGTAAATAAAAAATGGCGCCAATTGTCTTCAATTGGCGCCATCTGGCTGAGTGACGGCGACAGGACAAATTACAACATCATTTTTGGATGATTTGAAGAAATTGGCTTACTATATGTAGTGCCTGTCTTTCATTGGCTTTAAGAATTTGGTTTGGATGTCCTTAGTAGGATTGATGCAAAAATTGTAAAACTCAATTGATTCATCGCATTAAACTGATATATAAATTTATAAAATTTATGTAGGATTTTAAAAGAATGTTTTAAGTTAAGGCAGGATTGTCTTTCTTTGGCTTTAAGAATTTCTTTATGCAACTTATGTATTGTGGTACAAAAATAATCCCTTTCAGTGTGGGTTAGAGATTGGTTTTTATAAAGACATAGAGAAAATATTTAAAAATCCTGATATCATCTACTTATTTCGTTCAAAAGAAAATCTACTCTTTCCCTTGCGTTTATTTTTGGAACCTCAATAACTTTGTAGCCGTATTCTGAGTATGTTTCTTTCATTCTGGTAAATGTAGCTTGAGCTTCATCCCAGCTCTGCTTCCTTTCATCATCGGTTTTATAAATTTCTTCCCAAGGCGGCAGTATAAAAACTTTCTTATTATACGCGTACTTTTTTAATATCTCGTTTTTCTTTTTTGATATTGGAATGTTTTCCATTTTCATATAACATATTGAATCTAAAATCCCCCTGTCAAAGAAAATCGGCATGGAAGCTTCTACATTTACTTCATCATAACTTCTCACCGAAGCATTAAACATTAATTCAGCATAAAGGTCTTTATTTTTCCATGGCAATCCTTCACCGCTAACTGAATGCTGCTGCTTAATTATCTTTCGGGCATCTTCTTGAACTACTTGAAAATTATTTTTGGCCAGTTCATCTATTAAAGTTGTCTTGCCAACTCCAGGACCGCCAGTAATAATATATAAATTGTCTTTTTTCATTAGGGGTAATTTTTTTTAAATTTATTTCCACTTTTAAATTTAACTAAATTATCTTAATCTAAACAAGGAATAGATCAACTACGGACACATTTGATTAGCAATTAATAAGAGAAAATAGGAGAATATAAGACAGTTTATGAAATTATATCTTAACGTAAAAAAATGTAAATTATAAGGTGTCAATATTTTTACAGCTAAAATTTAATCTTTGAACCTGTAGCGAAATACATTTGAACTTCTGACGAAAACAAAAAGAAAACTAACTTATGACCTTTGATGTATTAATAAAAAAATAAGACACAATGGAAAAAGTAGTTTTAATTACAGGAGCATCAGCAGGTATAGGAAGAGAAACAGCAAAAGTTCTTGCCAAGAAAGGTTTTAAAGTTTATGCAGCCGCAAGAAGAACTGATAAACTAAAGGAGTTAGTGCTTTTTAATGTTACTCCTTTATTTGTAGATATGGCAGATGAAAATACAATGCAGACCGCTGTTGAGAGAATAATACAAGCTGAGAAGAGAATTGATGTATTGATAAATTGTGCAGGTTACGGGGTTTATGGACCTTTAGAAGATGTTTCTATTCAGAAGGCAAGAGAACAGATGGAGGTAAACGTAATTGGTCCAGCGAGGCTTATACAGCTTGTCCTTCCAAAGATGAGAGATAATAGATACGGCAAAATCATAAATATTACTTCTGGCGGAGGAAAATTTTCAACACCTTACGGCAGCTGGTATCATTCCAGTAAATTTGCATTCGAAGGATTAAGTGATTCATTAAGAAATGAAGTAAAGCAGTTCGGTATCGATGTGATAGTTATAGAACCCGGTTCGGTTAAATCTGAATTTTCGGCAATAGCTGTGAACAGTCTTGTAGAAAATACAAAGACCAACGATTATAAAGGGGCGGTTTCCAGAATCTCACAGTCGTATAAAGCAATGGATAAAAATGTATCATCTCCATCACTAATTGCAGAATTGATTTTAAAAGCAATAGAAGCGAAAAGTCCTAAAACGAGATATGCGGGAGGATTCGGCATAAAACCAACACTGTTTCTCAGATGGCTGTTATCCGACAAATTATTTGATAGAATGCTTCAGAGCCAATTAAAGTATTAGTTATAAAATGACAAATCAGCTTATTGAGAATTTTATGTTCGTGCGGGAACGGGATAAAACATTTGATAAATATCAAATGGTGCCTGAGCTTACTTTGAGTTTTATGATCAGCGGCAGAAAGGAACTCAGGTTTGTGGATGAAGTAATTCATGGTCATAGCGGCAGTACAGCTCTCATCCGTAAAAATGAACTGCTTAAATCCATACAGATGTCAGATGAAAATGGCGAGCTTTATGAATCAATCAGTATTTTTTTTACACCGGAAATTATCCGCAGCTATGCCGCGAGTAACAACATCTCCCCGCATGGAAAATTTAAAGGGAAACCCTATGTCGATCTGACTGGATCAAAATTCATAAGAGCTTATTTTGAATCTCTGATTCCTTATTTCGTACAGCCTCAAAAACTAACCAGCAAAATTGCGGCACTTAAAACACAGGAAGCAATTGAGCTGCTTCTTGATTTCGATATTAAAATTGAGCAATTAATATTTGACTTGTCGGAACCTTTTAAAATTGATTTGGAAAAGTTTATGAATAAGAATTTTATTTTTAATGTTCCCATTAAAGAGTTTGCACGTCTTACAGGAAGAAGTCTTTCTACTTTTAAGCGGGATTTTAAGAATATCTACAATTCAACACCTGAGAAATGGATAAAAGAAAAACGTTTAGTCGAAGCAAAATTTTTAATTACAGAAAAACAGCAGCGTCCGTCAGAGGTTTGTTATAATGTAGGTTTTGAAAATTTAGCCCATTTTTCTACAGCATTTAAGGAGAGATTTGGAGAGAGCCCTTCGAAAATTTAATTTTAAGAATACTTTTTGCGTAATCCCAGAAATAAACCAATTTTTGATCTCAGTTGAAAACAATATTTAATATAAAAAAATTACGATAAACCAAAAGAGAAAAAAATCCTATATCCTTAACGGGATTTCGAACCATCGTTCAGCTTCGATTAAATCTCTGATAGCGCCACTTTAAGACTGTTTATTTCAAACAGACTAAGAATTTCTTGTGAAAAAATCGAACCACAAATATTAGGCTGTGAAGGCTTGAAAAATCTACGTATTAGGGCATAAAAAAAGAGACAACTATTGTCTAGTTGTCTCCTTAAGTGAGGAACAGGACAAATTTCAACATCTTTTTTGGATGATTTGAAGAAATTGGCGTATTATATGTAAGGTCTGTCTTCTATTGGCTTTGTAAATTTGGTTTAGATGTCCTGTTGGGGATTGATGAAAAAAATATAAAAACTCAATTGGTTTATGGCAAAACACTAATATAAAATTCTACAAATATTATGAAGGATTTGAAAAGATTGTTATGCTTAAGGCAGAATTGTCTTTCATTGGCTTTATGAATTTGGTTTGGATTTCCTGTCGGGGATTGAAAAAAAAATCTAACTGGTATAAAATTATTAAAAATATAATTTAATAATTTTATACTTTATTTAATTAAAGTATAAAAAGTCAACTTGACTGACTTAGCATTTATTTAATATTTATGCTGTATACTATTTAATTTTAATAAAATATTTACCCAGCTTGAACTTCTTTTCTCAATACTTTTTAAAAATCTACAGGAGCTGTTCAGACGGCACCTCATGTTGATAATAAATAATTCGCACCAATATTATCAAAAGGTTGATCAAGATGTATTTAATTTTTCTTTTTGGCTGATCTTTGGAAGTGTAAATCTTATGTTTTGATATATTGTTTGGGTATTACGTTTTTTTTACGTTTTAAGAAAGTAAGATACGATACTATAGTAAACGCAACAATTACAATAGTTACACCAAATTTATCTATTCCGCCGCCATTACAAATCAATACGTAAGTTGCGCCTATAAAATAAAAAATGAAGCCAAAATACGCTGCCTCATGAAGTTTTTTCAAAGCGGGAATCAAAATGGCTATTGCCCCTAATACCTTAACGGTTCCTAAAAAAGGCATCAGATACTGTGGTAGTCCCAGTTCTCTGTTTACTTTTACCAGGGACTCTAACTGAAGTATATTCAATATACCTGCAAGCCCAACAAATGCGACAAAAATTGTCGTTACCCAATACACTATTGTAATTCCCTTATTACTCATTTTTATTTAATTTATTATTTATATTTCTTTTAATCGCATTTACCTTCAGGAGTGCATATCGGACCATTAACTACTTCAATAAAATTCTTTCGATCCTCCTGCCATGAAGCATAAGCTTTTTGAAGTGTCTCTAAAAACACCTCTAGGTTTTGGGCTCCGCTGATGGCATACTTTTGGTTTACAAGAAAAAAAGGAACTCCGGTAGCGCCAAGATTTTTTACTGTTTCCCCATCCTGTTGCACTTCTTCTGCATACTGATCCGAAGAAAGCACTTTTTTAATTTTATCTTCTTTCAGTCCAGCCTCCACGCCAAGCCTAATCAATGTTGGATGATCACTCATCAGAGCGCCTTCTGTAAAGTAAGCCCTAAAGAAACGTTCTTCAATTTCATTTGTCAAATGATCTTTCTTAGCCAGTTGGATCAAACGATGCGCATCAAAAGAATTGGTAATTTTAGCATGGTCCAATTGATAGTCAAGACCTTCTTCTTTGGCTGTCTGGATCAAAGTTTCATGAACCTTAATTGACCACTCTCTGCTTTGTCCTTTTAATTCGGCTACGTAAGTGTAAAAATCTTTATCAGGCTGATTGGTTAGCGATGGATTTATCTGAAAACTATGCCAGACTACTTCTACGGAATCTTTGTGAGCAAACCCTGCAAGTCCTTTTTCAAATCGTCTCTTGCCGATATAACAAAACGGACACATTAGATCACTCCATATTTCTACTTTCATTTTTTGTAAGCTCATATTTTTTGCTTTTATATTTTCTTTTTTCGTTTGCGAGCAAGCTGTAGTAATACACAATACGCTCAGAAGAAAAATGCCCACTGCTATTTTCATGGTTTTACTCTTTAGAATAAACTGACTCGAGATAAGTTTTTAGAGTTGTTGCTTTTCTTCCCAGGAGCTTTTCAAAATCATTACTTGGAGCATCAAATGAACCTTGCTTAATAGCTTCTCCAAAAGAGGTCATTCCTGCGATAGCCTCTTCAGGATATCCTTGTTTTGTCAATTTCTCTACAAATTCTTCTTTCTCTGTATTAAGGTAAGTAACCTCTTTACCCGATATCTCGCTCAGCATATTGGCAATTTGCTCGAATGAGTACGAGTTATCTCCCGCCATTTTGTACACATTAAAATCATGTCCAGTCTCAGAAAGAATTTTTGCTGCAGCTTCAGCGATATTCTCTCTTGTGATAAAAGCTGCTTTACCGTCTGCTGATGGAAAGGAAACCCCAGAATCTAAAACAGTACTGCCCAAGAACCCCGGTACTATATTGGCGTATAGATTATTTTTTAAAATAGTGTAGGTAAGGCCCGATTCTTTTAAATAGGCTATTGTATTTAAATGAGAATTGATCACAATAGAAATCGGCGAATTTTCGGTTTCTTTAATATTTGAACCAGTGTAAATAATATGGCCTACCTCGCTTTGAACTGCTGCATTAATAGCATTTCTATGATGGGCTTCCATCTTTATAATATCCCCTGAAGAGATTAATAAAAGTTTGTCTATTCCCTTGAAAGCTTCCACTAAAGAATCATAGTCGCCGTAGTCGCCAATTTTAATATTTACGCCTTTTGCAATTAAATTCTGGGCTTTCTGCAAATCCCTTACCAATGCCGTTATTTCATCAGCGGGTATTTTTTCTAATAGAAAATCAATTGTTGCTGTTCCCAATTGTCCCGTTGCACCTGTTACTAAAATCATAATTTTGTGTTGTTTATTACAATACAAAATTATATATCTTTGCTATCTCTTTTATAGTACTATCCTTTTGGATAGTGCTTTCCAGAAAGATAGTATAAACAAATACTCATGAAAAAGACTATAGATGCTCCAGAAAAAGGGGAGTGTGTAAAAATGATTTTACCTGTTAGAGATGCCCTTGAGGTATTAAACGGCCGCTGGAAATTACCCATTATTATCTCGCTGTCATTTGGCAACAAAAGATTTGGGGAAATATCCAAAGAAATAAAAGGGATTACCGATAAGATGCTCTCAAAAGAGCTGAAAGAACTCGAAGCAAACAAAATGATTACCAGAACAGTTCATGATACTTTTCCCCCTATGGTTGAGTATTCAATAACCAAACACGGGCAGTCACTTGATATGGTAATCATTGCATTGCGGAATTGGGGTATTGAGCATCGAAAAGAGATTATTGGATAATATTTTAGCCTACTAGCTTTATTGCTTCATAGCATTCTGGACACGCTGGCTGTCTACAAATATAATTTTTTCATCTTTGAGTTTCCAAACATATGCAAATCTTACCTTGAAGTCTTGCTGTAGCTTTATTGATACCTTTGAACTATTCACCTTCCAAATCTTTGAACTAACCAATTTTTTGCCTCAGTCGAGCAACAATTAATAATTGTAGTTATGAGAGCAAGAATTGATTATATACTGTGCTATTTCCTGTGGCTTTTCTTCAGGAAGAAAGTGACCGGCATTTTCGATTACAATTGAAGTTACATTTTCCGCTATCAGCTTGGTCATTTCGCCAACGCCAGCTCCGAGTGAATATTCTCCTCCGATAGCAGTAACCGGCACTTTGATTTTTTTCTGAAGTAAAGGTGTGGTCTGATCTATAGAATCAAAGACTCCTCTGTAGATTCCAAAAGCTCCCTGGAAACCATTATTGCCAGAAAATGTACGGTAGATTTCTTCAATCTGCTCACTATCTATAACATTTTTTCCTGCAGTCATCCAATCATAGAACCAGGTAAGGAATTCACGTTCTCTTCCTGTAAAAAGTACTTCAAGTGCCTTTGGAGCGTGAGGAAGAATCCACCACCACATTGGCCCCATCTGGCTTTCCATGGTTTCACGGGTGAATGAAAGATGCGGGCTGAGCACCTGATCAAGCATCACTACCATTTCTATATAAAATAACGATGTAATTTCCTGCGGATGGTCAGCGCTCCATATAAGAGCAGGTGCGGCTCCCATATCGTGTGCTGCCAGTGTAATAGGTTTTCCTTTTCCAAAATCCAGCTTTTTCACTAAAGCCCTGAAATCCTCACTGATTGTGCGGGCATCATATCCGATAGTACCTTCCGGTTTATCAGAATCCCCATATCCTCTCATATCAGGAATTAAAACGGTAAGTCCTGCATCAATAAGAATTGCTGCCGCTTTTCTCCAGGAGCTTGAAGTACCTAAAAAGCCGTGCCATAAAAGAACAGGGCTACCTTCAGGATTACCTCCTATAAGATAATTAATTTTAATTCCGTTAACTTCTGCTGACCCGCCTAGAAGCTCATTGCTTAAATTACCGGGTTCTTCCGTATTTTTATCTATATTTTCCATTTTTATTCTTTTTTAGGGCAGTATGTTACAATATATTCTAAGGATAGACAATAGTTTGTGCACGGCAATAGAAGTATTGCAGGAATTATCCAGTGCTGATTTTAAGCAATCAGCCCGCTGGAAAAACCTGTCCGCCAAATTTTTATATTTAATTGGATTGAACTGCTATCCTAAGTAATCAGGAGCATAAGTTCTCTGGCCGTATTTCTGGTCCATCTCTTTTAAAAATTCTTTCCGTTTTTCTGTGAGTTCAGGAACGGGCAGGAATTCGCCGGCTTTTACTGGAATTCCTATTTCATGAAATAAGTTTTCCAGTCCTGCTGGTACTACCGTGCAGAGCAGACGTGCATAATTTTTTGAAGTATTTTTAAAGCAGTGTACTGCGCCGCCAAAAGGGATATTTATAAATCCGTCCTGGGCTACAACCTGTTTTCCTGCTTCAGTTTTAAATTCCAGTTCCCCTTCCAGTACATGAAACATTTCCTGTGTTTCAGGATGTGCATGCGGAGGCGGCCCTCCACCGGGAGGCACTATCATTTCGATAACAGCGTAATTACCATTGGTCTGTTCTCCCGAGATTATAATTCTGTAATTGCCGCCTGCAACTGCCAGTCGTTCTCCTTCATTTTTACTGATAATGCTGATAGTATTGTCCATAATTACATTTGATTTCCACTGTACATTCCGCCCTTGAAGATTTCTCCCTGTTCATCTGTGAAGAACAAGACCAGTTCAGCATCCTCTGAAGCTTGTATCGAAACAGGCTCATCTTTAAAGACGATGCATTCTTTTTTCTTAAGATCTATACTGCTGTTTACCTGCACTGATCCCTGAAAGACATACAAAAGCGCGGTAAGGCCGTTCTTTGGAAGCTGGGGAATTTCAGAAGTGCTTCCCTTAAGAAGTTTCATATCGTAAATCCAGGTCTGGCTGCTGAATTGAAATTCAGTTTCAGGATTTGGAGACCCGATAATACGCCAGCTGTTTTCGCTATGAAGGTCTTCCAGTTCTAAAAATACCACTTCGGGGTTCAGGTCTTTTTTACCGGGACGGATAAAAATCTGAAGTCCTTCCATTGTTTTCTGCTGTCCCATGATTTTTTCTTCATGGAAAAATGTTTTTCCGGCTTTCATCAGCATGAGGGTCTTTCCGCCGATTATTTTCACAAACCCTTCCGAGTCACTGTGTTCTGCTTCACCTGTCCTGAAGTAAGAAAGAATTTCATCGTTGATGTGGGGATGCATTTTAATAACCGTATTGGAATTTATTTCGGGATGGTCAATTCTTCCAATGCTTCCTATTCCGGTATCGATGCTTGAAACGGCCGAACCCGGATAAAGAATTTTTATCGGGCCGTGACCCATAAATTGGGAGCTGTTTATTTTCTGTATCATAATTATATTTTTAAAGAAGCCAGATACCTAAATATCCAGCTTCGATTGTAAGAATCTATTAATTAAGAGAACTGTCCAACTTTAGACATAACTTCTTCAAAAAGTATTGGAAGCACTTTTTGTCCGTCCTCTGTTGCCCAGTTGTGAACCATTTCAGAGATAATCTGGTTGATTGTTGTAGTTCTTACACCCTGGCTTTCCCAAGTCTGCTGTGCGATATCATCAGCAATTTGTGATGGAGATCCGCCTGCATCAAGTACTACCTGAACATTAAATCCTTCTTCCTGCATTGAAATTGAAGGCCACACAATACATACATCATTAGTAAGGCCTGCCATGATTACATTTTTTCTTCCGCCAGCTGCTTTTAGAACAGCATTTTTAAAATTCTCATCATCCCATGCATTTGTAATTCCTTCTCTTTTTACTCTATCTGCATACTCCTTAGGAAGCAGGTCTTGTAAATCTTGAATTAAAGGTCCTTGTGCATGATCTTCCTGGCTGCTGGTAAGTACAACCGGAATATTTAAAGCTGTTGCAAATTTAGCCAAGGCTCTTGTTCTGCTCACGATCATTTCATGAGGTCTGTTAGCTGCAAAATTAAGTGTGCCTGTTTGATGATCAATTAATAACATAACGGTATCATCTTTTGTAAACTGTTTCATTTTTCTAATGTTTTAAATGTTGTTCTAAATTTTAAAAATCTTTGTTATTGATTTATAAGGCAAATTTATTGCAGCCATAGAACAGAAAACGATGACATTTGTCAATAAAGAACGATAGAAGAACTAAAGCAGGGGAGGGTCTTAAATTTATTTTTGGAATAGCTTACTGCGCACGCGGCTTAAGGTTTCCTTGCTGATACCTAAATAAGAAGCAATAGTATGCTGGGGAAAGCGCTGTACAAAATCAGGATAGCTTTTGAGTAATTGTTCGTATCTTTCCATGGCAGGAAGGGCTATGGAATTGTTTAATCTTTTTTGAGAAGCAATGAAACTGCTCTGGTTCATCTGCCAGAACATTTCCTTAATTGTGGGTATTTCAAGCAGACGCTGCAAATCGTCAGCTTCCAATATTAGGAGCTCGGTATCTTCCCATGCATCAATATTATATACCGATGGTGTTTTCATAAGATAACTTTCACGATCGACCATCCACCAATTTTCAAGAGCAAGCTGAATGATATGCTCATTACCGGCGCTGTCAATACTGTATTGTCTCATAGCGCCTTTTATTATAAAACCCGTATACTGGCAGATATTTCCTTGTTCGAGGAATAACTCCTTCTTTTTTAACTTGGCAGGTTTGAGTGCTGTTTTAATTAATGTTTCATCTTCTACTGTAAGAGGAGATTCACTGTATCTGCTAATGTAGCTGAAAAGCTGGTCATACATAGATTTAAATATTTTAAATAAAAGTACGATAAAATATATTTTAAGAAGCATGATTTTTGTTATTACAATTAGCATTGGAAAAAGTGCTGATTAATCAAAGTTAAAGCAGTTATAAACGATTACCAAAATCACTGCAATGCTTGTGCATTAGTAAAAATAAAGTCAGAATTATCAAAAACTAATACTACATCAATTAGAAACAAACCAGCTCTTGGAGAGAATATCTAGAAGGATTATGAAAAATAAAACACCAAATCTTTGATAGATTTAATGTAATTATATATAAGATTGTACTTTAGGACCGGCTCAAAAACGAGTCAAAATATTGTTATAAGGTAATAAAAAAATGGCGTCAATTGTCTTCAATTGACGCCATTTGGCTTTTTGTGACCCCAACGGGACAAATTTCAACATTTTTTTTGAATGATTTGAAGAAATTGGCTTATTATATGTAGTTATCTGTCTTTCATTGGCTTTATAAATTTGGTTTAGATGTCCTGTTGGGGATTGATGTAAAAATTATAAAAACTAAAATGGTTTATAGGAATAAACTAGTATACAATTCTACAACTATCATCGAGGATTTGAAAAGAATGTTTTAAGTTAAGACGGGATTGTCTTTCTTTGGCTCTATGAATTAATTGTTGTTCCATTGGAGTTAAAAATTGGTTTATTTCTTTCTCGAATTATGGTTTTCCGTAATAAGGAATGAAAGTTATTAAGAATATTTGTGATGAGTACAAACAAATTTATTTAATAATCTAAAACAGTTTGCTATGGAAATTCAAGCCATTAAGCCGGGACCGAAACCTAAAAAAGAGGACGGTACTCCCGATAGAAGACCGCGTGTTAATCCACCAAATAAGGAAAAGCATCCGGAGCTTAAGCCACATAAGCATAAGCCAGGGGCTTAAAAGGGGTGACTTTAGCCCTCTAAACCGACTAAACGGTTTAGAGGGTTGTATTTAAGACAAAATCGGAGGTATAAGTACCGACCCTCTGCCAGAATGTTTCCTGTATTGTACAAAGCAATGCTACCTCTACCTAGTATATTTAGCAGTTTTTCAAGAATTACACATTAAAATATAAGGTTATTTTAATGCTGGCTGGTAGATTTTTATTGTTCAAATACAATTTATTGATAAACTTGTAAGTAGTTATGCGGTTTGTATTTAGCACGTTGCGTATCTAATAATTTGCTAAATTTTACGTTTTAAGTAATAATGATTTCCCCGTAAAATCTACCTGCTTATGCCTGTAGTGTATCTCTACATACGAGTAAGTACCGATGAGCAGGCTGTAAAAGGATATTCCCAGCGCAGCCAGTTAGAACGGCTTGTGCATTACTGTAAATATAACAGTCTCGTTATTACTGAAACAATTCTTGAGGATTGTTCGGCTAAAACATTTAACCGTCCAGCTTGGAATAAATTAATTACTAAGATCAAATATCTTAAAAATTCTCCTGCGACTATTCTTTTTACATGCTGGGACAGATTTAGCCGTAATATCACAGATGCTTACATAATATTTGAGAAACTTCAAAAATTAGGAGTATCGCTCCAAGCCATTGATCAGCCGATTGATTTTTCTATACCCGAAAGCAAAATCATACTTGCCGTATATCTGGCGACATCTGAAGTTGAAAATGATAAAAAAAGCCGGAACGTAAGTCTAGGTCTTCAGAAAGCGAGGCTGGAAGGCCGCTGGATTAATAAGGCTCCTTTAGGATATAGGAATAAAATAACAGCAGATGGGAAAAAGTATATTGCTGCTTATGCCCCTGAAGCTTTTATAATTAGGGAAGTATTTGAAGAAATAATTAAAGCAAAAAGAGTTACGCTGTCAGAAATATATAAAGAGGCTATGGCTAAAGGCTTAAAATGCAGTAGAAGTGCCTTTTACATGTTAGTTAGAAATCCTATTTATTGCGGTCAGATTAAAATTCCTGAAATGGGAAATGAAAAAAGCAGGATTATTGACGGACTGCATAGAGGAATTGTATCTGTAGAGCTTTTTGAACGAGTCCAAAAAGTATTAGGAAATATAAAGAACTCAAGACTGGTTAAAAAGAAAAGAGTTCTTAATGAAAACTATTTATTAAGAGGAATTCTTCTGTGTCCTGATTGTGGCAAAACACTAACAGGAAGTTCTTCACAGGGAAGGAGCAGGAAATACTATTACTATCATTGTACCGGAAAATGTAAATATAGAATCAGAGCTGACTATATTAATGCAGGTTTCGAGCTGTTTCTTAAAGATATCAAGATTGATGTCTCTTTCTCTAAAAGAGCCAATGATTTAATGAAAAAGATTGATAAGGGAAGACAGCAGGACTATCAAATTAAAAAGCATGAGATTGGAAAAGCAATGGACAAATCAATTGACAGAAGCTTAAATGCACATAAGCTTTTTTCAGAAGGAAAAATTGATTATGATGATTATTTTCTGATCAAGGAAAACTGTAAAGCTTATTTGAAAAAATATGCTTCGGAATTACGCGAGCTGGCTTTAAAAGCAGGGGCAGGGATTTATTTAAAGAATGCAGAGGATAATATATTCTGTCGTTTAGCAGAAGTTTATGAACTGTCAGATGTATTAATGAAACAAAGAATTGCTAGATTGTTTTTTACTGAGAAAGTAATAGTACATGAAAATATTCTGAATATACTACCAGAATATATAAAAGAAATATTTGGGATGAAATTAATTAAAAATAACTCAAAAAATGAGAAAGATTTAACTGATGATGAGTTGATAAACCATTTTTTTAGTGAGATTGCATTAATAGCTTTTGAACAGGAGTTGAAAACAATTTAAGAATGTAGAACTTTTGTATCTATTCTATTATTGGTGTCTAATAATGTTAAGTATCGAACTCAAAATTTAATCAAACAAATGACGCCAATTGAATTCAATTGACGCCATTTGTTGTGTAACTTATACAATACAAATTTTACTGTTAGATTAAAAAAAAATGAGATATTTAGAGTTAATTTGCTAGATCGTTATTTTTAATTTTTATTCAAAAACGGTTTATTTACATTATGAGAGAAAACTATATGTTTATTTTCAAAAAATTTAAGTTTCAATTACATATGACTCGAATTTTTAAGTATACGCTCTTCACAATCCTTTGAATTCGATTCTGTCATTTCAGGTTTTTCATCCCAATCACCCCAGTCTCCTTTGTACATTTTAACACATACTAAGTCATTATTATCATCTGAGTAAATTATCGTATTTGAAATACGGCAGTAACTTTTGCCATTATCTAATTTTGAATTTTCCATGTCTTGAATTTTTAAAGTTTTTTATATTAACTCATGGCTTGCAAAAACAAAGATAATTTAGTGCTATATGTCTTTTTATATAATTGCATTCTTGATATACATAATTCCCATGTCTTAATCTGTAATTGTAACTGATTTGGAATATTATAAGATTCTTTTTTTTCATTTAAATAAAATTTTATATCTAATTTTTCTTCAATATGGTAATTATAAAACATTCACCTTGAAATTATGTAAATTGAAAAATTTATTCTCATGATATTCGTAAGATTCTCCAAAAATAATCCAAACAATAATCATCGTGGATAATAAAGGACCAATAGTAATTATAGAAGAAAATTTAGAAGAGCTTATTTGCGAAGATTTTTTTGGAAGTAGGAGTAACTAATAAAATTCTTTATTTTGATACTTTAGATGATGCCGAGCACGATATAATTTCGCAGTTTGTAACGCCATTTTTGTTGTTTGCTAACGTTCTCCAATTTAATGAAGATAAAACGCAGGAAGCTGTACACAATCAAAAAAATATCTGTGAAAAATTCGATTGTCCTTGTCTGTTCTTTTCGCTTTTATTTCCCAATTGTTTTATTATTGACAAATATTCTATATCAACTCAAAGTTATTTTGTAAATCCTTACAGCGAGGAAAAATTTAAAAATCCTTTAAATTCGATAGTAGAGTTTTGGACTGAAAAGAAAACGCAGAAATCAATAGTAGGAAAAGAAAAGAAGCAGAAATAAAACTTATAATACAAACCCGTCTATTTACAGACGGGTTTTATTTTACTTTATTTAAAGATTACGATCAGGTATTATACCTTCTTCATCATCTAAATTTCCTAGATCTTCATTATCTAATTCTTCCTCTCCAAGGTCTTCATTATCAAATTCGTCGTCTAGCTCATCAGTTTCTGAATCATCCTTACTAAACTCGTCCGAGTCTGTTTGTTCATTACCAAGATTTTCATTGTCGAAATTTTCTTTCCCAAATTCCTGACTCTCCAAATCGTTGCCATAATCTGGTTCAGCATTATCTGATATAGTATGATCTGGTGGTGTATCAATATCTGGATCTTGATATCGTACGTTATTTTGAAAATTCTGATCTTCCAGATTGTAATTTTCTTTTTCTTCTAAATTCATAATACAATTTTTAAATGTTATTTTTTAGTTGAACCTGATTCCTTTTTCGAATCCGAAGCAGATTTTGAACCGCCTTTTGAAGCAGTTTCTTTTTTATCAGTTTGTTTATCTGATGCCTTAGCACTATCAGTGCTTTTTTTAGTGTTTGAAGTTGCCATGATATATTTTTTAATTTGTTAATAAGCCAAATGTACAGGGACTATAATTCATTATTTTACATATAATGGTACTTCTAATTGCATAATTAACAGCTGATTACTTTTTTAAATAAAAAAAACACCTGTATTTATACAGGTGTTTTCAGGTAAAAAATAATAAATAAGAAATAGTATGTTTTTTATTCTGCTGCAACAATGTTTACTAAATTGAGTGCAATGTCATTTAGCAGACAATCAGCTTCTTTCTCCTCCGCAAGAGTCTGTGTTAATAATTTTGCAGCATCATTTTCGCCAATTGCTTTTGCAAAAGCAACCAAAGTTCCGTAAGTAGCAATTTCATAATGTTCGATTTTTTGAGAAGCTGCTATAATTCCGGCATCTCTAACAGCTCCAGGAGTTGTTTCTAAAAGAATACTGTCTCCTTCTTTTAATAATCCTGCCATAGCTTCGCATTTTTTGCCTTCTGCTTTTTCTCCTAATAAATCAAAAACTTTTTCAAGTCTTGCTACTTGGTTTTTAGTTATAGAAAGATGTTCTAAAATAGCTCCCGAAAGTCCCGCAGCTGAAGCATTATCAGCCATTTTTGGTAAAGCCCCCACCAACGCATTTTCTGCCCAGTAAATATCTTTTAAACTGTCAATAAATAAACCTTTCAAATCTGTAGCAGCATCTGGTGCCGGTGCTACAATATTTTTTGAATTGTTTTTTATATCTTTAGACTGACTCTCTTTTGGTTGTGCAGCGTTAGTCTGACCTTGTTTTTCTGAATTTTTCATTTTTTATTTTTTTGAAATTAATTGTATAAGTTTGGTTCGCGCTGCCAAAAACGGTGTTTGGTCATTGCAGTAATAAATTCCTGAGCAAATGATTCGCTGGCAATTTCGCTGGTTACAATAACGCCTTCATCGTCATTTGTAATTTTTCCAGCAAATGGCGCTCCGCTTATTATTTCAGAGGCTTCACCGTCGGCACCGATCACTTTACAATGTTTATAAGCATCGTTTAAATATTCAAGTGCATCATCATTTTCTGCCAAAGCATTCAATCCTAAGCCGTGAGGAATATAGACAGCATCAAACAATACAGATGAAGCGGTCAGGAAACTAAATTCAGCCGAAATCGCTCCTTCAGTATCTGTCGCGACAGTACCTAAATGTGGTGCAATAACACAGCCTTTGGCGCCCGCTTTTTTCAATGCATTTTTGATGTTCATCACCGAAGCTTCAGAAACACCGTCAGAAACTAGAATCGCCACTTTTCTAGATTCGATAGTTGGCGAATTGGTTGGATTATTCACCATACTTAGAGCTTGAGAAGATTCTACCGAAGACGGAACAGTTTGTGGTTCCTGAGTTCCTGCTTCTTCCGTTTCTGGTGATACGCCTTTATTAATAGGAGTTTCTAAAGTGGATGGTACAGTTGCACCAAGACCTTGTGCTACTTTTTGGGCAAGTTCGGTATCCACCTGAGATAATAAGCCGAGCATTCTAACTCTAATAGCGGTGGTTTCTACTTTCCCGAGTTCAAATCGTAATGCTTTTACGATATGACTTTTTTCTTCGGGTGTCTGGCTGTTAAAAAATAGTTTTGCCTGCCCGAAATGATCGTTAAAACTCTCGCTTCTAGCTCTTACTTTATGAGAATCTACTCGCTCATTGAAACTTGCAAATCCGCCTTCGGCAATTTTTGCCTGATAAGGGCATCCACCGCCGAGAGAGTTTGGAGAATAACTTACGCGACCTTTATTGATTTCCTGACGCATATGTCCGTCGCGCTGATTGTTGTGAACAGGGGCAACGCTTCTATTAATTGGAATTTCATGAAAATTCGGACTTCCTAATCTCGATAATTGTGTATCGGTATAAGAGAATAATCTTCCTTGTAAAAGCGGATCATTAGAAAAATCAATTCCTGGAACCACATGACCTGGATGAAAAGCAATTTGTTCTGTCTCTGCAAAGAAATTTTCAGGGTTTTTGTTCAAAACCATTCTTCCCACAATGGTTACAGGAACTAATTCTTCGGGAACAATTTTCGTTGGGTCCAAAAGATCAAAATCATATTTATGTTCGTCTTCAGCTGGAATTATTTGAATGCCTAATTCCCATTCTGGAAAATTTCCTGATTCAATAGCTTCCCATAAATCTTGTCTGTGAAAATCAGGATTTTTTCCTGAAATTTTCTGTGCTTCATCCCAAGCAACGGCATGTGTTCCTAATTTGGGTTTAAAGTGAAATTTTACAAATACTGATTCTTCCTGAGCATTTACCAGTCTAAAAGTATGAACGCCAAAACCTTCCATCATTCTATAACTTCTCGGAATTGCACGATCAGACATTACCCACATTATCATGTGCATAGACTCTGGCATTAATGAAATAAAATCCCAAAAGGTATCATGCGCCGATGCTGCCTGAGGCATTTCGTTATGCGGTTCTGGTTTTACGGCATGAACAAGATCTGGAAATTTTGAAGCGTCTTGAATAAAAAATACAGGAATGTTATTAGCCACTAAATCGTAAATTCCTTCCTGCGTATAAAATTTTACGGCAAATCCTCTGGCATCTCTAGCGAGGTCTGTAGAACCTCTTGATCCTGCAACGGTAGAAAACCTTGTAAATACAGGTGTAATTAATCCTTTTTCCTGCAAAAATCCTGCTTTTGTTAATTCTGGAATTGGGTTCGTAACTTCAAAGAAACCGTGTGCGCCAGAACCACGTGCGTGAACAATTCTTTCTGGAATTCTTTCGTGATCAAAATGTGTGATTTTTTCCCTTAAAATAAAATCTTCCAATAAAGAGGGACCGCGATCACCGGCTTTAAGTGAATTGTTATCATCATTAATTCGAACGCCCTGATCTGTTGTTAAAAATTTGTTTGTTCCATCGGAGGTATTGATGGATAAATCTCGTTGTTTTTCGTCTTGAAAATTTTTCATGGTGTTTCTTAAATTAGTTAAAACTTAAAAATAATTACAGTCTTATCTTTCAGATTTATAAGTAGTTGTAGACCGTAATTTATTAAGTAATCCAAATTTAAATTTTGAAAGGATGCGTTTTTTATAAGATTACTTTTCAATATTCTACAATTACCACAAAATGACTCAAACAAAAAATCTCCATTTCTGGAGATTTGATATTTTGAACTTTGATTTTTTTTACGAGGGAAGATAAATATATACAATAGTTCCTTTGCTGGGCTCGCTTGAAATTTTGATAAATCCTTTATGATTATAAACAATTTTCTGAACAAGCGTTAATCCAAGTCCACTTCCATATTGATTATCATTTTGAAGTTTGTAAAATGGATCAAAAATGAGTGTTTCAAAATTTTTGCTAAAACCAATTCCGTTATCACTAACAAAAAGTTTTATGTAATTGATTCCAGGATTTGCCCCAAAATCAATTATTTCTTCGGCAGAAACATTTTCGACTCCAATTGTAATTTCTGGCACAGTGGTTTGTTTGGCGTATTTGATAGAGTTAGATATCAAATGAGTAAAAAGCTGTTGCAATTGTAAAGGAATAATGCGTAGAGTTGGTAAAGTTGTTATGTTGATTACAGCTTTCTGTTCGCTTTTTACAGTCTTTATATCATTAATTGTTTTTTTTAGAAGCAGATTTAAGTCTGTTTTTTTGAATTCTTTCTGCACAAAATTTATTTTAGAATAATCAATTACATCTTCAATAAGCTTATTCATATTTACAGCCGAACTTAATAAGCGACTTAAATTATGTCTGCCGTTTTCGGTTAACGCTTTTTCGCCGTCCAGTACTTTTTTGCCAAACATATACATTTTACGAATCGGTTCCAGTAAACTTTCGCTTGCTGCGGCAGTAAACGATTCTAATTGTTTATTATAGGCTTTAAGTTCAGAATTTTTCATTTTTAAAGATTCATGGCTTTGTTCTAAATCCGTAATATCTTCAAGCGCTAATAAAATCATTCCGTCTGGATTTGAATTGACGATCGGAGAGGCGTTGATCAATATTGTTTTTTTTCCAATACCATCAAAATCAAATTGTATTTTGAAATTTTCTACCAAATCCTTTTGACTTGTTTTTTTTAATACAGATTCTTTAAAGGCAGGAATATTCCAGTGCGAATTTCCAATCTCCAAAATAGATAAACCTTCGATTTGTTCTTCTGTAGTTTTGAAATAGGCATAAAAAGAAGGATTGGCACTTTTGATAGTAAAATTTTTATCAATAATGATTAAAGGTTCTCTAATCGTTTTTACAATCGATTCATAAAAGTTGCGCATAGTGGCGAGTTCTTCTCTGCGGTCTTTCAATTCATCATTAATACAAGATAATTCCTGATTATTAGATTGAAGTTCAATAGTCGAGCTTTCAAGCTGATAATTCATGATTTGTAATTCCTCGGTGCTGCTCAATAGTTCTTCGTTGGAAGTCTGGAGTTCTTCAAAATAAATCTGCTGTTCTTCGGTTACTTTTTTAAAATCGCCTCTAAGCTGTGTCAATTCTTTTTCGATCTGTGACGTATGTTCTGGATTTAAATTTCCAATTTGTTCATTCTTCCTATCATTAGTCCTTTTGCAGAATATAATCAGCAGCAGTTCAGTGTGGTTTGGAAGATAAATTACTTCAAATGAAGTTAAAAAAGGCTGTTTTTTGACTTCGGTAAATTCTCCTGAAAAATTCTTTTTCTCATTTCGGGCTTTTAGAATATAATTTCGGAGTTCAAATTCGACCTCATTTCGTACCATATTGAGAATGTTAAAACTCGGTTTTCCTGATGCGGGCTGCAAGAACGGGCTTGTATCGCCATGAAAATGGACAATTTCAAGCTCTTCATTAATTATTACTGCAGCAGGAGAAAATTGTTCTAGTAGAATATCTGAGGCAATTTTTCTGTAGTCTTTTTCGTTAGGAAAATTTTCCTGAATCTCTTTTGTAAAGGGATTTGTAATGAAATCAGAACGGAAGACTTGATTACGGTCAAGTTGCAAAACTGTTTTACGGGTATATATTTTATCGGTTTTATCAATCGCAGTAAATAGGTGCGGAACGTGATGCGCCCATTCTGATTTACCCAGAAATAAAATTCCTTTATCGCGAAGTGCGTAATGAAATGTTGCTAAAACCTGATTTTGCAAATCGTTATCGAAGTAAATCAGTACATTTCGGCAGGAAATAAAATCAATTTTTGCAAAAGGAGCATCTTTTGTTAAATCATGAACCGCAAAAACGCACATATCCCGAATTACTTTATTGACATGAAAACTGTTGTTTCTTTTTGTAAAGTATTTTTCTAATCTGTTTTCGCTGATATTTTTTACGTCTTGCTGTGTATAAATTCCTGCACGCGCTTTAGAAATGCATTTTTCAGATAAATCGGAGGCAATGATCTGCACTTTTACTTCTAGTCTGTTTATTTTCTCCAAATAATCGTGAATGCAGATAGCGATTGAATAGGCTTCTTCGCCGGTAGAACATCCCGAAGACCAGATTCTAAGTACAGGAATTGTTAAGTTTTCAATCAGCGAAGGAAATGTATTTTCGCATAAATTATCAAAAGCCTGCTGATCTCTAAAAAAGTAAGTTACAGGTATGAGTATATCATTAAATAAAAAATCCTGTTCATTACTATTGGTTTTCAATAAACTCAAATATTTTTCAGTGGTTTCTTGTTTGGTTACCACCATTCTTTTGGCAATTCTTCTTCGCAGGGTTGTATGTTTATAATGCTGAAAATCGGTACCTGTTTTTTGCAGTAATATCGAAATAATTTCTTCAAATAATTCCTGTTCATCTGCAGTGTTTTCTTTGTCCTCGTAAGAATGAGTAACTAATTTACTTTCGTGGATTTGAAGTAACTTTTCACCAACATCAGCCGCAGATACAAAATAATCGATGTATTCTGATGTAACTGCATTTTGTGTAAAACCTCCTTTGGTAAGCACAGCAATTGTCGAACCGCCTGCTTCTTTAAGTTTTTTAAGTCCTGTAGATCCATCAGAAGGTGTCCAAGTAAGCATTAAACCTAGAGAATAACTTTGATAGGCATGACCGATAGACTCAAAAAACGTATCCAGACAATTATTTACTTTACTGCTTCTAATGGTGGGTTTTAGCTGCAGTAATCCGTTTTCTAAGACCAAAAGATTATTTTCAGGAACAATATAAATATTGTTGGGCTTTATATTTATGTCGTGAACAATTTCAATCACGGGCATTTTTGAATTTAACAAAAGTATTTCTGCAAGATTACTGGATTGTGAGGAAGACAAATCTTCAAAAATAATATAAGCCATTCCTGTATCTGCTGGAAAATCAGAAATTATATTTTTTAATAAATCAATTTCTTTTGCAGCAGTTCCAATTGCTACGACGGGAAATTGATAATTTAAAGCTGTTTTTAGTATTGATTCATTTGTATTCATTTTTTATGAGGGTTTATGGTAATCCTATAATTTAAATGTTTGTTAGTGTAAATAACAGATAAACAAAATAGTAAAATTTGCAATGAAACAAAATGTATTGTTTTGAAAATCAAATTATTAATTAAAATAAAAAATGATGAGAAATTTAATTATCAGCTTTTGTATGATCTTCTTTTTTGGATTTGCATCAGCGCAGGAAACTCCTGCTAAGAAAAAACAGAGTACTGATACTATTCAAGCCAAGAAAAGTAAACATACAACTACTCAAAAAAGTTCTAATACAAGAAAAGGCGACACAGTTTACAAACAGCGTTCTGAGCAAAAAAAAGGGAAAACGCTAAAGCCGAAAGGAAATTCGACTCCGCAAAGTAAAGATTCAATTACTGGCACAAGACCCTAGAGGTATAATCCTTTTAATTTAAAGTCTATTTTATCAACTAAAGTAGACTTTAAATCTCTTTACTTTATTGTATTTAATCTAACTGCTGTTATAGTTTGCTGTAATACACACTCTGGACTAATTTATCAGGCGATTAAGGCATTACTATAAGAAAGTAAAAGTTAATAATAAAATAATTCAATTTCATTAGCAGTAAAAATAGAGCAGTTTACTGGTTTAATTTTGTATAATTACAAAAACGAGTTTCATAATTCCCATGAAGTTAATTATAAGATAATTATATTAATATTCATTTCGCAACGGTTTGTATTATCTTCAGGGTTTAATGTTAAAAAGCTCTCAGAAATAAGAATCTAACTCTATGATGTTTGTCATTTTATTGCAGTCATAACCTTAATTATATAATTTACTATTTGAATCATATAAGCTACAAGACAAATCGTTATTGATATTTGTAATTAATAGCAGTTATCATTCTCACAACATTCTATTCGGTAATAGTTTGGGATGTTTCAGAATTTCTAAGAGTAAACATATAATCAAAAATGAAATGGATATTAAAAATACTAAAAAACGCATAGCAATTTTGGGAGGAGGTCCGAGCGGGCTTTTTATTTATAAGCGATTGGTAGAATCTGGCTCTAATGATTTTGAGATTACAATTTTTGAGCGAAAAAAAGAGCTTGGTTCAGGGATGCCTTACAGTACCGAAGGTTCCAGTATGGAGCATATCACTAATGTATCCGATAATGAAGTACCGCACATTGTATCTACCATGTCGGAGTGGATCTATAACGCACCAGCGGACTTACTGAAAAGATTTAATATTAAACCAGATCAATTTAACGAATACAAAGTCGTGCCGAGACTGCTATTTGGGAGCTATCTTTCTGCACAGTTCGACATTTTATGCAAAGCTGGAATGGAAGCTGGGATTAGCACTACCGTACATTTTGAAAGTATAGTTACTGACGTGAATTATGACGTAAAAAATGAAGTGGTAAAAGTTGAAACTAGTAATGAAAGTATTTATGAATTTGACTACGCTGTTATCTGCACTGGACACAAGTGGCCAATCCGGTATGAAGGTAAAGTTGCAGGCTATTATGATGCTCCATATCCACCTGTAAAACTGGCAAAGCATTTTAATCATCCTATTGCAATAAAAGGTTCTTCTTTAACTGCTATTGATGCCATAAGAACTCTGGCAAGAAATAACGGTTCATTTGAAAAAGGATCTGACGATGCTCTTTATTTCAAATTAAATCCTGAAAGTGCTGATTTTAGAATAATGATGCACTCCAGAAGTGGTATGCTTCCTGCGGTTCGTTTTCATTTAGAAGATTCACATCTTTCGAATGACTCTTTGTTAACTAAGGAAGAAATAGAGCAGCACAGAAAAGGTAATAATGGTTTTTTATCGCTTGATTTTATTTTTGAAAAGGATTTCAAAGATATATTCCGCGCAAAAGATCCTGAATTTTATCAGCGGATCAAGGATTTTTCAATTGAAGATTTTGTAGCTGATATGATGGAACTGCGGGAACGTCTTGATCCTTTTCAGCTTCTAAAAGCCGAATATGTGCAGGCTGAGAAATCTATTAAAAGGCAGGAATCTATTTATTGGAAAGAAATGCTGGCTGTTTTAAGTTTTGCAATGAATCATCCTGCCAAATATTTTTCGGCAGAAGATATGCTGCGGCTTCAAAAAGTGCTTATGCCTCTTATTTCCATAGTAATTGCATTTGTTCCCCAAAAATCATGCGAAGAATTATTGGCTCTTCATCAAGCTGGAATATTAGATCTGGTTTCTGTCGGAGATGACAGCACAGTTGAACCGCAGAATGGAGGAGGAGTATTTTACAATTTTAAAGATAGTGGCAGTGATCGTTCAGTATTTTATAAAACATTTATAGATTGTGTCGGACAGCCGCATTTATCCTATGAAGATTTTCCGTTCAATACTCTGCTGGAGCAGAAAGCTATTAGTCCAGCACGTTTAAAATTTAAATCATCTGAGGCAGGTCATACCGCATTTACAGCAGATCCAGATAAGGTGGATCAAGATGAATACGGAGACTTTTTTCTTAAAGTATCAGGAATAGCCATAAATGATAATTTTCAAATTATAGACCAATACGGCGCTTATAATAAAAATGTATACATCATGGCCGTGCCTTATATTGGTGGTTTAAATCCAGATTATTCCGGTCTGGATTTTTGTGAAGCAGCTTCTCTGCGAATAGTAAAAGATATTTTGCAAAATTAACTTGCTCATTTTTTTTCCCTCGAGTATCAAGGAAAAATTTGTTTTTTATAAGCTCGCAATACTTTTAATAACCAGCTTGGCTGCTTCATCAATGTAGTTAGTATGTGTCGGACTGAGATACGACTGGTTCTTGTTCAGTCCCTGCGGCGCTTTCGATTTGAGATTTTATAACGTCCTTATATTTAGCAAGTCCAATGCCAATAATAGGGACGGCTAAACTTTCCAATATAGAACCTGCGTTCGAATGCCCGTTTTTATTTAAGTAAGATGATAATAGTAAAGCGCCAACAGATCCAAATAGAATCAGTTCTCCTGGTACGTCACAAATTTCCACAGTTTGAATTAAAGAATTAAGGCTGGGAGATTTTTAATGGATTAATTGTCTTAAATTAGTAAGAGAGTATTCAGAAGAATACTGAAATTTAAATAAGAAATAATGTATAAACACACCATTATATTCAAAACAGGGCAGTTAATACTTCCCGAAAAAACAGACCTCCATTTTGTTACGGATCTGCTTCACATTGGCCAGCTAGAACTCAACTATATAGGTGCTGCGGCCGCTGTGGATAATAAAAATGCTGAACAAGCCTCGCTTCTGGTATTCCATTTTAATACAGAACAGGAACTGGATTATAGTATGCAGGAATCTGAAATTAACCACCTGCTGTCGGAGCTTCTCAAAAAGGAAAATCCAAAAATAAGCACAGACAGTAATGATATAAATGTGAAGTTTTAAAAAATTACATTCATGAAAGAAGAGCTGATAAAAAAAGAATATACCCAAGAACTTGAAAACCTAATCAATGAAAAGAGAATAAAACTCGACAGACTAACTGGTTTTGAAAAGGAACAGGCTACTTATAAGCATCTGATTGAGATAGATGAATTTGTTATACTGGCAAACAGGCGGCTTAATGAAATTATAACCGTACATGAGCTAGTCCTTCGAAGCGAACAGCAGTATCAAGATTTTATGCATTATATCACGCCGGCTGCAGAGGAAATCTACAGGAAGTATTACCAGGGACTAATATGAAACCTTGCTCATTTGACAGCGTAAAGATGTCGAATTTCAATGAGGGTTTCATCGCGTAACTTTAATTAAATCTCTCCTGCATATTACGTGACTGAAAATTTCATCATTCCAATCCTCTGTCAACAATCAAGAACATTCTCTTTTTTAGATTTTTACGAACAAGTTTACAATAGTTGAGTACGAAGACGATGGTATCTTTAGTTACCCACATAGCATTTTTTTGATTAATAAAGCTTTGAGTCTAAAATTCGTATGTTGAATATTTTGCTAATTTTCTATTTAACGAATACTTAATTTCTACTATATTTTTTGATGTTCGAATCCTGTTAAGTTATCGAAGGGTAAATCAACTATTTGCGCAATTTTTTATATAAATATATACGCTGATGCAATTTACTATTATTTTAAAGAATAAAAATAAATGCATAAATGATTCAAAGACAGCGTATTTATTGAGCTTAAATAAAAAATGGCGCCAATTGTCTTCAATTGGCGCCATCTGGCTGTGTGACGTTTAGTTCACAATTTACAAATCATTTTATGAATGATTTAAAGAAATTGGCTTATTTTTCGATTGATTTGTAAGATAATTGGTTTAGTTTTTTATTTTGAAGAGGTTTGTATGTATCGTAAAGGTTTAATGTTAAAAAACGTTAAAAAATGTGATTTCGTTAATTCAATAAATGAAGCTACTAATATAATTGTAAATGAGACTACATAACTTAGTATTTAAATGGATAATTTAAGTAAGTTTTTAGCAAAATTAAATAATAGTTTTGAGATTATTAATGTCAAAATTTGATACTTATTTCTGCTGATTTTGATGAAAATAAAAATATATCTTCCTCTTAATAATTGTTCTTCCACAGAAGCTAAAAATTGATTTATTTCCTTTCTAGTGGTAGTGATTACTAAGAAAGAAAGAAAAAAGCAAAAATGATCTAAAGTTAGCTCATTTAGTAGTGCAAATAAAAAAATAGCGCCAATTGTCTTCAATTGGCACCATCTGGCTGTGTGACGGGAACAGGGCAAATTACAACATCTTTTTTGGATGATTTGAAGAGATTGGCGTACTACATGTTGTGTCCGTATTCGATTGGCTTTGTAAATTTGGTTTAGATGTCCTTTTGGTGATTGATGTAAAATTTTTTCTAATCATTGGTACACTTTGAAAAATATGAACCTGTATAATAATTTGACTTTGGAGGTTATTCACTCATAATATTTACGTTATTATTTTGGATTTCTAGATTTGGTTCTAAAGATCCTATAAACAAATATTTATCACGCAGAAAAGCTGTTATCCAGATTAGAGACAATGGCACTGCCGGATTGAGCATTGAACCATCATGTGATAATTCTGTTGCCATTGCTCCGGCAAAATAGCAAGAAAGCAGTATAAAACCGATGCGCATGGTTTTAGGAAATATAAATAAAACAGCTAAAGTCATTTCCATCAAGCCAAGTGTTGTCGCTGCATTAGGCAGATTAAATTTTACCAGTCCATTAACTGACCACGGAAGCTGGATGGCTTTCATAAGACCGCTTAAAACTACCATCACAGCAGTTAATATCAAAAGCGAGATCGTAAGATATTTTTTTATTTTCATTGATTAGTTAATGAGATTAATTATTAAGTTGTCTAACTTCTATAATGATAAAATGTCCTATGCGATTCTTTATCAGCCATTTTCCATTATGATTTACATACTCATCCTCATATTTAACGCTGTAGTCTGAAAGTATATCTTTTCCTTCCACTTCTCTAATCATTTTTAATTGAGAGAAAGAAATGCCTGTAGCAGTATCTGCATCGATTTCTACTTTATGCTGTCCATTCAGTGTAAAGTAAGTTTTTACATGGCCGGCATGCTGATTGAATTCTTTTTCCATGTTTTCTCTTTGAGAAACAGAGGAAACTAAAGTACCATTCATATAAACTTTATAGGTAACATCCGGGGTAAATAAATCCATTACCTGTGAGATCTTTTTCTCGTCACCTAAAGTAGCGTAGTCATCTATGAGGCTTCTTAATTCCTCTTTTACTCTTAAATTTTCTAATGTCATGATTTCGTTATTTTTAAAATTATTAAGCAAAATTACAGTACATTTGCTTACAATTTATTAGTTGTTACTAAAAGGTTAGTTGCTTTTAAAATGATAGTTATGTCAAAAACAGAAGAAAAGAAGATAGAAAACAAGGAATTTACTGAAGAGTGCAATACTGTACTTATGGCAGTTTCTGATGCATTGTATGCAATTGGAGGAAAATGGAAATTGATGATTATTATTGCAATGGCCAGAGGAAATAAAAGATTTACAGAAATTCAAAGACAGGTTACAGGTATTTCTGCAAGGGTTCTTTCGAGTGAGCTTAAAGAATTAGAGCAAAACGGTTTCCTGCTTAAAAAAGTAGCAGTGGGGTATCCTGTAAGTATCGAATATGAACTTCTTCCTTACAGCCAGACTTTAGAAGAAGTTGTAGGAGCCATGACAAAATGGGGGATACAGCATAGAGAAAAAATACGAAATGAAAGTAAATCCAAATAGATGCAATGAAAAAGGGAACGAGAATTCAATTGAACGCTCTTTTCCTTTGAAGTTTTTAATGAATAAAATTAATTAAGCTTTTCAATCTTAGAGAGGGCTTATGATTTTTTACTGATCAAATTTAAAATATTATAAGGTTTATTATCAGTTAAATGCATGAGTAAAGTCTTCTAATAGATCGTTGATGTCTTCAATTCCAACCGACAATCGAATTAACGAATCTTCAATACCCATTTCTTTTCTGCGATCAGCACCAAGTTCATGAAAAATAGTCTTGGCTACAGGAATGGCAAGACTTCTGGTATCGCCTAAGTTACTTGATTTAATAACAACTTTTAATCGATTTAGAAATGTAACGGCATCAATTTTATCATCTAATTCAAAACTCATTAATCCGCCATATCCATTAAAAAGCTCCGAAGCGATTTTATGCTGCGGATGATCAGCTAAACCAGGATAATTAACTTTTTTTACCAGTAAATGTTCATTAAGAAAATTTGCCAGCAGTAAGGCATTGCTGCTAGTTCTTTCCAGCCTTAAAGCTAAAGTTTCGGCTCCTACTGAAATGCTGTGTGCTGCTTCAGGAGATAAAGTACCTCCGCCATCACGTAATCCTCTTTTTCTGATCTGGGTAATACCAAGCATCTCAGGTTTAATCTGGCCGCGTAAAATTGCTGCAATGTTTGGGAAACCAGCACAATCATACAAACCTGTATCTGTAACACTGCCGCCGAGTGCATTGCCATGACCGCCTATGTATTTAGTTAAAGAGTTAATAACAAGACTCGCTTTAACATTAATGGGTTTAAAAAGATAAGGCGAAGTCATCGTGTTATCTACAACGTAAATGATTTTATTTTCGGAACAGAAATTACCAATTTCATCGAGCTGGGCTATCTGGGTAGCAGGATTTGCAATCGTTTCCACAAATACCATTTTTGTATTTGATGTATGCTCTTTTTGGATGTTCTCTACACTGGTAGCATCTACATAAGATATTTGAACGCCAATTTCACTAAGAGTCTGCATAATACTTCGTGAATTCCCAAATAAGTAAGAACTTGCAATGATATGATCATCCTTTTTTAAAAGTGATACAATTGTGGCTGTGATGGCAGCCATACCAGTAGAGAAGGCTACAGTAGACATTCCATTTTCCATTTGTGTTAATTTGTGCTCTAAAGCAGCTACTGTTGAATTGCCCTGTCTTGAATAAGCATATCCTTTTGTTTTATTCTGAAAAACATCAATTAGTCCATTCACATCTTCATAACCCTAGGTCACAGCAGTATGTACAGGTTGGTGTAATGCGCCAAATTCCGGTTTTAATAGCCGGTCTGAGTGTAATATTGTGGTAGTAAATCCTTTTTTAGTATCCATTTTCTTATCCATGCTATAGAGCATTGTCTTAATGTCATTAATTATTTTAAAAATTGGTATATAGCTGGAATATTCATCAGCTAATACATTGCTAAAATAGCGGATAAAAATGGTCAATCAAAGAAGAGAAACCATACTGGCTGAAAAATTATTATTTTCTGACAGTTGGAAACGGCTGAATTAATTTCCCCATAATTGAATCGTTTATTTTCTTATGCTGACATTTTATAAAAATTAAATTAGTGTTAATTTTAATTTTTAAAATATACTTTTTAGTATATTTGTACCCTAATTAATTTACAATGCTTAGTAAAGCTGAAAGAACTAAACAATTTATACTTGAAACTGCGGTACCGCTTTATAATGAAAAGGGGATATCGGGAGTGAATATTGATGATGTTCTCGAAGCTACAAAACTAACAAAAGGATGTCTTTACGGTCATTTTGAAAATAAAGAAGATTTATCTGAGCAGGTTATAGATTTATCTTTAAAAATGGTTTCGGACAGAATCAGAGCGGCAGTCTATCAAGCCAAAACAATAAAAGGTAAAGTGTTTGCATTTTTAGATTTCTACAAGAACCCAATTGATACTTATATTTCTGGAGGTTGCCCTATATTTAATACAGCAGTAGAAGCAGATGACAATTATCCTCTTATAAAAGAAAAAGTAGCCAAAGTATTTAAGAGCGGCCAGCAGGAATTAACGGCTCTGCTGCAGGAAGGAATCAATACGGGTGAATTTTCAAGTAAACTTGATCCTGCGGTCTTTGCATTTAAATTCACGGCTTCAGTTGAAGGCGGTATTGTAATGTGCAGAGTTATGGGGACAGCAAAACCAATGCAGGGACTTGTGAAAAGCCTAAAATCTGAATTAGAACAATACGTCTTATAATTTTTTTTTGATTAAAAATATACCAAAAAGTTTATTTTAAAATATACTAAAAAGTCTAAAAATAGAATTTATTAATTTGATAACTAAAGAATAAAAAATAATTTAAATAGAAATAAAAATGAAAACAACAGGGAATACAATATTCATAAGCGGCGGAAGTGCCGGAATAGGATTGGCAATTGCCAAAAAATTAAGCAAGTCAGGCAATAAAATAATAATTAATGGACGCAGTGAAGAACGTCTGCAAAATGCTTTAAAACAATTGGATAATGCAGCGGCTATACAAGGCGATTTATCTCTAGAAGCCGATAGAATTCGAATTGCAAAACAATTAAAAGAAGATTACCCAGAATTAAATTTAATCATTAACAATGCTGGGGCAGCGTTTAGTTATCTTTTGAATGAAACTTTAAATGCTCACGAAAAAGCTGCTATAGAAATGAATACCAATTATTTTAGTGTAATTCATTTCACTGAGCTTTTATTACCGCACTTATTGCAAAAAACAGAATCTGCGGTTGTTAACATTTCTTCTATTGCCGTATTTGGAAGCCATAAATTACTTCCAACTTATGGAGCAACCAAAGCGGCATTGCACAGTTATACTGTCGCACTGCGATCTACTTATGAAGAAGAGAAAAATCTTCAAATCTATGAAGTCTATCCGCCATTAGTAAATACTGAATTTTCAGCTGAGATAGGAGGAGCAAACGGTATTTCGCCAGATGAAGTTGCAGATGAATTGTTTTTAGCTCTTGAAAAAAATCAGATTGATGTTCTGGTAGGTGATTCTAAACAATTCTTTAAATAAAGCATTATGAACATAAAAGGCAAAACGATATTGATTACCGGAGGAGCTTCTGGTATTGGGTTTGAAGCGGCAAAACAGTTTTTGGCAATTGGTGCTAAAGTAATCATTACGGGAAGAAATCAAGCCAAATTGGATGCCGCTAAAAAAGCATATCCTGCGATCACAGCAATACAAAGCGATGCGGCAAATAAAGAAGATGCAAAATTTCTTTTTAATAAAGTAAAAGAATTGGGCGGTATTGATATTCTATATAATAATGCCGCCGTACTTGTACCGCCATCTAATTTAGGTATCCCAAATGACAAACATATTGATGGTGCAGCTTACGAAATGGAAGTTAATTATATTGGGGTTATAAGACTTAACAACCTGTTTATGGACATGCTGCAATCAAGAAAAGATTCAGCGATAATAAACACAACATCAATATTGAGTCAGGCTCCGTCATTAATTGAAGCTACATATTCTTCTTCTAAAACAGCACTGGCTTTCTATACGGTGTCACTTCGTGAGCACTTGAAGATAATTGGAAGTAATGTAAAAATATTTGAACTGATCCCGCCGCTTGTTGCTACAGAAATGACCGCAGATCGGAAAGATAAAAAAATATCGGTTCAAGAAATGGTAAAAGGACTTGTAGACGGACTGCAAAAGGAAAATTATACCATACGCGTAGGGGATGCGAAACTGTTTAATCTAATTAACAGATTTTTCCCAAAAACTGCCTATAAATTAATTAACCCGAAAAAGAGCTATCAACTTTTAAAAAATTAATATGAAAGCATTTATCATAAATAAATATACTAAAGGAGGTCTTCAGCTTGCAGATGTTGCAAATCCAGTTGTGGGTAATAATGATGTTTTAATTGAAGTCTATGCGGCAGGTGTTAATCTTTTGGATTCGAAAATTAAAACAGGAGAGTTTAAATTGATGCTTCCTTATAAACTGCCTATGATTCTGGGGCATGATGTGGCAGGAATTATTACCCAAGTAGGTAAAAACGTCAGGAAATTTAAAGTGGGAGACCAGGTATATTCCCGCCCTGCGGATTACCATATAGGAACCTTTGCTGAGTATATTGCCGTAAATGAAAAAGATGTGGCATTTAAACCCAAAAACATTTCTATGAACCAGGCAGCTTCTATTCCATTGGTTGCATTAACAGCATGGCAGGCATTGGTAGAGCTTTCGGGTTTGAAAAAGGGTCAGAAAGTATTTATACAGGCAGGTTCAGGAGGTGTTGGAACTATAGCGATACAACTGGCAAAATACTTAGGCGCAGTTGTTGCCACTACAGCCAGTACAAAAAGTTTTGAACTGCTGAAAAACCTTGGAGCTGATATACTTATCGATTACAAAACGAATGATTTTGAGCACATACTTAAAGATTGTGATGTGGTGATAAACAGCCAGGATCAAAAAACACTTGAAAAATCATTAAACGTTTTAAAACCTCACGGAAAGATAATCTCTATTTCAGGACCGCCAACACCTGAATTTGCAAAAGAAATAGGATTGCCGTGGTATTTCAAAATAATTATGTCTCTGCTCAGTTTTGGTGTAAGAAATAAGGCTAAAAAGAAGCATGTGAACTTTAGTTTCCTATTTATGAGAGCCGAAGGAAGCCAGCTGCAGGAAATTACAAAACTTATTGAAAATGAAATTATTAAGCCAGTAGTAGATAAAGTATTTGCTTTTGAGCAGACTAATGAGGCCTTGCAATATGTAGCAAGCGGCCGCGCGAAAGGTAAAGTTGTAATACAAATAAAGAGTATAAAATAGTAAATGCAGAGAGTAAAATCTCATTGATTAATGCAGGTTTTACTCTCAGGCAATCATAAATTTTTTAATCAATGCGAATGCAAAGAATTAGCGACAGTGACAATAATACTGCTGAATATCATCTAAATCAATATCAGCATAATGTGCCAAGGTTTTCTGTGTACGAAATTGATAATTATTTAAAAAAATATGATAAAAAAAGAAGGAAAGCTCATGCCGCGAATCACTATCAGATCATTTGGTTTAAAAAGGGAAATGGCTGCTATTTTGTTAATTTTAAAGCCTGGGATATTGACCAGAATACTCTTTTCTTTCTGACTAATGATGATGTTCATTATTTCGATAGAAATACCAATTACAGCGGAGTTTTAATTCAGTTTAATGAAGAATTTCTAATTCAGGACAATAAGGATATTGCTTTTTTTTCGAAACACGTCCTGCCGGATAGTCACAGTCAGCCTGCTTGTTCACTTACCGGAGATGATGCCTTTATTTTAGAAGAATATTTACAGCTGATCAAAAATGAATTAGAAGATAAAAATCAAACCAGCCATGAAGAGCTTTTAAGGTCTTACTTCAAAGCATTTCTTATTCAGCTTCAGTACAGATGGCAAAATGCAAGTACATTTAATGGGCACCAGATTTCTCCTAAGGATAAAAAGCAGCTGCAATTAATAAAATTTATCAATCTAGTAGAAGAAAATTATAAAAAAGAACTTAAAGTCTCCCATTATGCAGAATTTATGCAAATATCATCTAGGACATTATCCGGTCTTACCAATCAATTATTAGATAAAAGTCCTTCTGAGATTATCTGCGAAAGGATTATAACAGAAGCAAAAAGAATGCTCCTTGATACTAATTGGACTATCAGTAAGATTGGACATTGTCTGGGTTTTGGTGATGATTCTTATTTTGTAAAATATTTTAAAAAACACACCAGTATCTCACCTTTGGATTTCAGGAGGTCCAGCTTAAAAATATCTTAATTCTAAGTGATACTAAAAGCTTAAAGTGAAAGAACTCGGCAAACCTATATAGATTTTATGGAGGATTTGAAGAGAATCTGTTTCAATAATTTTTTCCTCTTGCTGAGAGCCCCAGTTCTGACATATAATTTCTAACCGTTCTGTTGCATAATTTAAATCCCGAATTCTCCAGTTCAACTGAAATTCTTTCACTCCCATAGCGCCGTCTGGCAGCAAAAAATATAGAAGTTATTTTCTGCTGCATTAAAATCTTTTTTAGCTGCGTATCATTTAACGGCTTTTTTTTCCATCTGTGATATTCCCTTCTATTAACGCTTAAAACTTCGGTCATCAGCCTTATAGAGTATTGGCTCTCATTCTCTTTAATGAATTCAAATATTTTGGGTTTGCCATGCAGAATGCATTGTCCTGCGTTCTTTAAAATTTCAAATTTCAGGTCTGTTTTTTTTATCTTTTTTTCTAAGAGTATTACTTCAGCATAAATATCGGATGAACTGTTCTTTTTTTTCATAACTGAATGTTCTTTTCTAAATAATATTCATTATTGAACTGTTGTATTGTTTTATTATTCAGTGATGTATGGATTCTTCTTGTATTATACCAGTTTTCAATGAATTCAAATATTTCGGTTTTCATCTGCTTTCGGGTAAAAAGATTACTTTTCTTATCTGTCAATTCTCTTTTTAATGTGTTGAAAAAGCTTTCTGAAACAGCATTGTCGCAGCTGCATCCTTTGCGGCTCATGCTGGGCGTGAATCTATAGGAAGCAAGCATTTGTGTAAAAGCCCGATTGGCGTACTGAACCCCTCTGTCGGAATGAAAAATTAGCCCTTCAGGCGCATTCCGCTTTTCGGCTGCCATGCGCAGGGCAGGAAGCGTTGTATTTTTGCTGTCCAGACGTGCTCCCAGGTTCCAGCCGATTATCTTTCGGTCAAAAAGATCAATGATGATTGTGAGGTAAAGAAAGCCTTTGGTGGTCTGAAGGTAGGTGATATCAGATGCCCAAACCATTGAATGGGCTTCAACCTTAAAAGCTCTGTTTAATATATTTGATGCCGTATAATATTTGTGTCGGGAGTCTGTGGTAATTTTAAATTTCCTTTTCTTAATACGGCGGAGCCTTAATGTCCGCATATAGAAAGAAACCTGTTCCTTGCAGATTTTATATCCAAGCTTATGCATCTCTACTGTTAGCCTGTTTCTTCCATAATGTTTTTTAAACTGGAGAAATAATGATTTTAAAGCTTCCTTTAAGCGCGTTATATATTTCTTTTTTTCAGAAAGGCCGTTCGTTTTCCATCTGTGATATCTGCCGTAGCCCACTTCTAAAATTCCGCACATTTTCAATATCGAATATCTGCTTTCATTTATTTTTATAAACTCGTAAATCACCAGATTTCCTCGATAAAGGTAAGGAGAGGCATCTTTTAAGATTTCATACCGCAGTTCGGAATCCTTGTTTTTTTTCCGGAGATCGAAAACCTCTTTTTCATCGGGATGAAATCTGTCATAGCCCGCCCCTCTGAAGCTCCCTTCACCGAACTTTTCATATTCTATCCGCCATCTCCATATTAGATTTGGGTATATTCCCAGCTCATCAGAGAATACTTTGACGCTGTTTTTTTCATAACTCAATTTTACTGCATTTACTTTAAAATCACGATCAAACCTTTTATACTTTTTCTTCATCATATTGAATAATGTTTAATGTAGGACCAGTTGAAAGTAAAATTAAATAAAAACAGTGAGCTTTAGCAGATAATGAGAATGTCAAACTGAAGTATACAGATTTAATATTTGTCAAATGGTGATTTTAATATTCGAAATAGATGCCTAAAGCTATCTGTCGTAAAGAGATTAACTACATTTTTATATGGGGAAAATTAGTTCATGCAAATCTTGTTAATAAAACTTTCGTCTGTTTCCGGTTCCAGAGTAATCAGGTTGATATCAGAAAGAAATATTAAAATTTCCATTACGCGGGTCTGGTAGGCTTTTTCGGAAGAAAATGCTTCGAAGGAAAAAGCTGCGTCGCTTCCCAGGTTATAAAGAAAGAGGCACAACTCCTGAAAAGGTATGGGGCGGTCATCATTGATAAAAAGATATTTATATATGATCGATGGCAGACGATATGAATTTGCAGTCATGTTTTACTTTTAAGATATATACGTAATCTGCCGGTAATCAGTTTTAAAAAACTAGTTGAAAGTAAATTTTGCCTAAAAGTTAATCAAAATATGGCTTTTTTTCTGGAGGATAAAGATCTATTTTAAAGTAGAGGATTATTAGGGCAAATTTAATCTCAATAGCCGCGTTAAATTATTAGAAAAAACTTGTTTGCGTTTTGCATAGAAAGGTAATCCCTTTCAATGGTATTAGTGGAGGGAATGATGTACCTGGTTCACTGGGATCTGCGGGGATTTATCGACAAGGTTTTTGGAGGTGTGGGCCTTAGAAGGGGAAGGACCCATAAAAATGAGCTTCATCCCGGGGATGCGCTGGATTTCTGGCGTGTGGTGTATGCGGACAAAGCGGAGGGAAAACTTATTTTATACGCCGAAATGAAACTGCCCGGTGAGGCCTGGCTGGAATTTAAGATCGTCAATAATGATTTATATCAGGCTGCAACCTTTAAGCCCAGAGGGCTCATAGGCAGGCTCTACTGGTATTGCGTGCTTCCCTTTCATGGTTTTATATTCGGGGGAATGCTTAAAAAATTAATCTAGCAAGTATCGAAAATGGCTGCTGCATTGGTTTATAAAAAAAAGCACCTGTGATGTACAGATGCTTTTTCAAAGTGGTTTTTATAGTATATTAGGCTTTCACTACATTTACTGCGTTCGGCCCTTTTTGGCCTTCTTTTACCTCGTACCTCACCGGGTCATTCTCACGGATATTTTCCGATAGGCCTGAAACATGGACAAAAATTTCGTTTCCTCCGTTATTTGGCGTTATAAATCCGAAACCTTTTTCTTCATTGAAGAATTTTACTGTACCTTCCTGCATCTTAATTGTTTAATTTATCCAAATGTAGTCTATTGAAACGCGGTAAAGGGTAAAAAATAAATAAATTGTGCTTTTATTAACTTTTGCAAGCAGGTTTAAAGGCATAATTGGTCTTCTGCGGCCCATATTGCATTTAATTAAATATAATATTTTTACTATACATTTGTTTTCTGCCCGCTGAACGCATAAAATAGTGCAGCTTTTCTATCAATTGCCTTTAATAATTTTCGTAATTTTTCCAACAGCAGAGCATCGATTATAAATAATGGACTGCTCATAATCCTGAAAATTCTATTTTTTTGTTTATTTTTCAATAAAAAAAGACAGCTGTTTTTGGCAGCCGGCCCGTATAGCTGTTTTTAGCGCACTGCCGCCGGTGCAGTGTTTTTGGCTCTGGAGCCTGCGGGTCTGTTTTCGGGACAGCTAAAACCCTTTGGGGCATGTACATGGCAAAACAGCCCAAAGGGTCGACATTTGTTATTGCAGGAGAGATTCGTGAATTATTTTTCTGCAGTCATCTCTGATCCGGCATTCCCGACCGGAGGTGTGAATCTAACACAGTAAAATCCAAATTTATGTACAGCAGAATAAATGAGAATATAAAAACGCTGAGAGAGCTTAAAAATTACACCCAGCAGTATATGGCCTTAAGGCTTGATATGACCCAGGCGGGCTACAGCAAAATTGAAAAAGGCGCAAGCAGTGTGAGTTTTGAAAAGCTGGAAGAAATTGCGGCAGTCTTTGAAATGGATGTGAGAAACATCATAAGCTTTGACATCAGCGGGTACCTGGACCCCAGATTTAAAAGCAGTGCCGCTGCAGGGCAGCACAGCGCTTTAAACACGCTCTACACGGACAAAATTGCCCTTCTGGAGAAACTGCTGGAAAAAACCGACAGGGAGCTCAATGTCTATAAAAATAAATTCGGGGGCCTCTAATACGGTTCTTGGCAGGCTGGCAGCAGGCAGCAGGGGCTTAAAAACCCTGCGGGAAACAGTATTGGCTGCAGTTAGGGGCCTGTTTTTCTTCACAGGCCGGGAAAATTGCGTATATTGAGCTGTTAATAATCTTTTGCATAATCAGATATTTTTAAAGTTTTAAGTCAATATAGATTTTAGATATGACTTTTTAAATTCCAACATTGCTTAACTGCCCTACCGATAAAATGGGGCGTATTGTGCCAGAAACTATGAAAAATATCTATTTTGCCGATGATGATCCCGATGACAGGGAAATTTTTGCCGAGCTTTTCTATGAGATGTTCCCTGTGGAGGGCCTGAGGCTTTTTGAAAGCGGCAAAGCGCTGACCGATGCCCTCTCTGCGCCGGCCGGCTCGCTCCCGGACCTTATCCTTATTGATCTGCAGATGCATTTAAAAGATGGTTTTGAATGCCTTAAAGAAATACGCGGCGGCAGAGAAGATATAAAAGACATCAGGGTTATCATTTTTTCCACCTCGGCAAATCCCCGCCAGGTGGAGCGTGCCCTTGGTATGGGGGCAGATTCTTATGCCGTCAAGCCCGTCTTGTACGGGGATTTGAAATCCCTGATACGCAGGATAATGGAAATGGACTGGGAAGATCCCCAGGCGGACCGAGGTCTGCTTTTGCGCTGATGCGGCCTGAATTGATCCGGGCGGCGGTTTAAAGCAGCCCGCACTGCATTTAAAAAAAACAGATGGAAGTGTAAAATGGAAGATTACGTTTTTAGGCCGCCGTGCCGCATTTTGCCGCCGTGCATTTTTCCTGGGCTGTTTTTTTTTATCTGTTTTCTTCCCCCTAAAGCCTGCAGTAAAGACAAAGGCAGGCCTCTGCGGTGGAAATTGTGGAATAATATTAAAGCTGCATGTAACATCCTGGGCATTAAAAACCTGTATATTCGTTTTAAAAATAGACTGCAGCCATGGAAAGAACTTTACAGCTTTTAAGAGATATAGTGGATAATGCCCCGCTGCCCATAGGGGTGTATACCGGCAGTGAATTAAAGATAGAACTGGCCAATCTGGCGATGATAAAAACCTGGGGCAAAGGCGATAAGGTGCTTGGACGAAGCTATATTGAGGTGCTTCCCGAGCTTGGGAAGCAGCGCATTTTTGAACAGGCCCTTGAGGTTTATAGAACCGGCAGCGCATTTCATGCCAAGGATAAAAGGGTGGATATTGTAATTGACGGGCAGCAGAAGACTTTTTATTTCAATTACTGCTTTATGCCCCTTTTCGATCAGCAGGAACTTGTCTATGGGGTGATGAACACTGGGATGGATATCACCGATCTTCATCTGGCAAAGGAAAAAGTGCAGAGTTCCGAAGAGCAGCTTCGCATGGCCGTTGAGGCATCGGGGATGGGCACCTACGAAATAGACCTGCTGTCCCAGTCCATAGCGACTTCGGGCAACTTCAGTTCTATCTGGGATATAAAAGATACCATTACAAATGAAAAGATCATATCAAAGCTTCATCCCGATGATATAGCAGTGCGTGAGAAAGCCCACCTTGATGCCCAGCAGAGCGGGGTGATTTCCTATCAGGCCAGGATCATAAATGAGGACAAATCGCTGCGATGGACCAATATCACCGGTAAAATAATCAGAGATGAGAACGGGAAGCCGGTTAAAATCACCGGCATTATCGAGGATATAGACCGCCGGAAGACCCTGGAGGAGCAGCTTCGAAAAGAGGCCCGCGAAACTACCCAGGAGCTTCAGCGTTCCAATGACGATCTGCAGCATTTTGCCAATCTGGTCAGCCATGACCTCAGGGAGCCGGTGCGCAAGGTCAAAACCTTTATCAGCCGGATGCGCGATGAAATGCAGTCTGAGTTTAGCCAGAGGCTGGAATGGTATATGGGAAAGATCGAACATTCCGTCCACAGGATGCAGAATGTCATTGAAGGCATACTGGCGTATTCCGCCGCAGACAAGAAAAAACAGCCCGTTGAGCGCATTGACCTTAACAGGATCCTGGAAGGGATCAAGACCGACCTTGAGCTGGTCATACAGGAGAAAAATGCGGTCCTTATCAGCTCTGAGCTCCCTGAGATTCAAGGGGCAAGGATCCTGATCCAGCAGCTTTTCTACAACCTGGTGCACAATGCCCTTAAGTTTTCAAGGGCGGAAATTCCTCCAAAGGTCATTATCAGCAGCAGTCTGGTTCAGGGCAGCGGCGGGGATCTGGTGCAGGTCTGCATTGAGGACAACGGAATCGGCATTGATAAGGCATACAGCGAGCGGATCTTCACGGCCTTTGAGCGCCTTCATTCCAAGGACCAGTACGAAGGCAGCGGTCTTGGGCTGTCACTCTGCAGAAAGATTGTGGAGCGCCACGGGGGGACCATCACAGCATCAGGGGAAAAGGACAAGGGGGCCGTCTTTACGGTCCGCCTGCCCTTAAAGCAGCAAAGCACTGCGCTTTAGGCCGTGCGGGATATTTTTTAACATTCAGGCATGACCGGGCAGCCTTTTTAATCACTATATTTGATTTATAATCACAGCGGTTTATAAACGGAATTTTTTACAATGCACAAACAAGTACGATTCAGGGTGAAAAAGGATCTGGAACCCCGCCAGCAGCTCAGGGTAATTAAATTAAAAGGAAGCCTCATTTCAAAAGGCTATACCGAGATTATCCACATCATGGACCAGGACCAGCAGTATCATCTCAACACTTTTGAGACCCCGCCAGATAAACAAAATGAAGTGCGGCAATATATAGCGGCCTTTATCAGCAGTGAGAACCTCTCTGAGACCATAACAATAGATTAACCGGCTTAACTCAATTTGACCAGGATTATTACCCATGCCCGCCTGCTGTACCCAGGCGGGCATTTTTTTGTTTTGGCGCCAAAGAACCGAAAACCGTTTTTCCTTATAATGCACAACAGGGAATGATGATCTGAGGAGCCCTTATGTGCCGGATATCCCGCCGCTTTCAATATTATCGGCCAATGGGAATCTTTTAAGCATTTTTGCGCTACATTTGACAGGTAAAAACCGCTCCAATATGATAAGTTCCGATAATTCCAGCACGGCCCCTGAGGGGCAAAATGAAAAAGAGCCTGTAAAGATCCTGCTGGCCGAGGATGATACCGAGGACCAGGAATTGTTTATTGATGCCATTGGGGAAACCGATGTCCCTTCTGAGGTTACTACAGTTGAGAACGGGCAGCAGCTCCTGGATAGCTTGAGAGATGATTCCCAGCCCAATCCGGATATTATTTTTATTGATGTCAATATGCCCGTTAAGGAGGGGAAACAGGCGCTGGAAGAAATAAAGAAAGACGATGAGCTTCGGGACATCCCGGCCGTTATGCTCTCCACCTGGGACCATCCCTTGGATATTGAAGATGCCTTTGGGAAGGGGGCGGACCTTTATGTGCAGAAACCGAGTTCTTTTGCCGGCTTTGTGCTGGTGCTCAAGAAAGTTTTTTTTCTTCACTGGGCCAAAACTTTATTGGGGCCGGTCAGAAAATTATTTTTTGTTTCAGAAAAGAACATATCACAAGGGGACTCCTAAGGGGGTTTAGAAGTGTCAGCCGTTTATTTTTTCGCTGTGGTGCAGCGAGAGCCATTTTTCCATTTTCTCAAGCAGCTGGATTTCCTCTGGATTTCCCGTGGGGTCAGACAATCCTGTGATGGTTCTCTGGTAGTTGAATTTTTTATCTTCAAAGAGACAGTTGAATTTCGGGAACTCGTTGTGGGATACCAGCCAGTTATCGCCTTGTTGTTTCTTAATTGTAAACTTCTTCATTTTTCGTGATCTCCCTACAGCTGTGTTTAGTCTGGCAGAATTGATGTTTTGCGCCGTTTGTGAGTAATAAGTTTTGAACTGCAAAAGTAGAGGATTATTGCAGGTATGTGGGGTATAATTTTTTAAGTTTAATTTTTTCAGGAGCTTTTCCCGCTATCCGATGCACACAAGCGAAGCGAAATGGCGGAGCAATCGGGGCTGAGGGAGTATCGCACAATGTTACATTCTATAACTTATAATTTTATTAGATAGCCTAAAAATAAAATCTATTCCATTCTTAACTAGTCTTTTAATATATAAAAGAACCCTGCAGAAAAGTGCGGGGCTGTTTCATTCGGCTTTAGTCCGCAGCCAGCTCTTCAGGCTGCGGATCTGACGCGTCTGGCTTCTGGGTTTTCTTTACCAGCAGGTAGAAATCCCTCAGATGCCACCATGCCGGACATCTGTCCACGGGACCGTTAAAGTTTTTGATGGTGCTGTAGCAGCTACTCAGAAAAACCTGCGTATCGGTGATATTGGCCCACGGAGCCAGTCTTACTTCCTTGGGCGGTGGATTATGCTCAAAATAGCGTTTGATTTCTTCAGGATTCACAGGGCAAAAATAAATAAAAATCCCTGTCCTGTCAAGGGCGGGGGCATATCGCCCCGGCCGGCCTGCGGGACGCAAAAATAAAACCCGTCAGTATAGATCTATAAAGACGGGCCTGTCCATAAACATAATCTTCCAAAAAATGTTTATTTAAATTATCAGCAGGGCACTGCCGGTATTTTGAAATACAGCAGATTAGCTGTTTTATGAATCTTCTTATCGGTTTATTGGCCGCATCTGCACGGCATAGGTATTAAACTGCAGAATAAGGATATTATTGTCTTGTCCTGTAATTTAAAGCGAACCGTATGGCTCATCCAGAATTTAAATAACTGCGGTGTTTTTCAGGGGATGTTATACAGATTTCCCGCCGTCATTATCCCTGGCAATATATTTACAGTGTTTTTCTGCTGGTCGTTTAGCTGCGGGCCGCTCTTTTTTTTATTTCCTTTGCCGTACTGAGCTCGATACAGCCCAGCGTGCAGATAACTGCTGCTTCAGCCAGAAAATATCCCATCCCGATTATGGTCAGTACATGGCGGTATTGAATCACAAGTCCGATTACAGCCGCGCAGTAAAGCAGGTTTGCAAGGCCTATAATCCTTATGAACAGTATCCGGGGTCTTTTTTAAAAATAAAAAGCACGCGGCCGAATAAATACAAAAACAGACTGCCGTGGCCAAGAGGCAGGCCAGTACGGTTTTGGGCATTCCAAAATATGCGTCAAAGTGCCGCAGTATTATAAACATTAAAAATGCCGTCAGGGCCGCTCCTGCAGAGTCAATAAGGAAAAGTTTTTTTGGGTTTTCTGCCAGATAGCCTGTAAGGTTTTTTATTGTTCTATTCACTGTTGTTGTTGTTGTTGTTGTTGTTGTTGTTGTTGTTGTTGTTGTTGTTGTTGTTGTTGTTGTTGTTGTTGTTGTTGTTGTTGTTGTTGTTGTTGTTGTTGTTGTTGTTGTTGTTGTTGTTGTTGTTTGGCTTTTTAGATTGTATATAATATTATTTTTTGGGAGCTGTTCCCGCTATGCGTTTCAATCTTTAGCGCCGAACCCCGGCGCAGAAGGATTTCCACTGCTATCGGGGCTAAAAAAAATGCTAAAGGCTATAGGAATAAATCAATTTTCAGCTGTAGTCCATCAGCAATTATGTTTAATAAAAAAATGGCGCCAATTGTCTTTAATTGGCGCCATTTGGCTTTGTGACCCCGACAGGACAAATTTCAACATTTTTTTTGGATGATTTGAAGAAATTGGCTTATTATATGTAGTTATCTGTCTTCCAGTGGCTTTGGTAATTTGGTTTGGATGTCCTGTTGGGGATTAATGTAAAATTTTTCTAATTTTTAATTTTTGAAAGCTCTTCGATTTCAATACTATTGGATAATATATAATTCTCTTTATTCTTTTTATATACAGGTTGAATAAGAAATCAATTCTTTCTTGTTGCAAATTATAATTTGCAACATACTAATGTTATAATTTATCGGTAAAATTATTACAATTTTCTACCTTTAATTGGATTCAATTTTCGTTCCTATATATTTTAGTATTTATATTGTAAATCCAAATTATGAAAAGGAAAGCGATCATAGTGTTGTGTTATTTTTAATAAACAAAAATAGCGTGCATTTGTTGAAAGGGATAATATGATTTGCTAAGTTCACTAATTTAAAAAATGTTTTTATGAATAGAAAAGTCATTTTCGTTGTTTTTACTGCCGTAATCTTTTCTTGTAACAATAAGAAAGGTTCTTTACAAAATAATCAAGGAACTTTAAGTGATAAGGAAATTATTCAAACTTTTAAAGAGGCGTATGAATTTGCTTATCCTATGATCCTTTTTAATTCGACTCAGCAGTTAATGGTTAATACAGAAACAATTGTTCGTAATAATGGACCAATGATGGCTCCCATTAATCAAATAGTAAGTGCGAGTCATTTTCCTGACGCTAAAGATCATACTGTTATCAGAATGAATGTCGACACGTATTATACATCGTGTTGGATGAATTTAGAAAAAGAACCGCTTGTATTTCAAATTCCAAATACTAATGGCAGATACTATCTTATGCCATTGCTGGACGCGTGGTCTAACGTGTTTTTTTGTCCAGGTAAAAGAAATACAGGCACTCAAGAACAAACTTATTTGCTTACAGGACCAGAATGGAAAGGAAATGTTCCTTCAGGTATTAAACAAGTAAAAGCACCTACTAATATGATCGTACTTCTTGGCCGTACGCAAGTTAACAGTAAGGAAGATGGTGCAACTACAGTGCGAAAAATTCAAGAGGGCTATAAAATAATCCCTTTAAGTTCATACGGAAAATCGTATTTAGCTCCAAAAGGAAAGGTTGATCCTTCTGTTCCTCGCAAGGCTCCCGGAGATGTTGTTATAGAAATGTCAACAGTAGATTTCTTTAATACTTTTAATAAGCTATTGGTTATTAATCCTGCTCAAAGTAAAGATTCTATTATAATGAAAAAATTAGCTTCAATCGGAATCGCGCCTGGATTAAAATTTGATATTTCTAAATTTTCAAAAGCTGTACAAGATTCAATAGCAGTAATTTCTAATTGGGCTAAAGTTGAAATGGGAAAAAATGGATTTAATTCCAGCAAGCTCATAAATGGATGGTCATTGGAACATGGGCTAGGCGATTATGGTACTAAGTATAAGTTTCGTGCAGGTATTGCATACACCGGCTGGGGAGCAAATCTTGACAAGGATGCTATGTATCCTTCTTCTTCAATAGACGCAGATGGCGACCCGTACGATGGGTCAAAACACAAATATGTTCTGCATTTTGATAAAGGGCAAACTCCACCTTCTAATGCGTTCTGGAGTTTAACACTTTATGATTCCAAGGGGTTTTTCTATGATAATGCATTGAATCGTTATTCAATTGGAGATAGAAATCCATTAAAGATAAATAAAGATGGTTCTGTAGATATTTATATTCAAAATGAAACACCTGAAAAAGAAAAAATGAATAATTGGCTGCCCGCACCAAAAGCACCTTTTAATTTTATGCTTCGCGTTTATTGGCCAAAGGAAGAAATGATAAATGGAAAGTGGAATGTGCCAGCAGTAAAAAAACAATAAAAGATATCTTATTCAATTTATCCCTATCGGGACTTCTAACCATAGTTCAGCTCCGATTAAATCTCAGATAAAGCCACTTTAGACTGTTTATTTAGAACAGACTAAGGATTCCTTGTGAAAAATTCGAACCATAAAATATTAGGTCGTAAAGGCTTGAAAAATCTATATGTTTGTATATAAAAAAAGAGACAACTATTTAATAGTTATCTCCTTAAGTGAAGAACGGGACAAATTACAACATCTTTTTTGGAGGATTTGAAAAAGTGGCTTATTATATGTAGTTATCTGTCTTCCAGTGGCTTTGGTAATTTGGTTTAGATGTCCTTTTGGGGATTGAAGTAGAGTTTACGCAGCTTATACATGATTTTAGCATAAAATTTATTCAGATAATTTTATATTCACCTAAAGGCCAAAAATAAATGTAGCTACATTTTGTAAACATAAGCATTAGCTAAGTAATTAAATTTCTGCAATATTATCTTTCTTGAAAAATTTTCTTCTTATGGTTTAATCCCCAATCTTTCATAGCGTAGATAATAGGGGTCAAGGTATCTGCATAGGGTTCTAAGCAATATGATATTTTGACAGGATAATCGTTCGTTATAATCCGTTTGATCAGCTGGTGCTGTTCAAGTTCCTTAAGTTCTTTTGAAAGTACTTTGGGAGTTAATCCTGGAATGCTCTCTTGAATTTCAGTAAATCGGCTGTTTCCTACACCTACAGAAATAATGATGGATAATTTCCATTTTCCATTAATTACTTCAAGTGTGTCCCGTACTGGCTTAACGGTATTTAGGCACTCACAATAAGGTTTCTTTTTCGGCATGATAAATTATTTATTTCGCTTTCCTTTAGGAAAGAGCTATACAAAGGAAAGTGATTTTGTTTAATTTTGCAATATAATTAATCAAAATATTCAATTTATGAATGCTGTAGGAAAAATGCTTATTGGACTTCATCTTGGAAATGGATACGGATCTCAATCAGGGGCTTGGCGTATGCCGGGAGTTGATCCCGAAAGCTACACGAGTTTTGATATCCGTGTAAAGCAGGCTCAGGCTGCAGAGCGTGGAAAATTTCAATTTATATTTTTGCCGGATGGTCCCGGTGCAGTTATGACAGATATTGAAACTGAATCTCCCGTTTTCAATCTTGATGTGATGATGACCCTCGCCGCTGTTGCCAGAGAAACTCAATATATTGGATTGGTCGCTACCGGATCAACCACTTTTAATGAACCCTTTAATCTAGCCAGACAATTTAAGGCCTTGGACATTATGAGTCATGGCAGGGCCGGATGGAATGCAATTACATCAAGCGGGGAAGATGTTGCAGCCAATTACGGAAAAAGAATTCCGTCGAGCCAAGATCGTTATGGACGTGCCCATGAGGCTGTCCAACTCATTCAATCACTTTGGGGGAGCTGGGGAAAAGATGCCTGGATACACAACCAAAACAGTGGGCAGTTTGCAAAGAAAGATCAGATTCTTCCAATCAATTTACAAGGTAAATACGTCGGTTCAAGAGGACCTTTATACATTCCGCCGTCAGAGCAGGGACAGCCAATTATCTTTCACGCAGGCGGCAGCCCCAATGCACATCAGTTGGCAGGACGCTTTGCTAATGTGGTAATAGGTGCAGCATTTACAATTGAAGATGCAAGAGCGCAACGTAATGCATTTAGAGCGGCAGCAAAAAGTTACGGTCGTGATCCGGATGAAATCAAATACATTGCCGGACTGATGACCACCATTGCGAAGGACAGACGCACGGCGCTCGATCGCCGAATACAATTAGGAGGCAGTTCACTTATACAAAAATTTGAGTACCTGCAAAAAATGCTAGGTATTCCACTTGATCTTTCCTTGATAAATGAACCAATTTCAGAATCACAGCTGGAAAATGCCCGTCCATCTCCTTATGATCCTCGTTCTTCCAATGCATTGAAAATTGCTAGGCAAGGCTGGTCCGTTCTTGATATTCTTGCTCACGGCGTGATAGATTACCATCCTGTAATTGCAGGGCCGGGCGTAGAAGCGGCTGATCATATGCAGGCTTGGTATGAAGCCGGTGCTGCGGATGGGTTTTGGATTTCACCTGATGTTAATTCGGATGGAATTGATGCCTTTGTTGATCAGGTTGTTCCGCTGCTGCAGGAGCGAGGGCTTTTCCACAAAGAGTATGAAAGCAAAACTTTGCGCGGACACCTTGGAGTTCCGGATCAGTATGGAATTGATCCAAGGGTTTAAATTGAAAATTATAACAAATGAAACTTATATAATATGAAAATAGGAATAATAGGTACCGGAGCAATAGGCGGTACGATCGCAAAAAAAATGGCACAAGCCGGTCATGAAGTGAAAGTGAATAATACAGATCAGGCTGATAAATTACAGACCCGTGCTGAGGAGTTAGGTGTTGAAGCTGCAACACTAAAGAATGTTGTAAAAGATGTAGATGTCATTATTTTATCACTGCCTACTATAGCAATACCAACTTTGCCTAAAGATTTGCTGGCAGGCGTTCCGGAAAATGTAATTGTGGTAGACACATCCAATTATTATCCGTTCCGTGATGCCGATATTGAAGACATTAAAAACGGAAAAGTAGAAAGTATCTGGGTATCCGAGCAATTGGGAAGGCCTGTTGTAAAAGCTTTCAATAATTTGCTGGCAGAGACGCTGGCAAACGGCGGAAAAAACAGCGGTGCTGAAGACAGAATAGCAATGGCTGTAGCGGGTGATGATCCGCAGGCTAAAAAAGTAATTGCCGCATTAGTTAATGATGCCGGTTACGATGCAGTTGACTCGGGCAGACTTTCTGAATCTTGGAGACATCAGCCTGGAACTCCTGCTTACTGCACTGAACTTAATGAAGAAGAATTAAAACAGGCATTATCTGATGGTGTAAAAGAAGCAGCACCGTCATTAAGAGATAAGGCCATAGCTGATCTTTCTGCCCTGCCTTACTATCCATCACATCCAGATGTAGTACAATACAATAGAGGATTGTTTCAAAAAAATCCTAAGTTAAAATAAATTATAATTACTGAACTGCAAAATCCCTCTCACTAAATGAGATGGGATTTTGTTTTTTTTTAGATTCATCTTTGAAACAGTGAACCAGAGCCATTACAATTCCGTTAAAATGTTTCATTATTGCCTACTTTTGTATCATAACCGTCTGTACTATCTGTGCGAACTTTGTCCATATCAAAATATTAAGAATTAATATCATGGCAAAAACAATTTTTATAACAGGTGCCTCCCGTGGATTCGGAAGAATTTGGGCAGAGGCATTTTTAAAACGCGGCGATAATGTAGTTGCGGCTGTTCGCAATCCTGAAACACTAACCAAGCTTAATAAAGAATTTTCATCATCTCTTTTAGTGCTAAAACTTGATGTTACTGATCGAAACGAAAGTTTTGAGGCAATTGAAACTGCAAAAAAGCACTTTGGCAGTATCGACGTGTTAATAAACAATGCCGGTTTTGGACACATAGGGGCAGTAGAGGAATTAAAAGAGCAGGACGTAAGAACTCAGTTTGAAACTAATGTACTGGGATCATTATGGACTATTCAGGCAGTTCTGCCTATCATGCGCCAGCAAAAATCAGGACATATCATTCAGCTTTCAAGTGCGCTGGGTTTGAATACGGTATCATTAATGGGGCTGTATAGTGCAACAAAATTCGCTGTTGAAGGTCTTACTGAAACACTCGCGGGTGAAGTAAGCGGATTTGGCATTAAAGTTACCATAGTAGAACCAGGTGGTTTTTCTACAGATTTCTTCGGGACCACTTCTCTTGCACTCAGCGAATCAATACCAGTTTACGACGGTGTACGAAAAGATTTTTATCAGCATGCTGGCGAGCAGGATTCAGGTAACCCTGCAGCCACTGCCAAAGCTCTTGTCAAGCTTGTTTATTCTGAAAATCCGCCACTCAGATTACTGTTGGGAAAAACTGCTTTTCCCTGGGTGCAGCACACTTACTCAGAAAGACTGAAAACATGGGAATCATGGCAGGATGTGTCGGTGGCGGCACATGGTTAATGGAAGTTTAAATTAGCAGAATCTAAATTTACCGGATCTGTTTTTACAATTAAGAACAATGATACATTTCAAAAAAATCAGCGATCTGCATGAAGCGCTCGATATCAAACCTCCCCAGCACCCGCTCTTTAGTGCCGTATATGGTGAACGGGACAGTTGCAGCGGTAATAGTATTCTAGAGTTTTCATCTGAATTTTATATTATAGGATTTAAAAAATTGAAATCTGGAAGCATGCAGTATGGCAAAACAAAATATGACCATGACCGCGGCTCCATGTCCTTTACAAAGCCCCAGCAGAAAGTAGTCTTTAAAAATGTGGAACTAGAGGAAAAGGGATTTCTAATTATGATTCATGAAGACTTTTTACCGGGAACAGTCCTTTACAACGAAATCAGGAAATATAGTTATTTTGATTACGAGGTTAATGAGGCTTTACATCTTTCACCTGCCGAGGAGGATATCATTTGGAATCTGTATTTCAATATTGAAAAAGAGTACAACAACAATACTGATGAACTCAGCAAAGCTATTATCGTAAGTCATCTGGATTCCATGCTTAAATATTCACAGCGCTTTTATAAAAGGCAGTTTATAAACCGTACAGAGCTCACCGGTTCTACAGTTACGAAGTTTAACGCTTTGCTTGCTGCTAATTTTGAAGAAAGAAAAACAAAAAATATTGGATTACCAACGGTATCTCTCATGGCAGAAAAGTTGAATATATCTTCCCGTTATTTAACTGATTTGCTCAAACAGGAAACAGGAAAGACTGCCCTGGAGCTTATTCATCTTTTTCTAATCGGCGAGGCAAAAAACTTACTGACCGAAGGCGAACTGAATATAACTGAAATTTCTCATCTGCTTGGTTTCGAAAATACGACTTATTTTTCACGCCTTTTTAAAAAAGAAGTAGGGAGCGCGCCAAATGAATTCAGGGCAAACATATTAAATTAAAAGTGGTAAATATCATAAAAAAAGTAAGAGATATACTGAATAAAGAATTATTTAAAAATACACAAAGTTAAAAACAATAAAAAATGTCAAACAATCAAAATAAAATAGCATTAGTAACAGGCGCAAGTCGCGGACTTGGAAAAGATTCGGCTTTACAGCTGGCGAAAAAAGGATTTCATATCATCCTTACCTATCAGACCAAAAAAGAATTTGCGGACCAGGTGGTAAAAGAAATTGAAACTATTGGACAAAAAGCGTTTTCATTGCCTTTGGACATTTCTTCAACTGCCGGTTTTGACCAATTTGTAACTGAAGTAAAAGATGTTTTAGATGCTCAATTTTCTTCTGCAAAATTAGATGCGCTAGTAAACAATGCGGGTATCGGAATTAACCAAAGTTTTGAAACAACAACAGAAGAAATTTTGGATGCAATGACAAATATCCATTTCAAAGGCCCATATTTCTTAACTCAAAAACTATTACCATTACTGAATGACGGCAGCAGCATCGTAAATACGTCTTCCGGTCTGGCAAGATTTTCTTTTGCTGGATATTCCGTTTATGGCGCGATGAAAGCTGCAGTCGATTCATTATCAAGATACCAGGCATTGGAATTGGGAAGCAGAAAAATAAGAGTCAATTCCGTAGCTCCAGGGGCTATTGAAACTGATTTTGGCGGGGGTGTTGTACGTGATATTTCAGATTTGAATAAACATCTGGCTTCTGAAACTGCTTTAGCAAGAGTCGGCTTGCCCGATGATATTGGAAGTGTAGTAGCCTTTCTTTGTTCTGATGATTCCAAATGGATTAATGCGCAGCGAATAGAAGTTTCGGGCGGATATAGAATATAATGGACCAGCATATAGAAAAGCTGGTTTTTAATGCGTTAGTTCTATCAATCCAAAGGCTTTTGTTTTGATCAACAAAAACGAGTTAAGTTATTTATAGAGTAATAAAAAATGGCGCCAATTGTCTTCAATTGGCGCCATTTGGCTTTGTGACGGGGACAGGACAAATTTCTATAAATTTTATGGAAGATTTGAAGAGATTGGCTTACTACTGGTAAAGGCTGTCTTGCATTAGCTTAAAGAATTTGGTTTGGATGTCCTGTTGGGGATTGAGTGAAAAATGTAGTATCAAAAAGCAGATAGTTAAATTCTTTTATTAAAAACTTCCTTAAATTTTTGCGTCAAAAAAGATATCCACTCCAAATCTCATATGCTACGAATTTGCCACAAAATTTGATTTACTGCTTTACATATTTGTTATGAGTAAAGTTTTATCTATTTTGTTATTCGATTATGATATCAAATGTTTAAACACGAAAACAATTTAATTTTTAGACAACAGATCATCAAAGAAATCAAAAATAAAAACCTCCAGAATCAAAATGTAGACTGGAGGCTTTTATTTAAAAAATCAGGATATATTTAAGATTTGATAAATTCTAAAATATCTTTATTAATAGTTTCTGCCTCTGTTGTAGGCATACCATGAGGAAATCCAGGATAAGAAATTAATTTTCCATTTTTCAAAAGAGCTGCAGCTTTAGGAGCCTGATTATATGGTACGATCTGATCATCTTCTCCGTGAAGAACCAATACAGGTATGTCTAAACTTTTCAAATCTTCTGTGAAATCGGATTCAGAGAAAGCTTTAATACCTTCATAGTGAGCCAGTACAGAACCCATCATTCCTTGACGCCACCAATTGTGTTTGATACCTTCTTGAATTGTTTTTCCTTCGCGGTTCCATCCGTAGAAAGCGATTGGGAAATCATAAAAATATTGTGCTCTGCTAAATCCCGTTCCTTCTCTAATTTCGTCAAAAACAGACAATGGGACACCATCAGGATTTGCCTCATTTTTGATCATGATTGGCGTAACAGCACTAATAATAATGGCTTTAGAAACACGTCCTTTTCCATATTTTGCTGCGTAACGAATTACTTCCCCTCCGCCAGTTGAGTGGCCAATATGAATCGCATCTTTTAAGTCTAGTGCTGCGGTCAATTCTGCTACGTCTGCAGCATAGGTTTCCATATTGTTGCCTTCAGAACTTTGACCAGAACGACCGTGTCCGCGTCTGTCATGAGCAATAACTCTATATCCTTGTTTTAAGAAAAACATCATTTGCGCATCCCAGTCGTCTGCTGATAAAGGCCATCCGTGGTGAAAAACGATAGGTTGTCCTGTTCCCCAATCTTTATAATAAATTTCTGTTCCGTCTTTTACTGTAATTGTGCTCATTTTTTTTGTTTTAAGATTAATAAAATTAAGAGTATCCTAATTTTGGTATTGTCGTTAAATTCTAAGTTTTTATCATTTTTTATTTGACTTAGATTTCTTTGACAAATTTATATAGGAAGAGTAGAGCAGTCGATTAACCTAGATTAAGTAATGATTTTTTGTTTTCTTAATTTAAGAGAAACGCTACTAAAAGTCTTCCGCTAAACATATCGTATTGAAAAGAATTACATGTGTTTTATCTTTTCGTAAATGGCAGGATCGTGTTTTTTTACTTTTATTTTTACGTATTTAGAAGCTGGCATATTGCTTTCTTTCACTACATTATTTACAGAAACCAAAACATTGGTTTCAGGAAAATAAGTGACCGTATTTCGCTCTGGAATTTGATAAGAAACAATAAGGAATAAAGGTGCAATTCTTTCTATGCCATCATTATAATTAAAGAGATCTACTTTGTCTCCCGCTTTAAATCCTGCTTTATCAATATCATTTTGATTCATGAAAATAACACGGCGTTCATTTTTTATTCCCCTATAGCGGTCATCCATACCATAAATAGTAGTATTAAACTGGTCATGCGTACGAGTTGTGGCCATCATATATTCATCTGGTTCCAATTCATTATCTGGAATTTCTGTTAAAGTAAATGCCGCACGATCAGCTGATTCTTTAGCAGTAAATTGACCATGACGAGGAGCATTAGGCAAATAAAAACCGCCTTTTTCGCGAACTCTACTATTGTAATTTTCAAAACCTGGAATGCAATTTTCAATAGCTTCTCTCACATCATTATAACTGTTGTGGTATCGCTTCCAGTCGATAACTGATTTATCTCCAAGAACCGCCATTGCCATTCGGCAGACAATTTGAGTTTCGTTTATCAACTGATCCGAGATAGGTTTAAGCACGCCTTTTGAAGACTGCACCACGCCCATAGAATTTTCTGTACTGATAATCTGCACTTCTCCGTTAACGATATCCATATCACTTCGGGAAAGCGTAGGAAGGATAAGTGATTCTTTTCCATGTACCAGATGGCCTCTGTTGAGTTTTGTTGAGACGCATACCAGCAGTTTCAGTTTTCGAAATGCTTCTGCGGTATAAGTCGTATCTGGTGCCGCCGATAGAAAATTACCGCCCATGCAGAACATAAATTTTACTTTCTCGTCATGAATCGCTTTTATCGTTCCAACCACATCATAACCATGATTTCTCGGCGGATTAAATCCAAAGTAAGTTTGAAGACGATCTAATTGTTCATTTGTAGGTTTTTCATCAATAAGCATGGTTCTGTTTCCTTGAACATTACTGTGTCCGCGAACGGGACAGACTCCTGCGCCGGGTTTACCAATACTTCCTTTAATCAATAAAATATTAACAATCTCTCGGATCATATCGACACCATTTGGCTGCTGGGTAAGTCCCATTCCCCAGCAAATGATAATTCTTTTTTTGAAAGCCAGTATTTCTGCAGCTTCGATAATTAAATCTTTTGGAACTCCAGATAGAAAGGCAAGATGATCCAAGTCTAAATTTTCAAACTGTTTCTCAAAATTTTCAAAACCAGTTGTTTTGTCTTTGATAAATTCATGATCAAAAACTTCACCTGGGTTTTTCTTTTCCAATTCAATTAGCAAAAGTTCAATAGCTTTTAAAAGTGCCATATCGCCGTTAATTTTTATTGGAAGAAAAAGATCGGTAAGTTTTCCGCCTGATCCAATTATGCCTTTTATAGCTTGCGGATTATGGAATCCCATTAAGCCAGCTTCGGGTAACGGATTAACGGCAATAATTTTTGCACCATTTTTTTTGCCCTTTTCTAAAGCACTCAGCATTCTTGGAGCATTTGTTCCTGGATTCTGTCCGATTATCACAATCACATCGGTATCATAAAAATCTTCTAAAGTAACCGTTCCTTTTCCAATTCCGATTGTAGTTTTCAAAGCTGTTCCAGAGGTTTCGTGGCACATATTGGAACAATCTGGCATATTATTGGTTCCAAATTCTTTTGCAAAAAGCTGATAAAGAAAGGAAGCTTCATTACTGGTTCTTCCCGAAGTATAAAAGGCCGCTTCATTTGGAGATTCAAGCGCATTTAAATGGGAAGCAATTTTTGTAAAAGCCTCATTCCAACTTATGGGCTGATAATGTGTACCGCCAACAGGCAAATACATCGGCTCGGTCAATCTTCCCATTTTTCCAATTTGGTAATCGTCCAATTTTGAAAGGCTGTAAACAGAGTTTTCTTTAAAGAAAGCAGCATCAACTTTTTTGGTTGTAGCTTCTTCAGCCAAAGCTTTTGCTCCATTTTCACAATATTCGCCCAAAGGAGATCGATCATCATCAGGATCTGGCCATGCGCAGCTGGAACAGTCAAAACCGCCCATTTGATTCATCTTGAACAAAGCTTTTCCGCCTCTTAGAATGGTTTTATCTTCTATAAGATCGCTTACCGCAGCCATAACCGCAGGAACGCCAGCAGCCCATTTTTCTACTTTTGTTAATTTAAGTTTCGAAAGCTGGTACGGATTTTCCGCTTCAGGTAATTTATGGCTTAAATCATCTGTTTTTTGTTGTAGATCTTTCTTCATTGTATTATGGTTTAATGGCTATTGTGTTAGGATTACGGTTTGTTCCGATGAGTTGTATATATTCAATCGGTTTTCTTTTAGAAATCCTAAAAGTGTAATATTAAACTCTGTCGCTAGTTCTACGGCCAAACTGGATGGAGCGCCAATAGAAGCAATAATAGAAATTCCCGCCATTGCCGCTTTTTGGATTAACTCAAAACTGGCTCTTCCGCTTAGAAGCAAAATATGTTCATTTAATGGCAGCGATTGATTTGCAAGAGATCTTCCAATCAATTTGTCTAATGCGTTATGCCTTCCAACATCTTCAGTTAAAAGAATCAAATCGCCTTGAGTATTAAAAAGCCCTGAGGCATGAAGACCGCCAGTGGATTCAAAATCGCTTTGAGCAATTCTTAATTTTTCAGGTAATTGATAAAAAACAGATGTATGAATTTGGATCTGCGGTCTCATCAAATTTCCAAATGGGCTTACCGTTTTTATAGATTGAATCGAACTTTTTCCGCATACGCCACAACTTGAAGTCGTGTAGAAATTTCGATCTGTCTGCATCAAATTTGGAGTAAAACCTTCTTTAAGATCGACCTGAACAATGTTTTGTTTTTGTGACAAGCAATTCATTTTTAATGAAAAAGCATTTTGAATATCTTCAAAAGAAGCAATAATTCCTTCTGTAAACAGAAAACCAATCGCAAGATCAATATCATTGCCCGGAGTTCGCATGGTAACCGAAATATTCTTTTGTATTCTGTCTGAATTAGAACCGTAAGAAAGCCTGATTTCAAGAGGTTCTTCAACAGATAGCGTATCTAAGAACGATGAGGTTTCGTTGTTTTCTATTCTTTGAACACTTACGTGTTTGATGGAAACTAATTCCGTATAATTTATTTCCATGATGTTGTAATTGAAGTTGTTACGTAAATTTAATTAAAAATTGGTTCAAAAAATATACTTTCATTCATTAATTGAGAGCATACTATTCGATTTTTATATTTAATTTTCGAACTATTTATTTCACGATTTCACTCATCAGTTGCAAGAGATCTTCTGCGCCTGCGTTAAATTTTCTACCATTGACAAAAAAAGAAGGTGTGCCATTTACACCGCTTAAAATGCCACTTTCAAAATCGGAATCTACTTTTGCGGCAAGTTCAGGTTTTTTAATATCGACATTGAATTGATGCGGGTCTAGCTCCAATTTCTCTACTAATTCTAATAAAAAAGGTTCACTTAGAATTCTCTGATTTTCGTAGATAGCATCATGCATTTCCCAGAACTTTCCCTGCAATGCCGCGGCTTCTGCCACAATTGCTGCAGGACGGGCGTATTGATGCATTTCTGATAACGGAAAATTTCTAAAAACAAATTTTATCTGTTTGCCGTATTTCTTCATTATTTCTTTAAGAATAGGATAAGCTGCACCGCAATAGGGACATTGATAATCTCCGTATTCGACGATTAGTATATCAGCATCTTTTTTTCCTTGTATATGATCAGTTTTACTGACCGCTGGTTTTAGTGACATAATTAATTGGTTTTATAGTTTTTCTAAAGCTTCAAGAATTCCATCTGCTCCTGGGTTTATAGCCATTGGCGAGAGATAACTCCATTGTATAATTCCTTCTTTGTCAATTACAAAGAGGGCACGATTGCATTCGCCTTCTTTCTCATTGTATACGCCATATTTTTTTGAAGTGTCTCCTTTTGGTTCGAAATCAGCCAGTAAAGGAAAATGCAGATTTCTTGATTGAGAAAAGGCCATGTGACACCATTTACTATCTACAGAAATACCGAAAATTGTAGCATCATATTTCTTGAAGTATTTCTGCATTTCGTTGTAAAGTGCCATTTGGTCGCTACAAACTGGACTCCAGTCGGCAGGATAAAAAGCTAAAATCACGTTTTTTCCTTTAAATTCTGATAAAGTGATTTTTTGATCGGGTGTTGCAAATAAGGTAAAATCTGGCGCAACGTCATTTTTCTGTAGCATAAGATTTAGTTTTTAGGTTAAAATCAGTATTTGATATTAGCAATGCGCAAATAATTAATAACAGTGAAGGAAAGGCGAGTGTCCAGTTTTTTAATAACGGAAGTGCCAGAGGTACAATAGATGCTCCTAATAAAAAGCCAATCCATAAGAGGAACAACCGAATAGCGTTGAGTTTGTACTGTTTTCTACTAACTTTATTATTACTCATACTCAGCATTGCTGCATTTCTTGCCAGACTATTTAAAGTTCCTGTAACGAAATCGGTGTTTATTTTTTGATTTCCAACTGACGTTACAATCGTATTCATAATGCCTGTTGAAAAAACAATAATAGGTATAGAAAGTCCGCTGTTTATATAGTAATAACGAGATGCTATTGTATAGACAATCAATATTCCCGAAACAATATAAAACGGTAAGGACTCAATTTTAGATTCTCTCCACAACGAAAGACAAGTACCTGCATATATTCCAAAAACAAAACAAACGATTATTGCTAATGATGAAATAATGATAGCAGATTTACCACTTGAAAAAGCGATTCCCAATTGTGTACTATTGCCGCTAATAAAAGAGACATATATTTTCCATTTAAGAAAACCAGCAGCATCAAGAAAGCCTGCAATAAAGGCTAAAAATATGGCTAGTTTCTCCTGCGATCTAGTTTGTTTAGACGAATCTATGAACTGTGTTTTGGCATCCACAATATTTGTGATTAAGGTTGAATAAACAGTTTGCTTTTAGGAAATTTTTCAATTTCGCCTTCTTCCAAACCAAAATTGGTTACCACCACATCTTTCGGATTTCCTGCAAGCCATTCGCTTAAATCAATAGATTGATAAGTGCCACTGTTAAACCCAATTAAGATTTTACAAACTGTACTTCCAGTATTTTTTATATAATGTCCAGCACCCATTGGCACATAACCAACATCTCCTGCATTGAATTGTTCGGTGACCACGGTACTTTCTGCCAGAAAAACAGACATTTCGGCTTGACCGGAAATATAATACTGCCACTCATCAGCGTTCGGATGCCAATGCATTTCTCTTAAAGCGCCTGGCTGTAATTCTATAATAGATCCTGCCATTGTTGTACTGATAGGAAATTCTTTGCTTGTAACCAATCTTTGCAAGCCTCCGCCCGGAATTATTCTTGGTTGTTGAGCATGCAAAGGATAACGGTGCAAATTGGTCAATTCAATATCTGATTCTTCAGGTCGGGAAGCGGCAGTAAATGATAATTCGTCAGGAACAATCCCGGCTGCAAAATAGGCTTCTTTTTGAGGTAATACGGCCACTTCTTCCAAAGTAATTCCCAAGTTTTGAGCAACAATTTCTGGAGGCATGCAGGATACAAAATCGGTAACGCTGAAAGTATGATCTTCGGAAAAATTACCATTATCAAAGATTAAAATAAAATGGCACTCTTCTGTTCCTGTTGCTTGGATTGAATGCCCATATCCTTTTGGAAAATACCAAACATCGCCCGGTTCAAAATTATCAGTGTAGCTTTTGCCATTTGGATGAATAATCGTGGTGCGAACCGTTCCTGAAATAACATAAGCCCATTCTGCTGCATTTGCGTGCCAGTGTAATTCGCGCATGCTTCCTGGCTGTAGTCGCATGGAAACTCCTGCAATACCAATAGAAGCTGGAAAATCTTTAACAGAAGCTCCTCTTGTTGTACCGCCGTCATTAGTGCGTGGTTCTTTTTTTTCTAGTTCGTATTTGAAGCTTAATAATTCGGTAGTCATAATAATAGCTTTTTGATGATTAATTGTATTGGTTTTTAATTCTATTGTAAAGCTATTGAAGATATATGCTGAGTATAGTTTGAATTCGTTAAATGGGCAAAATGAGTCGATGAATTTAGTAAGAGAAACTTTAGGAATAAGTTGAAGCTTTCTGATTATAGAGGATTTGTTTCTTTAGAGTTTAAACCAAAAAAAATCACTGCAAACTACAGTGATTTTTGATTTTATAATGAGGGAAGTTTTAATTATTTATAAAGCCATTTTTTGATCAGTTTGGTATAATTGGGCATTACAACAAATACCATTAAAAAGACTATGATGCCCGAAATTATTAATCCATCAAAATAATGATTTGACGGTACTTTCAAAAATCTCAAAAAGGGGAGTGCCAATAAAGGAATTAAAAGTGACAATGGATAAATAGCAGACCATGTTACAAGAAATTGTTTCCAGCGAACAGGAACTTTGTTTCCTTCGTTTTCTGCATTAAAAAGAAAATCCAAACCTGATTTTATCTGGTAGTTGTCATTTTTTCTGAATAATGGATTTGCTTTTTTAATGAGCATTTTTCGATCTTCCGATTCCATCCAGTATTTAAGGTTTTCAATGGTGTCAAATCGGATGATAACCGTGTAAACAAACGTTAAATGCGGAATTGGCCGTACGATCTGCAAATCGATAAAACCATTGGAGTGTTTGGTAATGGGAACAATTTCATCTAGCCATTTTTCGTATTGAAGTTCTTTTCCATTCAAAATATGATGCGTAATAACAACAGATGCGCCTTGATTTTCCATATTACTGTTTTTGATTGAGGTTTGTTTTTTGAATATTATCGAACAAGGATAATTTTACCGGTATGATTGCTTTCTTCTAATAATCGATGTGCTGCAGGAGCTTCTGTAAAAGGAAAGGTTTTAAAAATAATCGGCTTAAATTGTTTTGATTCAATCAATGGCCAGACATTTTTTTGTACTTCTTTGGCTAATTGCCTTTTAAAATCATAATCTCTGCTTCTTAATGTACTTCCGGTAATCGTTAAACGTTTTGTCATTACTTTCCAAAGATCAAGATCTACATGACTGCCAGTTACAGCATTAATATGAACTAATCTGCCTTCAGGTTTTAGGATGTTGACATTTTTACTGAGATAATCACCGGCAATCATATCTAAAATAACATCAACACCTTCTTCCTGTAAAACATTTTCGAAGTCTTGTGTTTTGTAATTGATATAAGAATCAGCGCCTAATTCCAGACAATTTAGACCTTTCTCTTTGGATCCTACCGTTACAATTACGCGCAGTCCTAAAGCATGCGCAATTTGAATTCCCGTAATGCCGATACCGCTATTTCCGCCGTGAATTAAAAGGGTTTCTCCAGATTTAAGTGCACCTCTCTGAAAAACGTTTGACCAAACTGTAAAAACTGTTTCGGGAAGACTTGCCGCTTCTGCAAAAGACAAACCTGAAGGAATAGGAAGACATTGGCCTTCACGCACGCTCACGTATTCTGCATAACCACCGCCAGCAAGAATGGCACAAACTTTATCACCGATTTTAAAATCAGTAACATCTGGTCCGCATTTTACAACAATTCCAGAAACTTCTAAACCAAGAATTTCAGATGAAACACCCGGTGGTGCAGGATAATTCCCTTCACGCTGGAAGATATCAGAACGGTTTAAACCTGCTGCTTTTACTTCTATTAAAACTTTATCTCCGCTTATTTCTGGAGTTGGATATTCCTTTAACTGGAGTACATCTGGAGTTCCAGATTGGTTTATAACTATTGCTTTCATTTGGTTTAGGATTAATGATTTTTATTAGATTGTTCGATTCTTTTCCAAGTGAGTTTATGAATTACCAAACGCGAATTACTTATAAAAGGTTTTTCGGTCTCTAAATGCAATAAATTATCTTTAAAAAGAACTTTTCTGTTTTGTGTCTGGTTTCGCCAACTTTCCAAAAGCGAAACGTACATCGTATGACTGACTATTTGTTTTTCATCGTCTGTTTTGAAAGGTCCTGAATAGGCGAGATAACTCTCATTATCTTTTGCGTCGGAATTTTCAGAATCAGTTTTCATTATTTGTGCCGACATATAACCGTCATTATTGTAAATAATAAGACCTTTTGGTTTGATTCCCATCGGATGTGTAATTTCTCTGCCATCTAAAGGTACTTCAATCAATTCAACCAAAATCCAGGAACCAATCAGTTTTTTAAATAAATTTTCTTTCATAATACTCAAAAAATAAAAGGAGCGTACATTAGCACGCTCGATTTTTATATTATTAAAAAGGCTGATTGTATTTGCCAGTTAATGCTTTGTTTTCGATGCTTTTAGCAAAGTTAGGAGTTTCTTCATGATTGTGAGCATCAGAAGCTGCTTGTCTTGAAGCTGCTGCACCTGCAAGATTTATGTTATGTTCTTTTAGATATTCGAACATTTCTGGTGTTGCTGTTGTGTGAATTTCGTTGGTGTAAAGACAGGTATTCTCATCTATTTTGGTTACTTTAAGTTCCCATAAAACCTGAACTTTAGTGCGTCCGTTTTGAGTAATAGAATCTGAAATTGATAACATACGGCAATAATCGGGACGGTGAACTGTTGCCACATAATGCTGCACCATTAAAGCGTCGCCAATTGTTTCTACATTAATAGACATAGGTTCGCCTTCATAGGTGCTGGTAATTCCTGCACCAATATGCTGAGTTGAGCAACGTTGGTATTCTGCATCAGGAAGGTTTAAAAGCCAGTCTGCAATATTTACTTTTTCAATAGGAGCATTAATAACTGTAGTTACTGCTGAATGTGATAATGCGTTTTCTTTGGTTTGGATGATTTCCATGATTTCTTGGTTTTAAATGTTTAACTGAAGTAAATTTACTGCCTTACATTCGTGTAGCATTCCACTATTCATCGAATGGGCAAAAACACTCGTTTAAATAGCGAAATCAATCGTTTGTTGTTCTGAAGTTTGGAATGAAGACAATAAAAATATTTCAATCTGAGAAAACATAACCAGTGGTTTCAACCACTGGGACGCAAAGAGAATCAGGGTTATTACTAAATTAGAATAAAATAAAAAAGACCGCCTTTTACAGACAGTCTTTCAATCGAATAATATATAGTAAGATGGTTTTTCTTGAATTTAAAACGAGCTCTTGTCTTATTTATTTCACAGTGATTCTAAAAAAACTTTAGCTTCTAAGAGAGACGAGTTCAAAATCTTTTCGACATCATTTAAAATTTGCTGTAAAGTTGCATTTTGTTCTGTAGCCAATTCAAGAATATCAAGTTTTTCTTCTAAAAGAGGCAATAGTCCCATTATAGCAGCACTTGATTGCAAGTCATGTGCTCTAAGTTTCACCATTTTAAAATCTTGATTTTGATAAGCCGTCATAAGCTGTTCCAAATGTAGTGGCACATTGTCAATAAACTGTTTGGTGACAGTTTGTTCAAACGCTTTATTGCCAGCGCTTACAGATTGCATATACGAAAGATCAATATGTTGAAAAACAGGATCAGATTGTATAATGTTTGTTTCTTCCGAATTTGATTCTTTCAGTCCAAAAGCAGCAATCAGTTTAAAAAGTTCTTCCTCTTTTATAGGTTTTGAAATGTATTCGTTCATTCCTCGGCTCAAACATCTTTCTCTTTCGCCAGGCAGGGCATGTGCCGTCATGGCAATTATGGGAATATCTAGTTTTAAGATTTCTCTAATTTGCTGAACAGCCGTATATCCATCCATTTGAGGCATCTGTAAATCCATTAATACAAGATCACAATCTTTTTTCCTTAGATATTCGACTGCTTCCAAACCGTTAGAAGCCATTTCAAAATCAACATTCCATTGTGAAAGCAAATGTTTCATTAAACTTTGATTGATCGCGTTGTCATCTACAACTAAAACTCTCAAAGCGGTATTTGATATATCTTTAAAGTGGTTAATATTGGCAATAGGTTTAGAATTGAGCTGTTCTTTAGCAATATCATACGGAATATAAAAGCTAAAGGCTGTTCCTTTTCCTTGTTCACTTTTTACTTCAATATCACCGTTTTGCAATAAAATCAGCTTTTTTACTATTGATAATCCGAGGCCAGTCCCACCGTAATTTCGAGTGGTAGAGTCTTCACCTTGATTGAATCTTTCAAAGACTTCATTTAGTTTTTCTTTATCAATTCCAATTCCCGTGTCCGTAATTTTAAAGCCTACAATGACCTTGTCTTCATGTTGTAGTTTGTTATAGACCTCAATGCTTACAGATCCCTGATGGGTAAATTTTATGGCATTTCCAATGAGGTTTACCAATATTTGAGTTAATCTCGTGGCATCACCAATTAAAGTATCAGGGATCGAAGTATCGACTTTACTGGAGATGGTTATTTTTTTTTCTTTTACACGTTCTGAAAAAAGGGTTTCAACCGAATCCAATAATCCGTTGATGCTGAATATTCCGGGCGTAATACGCATCATTCCAGCCTCAATTTTAGATAAATCGAGTATGTCATTAATAATGGTCATTAAATTTTCGCCCGAACGCTGAATAGAATTTACAAATTCTGCGGAAGTTTCATCCAAAGGCCTTTTTTGTAATAAATTGGTGAAGCCTAAAATACCACTGAGCGGCGTTCTGATTTCATGACTCATATTAGCCAGAAAATTTTCTTTGGTCTGGGCGGCGATCGATGCTTTTTTTTCCGCAATATCCAATTCTTTAATCAGAAAATGTTGTCTTCTAAATTGGCGCATAATATGATACCCTATAACGGCACCACTCAAAACTAGTAAAACTAATAAGGAGATGTCGTAAAGTTTTGCTCTTTGACCCATTTCCACACTTAGATTTCGCAACTCTACCATGCGCAATTGACGCTTATGGTAAATCTTTGCTGTAATATCGGTAATCTCATTAGAAATTATTCTGGCTCTAGGATTAGCAATTGAGCTATCATCATCCATATTTCCTAAAGAATCAAAACGATGCAGGAGTTTTCCTTTTGTGACCATTTTATCCTGAGCCAAAACTCCGAGTCTTTGTATTAACTTTTCCTCTTCAGGATCGGCATTATCCACAGAAAGGGAATCGAGAAAATTTCTAATCTGCCTGATCTTTTGATCGATTCCTTCTAAATGTGTAGTGTCATTAGTAGCGATCGAAGCTCGAATTCTGCTTTCGACACCCAAAATATCGCGGTCAATTTCTCTTAAATGATTGCTGGAACGCAATTCGTTTAAAAGGGTATTATTATTTCGTATGAGTTCTTTAGTATTTTGAGCCGAATTAATTTGTACAGCAATCAATAATATACTGCATAAAATAAAACTGCTAATTATAAAATAACTAAAGCGTTTGTTACCCATTACGGTAGACGTATTTATCATATAAATAAGTGTAAATGAAATTGTATGATCTTAATTCAATAAGATAGCATTCTAGTTTACGCAGCAGAAAAAATAAAATGACATTTAGAAAACATTCATCCTAGTGTTAAGTGCTTTTCTGTAAGCATCTGCAACAGGAATAAATTTTTTGTTAATCATAATACCTCCGTCTTGTAAAGTGTCAATTTTACCAATAGAAACAATATAAGAACGATGTACTCTAATGAAATCATCTTTTGGCAGACGTTCTTCGGCAGTTTTCATTTTGCCGTGAATGGCAAACATTTTTTCTTTGGTGTAAAACTTTACATAATCTCCCATTGCTTCAGCATAAAAAATATCATCTAGTTTTAGTCGTCTGGTAATATTAGAATCTCTAACGAATAAAAATTCTTCTTTACCAAATTGTATATTCTCTTTTCTGCTCTCAATGATAGACTGTGCTTTACTCACTGCCTGTAAAAATCGGGCAGGAGTAACTGGTTTTAGAATATAATCTGCGATATTCAATTCAAATGCCTCCAGCGCATATTCTTTTTTAGAAGAGGTAAAAATGATGATGATATCTTTCCCTGCGATATTTTTTGTCAGCTCAATTCCTGTCATCTCAGGCATTTCAATATCCAAAAAAATTAAATCTACCTGATTTTCCTGTAAATGATGATACGCTTCAATGGCGTTAGAATATTCATTTACAACAGTAAGATTCGGAATTTGTTTTGCCAAATGAGATAAAGTAGTTCTTGCAATATCATTGTCATCAACAATTAACGCTTTCATGGTATTTGGTTTTTGGTTTAGACAAATATACTTATTCCTTGTTATTTTATCTAAAGTAAGAGCGTATCATCCATGCCATTTCTTCATGAATTTCTATTAAGCCGGTAATAAAATCGCTTGATCCGTAATCTTTGTAATCATCAGCAAAAGGAGTGATGTTGCCACGGATAAATTCAATAATACTTTCATGGTCTTTTAATAGATCTTTCATAAAACCTAAACCATCGTTTGTTCTTTCGCTATATTCTGTAAGATGCGTAAGTTCAAGATATGATTTTAAGGTTGCAGGTGCATAGTGGCCAATTTTACGCATACGTTCTGCAACGCTGTCAATGATTTCATCCAACTGTTTGTATTGATTTTCGAAGAAAATGTGATTGGCATGAAAATTATCGCCTGTAACATTCCAGTGTGCATTTCTGGTTTTAGTATAAAGTACAAATTCGTCTGCGAGCAGTTTTGCTAATTCATTAGAAACAGCATCAGTATTTTTTTCTGTAAGGCCAATGGTTGCTTTCATAATTTCAAGTTTTTAAGTTATAAGCAGTAATGCTTTGTTTTCTTATGTAAAGGTCTTTAGAAAACTTCTTTAAAAGGTATGATTTTAGGTAAACAGGCAAAATGAATCGTTGAAATGGAGAAGGTGTCCTTTTAAGTAGTTTTTAGCTTAAAAAACTACAGTGTTTTTTAATGACAAATAAAAAGCATAAATTAATATTAGTGTATTGGATAAGAACAGCATTTATTAAAAAAATAAATTTGTAATAGAATTTACTACTACTTTTAATTGAAGATTAACAAATTTAATAAACCATGAATTTAGAACAAGAAAAAGAGCTAGCGGCAAAAGAAGCGGTTAAATTACTAAGAGATAATATGATTGTGGGATTAGGTACAGGTTCAAGCTCTGTTTATGCAATAAGAGAAATTGCAAAACTTGTCAGCAATGGCCTAAAAATAAAAGCGGTACCAACTTCTAATAAAACTAAAGAACTTGCTGAGGCTTTAAATATTCCTTTGATTGATATTAATTTGATAAATTCAATAGATATCACAATTGATGGAGCAGATGAATTTACCTCTGACTTAATTTTAATCAAAGGCGGTGGGGGTGCATTGCTTAGAGAAAAAATTGTAGCCTCATTAACAAAACAAGAAATTATAATTGCGGATTCATCAAAAGAAGTCAAACAAATAGGGAAATTCAAAGTCCCAATTGAAGTAATTCCATTTGCTTCAAATTATATTTTAAGTCAAATTAAAATATTAAATGGTATTGGAAAAATTAGAATGACAGGAGATAAATCATTTAAAACAGATCAAGACAACCATATTATAGATGCTGATTTTGGCCTCATTTCCAATCCTGTTTCTTTATCTAAAAAGTTAAATGATATTAATGGAATTGTTGGACATGGAATATTTATCGGTCTGACAAGTAAAGTTATAATGGGAAAAGGAGATTCAACCGTAATTTTTGATTAAAGCAGAATTATTCAATTTAATAGTTTTTTTTGTGTGAGCTTCTTTTTTACAAAACTGCCTTAGATTTCTGTAGCACTTTTGGAGGGAACTCCAGTTCTATTTAATTTTTATAATGCTTTAAATTGACAGCGTTAAAAGAATATGAAATCATCAAGTAACTCCAAAAAGCAAGTTTATTTTCATCTTGAATTTTTGGCAGATATTCCATGGCGTCTGTTGATTTATAAAAAGAAAAGGCATAATTAATTTCCAATTCTTTGACTGGCAAGTATTTCAAAGAAAGATCAGTTTCATATCCAAGAAATTTTGTCGTTTTCTGGCCAAAATTATTTAGAACAGGATATTGAGTATAAAAAAGGTGAAAATCAGAACGAAGTGATATTTTATTATTTAAGGGAATTACGGTGAATAGATAAGGATTTATTAAACCTTTTCCGTCAACATCAGTTGGAAAACGGGTAAAGACATTCATATTTCCATTGAACTTCCATGTTACACCGTATAAAACATCAAAATCGCCGGAACTGCCATCTGATATATTAGGTCTGCTGCCACTTATTATTTCAGCGCCTAATCGCCAAGTAGATTTTAATAAGGACAATTTAACTTCAGGTTGAAAATAGTAAGCAAATAATTTTTGACCTTTTGAATTACGTCCAAACTGCAAATATGAATTTAAAGTATAATACCATTCTTTCGTTTTAAATTCTATTCTTCCGCCTGCTGTTGCACGAGTGTACAATTTCCCTGAATTTGTAGTTTCTAAAAAATCAATAGCATTCAATGAATTAAATAAAAATCCATTATTGTTATTGAAGCTGAGATTATTTACCAACAGATATTTATATTTATTCGATGCAACGGGCGAGTAGGTCGGCTCAAATTCAGAATTGTAATTTCTGGTAAATAGAAAGAAAAAATCATTAGAGAAATATTTTGAAGATTTCATTAGCCTTATTCCTTCATGAGCTCTTCCTTGTTGTGCCCAGGGAGCATCAGAGAATAATCTGCCATTATCTAATAAAACACTTTGTCTTCCCAAACGTATATTTATTGATTTAAACTTAGTCTCAAAATACAATTGATAAAAATTAATGCTTCCAACTTTAGAAGCTTTGTTGTTTTTATCCCAAAGATGAATTTCCTGTAAATCGGATTTCATAAGCCATTTTTCTCTAGCATACTTCATAGAAATTCTGTTTCTCTGGGTGATATAAAAGTAAGGATCTATTGAATCGTTAGGAGGAAGGATATAATTTGAAGTAAATTCCCCTCTAGGTCTTATTTCAATATTCATTAGGAACTGCTTGGATAAACTATCTTTTTGCTGTGCACATAATTGAAATACAGATAAAATAATAAAAAGTAATAAGATTTTTTTATTTGCAAGTGTTTTAATTATCATACTTCTTATATCCTATAGAATTAGTATGTAAAAGTAACAATTGTATACATATTTACAATAGTGTAATTAAGTTTGATAAAACTCGTTTACAATCCGTTTTGTTAAATAAATAATAAAAAAAATACAACTTTTTGAGTTGTCTTTTAAGTAAATAGCTATTGTGTATCTGGCATCCTTTAGGTAATCGGTATCATTTGTAAACCATTTACATCGTAATTTCACAAAAAATTAAATTATACAATTATGAGCGATAAATCTTTAATAGTGGTAGCTGGTGCAGGAGGTATCTAGCCTCTGCCTTTCATTGGCTATGAAAATATGGTTTAGATGTCCTGTTGGGGATTGCTTTAAAAATCTATTTTGATTTAAAACTAGTTTAAGCAGCAATCACCTTAGCTTTTTGTGTCACTTTTGAAGACAACTCCATTTGCTAAGGTATTTTTTTAGCAGCATTATGAAAGGGATAAGCTCAACATTATTATTTTGAATGTCGTTTTTAATCACTAAAGCTGCTGACCATTCCATTTTACCACTTTTGGCTACTTAAATTATGGTTTTGGCTAAATTATCTTTCCTGTATCTGGTGAAATTTGCAGCATAATAACACTAAAATAATCATTATGTCATCGCAAAGTAAAATTGCAGTAGTAACAGGAGGGAGCCGCGGTCTTGGAAAAGATATGGCTATAAATCTTGCTAAATACGGATTGGATATAGTTTTAACCTATAACAGTCAAAAAGAAGCAGCAGAAAATGTTGTAAAACAGATTCATGATATCGGACAAAAGGCTGTCGCTATAAAATTAGACGTCTCAGATTTTTCCAGTTTTAATTTGTTTGAAAAAAATCTTAAAGACCAATTAACTAATTATTTCAACTCAGATGGTATTGATTATCTGATCAATAATGCAGGTTTTATTCACTATGCAAATTTTGATGCTATCACTGAAACTCAATTTACAGAAATGGAAAATGTACATCTTAAAGGTCCATTTTTCCTTACTCAAAAATTATTGCCATTATTAAGATCTTACGGAGGAATTGTAAATGTTTCTTCAGGATTAACTCGTTTTGTCACGCCGGGATTTGCAGCTTATGCAGCACTAAAAGGAGCAATGGAGACATTGACAAAATATCAGGCAAAAGAACTTGGTGCAAGAAATATAAGAGTAAATGTTATTGCTCCAGGTGCTGTCGAAACAGATATTATGGGCGGTGCGGTACGTGACAATGCAGAAATGAACCAATACCTGGCTTCGCAGACTGCTCTTGGAAGAGTTGGACTGCCCGAGGATATTGGGGGAGTGGTGGCATTTTTATGCAGTGATGCCGGCGGCTGGATTAATGCGCAGCGAATAGAAATTTCAGGAGGTTCAAATCTATAATTAGACTTAAAAATAGTTAGATCATAGTTGATAAGCTGAATGTTATATACAATTAGAAGAATATAAAATGGAAAAAGAAGATAAAGGAGTAGTCAAAGCTCTTTCGAAACAGGAAATAGATACTATTGAAAGGTTTTATGCAGCATGGAAACTTAAAAAACCAGAAGTATTAGACGAAATCTGCATGCCCGACTGGAAAGATATTCCGCTGGCACCGCAGCAGGAAGATAATCCTAAAGGACTGCAGGCAATTATGAAATTTTTGTTTGAATTGTTTCCTGATATAGAAATTGTAATTCATGAGATATTTGGCAGCCATGAGCGTGCAGCTGTAAGAGCTTCAATGCAATTTACGCATATAAATGAAATTATGGGAATTGCTCCAACCAATAAGAAAGTAACAATAGCGCTGCATGAATTTCATCATTTGAAAAATGGCAAACTTACCCATACCTGGCATTTAGAAGACTGGTTTGGTCTTTTAATGCAGAGCAAACAATAAAAAATCGAATAGCATATTTGTACAATAATTTTTTAAATATACTTTTAAAAGAAATTCATGAGAATTGAGAGTGTCAAAAAACTGTAAATTTGTATCTATGGAAGTAATTAGAATAAAAAGCATCACAGAGTATCATCGCTTTAGAGGGCTTCCTAAGCCGGAACATCCTTTAATAAGTCTGGTCGATTATGCACAGGTAAAATTCCCTAGTGATGAAAAAACGACAAAAATTGTGATGGATTTTTATTCTATTGCTTTAAAACGTGATATTGGAGCCAAACTCTATTATGGCCAGCAGGTTTACGATTTTGACGAAGGTATAATGTCATTTATAGCACCGGGGCAGGTTTTGCGACTCGAGCAAGATCCTGATTCATTACATAAAGGCACGGGCTATTTATTGCAAATTCACCCAGACTTTTTATGGAATTCACCATTAGCAAAAAATGTTAAGAGCTACACGTTTTTTGATTATTCAATTAATGAAGCACTATTTCTTTCTGAAAAAGAGGAAAATATCATTGTAAATATTTTTGAAAATATAAGAGAAGAATACCACATCAACATTGATAGATTTACGCAGGATTTAATAATTGCGCAGATAGAATTATTGCTCAAATATTGCGACAGATATTACAATCGTCAATTTCTTACAAGAAAAATCAGCAGTCATCAAATACTATCAAAAGTTGAAGAATTTTTGAATAATTATTTTGATGATAAAAACCGTGACGAAAGAAGTCTTCTTTCTGTCCAGACCGTTGCTGATAATATGAATGTTTCTTCAGACTATTTAAGCAATTTACTGAAGCTTCATACTGGTCAGAATACACAGCAGCATATTCACAATAAACTCATAGAAAAAGCGAAAGAAAAACTTTCTACTACCAGTTTGTCAATTAGTGAAATTGCGTATGAGCTGGGATTCGAACACCTTCAGAGCTTTAGTAAATTGTTCAAAAACAAAACAAATGAAACACCTTTAAAGTTCAGAACTAAGTTTAATTAATCCTTTTATTTTTAAGTGTTTTTAAAATTCTTTATTTAAATTGAAAAAAAACAAAGCAGTCTTGAAGAATCGGAAAATAAAAAACAAAATAAAAGAAAAAATGATTCAAAATTACCTTGTTAATAGGTCTAAATAAAAAATGGCGCCAATTGTCTTCAATTGGCGCCATTTGGCTTTTGTGACCCAAGCGGGAACGTTGAATGAGAAAGCTTATTAGCGCAACTAGCAAAAACTTTGATAGCCATCCAATAAACTAGAAACGATTTATTTTAAAGTCTTCTAAAATTCTTTTACGATGTAGAAGTCCCTAATCGGCAATGTTATCTGTCAAAGTTTTAGCGATGTGCCATATTCGGACTTCCTGCTCAGGGATATGGTAAGATTTATCAATCACCAAATCAAATAATGCTTTCACGTCTTCGATAAGCAAAGTAATTCATTGATAGACCAAAGTGTAAAGGAGGCAGTTTATTAAATTTCGTGTAAAAAAAATAATAGGAACCGAAATAAAAAGCAATGTCTATTAAAAAATTCTCTATAATTAATTGATAATAGAATTATAAATAATCTTTACAATTTACTTTTCCAAAATTGTGATCAGTTTTACCATCATCTCGATTACTTTTTCCTTAGTCAGAGGAATGACATTATTAACAATGGTGTATCCTTCTACAAAAGGAATAAGAAAACTTACTATTTCTTCAGGCTTACTGCAAAATGCAGAGACCAAATCGATCATCCATAAGCAATAGGTTTTATAGTAGGTTTCCACAGCGTTTTGTAATTCCTTGTTCCTTGATGCTAAAGTCCATATTTCCTGAAACATTAAGGTTTGATGACTGGATATTCCATCAATTAATAACATACTCAAAACCTTTTCTAGAAAAACCTTTTTATCAGGTGTGCTGTCAGCTGCCAAAAGTTTGATAGCCTGAGTCAGTTCTTTCTTGCAGCTTTCAAAGTAAAAGTCCACTGTGGCAATCAAGAGAAGATCTTTATCTTTATAATAGTATTGCAGATTACTTAAAGACAAATTCGCATTTTTCGCTATTTTTCTCATAGAGAGATTTTCTGCACCTTCCTTTATTAGCAGCTCTATTGTTGTCGATAAGATCTGATTTAATCGCTCTTCTTTTTTGTCCATGCTGTAAAATTAAATAAAAAATATTAAAAACATTTTTTTACATAGGTCACTTGACCTATATTTGCATTAGGTCAATCGACCTAAATTTAATTTATAAAATGTTATGATATGGAATTACAAGAAAAAAGAATTCTGATTGTTGGCGGTTACGGGCAGGTAGGAACCAACATCGCACGTTTGATAAGAGACGCTGACGAGACTGTCAAACTTATTCTTGCAGGGAGAAATCCCCAAAAAGGAGAACTACTAGCTAAAGAATTAACCCACGCTGAAACAGCCTATATCGATTTGGAAGAAGGTTTCAATTTAGCTAAATTTCGAGAAATTGACCTTATAATATCAGCTTTGGATGACCATAGCAATATTTTAAGAGAAACGGCTATTTTAAATGGTATTGCCTGTATTACGGTAAGCGAATTGGCTGATCAGATTTCTACTACAGTATTTCTCAGCCTTCATAAAACAATTTCTGCTCCTATAGTTTTCGCAGGGCATTGGCAGGCCGGACTCTTGACATTAGTTGTAAAGCAGTTGGCTTCTGGGTTCAGCAGTATCTCGCATATCACAACTGCCGGACTATACGATGAAAAAGATCCGGTAGGACCATTGGTTGCAGAAGAAGTTAGTGGTTTTGTAGGTAAGGCACTGATCCGTCAGGATGGAAATTGGCAGTATGTGGATTCAAAAAATAATGCAAGACCGATTAACCTGTATGGTGGATCATCGGCTATTGGCCATCCAATGAGTACCCTTGACGTTCCGAGTATCGCAGCTTTTACGAGTGCCCGCAATATTCGGTTTGATTTCATTATTGGGGAATCAATAGGCAGCAGTAATGGTTTGACAGCATCACACGATTTGTATATTGAGATAGAAGGGATCTCATCATCCGGAGAACCGAAGAAAATCAGAACCATTGTTTCCGGTCCTAAAGGGAATTCTCATCTAACTGCGGTAGGCGTCTATATGATCGCAGAGAGGGTTCTTGGCCTGAATGGACAGACTGCGCATAAAACAGGAGGTCTATACCTTCCTGAAACCATAGTTTCATCGGATAATATTATAAGACGTCTGGCAGAATTTGGAATTCAAACTATTGAAGAGAATATCTAATGTTCCTTAACGTTTTACTACAATTTAAAATGAAAAAATCATTAATCATTATCACACTATTTATTGTCAAATCCAATGTTAGTGCCCAAACAAAAAATAATCATTTAAAAAAACAGACAAAAATGACAAATACAACAATCTTACACAAAGCCAATGAATTTGTGAAAAATGGCGATTACGAAAGTTTTTTAGCTTACTGTACCGCAAATACCAAATGGGTTTTCATTGGTGAGCGTATTCTTAATGGAAAAGAAGAAGTGCGTGCTTATATGAAAGAATTCTACTTGGAGCCACCGGTGTTCAGTGTGGAAAAGGCAATCGAAGAAGACAATTTTGTTATGGTGACGGGGGAAATCCGATTAAAAAATAAGGCCGGAAAATATGAACATTTTGATTATTGTGATATCTGGCGGTTCGAATATGGGAAGATAGCAGAGCTCAAAGCATTTGTCATCGAAAAAAAGCCTTAATTAGAAGATACTTTGAGTAAAAAACCTTATCAGTTGTAAAACAAAAATGGCACCATTTGAAGACAATTGGTGCCATTCGGCTTTTATGACCTCGAATGGACAAATTTCAACATTGTTTTTGGATGATTTGAAGAAAATGGCTTATTAATATGTAATTATCTGTATTTCATTGGATTTATGAATTTGATTTGGATGACCCGGTGGGGATTGATGAATTACGTAATAATTTATTTAAAGTAGATAAACTTGCATAGCTTATTACAGCAAATTTGAAAGAAACAGCACTCGTTTTTAGAGAGGCCATTAACCAAACAATCCTTTAAAAATTTTTATTCATTCTTTGCAATTCAGTTGGCGAATAACCAAACTGTTTTTTGAATGCAAATGAAAAATGCGATAAATTTTCAAAACCTGTTTCATAATAAATGTCAACAGGTTTTTTGTTTTTTTCACTAAGCTGATAATGGGCTAGTTCTAATCTTTTTTTGGTTAGCCAGCGTTGCGGTGTAATGTTGAAAGCCTTATGAAAATCACGCTTAAAAGTGGTCAGACTCCGGCCTGTTAAATAGCCAAACTTTTCCAATGGCATATTAAACATAAAGTTCTTCTCCATAAAAGCAATTAAATCAATCTTGTAAGGTTCATCAAAGTTTGCCAGTACAGCATCTATATGCGGGTCAATAGTTCTAAGTATCGAAATTGCCTCAGTAATTTTTAAGGAAGCGATATTTTCGGGAAAATTTTCCTGCATTTCAAAATAAGGAATCAGCGAAGCCAAGCAGCTTTCCAATAAAGGATGTTTATGGAAACTGAAAATTTTTGGTGTCGCCGTTTTTTTTAGCTTTGCATTTTCGTGATCATAAAATTCCCGAAGTCTTTTTGCCGATAAATGCATGGCAACTGCTTTGTGCGGCAAACCATCTTTTGGAATATTAATGATGGCAGCCAATTGATTTCGGGGAATTAAAAAAGTATTTCCAGCACCAAATACAAAAGTTTCATCTGCCTGAATAATTTTCGTTTCCCCCGAAATTAACCACACAAGCAAATGATCATTAAACGCGGCTTCCGTTTTAAACAGCTTGCCGGTATAACTAGAAAGTTTAATCTCTGGGTTTATGTAATTTACCTGATAATCCATAATTGCTTGTGTGGTATAAAGATACAAATATTAATGAAGATCGAATTTTATTCCAGTCATCTCCTCGCTTAATTTCCACAAACGTTTTGCATTTTTTTGATCTAATGAATACGATTTAATACCGCCAATAATTGCATCATTTGAACTCAATGCTGCTATATCTGTATTTTCACAATAAACCCCGCCAATATCATTCAGCAATTTGCTCGTGGCTGCCCAAAGGGTTGTAGATGCACCTTGCGGAATTGTTTTTAATGACGCTGCAACTTCCGGCAGTATATTTCCTTCAGCATCACTGTAACCCAGTTTTTGAAACAAATCAACTGGTGCTTCCCTTGCTAATTCTGTTTCTCCAACAGCGCCCGGACATAAAGAATAACTGCGCACATTATAGGCTTTTGCAAGTGTATCTAATTCAACCGAAAAAAGATTAACTGCTGTTTTTGACTGTCCATATCCCTGTAAAGTTTCATACTCCCGATTTAGAAAATTAGGATCTTCAAAATCAAAATCTGAAAATTGGTGTCCTCCTGAAGAAACATTAACCACCCTTGCGCCATCTGCTTTTTTTAATGCAGGCCATAATCTTGCTGTGATCTGAAACAGCGCCAGATAATTGGTTGCCAGCTGCGATTCATATCCTCGCTTATCCCTGCGGAGCGGCACCCACATAATTCCTGCATTGTTAATGAGCAGATGAAGCGGTTGTCCTGAAAGCAAAAACTTTTCAGCAAAAGCATCTATAGAATCGGGATTCATTAAATCCATTTTTTCTATTTGCACATTTGCAATTCCTTCCAGATTTCTTTTGGCTTTTTCGACATCTCTGGCAGGTACGATCACTGTTGCGCCGGCTCTGGCAAGTGTTTTCACCGTTTCCAGACCAATACCTGTATTTCCGCCCGTAACAATGGCAATTTTTCCCTTAAGATCAATTCCTTTTATAACCTTGTTTGAGGTGGATTTGGCATCAAATCCGGAACCTGTAGCTTTCTGCAATTTTCCCTGATAATTATTCTGTTCCATTTTTTTAATTTAAGTTATTTAACAGGACAAAATTAGAGGATACACGAACACATGACTTTGTTTAAACGTCTCAATATACATTGTTTAAACGTCCGAATTAAAAATCGGCGAGTCATATTAAACTTAAAATAATAATTCTAAAGCCAATCAAACCAGGGGTTTATTTCCAGTAATGTTTTTAATAGTACTACATTTATAGCATTACTATTCAAGCTGATGCTATATCAGTTTAATGATGTTTACAGACAATGAGAAAAGCAAAATCAACCCAATATACAAGTGCTGGAGGAACCAACCATATTTTGCCTCAGTCGAGCAACAACTAGTAATCAAGTTATAAGAGATGAAAATTCAAGAGATGATGATATAGTAAACCATTTTTAAAGGAGGTTTCACTATTTGTCTTTAGTATTTAACACTACCTATAATTATTGGTACGATTTGAACCAATGATATGGATTTATTCTTAACTGCCCGGAATTTGGTATAATCCTTTGTTCCTTAAACGTAATTCAGTGATTAACTAGGGCGCTAAAAAACGGTTAAATGCTAATTCAGTTAATTGCAAAAGAACTTTATTCTGTAATTTAATAAGGCCCTTTTTTATAGTAATGTAACTTCTGTCAGTAATGAGTAATGAGTTTAAAAAATATATTCCTTATCATCCAAATATATTAACGTATCTAGTATTTTTTGCCTGCCTGTCATTTTCAGTTTCAATATCAGTAGTAAAAACTGCCAGCATCTATAGATGACCAAAGATCATTTCAGACAGAATCCCTTAAACTCGATGTTTTAAATTTTGCAGGTTATCATTTCATTTATGTATTTTCCGTACTTTTGAGAATTGTAAAACTGCCTAAAGATGACAAGCTCTGAAACCCCCTCTGGTGAAAACTTAAATGAAAAGGAGCCGGTAAAAATTATACTGGCCGAGGATGATAAGGACGATCAGGAATTATTCATTGATGCCCTTGATGAAGCTGATATTCCCTCTGAGGTAACTGCGGTTGAAAACGGGCAGCAGCTCGTGAATACACTCAGGGATAAATCCCAGCCCGATCCCGATATTATTTTTATAGATGTCAATATGCCTGTTAAAGGGGGCAAACAGGCGCTGAAAGAAATAAAGGGCGATAAAGAGCTTCGCGACATTCCTGCGGTCATGCTCTCCACCTGGAACCATCCTTCGGATATTGAAGATACCTTTGAAAAGGGGGCGGACCTTTATGTCCAGAAGCCAAATTCTTTTGCCGGCTTTGTGCTGCTGCTAAAGAAAGTCTTTCTTCTGCACTGGGCCAAAGCTTTATTGAGACCCGTTATAAGTTTATTTTTTGTTTCTGAAAAGAATATATCGCAGCGGGACTAATAAGGAATTCATACCCGAAGTTGGCTTTTTTTCTACAATTATGCCCTTTATTCTATTTAATTGTCTTTTTAGGAGCTTTTCCGCGCTATACGTTCCACCCGAGCGCAAGCGAACTGTCGAAGCAATCTTTGCGTCAAGTTCCGCCGCAAAGGATTTCACTTTTATCGGGGCTAAGGAAAGCTGCGTATTAGAACCTCTTTATTGAATTAGAAACCACGAGTAGATTTGAAGAGATTGTTAAGCGTACCGTTTCATCGATAATGCAGCGCAGTCCGATATTGAAAGAAATGATTGAAAATGGAGAAATTGGAATTGTTGGAGGATCACACGACATTTCTACAGGTGAAGTGACATTTTTTCCTGAAACTTCTAAATTTGGATCGTAAAAAGTAAGGACGGCAGATTCTCTCAATACTGAAAATAAGCAGTGCGAAAAAAGGTCTTCATCGTAGATTAAAATGACATTTTTTCATTTTTCTACTATGAAAAAATGTCAGAATTAATCCCTGGCATATTTTTTGTTTTTTTTCCTTGTGCACACCTTTGTGCAAGTTCAAAAATTTATTGTATAACAATTTTAAAAATTACTGTTATGAATCTTATTAAAAGAAACGGAAGCCATGTGCCGGCTTTCCAACGCTTGTTTTTTGATGATGTTTTTGGCCGCGATCTTTTCAATTGGGAAAACAACAATTTTTCAACCACAAGCACCACACTGCCATCAGTGAATATTAAGGAAACTGACGAGAATTATGAAGTAGAGGTTGCAGCTCCCGGCATGAGCAGGGATGACTTTAAGGTTACCCTTGATAATGGACAGCTGCTTATTTCTTCCTTTAAGCAGGAACACGTTAATAAAGAGCAAGAAAATTACACCCGCAGAGAGTTCAGCTACCAATCTTTCCAGAGAAGTTTTGTGCTTCCCAAAAATGTAGTGGACGAAGATAGAATTCGTGCCCGATACGAAAATGGAATTTTACTGCTGTCTATTCCAAAACTGGAACAGGCCAGACAAAAGTCTCCAAGGATGATAGAGATTTCTTAAAAACTTTTATGAATTTTTTATTGAAAGCTGCCCCATAAAGGCAGCTTTCTTGATAATAATTTAAAATATGCTCTCACAATTATTCTCGGGGATTGCTGTGCTTTCCCTTATTGTTTTATTGTTGATTTTATTGCTTCGGCGGTTAAAGCAGCCTTATTTTATCGCCTACATAGCGGCCGGTGTGCTTTTAGGTCCTCAGGTATTTAATATTATCCACAAACCTGATGTGATATCAGAGCTTGGTGAGATAGGGATCATTATTATGATGTTTTCCATAGGAAGCGAGATTGACCTTCAATATCTCACGCGTAATTTTTACAAGCCGCTGTTGATTTCAGTTGTTCAGATTGTGCTTAGTTTTATCTGCATGTATTTTGTTGGATCATATGCAGGATGGGAAATGACAATAATTGTACTGACTGCCTTTACAATCAGCATCAGCAGTTCGGCCATTGTATTTCAGTATCTGGCCAGAACAGGCCAAATTAAAAGTCAGCTCGGCATGATTACCTGCGGTGTATTATTAATGCAGGATATATTGGTTATACCTATGATGCTGGCTTTGAATTTTATGTCAGGTACCGCTGTATCAGCAGTTCAATTGATAAAAGTATGCGCAGGAGGCGTATTGATGATTCTTTTTTTGAAAGGGGCTCTGACTAAAAAACTTTTTAAAATTCCGATGCGCAAAGAGATTACTGTTGACCATGAACTGCAGGTTTTTATCGGCTTTAGTATCTGTTTCACAATGGCTTGGATCAGCGGATGGTTTGGCTTGTCTACTGCCTTTGGTGCTTTTGCTTCAGGAATATTAATCGGGCATGATAAGGCAACCCGCTGGCTGGGTAGTTCCCTTATTCCTTTTAGGGTATTTTTTATGGCTTTCTTTTTCTTAGCTGTAGGACTGCAGTTAGATATTAATTTTTTTATTCAAAATACAGGTACAATTATATTGATTTCATTTTCAGTACTCTTTATAAACAGCCTGATTAATACCATTCTTTTTAAACTGACTAAGAACTCCTGGCGAGACAGTTTATATGCAGGGGCACTCTTATCGCAGATAGGGGAATTCAGTTTTATTTTAATGACCATGGCAGCTTCTTTAAAATTAGTAGAAAATTATACGTATCAAATAACATTGGCTGTAATTACTTCAACGATGATGCTGACTGCAATCTGGCTTATGATTATTCAGCGGCTGATTTTCAGGCTGAAATAGAAGCGAAAGATTATTTTTTCTTTTGACCTGCAGGTCCGTAATTTTTTTTTCTTAGAATAGGTTTTTTAAAACATCCTAAGAAAAAATATGCCAGTGATGAATTGATTGCAAGCGGCCTGTCTAAGATAATATGAATTGCTATTAGCATGATAAAATATACTGTGATTGACAGTGTTTTTTTAGGAGCTCTTCTCGCTATCCGTTCCAATCTTTTACGCCGAACCCCGGCGCAAAAGGATTTTAACTGCTATCGGGGCTAGGGCTGCTGAGGAGCCCGGCACTTTTGACTAATAAAAATAAGTAAGGTTATAAAAAAATGGCACCAATTGTCTTCAATTGGTGACATTTGGCTTGTTTGTGACCCCGACGGGACAAATTTCAACATTTTTTTTGGATGATTTGAAGAAATTGGCTTATTATATGTAGTTGTTTGTCTTCCAGTGGCTTTGGTAATTTGGTTTGAACAAATCGCTAACCTCTTTTATTAAAACCGCCTTAGCTTGTGTGACAAAATTGGAGGCAGTTCTGCACCTGCGGGGGCGTGTTTTGTCATGCACATTCCAGTCCAAATTTATCGTGGCAAAAAAAGTAGTAGCTATGTAATCTATACTATAGATTTAATTCAAGTTCTTTTAAAGCATTTTTAATAAATCCTTCCTTATCAGCATTCATTTGTGCCAGCAATTCCTTTCTTTCTTCAGGAATGTTGGTATACTTTTCTGCCCAAAGATTAATTTCAACAATTATTGGAATTAAATCCATTCCTTTCTGTGTCAATTGATACAATACTTTGGCTTTACTGTCGGGATGCTCCATTTTCTGAATAATTCCGTTTTCTTCTAACGAGAGCAGTCGAGCGGCTAAAATGTTAGTTGCGATCTTCTCATCGGATTTTGCCAATTCGCCATAGGTACATTTTTTTTTAAGCATTAAATCTCTAACAATCAACAGCGACCACTTGTCACCAAAGGCTTCAAGTGAAAAACTTACCGGGCAGTCTGATCTCTTTTTTTGAGTTTTCATAAAATAAAATTAAAATCACTTGCTTTTTGCAAGTAAATGTATTTATATTTGCACTTGCATTTCGCAAGCAAATATAGAAATAATAAACTAAATAGAAAAATTATGGAATTAAAAGGTAAGATAATTTTGATTACAGGTGGATCTGCCGGAATCGGATTAGAGGCTGCAAAACAGTTCATTACAGAAGGTGCTAAAGTAATTATTACAGGAAGAGATCAGAAAAAATTGGATCTTGCCAAAAAAATGTATCCATCCATTACGACCATTAAAAGTGATGCGTCCAGCCAGGAAGCCGCGGTTGCTTTGTACAACCAAATTAATGAAATGGGTGGTATCGATATACTTTATAACAATGCCGGAATTATGAATGGTCAGGATAATTTAGGTTTCAGTAATTCAAAACATTTTGAAAAAGCTGCCATGGAAATTAATACTAACTACTTAGGAGTTATTCTCTTAAATGATCTTTTTCTGGATATGCTTAAAAGCAGAAAAGAAGCAGCTATTATCAATACATCATCGATATTGAGTTACACGCCGTCTAATCTTGTACCAACTTATTCAGCATCAAAAGCTGCGGTACGTTTTTATACAGAAGCATTACGAGATCATTTACAGATAATTGGAAGCAGAATAAAAATATTTGAATTATTGCCGCCGTTGGTAAAAACAAATATGTCTGAGGGAATGGAAGGTAAATCGATAACACCAGATGTGCTAATTGATGCTTTGATAAAAGGATTAAAAAACAATACGTACACTATTCGTGTTGGCGATACAAAAGCGATTTATCTGTTAAATAGATTTTTACCAAAGTTAGCTTACAAGTTATTGAATCATAAAGGTATTACAGCCAGATTGCAATCTTAATTTGTATAAAAATATTTAACTGAATAAAAAATGAACAGCGTTCATTTTATTTTATATCTTTGTCTGCAGTAATAAAAATAAGTATGAGTACAATTGATAGAAAAGCAAAAGAAAAAGAAGCTTTAAAAGCCCTGATATTAAAAGGTGCTAAAAAGCTTTTTGTTGAAAAAGGAATTGAACATACCACCATAAGAAACATTGCTGAAGAAATTAACTACAGTGTAGGCACTGTTTATGTTTATTTTAAAGATAAAAATGATATTCTCCATGATCTTCATACAATAGGTTTTCAGGAATTAGATAGTTATTTTATGGAGTTATATACTATAGAAGATCCGAAGGAAAGATTAAAGAAAATGGGATTTGCCTATATCAAATTTGCCATCGAAAATTCTGAAATGTACGATTTGATGTTTAATCTAAAAGCTCCAATAGAATTCCTGAAAGACTCCGAGAATGAAGATTGGGATGAAGGATGCACAGCATTTGGATTAGTTAAAAAAACTATTGAAGAATGTATTAACAAAGGTTATTTTAAAGGCCATAGTGTAGAGCCGCTGGCATTTATGGTTTGGAGTTTGGTACATGGTATGTGCTGTCTGGAAATTCACCAGAGAATTAAAAATGTAAATTTTACGAATCCGGATACCATTTTGTATGACGGATACAATGAATATCTAAAAATGATAGAAAAGCTTTAAAAATTTTTTTGCCCAAAAAAATGAACAATGTTCAAATAATAAGCAATGTACAATAAATGAAAATTAAACTAACTTTTGCAATACTCTGTCTAGGATATTTAGGGTATGCACAGAACAAGCTGGAAACTTATATAAAGACCGGCTTAAAAAATAACGAAGTAATCAGGCAGCATAATTTTGATATTAATAAAAGCATGTATGCCTTAAAAGAAGCACGAGCTTTATTTTATCCAACAGTTTCCCTAAATGGAAGTTACACCAAAGCAGAAGGCGGAAGGACAATCGATATTCCAATTGGAGATATGCTGAATCCGGTGTATAATACTTTAAATCAAATTACCAATTCTAACGCTTTTCCGATGTTAGAAAATCAGTCGGTCTTGATAAATCCGGATAATTTTTATGATGCTAAAATTCATACCACTATGCCATTGCTGAATTTTGAAATTATTTATAATAAAAGAATAAAAGCCCAGCAGACGACGCTTCAAAAAATAGAACTCGAAATCTATCAAAGAGAGTTAGTAAAGGAAATTAAAATTGCTTATTACAAATACCTGCAATCGGTTGAAGGTATTAAGATTTATGAAGATGCCCTGGCTTTGGTAAAAGAAAACCAAAGGGTAAATCAGGCTTTATTTAAAAATGAAAAAATAAACCGGACTGCCGTTTTACGAAGCGATAATGAGGTAATCCGCATTCAGGCCAATTTAGAAACCGCCCGACAAACCAGTAATAATGCCAGATCCTATTTTAATTTTTTATTGAATCAAAAACTTGATGCCGCAATAGAAACTGATCAGAGTGAAGCACTGCCAATAGAAGTACTTTCAGAAAATACCCAAAATAGAGAAGAGCTGCAAAAGCTCACTCAGGCAAAAGAAATAAACGAAAATGTAAGCAGACTGACCAAATCGTACTGGCTGCCAAAAGTAAACGGCTTTGCCGATTTCGGAATTCAGGATTTTGATTTTCAGGCGGATAAAAACTCACGCTACTATTTTGCCGGAGTGGGGCTGGAGTGGAATATCTTTTCGGGAAACAAAAACAAATGGAAGCTGAAGCAAGTTGAAGAAGACAGTAAAAAAATCATCTCGCAAACTGATAATGTAAAACAGCAGCTGCTGCTTCAGCTTCAGGTTTCACAGAACAATCTAAAATCGGCCTTAGAGCAGTTCAATGCTGATAAAAATCAAAAGCAGTCGGCCAAAAAGTACAATGATGACATTACCAAATTGTACAAGGAAGGCCAGGCAATATATATAGAACTGCTTGATGCACAGAACCAATGGGTGAATGCGCAGCTTAACACTAATATTTCGCTTTATAACTCCTGGATTGCTTTTGCAGAATTAGAAAGAGCCAACGCCACTTTTACTTTTAACTAAAAATAAAAAACATGAAATTAACGATTCACAATTATCTAAAAAAACATATCGCAGCCTCCAAAAAAGGGTTGATTATATTGCTTGCTTTAACGCTTTTTTACGCCTGTAAAGAAGAAAAAAAGGAAAATTCGCCCTTTGAAAGCGCGGATGTCATCCCGATTAAAACAGCTCCGGTCGAATCTTTTGCTCTTAACAATACCATAAGCGCATCAGGTTTAGTAACAACAGAAAATCAGGCCAATTATGGATTTAAAATAGGAGGGGTCATCAGTCGTATTTATGTTGAAGAAGGCCAGTTTTTTAAGAAAGGCCAGCTTCTGGCATCATTAGACGAAACAGAGATTAATGCAGGATTGAACCAAACCGATTTGAATCTCAAAAAGTACGAGCGTGATTATAAACGAGCAAGCAATTTGTACAAAGACAGTGTTTATACATTAGAACAGCTTCAGAATACCAAAACGGGCCTTGACATTGCTAAAAAACAGAAAGATGCGGTTGCTTTTAATGCGCGTTATTCTAAAATTTATGCTGCTGCGAATGGTTTTGTTTCGAAAAAAATAGCCAGCGAAGGAGAAGTAGTTGGCGCAGGATCGCCAATTCTGGCTATAAATGAAACCACCCAAAACAATAATTATCTGCTAAAAGTAGGATTGACAGACAAAGAATGGGCCGCGGTAAAAGTAGGGCAGAAAGCCACTGTGACGCTTGACGGTTATCCTGATGAAAAATTCGATGCCTTTATTTTTAGAAAATCGCAGGCGGCAGATGCAGCACTAGGTTCTTTTCAGGTCGAATTAAAACTGAGCCTTAAAAAAAGCAAACCAGCGGTGGGGATGTTTGGAAAAGCCGAAATAAAGGCAGAGCACTCAGAAGATTTCATCATCATTCCGTACAATTCGCTTATTGAAGCTGACGGAAACAAAGCGTTTGTTTTTATTGTGGAAAACAACAAAGTAAAACGACAGCCGGTGACCATTAATAAATTTGAGAACAATAAAGTATTCATAAAAGAAGGTCTTCAGAAAACAGATCAGATTGTGATCTCAAACAGTGCTTATCTCAACGAACAATCAACTATCAAGATCATTAAATAATCAGTATTATGAAAATAACAAACTTTGCTGTTAAAAATTATCAGTTTACACTGATTATATTTCTGCTGGTTGCTGTGGTAGGGTATCTTACGTTGTTTACCATGCCCAGGGCGGAAGATCCTTCAACACATCCGCCGCAATATTTAATTACGGTAATCTATCCCGGGACAAGTCCAAAGGATATGGAGGAGCAGGTTGTAAAACCAATCGAGAATAAAATTTACGGACTCGAAAACATCGAAAAAATATTAACCACAGTAGAAGACGGTGTTGCAGCTTTTCAGGTAAAATTTAAATACGGAGTAGATGTTGATAATAAATATCAGGAGATTTCTACGGAAATGAATGCTCTTAAAAACAGCGAACTTCCAAAAGATATTTATCAGATAAAAACCGAAAAAATTGCTTCTTCTGATGTGAAAATCCTTCAGATAGCGTTGGTTTCAGAAAATGCATCAGACAAAAAACTTCGCGATGAAGCGGATAAACTTAAATCTAAAATTGAGAAAATTACCAATCTGAAAGATGTAAAATATGCTGGATTTCCCGAGCAGGAAATTCGTATTGATTTACAGCTTGAAAAGTTGGCCCAATTAAAAATTCCGTTAAATGTAGTCATGGCAAGCCTGCAGAGCGAAGCGGCCGATATTCCAGGAGGAAGCATTGATTTAGGCAGTAAAGTATTTAATGTAAAAACCAGCGGTAAATTTAAAAATGCGGACGATGTATCCAATACAGTAATTTACAATGCTAACGGTAAAATAATCTATATGAAAGATGTAGCCGAAGTAGGCTACAAGTCACAGGTCGTCGATCATATTACCCGCATCAACGGACACCGTTGTGTGCTAGTGACAGCCGGAATGAAAGACAATGTAAACATTACAGATGTGCAGAAAGAATTCCTGCCAATTGTAGATGAATTTTCTAAAGAATTACCCTCAAACATCAAATTAGTAAAAAACTTCGATCAGGCGAATATGGTATCGCAGCGTTTGGGACATTTAGGTTTTGATTTTACGCTGGCAATTGTTTTGGTAATTGTGACATTACTTCCATTAGGTTTAAGAGCTTCGGGAATTGTGATGATTTCCATTCCGTTATCCCTCGCATTGGGATTAATTGCAATGAATGCTTTTGGCTTTTCTTTAAATCAGTTAAGTATTGTTGGTCTTGTGGTAGCTTTAGGATTGTTGGTGGATGACAGTATTGTGGTAGTAGAAAACATAGAGCGATGGCTGCGGGAAGGACATTCTAAAATGGATGCAGTCCTTAAAGGTACCAAACAAATCGGAATTGCCGTTGTAGGCTGTACTGCAACACTTATAATTGCATTTTTACCGCTGGCTTTCCTGCCGGATGTTTCGGGAGAATTTATCAGAAGTCTTCCAATGGCAGTTATTACCAGTGTACTGGCATCGATGATTGTAGCTTTAACATTGGTGCCGTTTTTAGGAAGCCGATTTTTAAAAACGCACGATCATGCGGGAGGAAATATTTTTCTTCAGTATCTGCAAAAATTCCTGACCAGAGCGTATCGTGATATTATGCCCAAAGCATTAAAATATCCTAGAACAACTATTGCTATTTCTATAGTTTTAAGCATCACTGCTTTTGGATTGTTTAAAGTAACGGGTTTTAAATTATTTCCAACTTCAGAAAAACCGATGTTTCTTATCAATATAAAAATGCCCCTTCAGGCCAATATTTCAGAAAGTGACCGTGTGACCAAAATTGTAGAAGCAGAGCTTAAAAATCATAAGGAAATTGTGTATTACACTTCGAACGTTGGTAAAGGAAATCCGCAGATTTATTACAATGTGCATCCCCAGGACAGAAAACCCGATTTTGCGCAGATTTTTGTCCAGCTCGAAGATGAAGCTAAACCATCAGAGAAAACAGCTTTGATTGAAGAACTTCGAAATAAATTTAAAACGATGCCTTACGCAAAAGTGGAGGTAAAAGATTTTGAACAGGGAACACCATTAGAAGCTAATATTGTCGTAAGATTATTTGGTGAAGATCAGGAAGTGTTACGCAAGCTTTCTTCACAGGTAGAGACTATTCTTAGAAATCAGGAAGGAACCGTGTATATCAACAATGAACTGAATACGTATAAAACTGATGTTAAAGTTAAAATCAATAAAGAAAAAGCCAGAACATTGGGCGTATTGACCAGCGATGTAGATAAGGTAATCCGTCTTTCGGTAGCAGGATTAACAGTCGGTGATTATATAGATGATAGGGGAGATGCCAGAAATGTTACGCTGACATTGCCCCGAGATAAATTTTCGAACCTTGACGCTTTGAAAAACTTGTACGTAAATAACCTTCAGGGAACTCCGATTGCCCTAAACCAGATTGCTGAAATTTCGTTTGAAACTTCTCCAACGGCGATTAACCATTTTAATAAATCACGCTTTTCAAAAGTAACCGCTTTATCGGCAAAAGGGTATTATGCCAATGATTTATTGACGCACATTGTTCCAAAACTGGATCAATTGAAAATGCCAAAAGGATATTACTATAAATTATCAGGTGAAAAAGAATCCGAAGGCGATGCGCTGGGCGGTAATTTTTTGGCCGTAATTATTTTGAGTACCTTTTTGTTTGTGGCGGTTTTACTGCTGCAGTTTAAAACTTTTAAAGGAATTATTATTGTATTATCTATTATTCCGCTGGGGATTTTAGGTGGCGTGCTATTATTGCTTCTCAATGGAAGTCCGATGTCTTTGGTTGCTATAATCGGTTTTATAGGTCTCTCGGGAATTCAGGTAAAGAACTCTTTGCTGCTGGTAGATTTCACCAATCAGTTAAGGCAGGAAGGACATTCGATCGATGAAGCTATTTCAATTGCAGGAGAAACACGTTTTCTGCCTGTAGTGCTGACTTCAATTACTGCAATTTGCGGTTTGATTCCGATTGCATTAAACTCAAATCCTTTGATCGCACCATTGGCAATTGTGTTAATTGGCGGTTTAATCAGTTCTACAATATTATCACGGATTGTAACGCCCGTGATGTATAAATTGATCCCTCCTAGTATTGAAAAGATGTAAGAAGAGAGAAAAGATTTTTTTGAAATTAAGATAATTTTTAAAGCCGGCAGTCTAGTTTTTAGACTGCTGGCTTTTTTTCTTAAAAAAGATTGATAAGGGAAGACAGGAAATTATCAAATTTTGAAAATGTAAAACTTAATTTCAGCTCTGTTCTTGGTGTTCGAATCCTGTTAAGTTATCGAACGCTAAAATTTAAATTTATCTTGTTTTTCATATAAATAATGTTTTTCTGAAGTTTGTTTCTTTATGAAGAAAATAAAGCAAAAACGAGTCAAACTCATTTATTGATAAGGGTTAAATAAAAGAATGGCGCCAATTGAAGACAATTGGCGCCATTTGGCTTTGTGACCTCAACGGGACAAATTACAACATCATTTTTGGATGATTTGAAGAAATTGGCTTTCTATATGTAGTATCTGTCTTCCATTGGCTATGTAAATTTGGTTTAGATGTCTTGTTGGGGATTGTTGTAAAAATTATAAAAACTCAATTTGTTTGCGGTATTAATCTGGGAGACAATTCTACAATTATTATCAAGTATTTGAAAATATTGTTATACTTAAGGCAGAATTGTCTTTCATTGGCTCTATGAATTACTGTCTGGGATTTTAAAATAAATTTATTTGATTTTCGAAATCTTTTTGAACAAAATGATTATTTATTTGGTTAAATAAGTCTTCCTTAAATTTTGTAGTAAAAATTTCATAATTAAATAGCAAAAAATTTTCCACATTCGTCTAAGCTTTTTGGGAGAGAAAAAGTATGAAGTCCATACTTATTGATTGTTGTTTGACCGGAGTTAAAAATTGGTTTATTTCTCACTGGTTCATTCTGTTTTTATGGTCGTTTTAGTCATAGGATTAGGTGTGGCCTACGGATTAACACCATTGATTGCGCAAGAAAATGGAAAATCAAATTTTAAGGAATGTGCTGAGCTTCTTTCAAACAGCTTATGGCTAAATGTCGCAGCTGCAGTATTTCTTTTTTTAATAGTTTATTATGGTTCTATGTTTGCCATACAGCATGCAGATCAGGATCCTCAGGTGGTTGCAACGGCAAAACCTTACTTACTTATTTTGAGTTTATCTATTTTGCCTTTAATGGTATTTCAAACCTTTAAACAATTTGCAGAAGGGCTGGGTTTTACAAAACAAGCAATGTCGATCACAATATGGGGAAATGTGCTCAATGTAATTATAGCAGTGATTTTGGTAAAGGGCATGTTTGGGATTGAGCCAATGGGTGTTCAAGGGGTAGGAATTGCAACATTGATAGATCGGGTTTTAATGATGTTGGTTATGATGTGGTATGTACTTGGATCATAGAATTTCAGGGTTTATATAAAGCATTTCGCTGTTAAGTTTGTTGATTTTTCAAAAATTATAAAAGTGGTAAAAATAGGATTACCTGTAGCGATGCAGTATGTTTTTGAAATTGGAGTATTTGCAGTTGCTGCTCTAATGGCTGGAAATATTGGTGCGACGGAACAAGCTGCTCATCAAACAGCAATAACCCTTGCGGCAATGACCTACATGATGGCAGGGGGAATTGCATCGGCGGCAACTATTAAAGTTGGAAATAGTTTTGGAAATCAGAACTACAAAAGACTTCAGAAATTTGCTTATGCGTCTTATCATCTAGTTATCATTTTTATGATGTTCTTTGCTGTAATTTTCACACTCTTTAATCAATATTTACCTTATTTGATAACAAATGATACAAGTGTTGTAGCGCTGGCTGCACAATTATTGATAATTGCCGCGCTATTTCAACTCTTTGATGGTACTCAGGTTGTTGGACTAGGAACACTAAGAGGAATGGGAGATGTAAATATTCCTACTTTGATAACCTTTGTTGCTTATTGGCTTATTGGTATTCCTGCGGCCTACATTTTAGGCATTTATTTCAATGCAGGAGTAAAGGGAATCTGGTACGGTTTGACTCTGGGGTTGTTAACATCATCTGCCTTACTGTATTTAAGATTTCGATATGTAATAAATAAAGTTTTGGAAAAATAATTTATAAATTCTATCATTAAAGTACAAAGTCCTTTTAGAATTTAAGGCATAAAAAAGCAGCAAAAAGATTCTATTCTTGCTGCTTTTTTTTTACAATTTAGTTAATAAAAAAATGTTTATGAATTTTAACCCATTCTTCTATTGGAGTCATTCTTACAGGCAGTTTTTCTAAAACCTCCTGCAAGTTAGGATTGAATTTTGTGGGATATACTGGCAGACTTGCCAACATTTCATAATATCCTTGCACACCTCTGGCGCTTTCTTCTCCAACAAGAATACTTAATTTATCCCCGAATTCTTGCGGAGGCATTGCGTAGAAATCAATTTTATCGCCCAAACCAAGAGAGAATTTTTCGGCAAGACCATTTCCTTTTAGGTTATCCAAACCGCTCACAAGAAAGGATTGTCCAGATAGTTCTGGTTTGTATAAAGCTTCTGCCACAAAAGCGCTGACATCTCTTGATGCAATATAACCAATAGGCATATCTTCCGGAGTTGGGTAAGCTACTTTTCTTTCACTTTTTACATAACCGGTTGTATAAGGAGCCAATAAATTTTCAGCATAAATAGATGGCTCAATAATAACATAGGGTACTCCGCAATTTTGAAGATATTCCTTGGTATCCAGCTTTACATCTTCCATAGGAATTCCTAATTTTTGCGGTGCCAGAAATCCGCTGGTATTCCAAACTATCATTTTTACGCCATTTTCCTTAGCTGCATCAATTACATTTTTGGCAAGTTGAAATCCATCTGCCGGATTAGGCAAGGAAACAGGAATCAGCAAAGCAACAGCATCAATTTCCTTAGTGATTTCTTTCATTTTTAATGCATCAGACATATCGCCTAATACAGGGATTGCACCAGCGTCTTCTAGTTTTGAAAAGTTTTTTTCTGAACTTGTAGCAGCATAAACAATTGCGCCTTTATTTTTTGCTTCTCCAATTACATGAAATTGCTGTGAGCCTGTGGCTCCAAATACTAATACTTTCATTTTATTTTTTATTTAATTGTTTTAATTTTTTGGTAAAACTAATTAATAACTTACTTTTGTACAAGTACTTACGTTTTAGTTGGGTACTTACCAAATAGTTAGAAATATTGAAAATCAATGGAAAAAAATCTGAAAATAATTAATGCATGTGACGAAAATTGCCCGGTAAAAAAAGCTCTAGGCTTATTGGGAGGAAAATGGACAATGATGATTTTGTATCAGCTTAATAGCAGAACCATTAGATATGGAGAACTTAAAAGAGCTGTAGTAGGTATTAGTGAAAAAATGCTGATTCAGGAATTGAATTCTCTGGTAGAAAACAAACTGGTCAGTAAAAAGGCCTATCCTGAAATCCCTCCAAGAGTAGAATATACATTAACAGAACTGGGTTTGAAGACTTTACCAATTATAGATCAAATAGCTGCTTTTGGATTGGAAAATTTGGTTTAATTTGCTTGCTCAAATCTAACATTTAGCATTTCTTTTTTAAGCATTGTTTTCGCCTTTATTGGTAAAATTTTCCTTTAAGGTCTTCATTGACGTTTTAAAAAACAAATTAGTAAAAACGAGTAAAACTTATATTTAGAGGATATATGAAAAAAAATGGCGCCAATTGTCTTCAATTGGCGCCATTTGGCTTTGTGACGGGGACAGGACAAATTACAACATCATTTTTGGATGATTTGAAGAGATTGGCTTTCTATATGTAATGTCTGTCTTTCATTGGCGTTAAAAAATTGGTTCGGATGTCCTGAGTAGGATTGATGCAAAAATTGTAAAAACTCAATTGATCCATCGCATTAAACTGATATATAAATTTACAAAATTTATGCAGGATTTTAAAAGATTGTTTAAGTTAAGGCAGGATTGTCTTTCTTTGGCTGTATGAATTATTTGATTGTTGTTCCACTGGAGCATTTCTATCCTAATTGGTGATTCTAAATGAGTTTTTGTAAAAGCAATAAGCCCGAAACAAATCGGGCCTATAATCATTAAATTTAATTATAATTCTAAACTTTTGGATGCATCGTAATTAAATTAGTTTTTTGCAAGTTATGCAAGACTTTCTCCTATTCGGAGATGGGTACTGAGAACAACCCTGTTCCAAAGATTGATTGTTATGACGGCCGTTATTATATCTGCTATCTGGCTTTCACTGAAATACTGTAAGGCCTTTGTATAGGTTTCATCCGTTAATCCGTTCTCATGAATTAATGTTATCTCTTCAGTTACCGCGAGCACCACTTTTTCCTCTTCTGTAAAAATGTCCCCAGCTTCTCTCCAAGCACTCAAGAGAAAAATGCGCTGGTTTGACTCGCCGTTTTTAACGGCGTCCTGAGTGTGGATGTTGATGCAGTAGGCACAGCCGTTGATCTGCGAGGCACGTATCTTTATGAGTTCTTTGGCTGTCTTGGATATGGAAATTTTTGAAAGGTAGCTTTCAAGTCCTATCATCGCTTTTAGTGCATCCGGAGCGGCCTGCTTAATGTTAAGTCGTTTTTGCATTGTATTATTCTTTTAAAATTGTTCAATGCAAAATTCAATAATAGGGAAGGGAAAAAACTTAAACTGGTTTAAGAAAGAAGCCTTTTGCGTATTTCGCTCAAGTATTCGGGCGTGAATCCTAGATAGGAAGCGATGAGGTATTGGGGAACACGCTGGATGAATTCGGGGTGGTTTCTGACTGCCTGGAAATAAAACTCTTCCTTAGAGAACGAGAAAAGAAATTTGATGCGTTTCTGTGCGGCTGCATAAGCCCTCTGGTAGACAAAACGGAAATAGCGCTCCATTACCGGAAACTCTTCCAGCAGCTTCTGCTGCTTCTCCAAAGTGATGTAAAGCAATGTTGATTTCTCTACTGCCTGAATATAAAATTCTGTCGCGAGCTGGTTCTCGTAGGCAAAGTTATCGGTAAGCCACCATGTTTCTATGGCAAATTCCGTGGTTTGTTCGGTACCTTTCTCGTTAATATAAAACTTTCTAAGCAGGCCGTCCAAAACAAAATAATGATGACGGCAGATCTGTCCCTCCTTTAGCAGGTTCTCTTTTTTACACGTTTGTTTTATGTCGAAGAATTTTTTGATTTGCTCAAAGTCATTGTCTGATACCTGTGCAAATTTGGCTATATGGTTTTTGAGTATATTGGACATCTGGAGTAAATGACATATTGGTTTTGACTGTTCGGCCAGCTTTTTTAATCGGAATGGCATCGCTGGCAGGCTCTTAAGCAAATATAGCAATAATATACTTAAATACGTTTTGAAATCAGATTTCATTATTTGTCATTAAATAGTAATTGAAAGCAATTTGGAGATTATATAGAGTCAATTTCTATAATATTCTGGGGGTTCGAATCCTGTTAAGTTATCGAATGATAAATTAACTATTTGTATTATTTTTCATCTAAATATACACGCTGAAGCAATTTTTCTATTATTTTAGAGAAAGAAAATAAAAGCAAAAATGACTCAAAGCCACCGTATTTATTAGTGTAAATGAAAAAATGGCGCCAATTGTCTTCAATTGACGCCATCTGGCTGAGTGACCTCGACTGGATTCAAACCAGTAACCTTCTGAGCCGTAATCAGATGCGCTATTCAGTTGCGCCACGAGGCCTTTTTGTTATCAATTAGCTATTTTTTTGTAGCTTTGTTGATTGCTTATTGCGGGTGCAAAGATAGACATAAATGTGAGATAAACAAGGAAAAAATAACAGAAAATTAAAAAAAAATGATGATTGAAAAGTATATACGTGATATTCAGGGTTTTCCTAAAGAAGGAATTTTATTTAAAGATATCACTCCGCTACTAATTAACCCCGAAGCACGAACAAATTGCCTTAAAATTTTGGTTGATTCCTTAGAAGGAAAGAAAATCGATAAAGTTGTAGGAGCTGAATCTCGTGGTTTTTTCTTCGGAATGTTATTAGCCCAGGAATTAAATGCCGGATTTGTTCCTGTGAGAAAACCTAAAAAGCTTCCGTATGATACGATTTCTGCTTCTTACGAATTAGAATACGGTTCTGATAGTCTTGAAATGCATACGGATGCAATTAAAAAAGGGGATCGTGTATTGATTCACGACGATGTTCTCGCAACAGGTGGAACAGCAAAAGCGGTTTGCGAATTGGTAGAAAGATTAGGAGGCGAAATTGTTCAATGTAATTTTTTAATGGAACTGACTTTCCTTAACGGAAGAGAAAAAATAAAAGAATATCCTGTCTTTGCCGCATTGACTTATTGATTCAGACTAAAACAATTTTATGCTTAATGGCATAAAGCACCAGTCCGATTCGGGTTTTTATTTCCAGTTTGTCAAAAAGTATTTCGCGATAACCGTCAATAGTTTTAGGGCTTAAACACATTTCTGATGCAATTTCTTTATAAGTCATTTCAGTGCAGGCGTGTTTGATAAAGACAATTTCTTTTTCCTTCAAACTGATTTTTTTATTGTCGCTGTTGACTTTATTAATAAGCATTCCGGAAACCAATTCGGTGAAATAAAAACCCTTTTCCATCACGCATTCGATGGCTTCCCTAAAGATTTCAGGCGAAGTATCTTTTAGTAAATAACCCTTGGCACCGTTTGTAATCATTTTTATAATAATTTCATCGTCATCGTTAACAGATAACGCAATTACTTTAAGGTCTGGTCGATTATCTTTCAGCCATTTCATAGTGCTTAATCCGTCCAGAACGGGCATGTTGACATCAAGAAGAATAAGATCAATTGCTGTTGAATAATTTTCTTGCAGATAATCAATAAATACTTTTCCGTTTTCAAAACGTTGTATCACTTCATAATCCCCAAAGCTTTTGATTAAAAGCTCTAAAGACTGAGAAAATAGCAGATGGTCATCTACAATTATGATTTTGTTTTTTGGGTTAGTTTTCATGGCCTTGAGTTAAGGGATATTCGATAGTTACACTTGTTCCTGTTTCATCAGAATTCAGAATTAGCCTGGCGCCAATTAATTTTGCTCTTAGTTTCATATTATTCAAACCTAAACCGGAATTTGATTTTTTAAGATCATATCCAATCCCAAAGTCTTTTAGTTTTAGTCTAAAGACAGAAGTAGTGGTTTCAATAAAAACATCAAATAAATCACTCCTGGAATGTTTTAAACTATTATGAAGCGCTTCCTGAAAAATTCTGTAAATAATTAATTCATGTTCTTCGTTTATAGCTGGAACAGTTCCAATCTGATTTAGGTTGTATTTAATTTTTTTTAGTTTCTTAATCCTTTCCAAATCCTGCTGAATGGCTTCCAGAAAATTGTTCTGCAGTAAATTATCTTTATTGATAATTCGGGAAAGGATTCGTAATTCGTCGAGAGATTTGGCTAAAACGGCTTTTAAATCTTTAAGTTCTTCAATATTTACATTTTTATTACTGATTGAAATATTAAGTTGCATAATCGCGACCGAAATAATCTGTCCGATATTATCGTGCAGTTCTTTACTGATTTCGGATAAGGTCTGATCTTTTATCTCAATTCTGGTTTTTACCAATTCGGACTGGAAATACAGATCAGCTTCCATTTTCTCTACTACAAAGTTGTTTTTCTTCTTTAGGAAATAGAAGAAAATGATAACTAAAACGACAATGAGGGTAAAGAAAACAATACCCAGAGAAATGACTAATAATTGTATTTCTTTTCGCTCCATATAAATCCGATTATAAAACAGCTGTGTGCCAGAAAGTTTAAAATAAACAGCACAAGGCTAAAAATAGATTCGTCTTGTTTGATTAAAAACCAATTTATTGCCAGCATAAAAGGCGTAAAAGGAACATGAAAAACCAATATTCCTAAAACATACCAGAAAAAGACTGACTTTTTAAAGTTTAATATTTTTTCAGAATTAAAAATCTCAATCAGATATAAGCAGGATAATATCAATACTAATAGTACACCAATTGCGAAGCTGTAAGTAAAAGAACGGTTCATGTCATTCTTAAAATATAGCAGGTTTAAACAATAAGTAATGATAAATAAAGTCAAAAAGACGATAGAGGCAATTCTGTTATTCTGTTTGGTTAATAAGGCTCTTAGAAGTAAAATATAGGCAGAAAAACTGGCAAACATGTAGAAATTGTAGACATAATAGTTCAGTAAACCTGTCCATTGGGTAAAATAGTAACCTACAATTTCGGTTATGATTGAAAACCAGATTAAAAGTACTAAAAATTTAGCTTTATTACCGGGAAGTTTTGGCAGCGAAAATAAACCAACAATTCCGGATAATAAAGCCAGATAAATAATATAAGATCTTAAAAATTCAAACATAGATATATTAGTATAATAAGCTTGGAGGTCTTCCAATGTTTCCGTAATTCATTGGTTCAAGACTTTGGATGTCAGATGAAGCGGCTTCTTGTTTTAAAGCAAAATTTTGAACCTTAGTTGTGCTGTTATCTATCTTTTTTCCCGTCGGAACTAAGAATAAAGTAGTTAATCCTGCTTTTTCGCCATGTTTTTCATCGTCAGGATAAACTCCAAAATAAAAACGGATTCCATCCACATTATAGCCCTCTTTTGCTCCGTTGGTTCTGATATAATGAATATAATTTTCTAATTCTTCCAGAGAATACCAAATAGCATTTGCGTCTTCTTTATCTGCTTTTTTAGCTGTAAGCGAAGCTCTTTTGTTGTTGTAATTCACATTTAACTGTCGAGCAAATTCTTTTGTAATTAACTGACTCGGTTTTGCGGGAGGATTTTTCATGATTAAATTATTATTTATTGGTTAAGGATTTAGTTAACAGTATTTTGACTACTGTTGACGACAAAATTATCGGAATGTTAAAATTCGGACAAGGGGAAATATACCCTTTTTTTAATAGGTAAATTTATTTAAAATTTTGGGTTAAAGTGCTGTTACATAATGTTTTGTAATAACAGAATTTTACATCGTCAGTTTTAAACTAAAAACAGACGGTAAAAAATGCAAAACCTTATTAAGTATTTAACTAAAAATTTAAAATTATGTCACAACCAACACCCCTGGGTTATCCTCATGCAGGAGCCGGAACAGTAGAAATTCTATTAGAGAAAGAAGATGGAGCAGATTATGCAGTGCTTTTCTCGCCAGATCCTAACAATATGTTATTGAGAGATGCCGGTCTGCCAATGCAGTTTTATTATTATCCAAAAGCACCACGTCTGGCAAAACATCCTGATGGCAGATTTAAGTTTGCAATGCAGGTTTTTAAATCAGAAGGAGATTCTTCGACAGTAATTGGCGCAGAAGGATTGGAAGAAGAAGCAGGAGCTTATACTACTTTGACAAGTACAATTGATTTACCTGAAGCTTTATTGAAAAAAGCAATCGATAAATTAAAAACAAGATTAAGCACTGATTATAAAAATCATAGAAAGTCAAGTCTTTTTGGGCTGTTTTCTTTTATAATAGGAGTTGATAAAGATTTTAATTCGACGAATGTTAGACCGATTCAGTTGACAGAAAATACAATTTCAATGCATGTTGTGGGCGAAAAATCACCAAATAATCCTTTTGGAGGTGCAAATCCATGGACATTTAATATTCAGGGAGAAGGTGCGGGAACTACTTTTGGATTAGGAGATAATGCGCTTTCTGTTTTAATGGGAAGAAACAGTGCTTCATTGGTAAAAAATGCATTAGAATCAGGGTCTAATAATTTGGTGATCGAAAACAAAATTAAGTATAAAGGCTATATGCCGACCACAACGATTAAAACCACCGTAGATGTTAAAAAAGTACATTCTTATTTTTCGGCAAAAGCCAATGTCAGCTGGTCATTTGTAGATGTGAATTGGGAAAGTGAATACGAAAAGATCTTAACTCAGGGCGGAATTGTTAGTGAAATTATTACTGATAATCAGTTTTCTAATGAAGAAAGAAAAAAAGTAGAAGAAGCACTTTTTCAAAAACAAAGAGATTTTGCTTTTCAATTGGTTCAGAAGCAAATTTTTGATGCACCTGAAAAACAATTTACTCCTGCTTCGACTCCGGAAAAACCGGGAGGATTTTTTAGGATTCTTTTTGGTGGCGGAAGTGTTGGAGTAAGTTTAAAACACGGAACGCAAATTAGAGAAGTGAAATTTACAGATGAAATTAAATTCTCTGCTATTGAAGTTTTAGATTCAAAAATCAGTGGAAATCTTACGCCTTTGACTTTGAAATCGGGTGCAGAAGCAAAAACGGAGTTGAAAAAATACATCACTGAAATTCAGTTAGACGAAGATTTTTCTAAAGTTCAGGTGATTGCTTCTTTAAACGGAGGTTTAATTAAGCTGGACAAAGATAATGATATTGTGAATGATAGTCCGGTAAGCCAGGTTTCTATTGAAGTGGGATATCCGGATTCTAAAGGAAAATTAATATGGAAAAGTTCTGGTAGAATGATTGCTCCTGAAGGAACTCCGTATGTAAAAAATACCAGTAAATCCGGAAAAGAAATCGATGCTATTTTCCCTGCAACATGGAATGATAAGTCGAAAGAAAAAAATGCTTTTGTATTTGATTTTGTAAAAAACAATGGTTCTACAAAAGTTAAAGTTCGTCAGGAAGTAATGTATGAGAAAGACAAGAGAATCAAGCTTAAAGATACAACTCGTGAATTTGAATTTGAAGGTACAAAAATCTTTGTTCCTCTTCCAATTCAGAACATGATTAATTACAACTTATCTACAGAAGAGCTTTACGACTGTGATACACTTGAAGTAACTTTAAAAGTGGATAAGATGTCGTCTAAAAAATTCAAATTCACCGTTGATAATTTTGAAGATGCGATTCCATACAGAGCCTGGTACGAATTGGATTACACAATTAAACCAACAGAGTACAAGGTAAAATATACTTGTAATGGAAAAATCGGTAAGAAATCTAAAAAGGTTTCTATTTCCACAGATTACATCAAAATCGATTATCAGGAAGGAGACGTGTTATTTGAAATCCCAACAGGAACGGATGCACAAAATGCTGATATCGAGAAAATAAGAGCTCCATTTATGGAATAATTTTTTTGAGACAATTTGCAAAAGGGACGTAATGTCCCTTTTGTTTCATAAGTCGCTAATTATTAAACCTAAACGTTATGCCAGATTTAAATACATTTAAGCTCGAAGGAACTAAATTGGTTCCCATAAACAGATTTAATCTTGAGCCTGCCAAACCGAGCACTGCTTTTTCAACAGCCACTGTCAAAAAAGAAACAGAGTTTAAGGTGATAGAACATCCTATAATTCATTCTATTGATATTAAACCTATAATTGTAACGTTTCCTTTTATTGAAAATTATTTTCCTCTTATAGAAGGAGATAAAGCAATTACAGAGAATGATTCCTTTAAGGATTATTTTAAAAATGATATTACGCTTTTTTTTCCACACGTTGAAATTGAACCCAACAACGGAGCAGTTTTTTACTATGAAAATGTACCCGACAAATCAGGAAATAAAAGTGGGCTTCTTGGAAAAGTTATGTTGAAGTATAGTTTGAAAGACAAATTATTACGGGTTAATCAAAGAAGTATTACTTTAAATCTAAAAGAAGCGGTTTTAAACCTTAAAGTAAATCATGATTTTATTAGAATAAACGGAATTGTCAACACGACAACACAGGAAATTCAGTTTGATTTGATCGATGAAGCGGTAAAAATTGCGTTTCTGAATTTGGTTTCCAATCTAAATGATTTAAAATGCAATATTGACCTTTTCTTTGATTTTAAAGGTTATTCTAAAATTAAAAGAAATTTTCTGTTTGCCAGAGATATTTCAATTTTAAAAAGCGGAACCATTCTTAAGAAAGATCCAACTTCTCCTAAGACAATAATACAGCCCAAAACAACACTTATTAATAGTCCGTTGATGGTAAAGGCTAATTTGGCTACTACAATAGCGCCAAAGACAGCTATTTCGGAGATACAGCGTGAGAATAGCATAAAAGCAGATATTCAGGAAGAATATGTAAAAAGTACTTTTCTGCTTAGAGTAAATAAAACTTTAAGTTATCCAATTGAGACAGATTCAACAACGAGTTTGTACAAAACAATTGGAGGCGGATTTGTCAATATTCCTTTTAATCTTAACGAGGATTTTTCGCAGTTCAAACAAATTTTTGTGACAGGTTTTAATTTTAGTAAGCTTTCTATTTATAAATCGATGGTTCAGCCGAACACTTTTTTACTGATTTCCAAAGTTTATAGCCTGTCAAAAGATCTAAATACCATGAAACCTTGTATTTCGACTATTTTTCATGCGTATGAAGAAGGAGCAGGGACTTCAGAAGAAATTTCAAAAATCAGTTTTCAATTTGCAATTGGCCCTAATCTTTCTGATTTTGATTTGGCAAAATTAAAAATCGCTTTATTGCAGAATAACTTTATTGACGGAGATTCTACAGATTATTTTGATAAAGTGCAGTTCTTGTTTCCAAACGATATTTCAGCAGAATACGAAGTCAGTGGGAATTACTTTTTGCAACAATCCGATATTACGACTGACGGTAAACACTTTCTGTTTAATCTTTCGACCGAAAATTTATCGGAAGCGAGTATTATGATTAATGCTTTAAATAATACAATTACACAGTATGCTAACATCAATTTTAAACACAAGGAAATAAAAGATTCCAGCATTATAGAATTGAATATAGAACAGACGATAGGCGAAATTCTGGAAACTCTGATTGATAATGCGGCCAGGAAAATCCAGATTAACAACCAGTCCATTTCAAACTGCAGGCTTAATTCTATACTATTGGTTTATAATCAGAATGTAACTTATTTAAATAGTATCTTTTTTAAAAATTATCCTCAGCTTATAAGCAATGATACCAAACTTCTGGATTTTTCAGCGGTTAATCCAACTGCGTCTGGCGAACTAAAAGATGTTTTTTTTGATTTTGAGAATATTGAAAACATCAGTTCAGAATTCAGTCAGGTCGTTTCACAGTCAACGGCTTATAACCGATATATTCAGGTTCAGATTAAAAGTCAGACTGCAGCAACAAACAGAATTACGATTGAATTAACGGTTCAGGAAACAGGAAGTAAATTTGCAGTAGAACGCCTAAAATCTGAGTTTTCGACCCCTATATTGTTCAATTTTATTGTTAAGAATACAGCGAACAATACTACTTTGATTTCATACAAAGTCAATTATTTTGACAAAAACGACAATCTCATCGGTACAAAAAATGAAGTTTTTGATTTCTCAAAAGCATCAATCATAACCATAAATAAAAAATAATGAGAACAATAAAAGCAGGAGCAAAGTCTCCGGAAGTTTATTATTTGAATGAACTTTTAGCTAAATTAAAATACAATGTTATCGTTTCCGATTATTTCGGAATACCAACAGATAAAGCAATCAGGGATTTCCAGTCTAAAAACCATTTAGTGGTAGATGGCGTGGTCGGGCTAAAAACATGGTCTTCGCTTTTGGAGAAAAGTAAAAACGGTTTTTCTTCTAATTCAAAATTGCTTTCTGAGCAAGACTTAATCAATTTCTCAAATCAGTTTAATTTGGAGCTCGCAGTGGTAAAAGCAGTAAACGAGGTAGAAAGCAACGGAAAAGGTTTTCTGATCGATGGCCGGCCAAAAATTTTGTTTGAAGGACATATTTTCTGGAAAGAACTCGAAAAAAGAGGAATTAATCCAAGATCTTATATGAATTCAAGTAATCAGGATATTTTATTCGAAAATTACACCAAGAAGTATTATGTAGGCGGAACAGCAGAGTATACACGTCTAGAAAAAGCTAAAAACCTCGCGCAGGACAAAAAAATCATTGATTCGGCAAATAGTTCCGCTTCCTGGGGATTGTTTCAAATTATGGGTTTTAATGCAGTTTCTATCGGTTATAAAAGTATAGATGAATTTGTAGAAAAAATGAATCAAAATGAAGGCGAACATTTAAAAGCTTTTGGATTATTCCTGGAGAAAAATAATTTAATCACACTTCTCAGAAATAAAAACTGGGCATCATTCGCTTTAAAATACAATGGACCGGCTTATAAAACCAATAAATATGATGAGAAATTGATGAAAGCCTATCAGAAATATTCAAAGTAAAAGAAAAGTTTTAAGTTTTGATATGTGTTTATTTTTTACCGCAAAGAGCGCAAGGTTTTTTTGTACAAACATTAAAAAACGTAGAAAGGTCCGCAAAGCTTTGTGAATAAAAACTTTGAGTCTTAGCGACTTTGCGAGCTAAATTTTAAGCTTAAATAAACTTGACGTTCTCTGCAAACTTTTAATAGAATGTAAAAAAAAGGTTCGCAAAGCTTTATAAATAAAAACTTTGCGAACCTTTGCATAAATCTTAGCGCTCTTTGCTTTAAACTAAGTTCAAAGTTTAGCCAACTTGAAACTTAAAACCTGAAACCTGAAACAAAAAAATTATCTCAAACTAGCCCCAAGCTCCGTTTCGAAAGTCTGTTGTAATTTAGACATAATCTTATCGATTTGAGTATCGGTTAGAGTTTTACTATTGTCCTGAATTGTAAAGCTTAAAGCATAAGATTTCTTTCCTTCCGGTAATTTATTACCTTGGTAAACATCAAATAAATTAACGTCTTTTAAAAGCGTTTTTTCTGTTTGTTTTGCCAGGTTGAAAATGCTTTCGTAAGTTGTGCTTTCATCAATTAATAAAGCCAAATCTCTACGAACTTCAGGATATTTAGGAATTTCAGTGTATTTAATTTTTCCTGTAATGATTTTTAAAACCAAATCCCAATTAAAATCAGCATAATAAACATCTTGTTTAATGCCGAAATGCTTTAAAATAGGTTTTTTAATAACCCCCATTTCAACTAAAATATCATTATTATAGGTAATTGCAGTTCCTTCTGAGTAAATATCAGACTGAACCGGAGCATTTGAGATCTTTTCAATTCCTAAACGAGATAAGATTGCTTTTACATAACCTTTCAACAAGAAGAAATCTGTTGTTTTCTGTGGACTTGTCCAGGTCTCTTTGTTTCTGTTTCCGGAAATTAGTAAAGAAAGATGTTTATGCTCTTCAAATCCGTTTAGGTATTTGTGATATGTTTTTCCGAATTCAAATAATTTTAAATCCGAGTTTTTTCTATTAATATTATAAGAAACCGCTTCTAGTCCAGAAAACAGTAAAGACTGACGTAAAGTTGCTAAATCACTACTTAAAGGATTCAACATTGAAACATTATGCTCTTCCTTTAATGAAGTTGATAATTTAGCGTAAGCAGCCGTCGTCAATGAGTTCGCCATCATTTCATGGAAACCTTGAGAATTCAATTGAGAAGCAATAGTATTCTGAACTTTATAATCTTCCGTTCTTGGAGAATTTGCTACAGTTGCATTGAATTTCTTAGAGAAATTAATGTTGTTATAACCATAAACTCTTAAGATTTCTTCTATTACGTCAATTTCACGCTGAACGTCAACACGATAAGCAGGAATTGTTAAACCTAAACCAGAATCAGAAACGCTGTTTACTTTAATATCTAAAGAAACCAAGATCTTTTTAATAGTATCTTTTGAAATTTCCTGACCAATAATTTTAGATACATGGCTGAAATTCAATAAAACAGAGAAATCTTCTACTTTTTTAGGATAAACTTCTACAACATCAGATGTGATTTTTCCGCCGGCCACTTCCTGAATTAAAAGTGCTGCACGTTTTAAGGCATATTCTGTAATAGTTGGATCAATACCTCTTTCAAATCTAAAAGAAGCATCTGTACTTAATTGATGTCTTTTAGCTGTTTTACGAATACTAACGGGATCAAAATAAGCACTTTCTAAGAAAATAGAAGTAGTTCCTTCAGAAACACCAGATTTTTTTCCTCCAAAAACACCTGCAATACAAAGAGGTCCTTTTTCGTCGCAGATCATTAAATCTTCTTTGTGAAGTGTTCTTTCTACATCGTCAAGAGTTACAAATTTAGTTCCTTCAATAGCAGTTTTTACAATAATTTTTCCATTGATTTTCGCAGCGTCAAAAGCATGTAAAGGTTGTCCTAATTCATGTAATACATAATTAGTAACGTCAACAATATTGTTTTTTGGAGTTAAACCGATAGCTTTCAAACGGTCTTGTAACCAGCTTGGGGATTCGTGAACCGAAATTCCGGAAATGGTTACACCACAATATCTTGGAGCTAAATGATTATCTTCAACATTAACATCAATTTTAAGCGTACGCATGTCCACTCTGAAATTGCTTACAGAAGGCGTAATCAATTCTATGTTTACACCACGCTGTAGCATTCCGGCTCTTAGATCACGTGCCGTTCCATAATGACTCATCGCATCGGCACGGTTAGGCGTTAATCCGATTTCGAAAACTTCATCATTGGCAATTTTGAATACTTCAGAAGCAGGAGTTCCGGGAACTAAATCCTCAGCCAAAACCATGATTCCGTCATGGTTGGTTCCTAAGCCTAATTCATCTTCAGCACAGATCATTCCGTGACTTTCCTGTCCACGGATTTTACCTTTTTTAATGGTAAATTCTGCACTGTCTTTATCATATAATATTGTTCCGATGGTGGCAACTGGTACTTTTTGTCCTGCAGCAACGTTTGCAGCACCACACACAATCTGTATAGGCGCTTCTAAACCAACATTAACTGTAGTAACTTTCAATCTATCAGCATCAGGATGTTTTTCGCATGTAAGAACGTGTCCGACAACAACTCCTTCTAAGCCTCCTTTTATAGATTGGTATTTTTCGACAACTTCAACTTCCAAACCAAGATCTGTAAGTAATTCTGAAGTCTGTTCAGATGTCCAATCTGTTTTAATAAATTGTTTTAACCAGTTGTAAGATATTTTCATTGTAACTTTTTTATTCTTGAATAAGGTTACAAATATAAGGATTGCGCCGTGGAGTAAGAAAAAATTATTTGGTTTTTTCTTGCTGTTTTTTTGTGATTGAAAAATGCTGTCAACTAAGTATTTGATAATTTATCTATTAAAATTTTATTAAATAAATATTATAAAAGGCTGAAAAAATTGAATGTGTAATTTTTGTGCTATAAGATGAATGATTAGTGCTATTCTGTTTCTTTTTATGAGACTAAATTTGGAATAAATCAAAAAAGAATATCTTATGAGTACCACAGCAAAAAGACCTGAATTTAAGGCAAAATACGATAATTATATTGGCGGAAAATTTGTAGCGCCAATTAAAGGAGAATATTTCGATGTATTTTCTCCAATTGATGGAAAAGTATTTACAAAAGCAGCACATTCCGGAAAAGAAGACTTAGAACTGGCTGTTGATACAGCTTATGAAGCATTTAAAACCTGGGGAAAAACTTCTGTAACCGAAAGAAGCATTTTATTAAATAAGATTGCTCAAAAAATTGAAGACAATTTAGAGTACATAGCAACGGTTGAAACTATTGATAACGGAAAACCTATTCGTGAAACTTTAGCTGCAGATATTCCATTGGCAATTGATCACTTTAGATATTTTGCAGGTGTAATCCGTGCTGAAGAAAGTTCGATTGCAGAATTAGATTCGCAGACTGTTTCTATCGCATTAAGTGAACCTCTTGGTGTTGTAGCACAGATTATTCCGTGGAATTTTCCAATCTTAATGGCAGTTTGGAAAATCGCTCCGGCACTTGCGGCAGGAAATACCATTGTTTTAAAACCAGCCGAAAGCACGCCAATTTCTATTATGGTTTTAATGGAATTAATTGGAGATCTTCTTCCTCCGGGAGTACTGAATATTGTGAATGGTTTTGGAGCAGAATTAGGACGTCCGTTAGTCACAAACAAAAAAGTAGCTAAAGCAGCATTTACAGGTTCAACTACTACAGGACGTTTGGTAATGCAGTATGCGACTGAAAACATTATTCCTGTAACTTTAGAATTAGGTGGAAAATCTCCAAATATTTTCTTCCCTTCTGTGGCAGATCACGACGATGATTTCTTTGATAAAGCGGTTGAAGGCGCAGTTCTATTCGCATTAAACCAAGGGGAAATCTGTACTTGTCCTTCCAGATTATTAATTCACGAAGATATTTACGACAAGTTTATTGCAAAAGTAATTGAAAGAACAGAAGCGATTGTGGCTGGAAATCCGTTGGATAAATCGACTATGATTGGCGCTCAGACTTCGATTGTTCAGAAAGAAAAAATCATGTCTTACATCAAATTAGGTAAAGAAGAAGGAGCAGAGGTTCTGACTGGAGGAGATGAAAATAAATTAGGAGGAGAATTAGAAGGTGGTTATTATATCAAGCCAACTTTATTTAAAGGACATAATAAAATGAGAATCTTTCAGGAAGAGATTTTCGGGCCTGTTTTAGCGGTTACGACTTTTAAAACTACAGAAGAAGCCATCGAAATTGCAAACGATACCATGTACGGTTTAGGAGCGGGAGTCTGGACAAGAGATGCGCATGAAATTTATCAGGTTCCAAGAGCGATTCAATCTGGTCGTGTATGGATTAATCAATACCATTCTTATCCTGCCGGCGCTCCATTTGGAGGTTACAAACAATCCGGAATTGGTCGCGAGAACCACAAAATGATGTTGAGCCAATACCGTCAAACCAAAAACATGCTGATTTCTTATGACAAAAAGAAATTAGGATTCTTTTAAAAAGAATATAAACCTGAGAGTAGAAAATCGATAGTTTTTCTATTCTCTTAAAACCATAGAATTATGCTTCCAAAAACAATGAAAGCCGCGGTCGTCAGAGAATTTGGATCTCTTTTAAAAATTGAAGAGGTCGAAGTGAAACGTCCAGGCAGAAATGAAATTCTTGTAAAAGTAATTGCAAGCGGTGTATGCCATACCGATTTACATGCCGTTGACGGAGACTGGCCGGTTAAACCTAAAATGCCTTTAATTCCGGGACACGAAGCTGTTGGTTATGTTGCCGCAGTGGGACAGGATGTTAAAAATGTAAAAGAAGGCGATGCCGTTGGTGTGCCTTGGTTGTACAGTGCTTGCGGTGGATGCGACCATTGCATTACAGGCTGGGAAACATTATGTGAAAGCCAGCAGAATGGAGGTTACAGTGTAGATGGCGGATTTGCAGAATTTGTTATTGCAGATGCCAGATATGTTGGGATTTTACCTTCAAATGTGAACTTTATCGAAATGGCTCCGATTTTGTGTGCCGGGGTTACTGTTTACAAAGGATTGAAAGAAACTGAGGTTAAACCTGGCGAATGGGTGGCGATTTCTGGAATTGGAGGTTTAGGTCACGTTGCAGTTCAATATGCGAAAGCAATGGGAATGAATGTGGCTGCAATTGATATTGGTGATGATAAATTGGAACTGGCAAAAAAATTAGGTGCAGATTTGGTTGTAAATGCCAAAAATCAAAATCCTGGAGAATTCTTAAAGAAAGAAGTTGGTGGAATGCATGGGGCATTGGTTACCGCAGTTTCTCCAATAGCTTTCAAACAAGGGCTTGAAACTTTGAGAAGAAAAGGTACAATGGCATTAAACGGACTTCCTCCAGGCAATTTTGATTTGTCTATTTTCGATACGGTTTTAAACAGAATTACAATCAGAGGTTCGATTGTGGGAACTCGAAAAGATATGAAAGAAGCAATCGAATTTGCTGTTGATGGAAAGGTTAAAGCAACAGTTACCACTTCAAAATTAGAAGATGTAAATACTGTTTTTGACAAAATGAAAAAAGGTGAAATAGAAGGAAGAATCGTGCTGGATATAGCACAGTCCTAAATAGTTGGTTATGTTAAAGCAGTAAACCCTAAAAAAGTTTACTGCTTTTTTTAATTCTGAAAGTTATGATTAAACGTATTGATGCCACAGAAAAAGCAGTTGAGTTAATTAACATTCTAAAGGAAAAACATGGAGATTTGATGTTTTACCAAGCAGGAGGATGTTGTGAAGGAACGCAACCGCAATGTTTTGAAAAAGGAGGCTATTATCAGCGTACCGGGGATGTATGTATTGGTACAGTCGAAGACACCGAATTTTGGGTAGACAAAGATTTATTTGAATACTGGAAACATGCTCATTTTACTTTAACCGTAATTGATGCCTTTGGTGTAGGAGGCTTTTCTCTAGAAACGCCATTAAAGAAAACATTTCAAATAGAATATAGAATTTTTACTTCAGAAGAAGAAAAAGATTTAGAGCCAGTTTTTAGGATTGAGTAGCTTTTTTTTGTTTCAAGTTTTAGGTTTCAAGTTTGAAAAACTTAGCATCTTAGTATCTCAGAACCTTAGCATCTTCAATTAATATAAAGTAACTGATACTGTTTCGGTGTAATTCCTTCGTGTTTTTTGAATAATCTGATGAAGTAATTAGCATCTTCAAATCCTGCTAAATAACAGACTTCGTTAATTTGAAGCGTTGGATTTTTCAACAAATTTTTAGCGCATTTTATTTTTTCACTCAAAATATATTCGATCGGACTCATTCCGAGTTCGCGTTTGAAGAAACGATAGAAAGAAGTGGTGCTCATGCAGGCCTTTTCACTCAACGTTTTCAAATTCATGTTTTCCTTTAAATTCTGCTTGATGTATTCTGTAACTTCTGTGATTGGATTATTGGCTTCATGAAATTTTCCTTCATCCAAAGATTTTACAGTTTGCGTCTGAATAATTCGAATCAGTAATTCTTTTAGTGTCAGATCTGCCAAAATATCTTTAGTGATTGAAGTGCTCATGCATTCTTTAATCAGTTTATTGATGGTTGATGCCATTTCAACATTATTGTAGAAGAAATAATTCTGATAGTTTAACTGCCAGAACATATTATGGCCTTCCTTAGGATATTGCTCGTTTAGGAAATTTAAAATTTCAGCAATTTTTGCCTGATCTATCGCTAAGGCTAAACACTGAGTAGGATTATTTTTGGAGGCTTCCGGAAAATCAATTTTCATTTCTACGTTGGACGGAACTATCACCGTTTCACCAGGCAGATATTCAAATTCAGGATCATCAAAAAGATGCATGACTTTTTTACCGCGAAGCATGCTGGTCACGACCAAATCATTGAATTTTAACGGAACCATTTTAGTCGATTCGTAGGTTTCAAACAAATTCAATTCACAATGGTTAAGATTATAAATAGTTCTATTTTCAACAAGAGTCTTTAACGATTTCTCTTGTGATAATTGAAGTGGATTGACTAGAAATCGTTGGTTATTCATTGAAATTTAATTTTTGGTGAAGACTTTAAATTTAATGAAAATAAGTATATAAACAGGAAGAATTAACGTTTTATTAAATCAATTCTTCCACATGTTTTTTGATGTTTTCTGAAATCTTTTTAGTTGGAAGATCATTTTCGTCATCTCCAAACGGATCTTCAATTTCTTCGGCAATAAGTTCCAAACTGGCCAATACATAAAATATAAAAACGACAACAGGAGCAACCAGATAGCCTAAGCTAACAGAATATCCAAACGGAAGTGTCATCGTATAAAAGAAAATGAATTTCTTAATAAAAGCACTGTAAGAGTAGGGAATAGGAGTGTTTTTGATACGCTCGCAAGCCCCACAAATATCTGTAAAAGCAACCAATTCGTCATTTAAAGTAATTAGCTGATCACCGGAAATTTTTCCTGCATCGTACAAATCATTGATTTTGTGATACATGATTCTTTTTAACTGATTCGGTTTGTGTTTGTGTTGGTCAATTTCGAGTTCTACATCTTCAAAAAGCTGTTTGCTGGTGTCTTCATCTTTTAAATGTTTGTGCAAAATATCAGCATACATCGGAATGTATTTTCTAAAAAACTTACGATCATTCTCATCTTTAAGAATTGCAGAAAGTTTTATAGCAAAATTACGACTGTTGTTTACAAGTCCGCCCCAAAGTTTACGGCCTTCCCACCAACGGTCATAAGCAGTATTGGTTCTAAAAACAAGCAAAAGGGAAATTACAAAACCAAGCATTCCGTGCATAATTGGAATGTTGTGGATATAATCATTTTTTGTGACTTTAAAATATTCGACTTCGAGATAACCAACAATAGCAGCATAAATTCCAATTGCAATCATAATTGGAAACAGTTTACGAACAGTATCCGATTTATGAAAATGAAATATAAAAGTAAACCAGTCTTTGGTATTGTACGTTATCATTTAAGTTTGTTTTGAAACAAATTTAAATTAAAAATTGCCTAATTTGATGTAGGATAAAAAAAAATATTTAAACACATAGAGACATAGTTTTTGTAGACGCTAAAAAAGGCGTTTCACTAATGCAGTTACACATAGCTATGCGTGTTTATGCAGGTGAAACGCCTTTTTCTAAGCTTTAAATCTATGTTTCTATGTGTATGGAATTATTGAGTATAAAAGACTAAAAAGTAATATTTCCAGCTAATTCTTTTAAGGCAATTTCAGATAATTTAGCCTCATATTGCGCATTGCTGTAACGCACTTTTGCATTGACATAGTTTAATTGAGCTGTTCTAAAATCGATAGTTGTTATAGTTCCGATTTTAAATTTATCTAATGTAATTTCTAAATTTTGCCTCGCAATCGCTTCATTATCTTCTTCTAAATCAATAAGCTCCAGATTGGTTAAGTAGGTTTGAAATGCAGTGCTTAACTGCGTATTTAAAATCATGCCTTGTTGTTCGATTGCAATCTTTGAATTTTCGATCTGCATTTTGGCTACTTTTTCATTTCTATGCTGATTAAAACCGTCAAAAATGTTCATTGAAGCATTGAATCCGTAGTTTAAACCTCTTGATGAAGTTTCGCTGGTAAAACCTAAACTCGATTGGCTTTCAGAAAAATTGTAACCTGTAGTCAATCTTAGAGTAGGGTAACGATCCGCTTTTACCTGTTTTAATTGTAATTCCGCAATACGCTTGTTGATTATCTGCGATTCAAGTGCCGGATTTTGTTTTTGGGCCAATTCCATTAAATCAGCCAAAACTAATTTATTATCAACATTTACTTCATCAGTAACTTTGAAATCAATTTTCGGATCGCGGGCTAGATATTGGTTTAATAATATTTTCGCATTAGCATAAGATTCTTTTTGTCTTAACAATGCCACCTGATCAGAATTTAAATCAACCTGTGCATTTAAAACTTCTAATTTTGAAGCTTTTCCGATAGTAAATCTGTTTTTAGCCAAAGTCAGTCTCTGATTAGAAATTACGATTGTAGTATCTAAAGCTGCTAATTGATGCTGTTGTTGTACTAAATCATAATAGGCCGAATTTACTTGTCCAATTTTGACTAGAATAGTTCTTTTAAGCTCAGAATCGCCTAACTTCTGAAGTTCTTTCAACTGATCTAATTTGGCAAACATTTTCATACCGTCAAAAACAGTCCATCCTAAACTAACTCCATAATTTAAGCTATTATTTTTGGCATTGTTCAATGTAGTTGATGTACCGTCCTGACGAACTTGTGTTGAATTTGTAAGGTTATTATTGTCAGTAATGTTTGCGGTCGCAGTTGGTAACATACCAGCATTACCAATAGTAACGTTTGTTTCGCTTATAAGGGAATTGTTTTTCGCGATTTTAATCTCAAAATTGTTCTCCAAAGCTATAGTCATAGCCTGCTCAATAGTGAGAACTTCCTGTGCGTTTGCCTGAAATGCATAGACAAACAGCATAATAAAAGTACAGTATATATTTTTGATATTCATTTCTAATTTCTTTTACCGGACAATCACGAATTTTAATACGTAAAATTCGTGATTTCCAGGTTTCTATTTTATACTTTCTCTTTCGTATTCTTCAATACGGTCAAACTCAGGATAGTGTTTTCTTGCTTTGGACCACATTAAATAAATTGCAGGAATTACAAAAAGCGTTAAAGCTAACGAAAAGATTGTTCCTCCCACAATTACAACCCCCATACCAATTCTACTGGTTGATGCAGCTCCAAGTGACATTGCAATTGGAAGTGCTCCCAATGCAATGGCTAAACTGGTCATCAAAATTGGACGTAAACGTGCTTCTGAAGCTTCTAAAATAGCTTCTAATTTCGGTTTTCCCTGTTCACGTAACTGATTGGCAAATTCAACAATCAAAATACCATTTTTAGTTACAAGACCAATCAACATTACAGTTCCAATCTGACTGAAGATATTCCAGGTTTGATTGAATAACCATAATGAGAATAAAGCTCCTGCAACGGCCATTGGAACAGTAAGAATAATAATAAAAGGATCTATGAAACTTTCAAACTGTGCTGCAAGAATTAAGAATATTAATAACAAAGCCAATCCGAAAGCGAAAGAAGTATTGGAACTACTTTCTACGAAATCTCGCGATTCTCCGGCTAAATCGGTTGTAAAACTTTCGTCCAGCACTTTAGCTTTAATTCGGTCCATTTCTTTAATTCCGTCTCCCATACTTTTCCCCGGTGCCAAACCAGCCGCAACTGTTGCTGACATGTAACGGTTGTTATGATACAATTGTGGTGGATTACTTTGCTCGTAAACTTTCACCACATTATCCATCTGAATCAATTCTCCATTTTTGTTTTTTACAAACATAGAAGTTAAATCCAAAGGTTTAGATCTGTCTTTCTGGTCAAATTGTCCAATTACCTGATATTGTTTCCCATTTTTAATGAAATAACCAAAACGCTGTCCACTTAACGAAAGTTGTAAAGTTTGAGCAATATCTAAAATAGAAATTCCTAAACTTTCTGCTTTGGCACGGTCAATTGTTACGTTGACCTCCGGTTTATTGAATTTTAAATTGACATCGGTAGTAGAAAAAACGTCACTTTTAGTTACTTCATTCATAAAAAGCGGAATTTTTTCTCTTAACTTATCAAAGTTTGGAGCCTGAATAATGTACTGAATCGGCAAACCTCCGCGTCTGTTTACAGCAATAGTAGGCTGCTGAATTACAGATATTTTAGCATCAGGATATTTTTTTGTCCATTTATTTAATTTATCGGCAATGTCTTTTTGAGATCTGTCTCTTTCTTCAGGTTCTGTGAGTGAAAGTCTAACGAAACCTGAGTTAGTTGCAGAACCTCCGGAACCTCCGGCGGTAATAACTAAGCTTACTTTTTTTTCTGGAATAGAATCATCAACCAATTGTGATATTTCCTGCATGAAGCGGTAGGTATAATCGTAGGAAGAACCTTCTGGTGTAGTCATACGCATTGTTACAGAGCTTCTGTCGTCATAAGGAGCAGTTTCTTTCGGAAGGATCGTAAAAAATAAATAAATGATTCCAAAACAAGCAATTAGAATAGGAAAGCTTATCCATTTTTTTGCCATAAATTTTGACAAAGCTTCAGCATAACTGCTATTCATTTTTTCAAAGAAAGGTTCCGTTTTAATGTAGAATTTCGATTTCTTTTGTTCTCCGCCCTTCATCAAATAGGCATTCAGCATAGGTGTTAATGTCAATGAAACAAAGGCCGAAATTAATACCGCTGCTCCAATGACGACTCCAAATTCCCTAAACAATCTTCCGACAAATCCTTCTAAGAAAATCACAGGTAAAAATACCGCTGCAAGAGTAACTGAAATCGAAATTACGGCATAAAAAATTTCGTTAGAACCTTTAATTGCAGCTTCAATAGGCGACATTCCCTCTTCTACTTTTTTGAAAATATTTTCAGTCACCACGATTCCGTCATCTACTACCAAACCTGTTGCAAGAACAATAGCTAAAAGTGTCAATACATTAATTGAAAATCCGAAAAGCCACATAATGAAAAATGTTGCAATTAATGATACAGGAATATCAATTAAAGGTCTGAAAGCAATGGCCCAGTCCCTAAAAAACAAATAAATAATAATAATTACCAGTATGATTGAAATTCCTAAAGTTTCGGCAACTTCTAAAACAGATTTTTTAACAAATCGTGTATTATCAAGGGCAATGTTAAGTTTGATATCCTTTGGTAAATCTTTTTTTAAAGCGTCGAATTTTTTGTAAAATTCTGTTGAAATATCTAAGTAATTAGCTCCAGGCATTGGCACAATTGCCATACCAATCATTGGAAGCCCAGAAGACATTAAGGAAGTCTCTATGTTTTCTGGCCCTAATTCGGCACCTCCAATATCACTTAAACGAACAATTTTATCACCATCTGTACGAATGATAATATTGTTGAATTCTTCTGGCTTAGAGAGATTTCCAACTGTTTTTACGGTAAGTTCGGTATTGTTTCCGGTTAATTTTCCTGAAGGCAATTCAACGTTCTGAGCATTCAATGCCGTGCGAACTTCTGCAACCGTACAGCCGTAAGCTGCTAATTTTGCAGGATCGATCCATAAGCGCATTGCATAACGTTTCTGTCCCCAAATTTGCACGGCACTTACGCCAGGAATGGTCTCTAATCGCTGTGAAATGACATTTTCAGTATAATCGCTAAGTTCTAAAGAACTTCTGCTGTCACTCTGAACGGTCATAGAAATAATAGATTCACTGTCTGCATCTGCTTTAGAAACTACAGGTGGAGCATCAATATCTTGCGGTAAACTTCTAATTGCTTGCGAAACTTTGTCACGAACATCATTTGCCGCTTCTTCTAAGTCTTTGTCAAGATTAAACTCAATAGTAATGTTACTGCTTCCCTGGTTACTGGAAGAAGTTATATTTCGAATTCCATCAATAGCATTTACGGCTTTTTCAAGAGGTTCGGTAATTTGTGATTCAATAATATCTGAATTCGCACCCGTATAATTGGTACGAATGGAAACCTGAGCGGGATCGATAGAAGGGAACTCTCTAACCCCTAAAAAAGTATAACCAATGAAACCGAATAATATGATTAATAAATTCAGTACAATGGTTAAAACAGGTCTCTTTATACTTGTAGTTGATAAACTCATGTTTGATTTTTAGATTTTAGAGTTCAGATTTTAGATTTAATGAGATTTTAAAACTCATAACCTATGACCTGTAACTCATAACTCGTAATTATTTTACTTTAACTTTAATTGGTGCTTCGTTTTTCAAAGACATCACACCACTTGTAATTAAAGTATCTCCTGCTTTTAATCCGGATAAAATTAAGATAGAAGAATCAGTTCTAGTCGTTGCATCAACCATAACTTCTTTGGCCTGTCCGTTATTAGCGATAAATACTTTTTTACCATCCTGAATAGGAATGATAGCCTGAGAAGGTACTACGATGGCATCTTTAATAATATTTAAAGGTAATTTAATATCAGCAAAAGTTCCAGGGAAAAGTTTACCGTCAGTATTATCTGCAATGGCACGAATTTGAAGTGTACGGGTTGCAACTGCAACTTCAGGCTCGATTGCATAAATTTTAGCATTGTATGTTTTGTTTGAACCAGAAACTATAAAATCGATTATTGATCCGGATTGTACTTGTGAGGCATATTTTTCCGGAATAGAAAAAGTAATTTTTAATTTACTTGTGTTAACTAATTTTGCTACTAAAACGGTTGGTGTGATATAAGTTCCAGGGGAAATATTACGTAATCCAATTTTTCCTGAGAAAGGAGCTCTTACAGATGTTTTAAAAATTTGAGCTTTGATTAATTGAGTTTGCGCCTGAGCAGAAGCGTGATCTGCTCTGGCAACATCGGCTTCTTCCTGACTTATAGCTTCTTTCTGAAGTAAAAGTTTAGCTCTTCTTTCATTTTCTGCTGCAAGACCTTCTTTGGTTACGGCTTGTCTTAACTGTGCTTTTAACTCAATGTCATTTACTTTAAAAAGGACCTGACCTTTGGTGACATTAGAACCTTCATTAAAAAATATTCCTTCTACAATTCCGGAAACCTCACTATGAATTTCGACTTGCTCATTGGCTTCAATTGAGCCTGAAAGTGATAAATTATTGCCAAAAGTGGCTGTTTTTATTACAATTCCGTTAACAGTTGTTGGAGAATTTTTATCATTAAATTTTTTAGAGTCGTCGTTTTTACTCTTGTTTGATATAATTCTGTAGGTAATAAAACCTCCAATTGTTATAATTAAAAGGGTGTAAATGAGGTGTTTTACTTTCATAAAATTGAGGTGAATATAGTATTTAAGGTTTCTGTTTTTAGTAAGCTTACAAATTTAACTTTTTGACATGAAATCAGAAGGTGTTAGCTTTTATTTAACATTTGTATGTACAAAGGTTTGCAATTAGACTTGAAAGAGTTCAAAAGGTTTAATAAATAATTAATTTTTTTTTAATGTGAAGTAAAATCAAATTTTATGATTTCCGGGAGTTTAAGAAGAATTTTACAAATTTGAAATTATGAAGATTTAACTTGAAAAATTAATTTATGTATTTTGTCTGATTTTTTTTGCACTTTATCGATTTTATTTGTAACATTGGTATGTTAAACAAAATTTCTTTTTTTATCGAAAATACTAGAGTGAAATAAAGTTGTTTTTGTTAAAAATTGGATTTAGAAGTTGTTTTTTGAGTTTTTTACAGAATATAGTTGATAATTGTATTAACAAGTGTTTATTTTTTTGTTGTTAAACTAATATAAAAAATGATTTATGAAGAAAAAATTACTTCTAACATTGTGGTTTTCATTATTGCTTATTTTAATTAGTTATTTATTCTGGCAAAACGAGTTTAAATATAGTCTTCCAACACCTGTACCAGAAAACTACAAGTCAATAGCAATGGGCTCTAAAATACAGCTAGGAGCATGTTGTCCGTTTGATCAAAAACCAATTTTTATTCACTTTTTTAATCCTGATTGCCCTTGTTCGAGATTCAATGTACCACATGTGAGGGAGTTAATTAAAACGTATGGAGATAAGATTAACTTTAAAATTGTGGTGTTAAACAAAAAGAAAAATTTTACAATCGCTGAAATTCAGGAAAAATTTGATGCTAAAATCCCTGTATATTTTGAAAGTTCAATTGCTGAAAAATGTGGTGTTTTTTCTACTCCACAGGCAGTTTTGTTAGATCCTTCTCATAATTTATATTATCGTGGTAATTATAATAAAACCAGATATTGCACAGATGCAAAGACAAACTATGCTCAAATGGCAATTGACTCTCTGCTAAGTAAAAATCAAAGCCCTTCTTTTAATGCTTTTGCTCTGAAAGCATACGGATGTTCGTTACCAAATTGTACTCAATAAATCTATTACCAAAAATCCAAAAACTAAAACCTATGAAAACAAAAGCTAGCTTAAATGAACAAGATTATCTGCACAGTTTTATGTCTACAATGACGCAAAAGTCGGATAGTATTATTAATTATGTGCTTGCCGTGTACTTTCTTCTCGGTATAGGACTATCTTTTAAATATGACACTTTCGAAATCGGTGTTGGAGTAGGTACACTCAATCTTTTAGCATATTATTCAGCCAAATTTTTCCTGAAGAATTCTAAATTTTACCAGTACGTTCTTTCTGTTGTTCTGGCTATTTTTATGGCACAGTATATTTATCAGATGCATGGTATGTTCGAAATGCATTTTACGGTATTTATTGCCAGTACTATATTGATTGTATATCAAAACTGGAAATTACAGATTCCCTTAACTCTTTTAGTGATTCTGCATCATGCCGGACTGGCGTATCTGCAGAATTATATTTATAATGATGCAAACGGACTTCAGGTTTATTTTTCCCAAGTAAACTTTGATTTAGAAACTCTCATTATTCATACTGTTTTGGCAGCAGTTGTATTTTTTATGAATGGTTATTGGGCTTATTATTTTAAAGAACACAGCGAAAATCATATTTCAAAAATTTCTGACGAATACGAGTTGGAAAATATGAAACTGGCATCGGCAAAATACAGTTCTATGTCAGCTACAAAAGACTATAATGATTTTATTCACAGAACAACTTTAGACCTAAAATTGCCGGTAAATTCGGTTCTGAAACTTATTGATGTATCAAAAGGGCATACAGATAATGATAAATTACTGACCTATCTGGAAATGATGAGAGAAAGTGCTAAAAAGATTGATGACTTAGTCAATGATATTCACGTAAAATCAACTAACAGCAGAAACTAGTTTCTTTTAATTAAACTACCCCCAAATATTAATTTTTATAACTGTTGTATGTTTAAGTATGATTTACCAACTGCCGTTCCAACACTGCATAATCTAAAAAAAACTATTGATCATTTTTTAAGTGACACAATAACATTAAATTCAATTGATAAAATTGGTGCCGAGTCAGAATTTGAAGCTGAAGTTGCCGAAATTCTTAAAGGCTTCAGAGATAATTCTCAGGTTCATAATCTCGATTTTCAGTATAAAAAGTTAATTCAGATTACAAATGATATTCACAATCTTAATCTGGCAGTAAATAATGAAATTCCGGAATGGCTTGAGTATGAATTAGGAATTGTTTTTCATAAAATCAGAAATATTCTGCTTGTTTTTGAAATTGAATTAAATTAAAAATTGTTTAAGGATGCATTTTAAATGCTTATTTGAATTGTAAATTAATTTAAATGTAAAATTTATGGATACCAGAATTAATCGTCCAACGCCTTCAGACAGAGAAGTAGATTGGAATAAGAATAAAGTGCTGCTGAGTAAAACTGACAAAAAAGGAACCATTTTATATGCCAATGAAGACTTTATAGATGTTTCTGGTTATGATGAATTTGAGCTTGTAGGCCAGCCACATAACATTGTTAGGCATCCTGATATGCCCAAAGTCATTTTTAAGTTCTTATGGGACAGCATTAAATCGAGTGAAAATATTCATGTAATCATAAAAAATATGGCCAAAACCGGCCGTTATTACTGGGTTGTTACCGATTTTAAAATTATTGCAGATACCGATGGTGAAATTGTAGGCTTTTTTGGAACCAGAAAATCAGTTCCGAATGAAATTATAGTCAAATTTATTGAGCCTTTGTACAAAAAATTGCTTCAGATTGAAGAAACCAGTGGCATTCATGCTTCTGAAGAATATCTGGTTGGTTTCTTAGAAGAAAGAAAAAAAACGTACATGGAGTATGTAGATCACTTAATTTCGACTGGAAAAGATGATAAAAACAAAATAAGTAAAGGCCTGTTCAGCGGATTATTTGACAAAAGTTCTCCAAAAAAATAACTATTCTAATCACGCTTCATTGTATTAATTCAAATATTCAATAATAAATTTGCCCCCAACAAATCTAAATCACCTGAATATTAAAAACTTATTTTAAGTGAAAATACAGTGAAGTGTGTTTTTTTAGGTTCAAAGTGACAAAGCGACAAAGATCCAAAGTTTTATAAATACTGAAGCTAAACACTTTGTACCTTTGTCACTCTGTATCTTTGCATCTTTATGAAATATAATTCCAAATATTTTTCTTCTTCGTCAATTCAATAAAAATGGCTCTTAAAATGGCATTTTCCGGTTTTTGAAGAGCAGAATCTTCTTTTAAGATTTTCATGGCATAATTTCTGGCCAGTGATAAAATTTCTCTATCTTTTACAATGTCCGCAATTTGAAGGTTTAGTACGCCGCTTTGCTGTGTTCCCATCAAGTCGCCGGGACCGCGAAGTTTTAAGTCAACTTCGGCAATTTCAAAACCATCATTAGTTTGAACCATCGTTTCCATTCTTGTTTTACTGTCAGAACTTAGTTTATGTCCGGTCATTAAGATACAATAACTTTGTTCGGCACCACGACCAACACGTCCGCGTAACTGGTGTAACTGCGAAAGACCAAATCGTTCAGCACTTTCGATGATCATTACACTGGCATTTGGAACATTTACACCAACCTCAATTACTGTTGTAGCCACCATAATGTTTGTTTTTCCTTCAGAAAAGCGTTTCATTTCTGCATCTTTATCAGCAGGCTTCATTTTTCCGTGCAATATAGAAATCGAATATTGAGGAAGTGGGAAATCACGCGAAATACTTTCGTAACCGTCCATTAAATCTTTATAATCCATTTTTTCAGATTCCTGAATTAAGGGATAAACGATATAAATTTGTCTGCCTTTTGCAATTTCGTCACGGAGAAATTTCCAGACTTTTAATCGATTGGAATCAAAACGATGTACAGTCTGAATTGGTTTTCTTCCCGGAGGCAATTCATCAATTACAGAAATATCTAAATCGCCATACAAACTCATCGCTAATGTTCTGGGAATAGGCGTTGCTGTCATGACTAAAACGTGAGGCGGAATCTCATTTTTCTTCCATAATTTAGAACGCTGTTCTACACCAAACCGATGCTGTTCATCAATTACAGCCAAACCTAAATTTTGGAATTTTACTTTGTCTTCAAGTAAAGCATGAGTTCCAATTAGAATTTTTAAAGTGCCATTTTCCAGCTCTTCGTGAATAATTTTTCTTTCAGAAGTTTTGGTTGAACCCGTTAATATTCGGATATTGATATTAAGTGTATTGGCGAATTCAGACAAACCAAGAAAATGCTGGTTTGCTAAAATCTCAGTAGGTGCCATCAAACAAGCCTGAAAGCCGTTATCCATAGCCAAAAGCATGCTCATAAAAGCCACAATCGTTTTTCCGGAACCTACATCACCCTGAAGCAGACGATTCATTTGAGCGTTGCTTCCCATATCGGTTCTAATTTCTTTGATTACTCTTTTTTGAGCATTTGTTAAATCAAAAGGAAGATGATTTTGATAAAATGCATTAAAAAGCTCACCTACTTTTGTAAACGGATGCCCTTTTATTTTATGTTTTCGAATGAGGTTTTTGGTGATTAACTGTAGCTGAATAAAGAACAATTCTTCAAATTTCAATCGGAATTGTGCTTTCGCTAAAATATCGGCACTTTTTGGAAAATGAATATTAAATAAAGCTGCCCTTTTCGGAATCAGCTTTAATTCTTCAATTAAAAAAGGAGGGAAAGTTTCTGTAAAAAGCGCCTGTGTTTCCAGAAAAAGTTGTTCCATCATTTTATTAATGGTTCGATTTGAAATGCCTTTGTTTGTTAAAGCTTCGGTTGATGGATAAACCGGTTGCATCGCAGAGCGCAGGCTTCTTTCATGTTCAGTCAGTAACTCGATTTCCGGATGTGCCATGCTGAATTGGCTTCCATACAATGAACATTTCCCAAAAATAACCAATGATTCGTTTAATTTTAAACTTTCTCTAATCCATTTGTGACCTTGAAACCAGTTGAGATCAATCTGTCCCGTTTCATCAACAAAACTTGCTACTAAACGTTTTTTGTTTTTAGCAAATTCCACCGTTTTAATATTAATTATCTTTCCAATAATCTGTACCTCAGAACCAGTATTCTGCAATTCATTAATCTTATAATAACGCGTTCTGTCAATATATCGATTGGGATAAAAATTGACTAAATCCCCATATTTATGAATACCCAATTCTTTACGAAGAAGCTGACCACGACTGGGACCAACACCTTTTAAGTATTCGATTGGAGTATCTAGAAGATTATTAGACATTAAACTATTTTAGATTTTTGATTTAGAATAAAGGGTACAGAGAAAAGAACATAGAAAATAGATTTTAAACTCTATACTCTTTATTCTATTTTATATGTTCTTTTCTCTATTTTCTTTAAAAAAGCGAAGATAGATTTTAATTAGGAATTTTGAAAATCAATTATAGTACTTAAGATTTTGAATGTTAAGTTATCGTTATCATGAAAAAATTAACGCAACCATTTTAAGGAAGTAAAATCTTAATAATAATTAATAATCATAAAACCTTAAAAAATGAAAAAAATTGGACTTTTAATCGTATTGTTTATTTCTTTAACTTCTTGTTCTAACGATTCAGATGGTGTTAGCTCTCCTAATTCAGTTTATTACGGAAAATGGATTGAGGTTCCAAATCCTGCTGCTAATAGTATTGCTGGTATGGAAGTTTATTATGAATTTAATAAAAATCAAACTTTCGTTAAAACGGTGCCGTATAGTGAAGGCAATAAATCTCTTTCGGGTAAATATGAGATCGTAAAAAATGATGCTGGAACTAGTTTTGTTTTAACTTATTCAAGTACTAACGAATTGATATCAAATTGCACAAGTGGTGCTTTAACGGAAACTTTTAAAATCAACCAAATGGATTATTTGGTTGATCAGGCATCATCATGTGGGAGATATGGAGTATTTAAGAAAGCAGAATAAATTTCTACTATTAAAAACTTGTAAAACTTCGTTAGAAAACTAACGGAGTTTTTTATTTAACGTCAGTATTGTTTTAATAAAAAAGATAATTCTTAGATTTGTTAAAGCATTTTAAAAGTATAAGCCCAAATATGAGTAAAGAAGAAAAAGTCCCTTTTGAAACTATAGTGTTTTCAGGTGTTACATTCAAAGTAATCAACAGACACGAAGCACACGAAATTATTGGAGATCTTACCGATTTTAAAGATCAAAAAATCTATAATGTTTTTGAAGATACCTGGCGTTTTCCTAATTATGAAGAAAATCCAATATTTCTTTTAGCAGAAGAAGATGTCGAAATGGATTCGTTTGAAATGGATTTCAGTACAGAAGAGCATTCTGATATTTTTATACTTGGCTTTATTTTTAAAGGAAACCTCAATGTTGCTAAACTAATTAGTTCTTATGACACAGACAATTCTCCTGCATTAATCGTTTTAGGAAAAACTACAACGGTTAATATTAACTTATTTGGTAGTGTTCATTATTTGGGAGGTGGTTTGCAATGTGATACATTAGCCGGAGAATATAATCATGGGGAACTTTTTGTAAAAGGAGATCTTACAGCTTGGTTAGTTTATAGCGATGATATGCTATTTCATTTTGAACGTTTTACAGATGTCCAGGCTATTATTAGTAACAATAGACCTGATATTTTGATTTGCAGTAATGTACAAGATACAGACGGATCTATTATTACTGTTGAGAATTATCTGCCTTCAACCCATAAGTTATCAGATATTGTGGAGGATTCCTTTTTTGAAAATTCAGATTACAATGAAGAAATATTAGGTAATAATTATCTGGAAATCTTTAAAGAAGGTCTTTCGATCTTGGATTACGATAAAAAAGATAAATATATGTACACTGATTTTCGTAGTCAGTTTATTTATATGGTTGAAGTTTTGTCTGAAAATGAAGAACTGAAAGAAAATGGAAAAATAGTAAGACATATCTCGGGAACAACTTATTTGTTTATTCCTTTTGATTATGAAGGAAAGAAATACAGCCAGATTTCAGAAGAAATTTCAAACGGATTCAATATCAGGATGCGTGCTTTATGGTGTCATGAAGATGAAGAAATTATGCTTATTTTAGAGTATCTTGATGAAAACGGGGATCCAAAATACCAATGGATGAATGATGAAAATGCACCAGGAATTGAGCTTTTCTGTGTAAAACATGCTACTATAAAAACTTTTGGAATACTGACAACTGCAGAAGTTGAAGACGATGAAGAGGATGATGAAACAGAATACGCCGAATATGACAGCAGTTTTTCTTTAGAAGATTTTGAAGTTCAATTTGGTGATTATGCTTTACCGGAAGATCTGATAAAATTGTATAAATTTCAACAAGAATATGGCTCAGAAACGTATTCTGAATGTTTTGGATTGCTCATAATAGACAATAAAACCGGAATCAAAACCTGGTCTGAAGAAGAAGAATTTTACAATAGTTTCATCGAATTTGCGGGCGCAAACGGTTCAGGAAGTTCTTATGCTTTCTGGCTTATTGACAATGATTTGAATAATTGCCCAATAGTTGTTTTTGGCGATGAAGGCGGGATTCATGTTGTAGCAGAAAATATTCGAAAATTAATTCATTTACTAACTTTAGATACCGAAATTTCTGTAGATTTTGATTCTTGTTATTTTTACAAAGACGAGGAATATTACGAAGAGAATGAAAATAAAGAAGAGTTTCAAAAATGGGTTAAAACACAATTTAATCTGGATGCTTTAAAATCAAATGAAGAAACAGAAGAAATTTTAAATGAAGCGAAAGTAAAGTACAAAAGAAAACTAAATGAGTTTCTAACCAAGTTTGACATCGAAATAGGAGAGGAAGAGGAATAATCCTAAAAGGATTTTTTATCTTTGACTAAAATTTTAAAAGAATGACAACACATTTAGCTCTTTTACGAGGCATCAACGTTTCTGGTCATAATATGATGAAAATGGATGCTTTGAAAGTAATGCTTGAGAATCTCGGTTTTCAAAATATTCGAACTTATCTACAATCCGGAAATGTATTTGTGGACAGCGAAGAAGATGCAGCTAAAGTTGGATTTATGATCAAACAGGAAATTTTTAAAGTTTTTGGACATGAAGTTCCTGTGGTAATGATTACGAAGGAAAATTTAGAATCTTGTTTTGCTAATAACCCGTTTTTGAAAGAAAAAGATATTGATACTAAGAAATTTTATGTAGCTTTTGTCTCAGCTTCTCTAAAAAAAGATAGTATAAACGATCTTAAAATTAGTCAGTTTAAACCTGATGAAGCCAGTATTGATGAAAACAGGATTTTTATAAAGTATGCTGTAGGCGCCGGAAAAACCCGATTTGATCAAAAATATATCGAGAAAAAATTAAATGTAATTGCAACCATAAGAAATTGGAACACAGTGACTAATTTGCTTAATATGTATTCAGAATAATGAAAAAGTACCTTTTAATATTTTTTGTTTTTACAATGAGTTTGTCTTCTTCGATTTACGCCCAAAAAAACAAAATAGCTTCAGAAGATTTTAATGATTTTTTTAAGAAATTCAATTCAGATTCTAAATTTCAGGTTAGCAGAGTGCTCTTTCCTTTGAAGTATCAGATGAATAACGATGATTTTGAGTTAGCTGATTATACTATATCAAAAGATAAATACAAAGTTCTTAAATTGAATAATAAGGCTGATGAAAAGTATTTAAAGCGTATAATATCTATTAATAAACAGAAAGCCACACTTCAGCAACGCGGTTTAGATAACGGAATTTACATAGATTACATTTTTGAACTGAAAGACAACAAATGGTTTTTAAAAACCTGGATTGATCAATCTACTTAAATTAATCCCGAATCCATTTTTGCATAGCAGGGAAAGGCATTCTATGTTCTTTTTCTGCTCTGTCGTTGCCAAGGCACAATCCCATCCATTCCAATAAAGGTAATCCAATATAATTTCCTGATGTAAAATTTGTAATAAACCATTCAGAACTGCCTTTATATCCATTTGAATGGAATACAAATTCTACAGGAAGCTGTAAATGATGTAATGCAGCATAAGACCATAAAATAGCAGCAATTTCGTCGCCTTGAGTTGGCCAGTCTTTAGAGATTTTAGAAGTACCTACTAGTTTTCTCTCCTCAGGAACTGTAACGGCAAGATGACCGGCTTCATGTAAAAGATCACCAGGATATAATAATTTAGTATAATCAACATAGATGCAGTTTGCGCCTAAATCTAATCCTGGTAAAAAAGTATCTTCAAGTTCTCTTTCAATAACATCAATACCGATTTCTTTTAAAAAGAATATTATTTTTTTTACTTCGTCTTTTTCTTTTAAAGCCATATTAATTTGTTTTTATTTTTTTGATGAAAATAGTGTCCGAATTATGTAAAGCCCCTTTTTTTAGTCCTCCTCCAAAAGGTTGCATAAATTGAATTTGCTGTGATTCATAGCCTTCTTTGTTAATTGGCTCATTAACTATCAAATTTGGGGCTTCAAAGCCTAAAAAAGTCAATTGATGATATCGTTTTTCTTTTAATGAGAAATAACCATTAGACTGACTTACGGTTTCACCAACTTTACAGTTATCAACTGGTTTTTTAGTTTCTGAATCGTAAATATAACCTATAATTTGTGGTCTTTTACATCTACTAACCAAACAACTTTGAAAACTGAAGCCGACAAGGATAAGGAAAATGATTTTATAAAATGTCTTCATTATTTTTTAATTAAATCACAATACCAAAAACCAAAATCAAAAGGACTTTTATCATCAGTATCACAAGCTGTATTTGATAAATCTTGATTTTTGGGTTTTTCATATTTTCGGTAAACAATCTCGGCCATTTCAAAATCTATTGGTTTTGAAAAAATAGGACCATCAAAAGTAAAAGTGTGAAATTCTCCATTTTTGCCGCAGACATCTACGTTTTTGGGTAAATCGTTTATAAAATCCTGATCGATAATTCTTCCAACGAAACTTTTGTCTAAGTATTTCTCGTTTACGCAAACCACAATGGTTTTAAATCCTAACGAAATAAATTCTTGGATCAAATCTCTGGTTTGGGTTTTCCAAATGGGAAAAATTCCTTTAAACCCAATCTTTTCTAATTGTTTTTCTCGGTATAATCGTAAATCTTCTAAAAAAATATCTCCAAAAACAGAATAGTTTATGCCTGCGTTTTTTAATTCTGTTAATGTTTCAAACATTACATTTTCATAAACTTCCATTGTTGGCATTTCTGGAATTTCCATGATTTTTAATGGAATTCCAATGCTTTCTGCCTGAGCTTGTAATAATTCTACACGAACTCCATGCATAGAAATTCGTTGATACTGCTGGTTTACGCTAGTCAGCAAATATTCAACCTTGTAATCGGCATTTTGTAGTATTTTATAAAGAGCCAATGCAGAATCTTTTCCGCTGCTCCAATTAAATAAGGCTTTTTGGGGTGTAGGCACGATTTTGTATTTTATAACGTAAACTTACAAATTTCATTCTATTTGTTTGTGAAAGGTTTGTAACTTTGGGATTTTGGCCTTCAAATTAATCTCCATGAAATACATTTTCCTATTATTTACCGGATTTATTTTTGCACAGCAAGCACAAAACGTTGATTTTAAATCGGTTTCAGGGCAATTGTCTTTGAATTCGAAAGAAAAAACAATTTCTGGTGCTGTAGATTTTCAATTTGAGGTTTTAAAGGATTGTGATACCATTTCGCTTGATGCTAAAAACATGGAATTTTCTAATGTAAAAATCAACGACAAAGAAGTTATCATTCAAAATAATAATAAACAATTAAAATTGATTTCTCATTTTGAGAAAGGACAAAATCGGTTAACTTTCAATTATAAAACAAAACCTAAACAAGCCTTATATTTTGTTGACATTGAAAATGATGAAGTTCAGATCTGGACACAAGGACAAGGAAGATATACCAGCAATTGGTTTCCGAGTTTTGATGATGTGAATGAGAAACTTATTTTCAATTTAGGAATTTCCTTCGATAAAGAATACCAGGTTGTATCTAATGGACTTTTAAAAGAAAAAAAAGAAGAAGGCAACTTAATTCATTGGCAATATAAAATGGAGAGACCAATGAGTTCTTATTTGTTAATGCTTGCAATTGGGAAATTTGATAAAAAAGAATTCAAATCTAAAAGTAAAATACCGTTAGAATACTATTACGAACCGAAAGACTCCAATCGTTTTGAACCGACTTACCGTTATTCAAAGCGTATTTTTGATTTTATGGAGAAAGAAATCGGAGTTAAATATCCATGGCAGATTAACAGACAAATTCCTGTTCGCGACTTTTTATATGCCGGAATGGAAAATACAACGACGACACTTTTTGCAACGCGTTATGTTGTAGATTCAATTGGTTTCTGTGATCGTAATTACACTAATGTTGATGCCCACGAATTGGCACATCATTGGTTTGGCGATTTGATTACAGCTGAAAGTAGTACGCATCACTGGCTTCAGGAAGGATTTGCAACTTATTTTGCTTTATTGGCGGAAAAAGATATTTATGGAGAAGATTATTTTTATTCCAAATTATATGATACAGCACAGCAAATCAAATTTGCTTCCAGAACTGATACAATTCCAGTTTTGAATGCAAAAGCAAGTTCGTTAACATTTTATGAAAAAGGAGCTTGGGCTTTATTTGTTCTGCATGAATCTATTGGAGATAAAGCTTTCAAGAAAGCAATAAAAACTTATCTGAATAAGTATGCCTATAAAACGGTAAATACACAGAATTTCTTCGATGAAATTAGAAAAATATCTGATTTTGATTTAGAGAAGTTTCAAAAGACTTGGCTTGAATCAACAGCTTTTGATACACCAACAGCAAATGCATTACTGAGCAGGAATAAAACAATCGAGAAAAGACTTGAGATAGATAAATTGAAGAAAATGCCTTTAAATGAAAAAGCAGATATTCTAAAAACCGCTTTAGAATCTAATGTTTATCGTTCAGTAAAAGAAGCGGTTGTAGATCAATTAGAAAATGAAAAATACGAAGCAAAGAAAGAACTTCTACTTTTAGCATTAGAAACCAACGGTATTCAGGTTCGACAAAATGTAGCAGAAACTTTAACTAAAATTCCGGAAGACTTCAGAATAAATTATGAAACTTTATTGGATGATAAATCCTATCAAACACAAGAAATAGCGTTGTATTGGCTTTGGAGAAATTTCCCCAATCATAGAAAAGAATATCTGGATAAATCAAAAAAATGGGTTGGTTTTAACGATTATAATCTTCGTACATTGTGGCTTTCACTCGCATTATCAACAACAAATTACACTTCTGATCCTGAGTCTTTAATCAATGAATTAATAGCTTTTTCATCTACTAAATATGAAGCCACAACTAGACAAAATGCTTTAGAAAAGTTGATTGCTTTTAAAATAATTAACGATCAGGTTTTGAGTAATTTAGTCGGAGCAACAACGCATCATATGTGGCAGTTTTCGAAGTTCGGAAGAGACACGATCCGACTTTTATTAAAAAATCCTGAAATGCGTGCTTCATTTAATAGAATTTTGCCTAATTTAAACCCCGATGAACAATTTCAATTAGAGCGTTTGTTGAAAGAGTAGAGCATAGAAAATAGAGTAAAGAAAATAGATATTTGAGAAGTCTATTTTCTATGTTCTAGTATCTATTTTCTTGAATAAAATCCAAAATAAAACCTACAATATATTTTTATGAGAGCATTGGTTATTTCAGGTGGTGGCAGTAAAGGCGCTTTTGCCGGAGGTGTTGCCCAGTATTTAATAGAAGAAAAAAAGCATGAATACGATTTGTTTTTAGGAACTTCAACAGGAAGTTTATTAATTCCGCATTTAGCTCTTGGTCATATTAAAAAAATACATTCTGTTTATACCAATGTTACGATGGCAAGTATCTTTAATATTTGTCCGTTTGTAGTAAAAAATAAAGATGGAGTAGATATTGTTACAATTAATCACTTTAATGTTCTGCGCCAGTTTTTTAAAGGAAAACGAACTTTTGGCGAAAGCAAAGGATTAAGAAAATATATTCAAAATAACTTTTCACTTTCTGATTTCAACAAACTGAAAAAGTTGAAGACAGATGTAATTGTGACAGTAACCAATTTTACCAAAAATGAATCAGAGTATAAATCAGTTAAAGATTGTACTTATGAAGAGTTTTGCGAATGGTCGTGGATTTCGAGCAATTATGTTCCATTCATGAGTTTAGTTGAAAAGAACAATTGCGAGTATGGCGATGGTGGATTTTCCAGTTTGGTTCCTATACGCGAAGCAATCAACAGAGGCGCTACAGAAATTGATGTAATTGTTTTGGAAACAGAAGTAAATACAACAAAAACAGTTATTGGTAAAAATCCATTTTCTTTGATGATTGACTTGTTTCGAATTGCATTGGATCAGGTTGAAAAACACGACATTGCTATAGGAAAACTTATGGCAAGTAATAAAAATGTGAAGCTTAACTTATATTATACTCCAATAAAATTAACCGATAATGCTTTGATTTTTAACAAAGATGTTATGAAAGAATGGTGGGAGCAAGGTTATGAATACGCTCAGAATAAATCGGAAGTTATGAGTGATAATAAGATATTGATTTGAGAAAAGCTACGCTAATTATTTGTTTCTTTTTAAACTTCAGTATATGGAGCCAAAATTTGTGTAGGACTCAAATTCTGGCAAAAGAAGAACTGTATCCTAGGAATGAAATCAATAAGTACTTGAAATACGATTTTTCAAACGTATGGAATAAAACAGATAATAATTTAGTTTACGGAATTATTGGAGACAATTATGAAAGAATACTAATTAAGTTTACTTCAATAAAAAAAAGTAAAGAGAAAACAAATGAATATTTTGTTTCCGGAAAATCGAAAGTTAAATCTAATATTTGCCATTTTAAAGGAAAGATAACAATTGTAGGAATTAACGAATTTAAACAATTAAGTTTCGGTGTTGATGATGAATATAAAGACGCCGGAATAAAAAAGCAGGGATTGTTAACAGCTGTTTACGAGTTTGTTGAAGATGAAAAACAAAAAGGTTCAGGTAAGTTTTCAGGAAAGTTAGAATCGATTTGGTACTTAGATAAGAACAATCTGATACAGTATAATGATATCGAAATTAATTCAGATAAATATTTTAATAACGCGTTTATTGGTGTTTGGAAATCAAATAATTCGGGAAAACAAAAAGTATGCAATTGGGGAGATTACAGAGTTCCAAATGTGAATTGCGATTTTGATATTGGAAGTGGGGAGTTAAGCGTTTCTCAGAAATATCAAAAGAATGGTTGGTGGATAAAACCAAAGTCAGAATGGTGGTTGTGAAAATTAGGCAGGATCTATTAAAAGTTGATTTCAATACATCCTGCCTTGTAATTTAGTACCAAAGCTCTGCAACTTCATTTTTGATAAAGCTTAAAGCAGCATTACTTGGAGATTGCTTTTCTAATAAATCATTCAAAATTACTTCGCGTAATTTATCTGCATTTTCTACTTTATCACTCATGGCCGCTTTACGGATCATTTGGATTGTTGCATTTTTAGCTGTTGTAATGATAGTCCAGCAATCATCTGACATATAAATCTGTTGTGTAAGATTATGTTCAAATTCATGTTCTATTTGTTCAATTACATAATTTTCGTAATCGTGTTTATTTTGCGAAATAGGTGAAACTCTTATTAATAATTTAGTCAAATTAATACGTTCCAAAAATAAAGTCATACGCTCGTAAGCCTGAAGGCGTACCGGAAGTGATTCTTTGTGAGCTTGTTTGTTTAAAAGAAAAGCTCGTTTTCTGTCATTGTTTTTAATATGCAGTTCGAAAAAACGATATGCTACCACTCCTGTAACTAATGCAGGTAAAGTATAACTGGCAAGTTCTATAATTTTATTAAAATCCATTGGTATAATTTTTAAGCAAAAATATACTTTTTGGTTAGAAATCCACTTTAAATTTATGCTAATAAACAAAACGGAAGCTGTACTTTTGCAACTTGTTTTTTACGCACTTGAAATTTTTTTTGATGGATTCATATATAATACTTTTCCTTTGTTTGGCTGCTTTTGCAGCAGGATTTATTGATGCCATTGTTGGTGGGGGTGGATTGATTCAAACACCGATGGGATTAATTCTGTTACCTAATCTTCCAGTTTCGACAGTTATAGGAACTTTAAAAATTCCAGCTTTCAGTGGAACAGCTTTCGCTGCTTTTCAATATTTGAAGAAGGTAGTAATTCAATGGAAATTATTAATCATAATGATGTGTTTGGCGGTTCCGTCTGCTTTTTTAGGATCGACAGTTTTGACGCTTGTCAGTAATGATTTCATGAAACCGCTTTTGCTTGTGGTTTTGTCATTATTGTTTATTTATACATATGCAAAGAAAAATTTCGGACAACATGTGGCCAAAGATCATTCTGAAGTTACACAAATAGTTTATGCCGTTGTGATTAGTATGATTGTTGGTTTTTATGATGGATTCATCGGTCCGGGAACTGGGAGTTTTTTTGTGGTTGCTTTTATAGCGCTATTAGGTTTTGATTTTCTACACGCTTCTGCAAATGCCAAAATGGTCAATTTGGCTACTAATTTTGGTTCCATCTGTCTTTTTATGATTAAAGGGAAAATCATTTGGGCTATTGCAATTCCAATGGCAATAAGCAATGGAATTGGTGGATGGCTTGGCGCTAAACTGGCTATTAATAAAGGAAATGGTTTTATTCGAATTTTCTTCTTAGTTGTTGTAATCGGGACTTTAATTCGATTTGCTTACGATGTGTTTTTAAAATAAAATAAAAAAAAAACGGCAAAGTTTTTTTATAAATCTTTGCAGTTTTGAGTTTTTTAATTAAAAAAGATCAATACTTCACTATCTTAACAATCGCACTTTTTTCGGCGACATAAATTTTTGCAAAATACAAACCTGATTGTAACGTTGTAAAATCAATTTCAACATTATTTTTATCGTATGTATTTCTATATTGAATTTGTCCCAAAATATTGTAAATCTCTATTTTAGTAATATTTTCATTATTAGAAATAGTGTAGAAATCTCTAACAGGATTTGGGTAGCTCACTAAGTTAGGAAGTTCATTTTCTTTTACTCCCAACGAAGCAGAATATACAGTTACAGGGAGTCTGTAGCTACTTTCTATATTGTTGATAGTCTGCGATGCGTAATAAGTAGTACCGTTAACAAGAAATGTTGATAACGGAAGAACTTCTTCACTATTTGCTTTATTAGTTAGCTTACCGTTAATCCCGCAATTACTCTGGGCTGTATACCATTTTATGTTGTCACCGCCTATTTTAAGATCTTGCAGCGTTTGTCCATTATTAAATTCCTGATAAATTTCACCTGAAGGATTTGCGACGCTCTCTGAATTTGAATATTTATAGCGGGTTATGCTATGAATATTTTCATCTTTAATCTTTGTAAAGTAACCATACAGGATGACATCTTCGCAGTTTTGAATCTCATAACTACCTGCTGTATTGTAAGTTATTGTGTTTAAAAGTGTTCCCTCAGAACTTAATATTATTCTTTTTGTGGTATTTGTTTCATAAGAAGAAACTAAAAGATTAATGGTTCCATTTTCATAAAAATCATAATTATCTACTTTACTCGTTCGGAATTTATAAGGTGTAAAAGTAGGGTCAGTGGAGCCATCAGCATTTATTCGGCTTAATGCATCTCCATCAGAGATCAATATTTTACCATTATTTAATGGTTTTACTTTGTTGTAGCCCAAATAATTAACTTTAAAGGATTTATCGGTAATACCATCTTTGTTTATTTTCAAAGCAATATCATATGGATAGTAACTGTTGTCCCTTAAGAAAGTAATAATGAAATTATCATCTGCTAAACTGTGAAACATGTAAGGTTGATGATTAAAAACAACTTTAAAGTTATTGTCTATAGAACCATCAGTATTTAAACGAATTAAGTTGTATGTTTTATAGTTCCCGCTGTTTACAAACATATCTCTAGTACCCATAAGTAAAAATCTGCCATCACTCATAAGTTTAATACCTTTAATGTAGCCTTCATTAACAGTACAATTAAAACTATTATCAATACTTCCGTTTGTGTTTAATCTGATTATACTTTTATTTACACCATTTACTGATATGCTTTTTTCGTGAAGTATAACAATTTTCCCATCTTTCTGCTGTAATATGGTGAAACCATTGTCACTTGTTCCTGATATATTAACGGCCGGATCCAATTTAAAGTTTGTATCAAGGAGACCATTTTGTTCGAGACGGCATAAATTTCTGACAGGAGTATCATTATAAGTACTAAAATCTCCTGCAACAAGTATTTTTTGATCTAATAAAACTTTTGAAACTAAAGCATATTGTCTGTAATATTCCCATTGATCAAATAGTAAATTGAAACCAGCATGTGGATTAAAGGTTAAATCGATGCTTCCGTCGTTATTTATTCTATGAATACCTTTCCTTGTGATACCTTTAGCATCTTTATAATGAGAACTAATAATCATTTTATCGCCCTGTAAAAATAGCTCTCCAGAATTGACTAGACCAACCTTGTTCAAATATTTAAAAGAAATATCTTCTGTTCCATCCGGGTTAAGACGAATAAAACTGTTTCGGTTGATTTCAATGATAATCTTACTGTCTTTTTGTAAATAAACTTGTTCGATAGTTGGAGTTGCACTATCAAATAATTTAAATGCTGTATCTCTGCTTCCATTACTATTTAATCTTGCAATGTTATATGAAATTGCTCGGCCACCTTCTTTAAAATTACATCCCACAGCAATTATTTTGCCGTCAGGTTGTACCACAAGGTTAGAAATTATGCTGTTGTTTTCTGTTTCGAATCCATTTGTTACAAAATTCATTTTAGGATCACGTGTGACATACACTTTAAAAGTTGTGTCAAGTTTTCCATTTGCTAGTAATCTGGCAACTCCGGAAGCAGATCTTATGGCAACAACATATTTTCCGTCACTTTGTAACTTTACATCATTTACAGACGTATATTCGGGTTTAAAAGTAGTGTCGATACTTCCATCTGCATTTAAACGCACAAAACTTCCTGTATAACTGCTATTAAGACCATTAAAAAAACCAGAAATAATGATTTTTCCATCGTCCTGATAAATTATATCTTTAATAACGATAGCATCCTGTGAAGTAGTAGTTAATTGTACAGTTTTAAAATCCGAATTTAAAGTTCCATCTGCATTAAAAGCTTTAAGTTTTTTATAAGAATCCAGAGTTAAAAATTTTCCGTCGGATTTTGCATAGAGATCAAAACTATTTACTGAATACGAATCTATTGTATTAAAATTCTTGTCAACATTTCCGTCTTCATTTAATAATAAAACATTATAATTAGATGAATTTTTATATACGGTTAACAATTTTTTATTTGGAAGTGCTGCTCCGCTAATTCCAATATCCTGTTGAAAAACTCTGGTTTCTTTATTGTTAAATGTGATATCTGGTTCATGCTCTTGGGCCAGTAATTTTAAACTTATTAAAAAGATTACAAAAAAGTAGTTTTTTCTCATAGACAGATTTTGTTTTTGGTAATTCAAATGTAACTTTTTATTCCAATAAATCTTATGAATTTTCTGTATTTTATTGTTTTAAATAATTGTGCTTTAATAGTTATAATTTTAAAAAGAAAAATGTTTTTTGTAGCTATAATAAAAAACGGTTTTCTAATATTCTGATTACTATTTGGAGAAACCCTAATAGACCTGAAAACCGTTTTTCAATAAAATGCCTGTTTTTTGTCTTCAAAAAAAGAAAAAAATTAGCGTCTTAGAACCTTAGAACCTTAGAATCTTAGTAGTTATTTAGAGTATTAATTCTTAATTTTGCATAAAAGGAGATAATTACATGCAGAAATATATTGACCAGCTGAACGAAGCACAGAGAGCGCCTGTTTTAAAAAAAGACGGGCCAATGATTATTATTGCTGGTGCAGGTTCAGGTAAAACCCGAGTTTTAACAATTAGGATCGCGTATTTGATGGCTCAGGGAATTGATGCTTTCAATATTTTGTCGCTGACTTTTACCAATAAAGCAGCCCGCGAGATGAAACACAGGATTTCGGATATTGTTGGAGCGAGTGAGGCGAAAAATCTTTGGATGGGGACTTTTCACTCGATTTTTGCACGTATTCTTCGTGCAGAATCTGATCATTTAGGATATCCTTCCAATTTTACTATTTATGATTCTCAGGATTCAGCGAGATTAATTTCTTCGATTATCAAAGAAATGCAGCTGGATCGTGATATTTATAAACCAAAACAAATTCTGGGTCGTATATCTAATTATAAAAATAGTCTGATTACAGTTAAAGCCTACTTTAATAATCCGGAATTGGTTGAAGCTGATGCAATGGCTAAAAGACCAAGATTGGGAGAAATTTACCAGCAGTATGTAGAGCGATGCTTCAAAGCCGGAGCAATGGATTTTGATGATTTGTTGTTAAAAACGAATGAATTATTAAATCGCTTTCCGGAAGTTTTAGCGAAATATCAGGATCGTTTTCGTTATATCCTGGTTGATGAGTACCAGGATACGAATCACTCTCAGTATTTGATTGTTAGAGCCTTATCAGACAGGTTTCAGAATATTTGTGTGGTTGGAGATGATGCGCAGAGTATTTATGCTTTCCGTGGAGCGAATATCAATAATATTTTGAATTTCCAGAAAGATTATGAAGGTGTAATAATGTTCCGTTTGGAGCAAAATTATCGTTCAACGCGAAATATTGTGGAAGCGGCCAATACTGTTATGGAGCATAATAAAACCAAACTGGATAAAGTAGTTTGGACAGCAAACGAATTTGGACCAAAAATTAAAGTCCACAGAAGTTTGACAGATGCCGAAGAAGGTCGTTTTGTTGCGAGTACAATTTTTGAGCAAAAAATGCAGAATCAGCTTCATAATGGATCTTTTGCAATTTTGTATCGTACCAATGCGCAGTCACGTGCAATGGAGGATGCTTTAAGAAAACGTGATATTCCGTACAGAATTTATGGAGGATTATCATTCTATCAGCGTAAGGAGATTAAAGACGTTTTGTGTTATTTGCGTTTGGTGCTTAATCCGAAAGATGAAGAAGCTTTAATTCGTGTGATTAATTATCCGGCACGTGGAATTGGAGATACAACTGTAGAAAAATTAACTATTGCAGCCAATCATTACAAACGTTCGATTTGGGAAGTAATGGTTAATATTGATAAAATCGACCTAAAATTAAACGCTGGAACAAAAAACAAATTGAAAGATTTTGTGACGATGATTCAGAGTTTTCAAGTCATCGATCAAAATCAAGATGCTTTTTATATTACAGATCACGTTGCCAAGAAAACAGGTTTGGTTCAGGAATTAAAAAAAGATGCGACTCCTGAAGGAATGGCAAAGATTCAGAATATCGAAGAGCTTTTGAACGGTATTAAAGATTTTACGGAAGGGCAAAGAGAAATTGACGGAGCAAGAGGAGCGCTTTCTGAATTTATGGAAGATGTGGCTCTTGCAACAGATTTAGATAAAGATACGAATGATGATGATCGAGTGGCTTTAATGACGATTCACCTGGCAAAAGGGTTAGAGTTTCCTCATGTTTTTGTAGTTGGGATGGAAGAAGATTTATTTCCAAGTGCCATGAGTATGAGTACAAGAAGTGAATTGGAAGAAGAGCGTCGTTTGTTTTATGTAGCTTTAACAAGAGCAGAACATCAGGCTTATTTAACTTATGCGCAATCTCGTTACCGTTGGGGAAAACTTACGGATAGTGAACCTTCAAGATTTATTGAGGAGATTGAAGATCAATATTTGGAATATCTGACTCCTGCAGAAACCAATTACCGTTACAAGTCGCCAATTGATGGTGATATTTTTGGAGATGTAGATAAATCTAAATTGAGATTAAGTAAACCGGTTGCAGGAACTCCTCCCAAAAATATTGCAGATAATAGCCCAAAAACGGATCTTAATATCAGAAAACTAAAACCTGTTGGAGGAACTGATTCAAATGTAAGTGCACCAAACTTGTTTGACAGCAAATTGACCATTGGAAATATTGTAATGCATGAACGTTTTGGAAAAGGTGAAGTTGTTAATATGGAAGGTGTTGGTGCAGATAGAAAAGCAGAAATAAAATTTGAAGTTGGAGGAATTAAGAAATTGCTTTTAAGATTTGCTAAATTAGATGTTGTAGGATAAAGAAAAATTGTTTCAAGTTCCAAGTTTCAGGTTTCTCTAGGTAACTTGAAACCTGAAACAAAATAAACTAAAAAAGATATGGCCGAATTTATAAAAATATACCCAGACAAACCAAGTGAAGCTGCGATTGCAAAAGTGGTAAAAGTGCTTCAGAATGGTGGATTGGTTATTTATCCAACCGACACTGTTTATGGTTTGGGGTGTGATATTACCAATTCAAGAGCTTTAGAAAAAATTGCAAGAATTAAAGGAGTAAAATTGGAAAAAGCTAATTTCTCTTTTATTTGTCATGATTTGAGTAATTTATCAGATTATGTTCGTCAGATCGATACTTCTACTTTTAAAATTTTGAAGAGAGCTTTACCAGGTCCTTATACTTTTATTTTACCGGGAAATAATAATCTTCCTAAAGAATTTAAAAAGAAAACTACCGTTGGTATTCGTGTTCCTGATAATAATATCATTTTAGAAATTGTTCGTCAGTTAGGAAATCCAGTGGTTTCAACTTCTATTCGTGATGAAGATGATGTGATTGAATATACAACAGATCCTGAATTAATTTTTGAAAAATGGCAAAATCTTGTTGATTTGGTTATTGATGGTGGTTATGGGGATAATGTCGGTTCAACAATTATAGATCTTTCTGAACACGAACCGGTTATTGTAAGAGAAGGAAAAGGAGATATTGATATTTTGTAAATAAATACTTTAATTGTGTAAACTTATAAAAATAATGACTAACTTTATTATAGTTAAAATTTAGTTAGTTAATTTAAAATACTTTATTCTTTTTAGAATACAAAAAAGCAGGTCAATTGACCTGCTTTTTCTGTTTTTATAAAATCTAAAACAAGATTATTTAGCTTGTTTTTTCATTTCTTTTTCAATCATATCATAGAATTGATCGATTTTTGGCATAACTACGATACGAGTTCTTCTGTTACGAGCTTTGTTTTCAGCAGAATCGTTCGCAACTAAAGGCACATAAGAACTTCTACCTGCAGCAATTAATTTAGCTGGGTTTACACCAAGGTCGTTTGTTAATACACGAACAATAGAAGTAGAACGTTTAACACTTAAATCCCAGTTGTCTAAGATAATTCCGTTGCTTTTGTAAGGAACGTCATCAGTATGTCCTTCAACCATACACTCAAAATCAGGTTTGTCATTTACAACTTTAGCAACTTTCGCTAAAACAGTTTTAGCTTTGTCACTTACGTCATAGCTTCCACTTTTGAATAATAATTTATCAGCGATAGAAATAAACACAACTCCTTTTTCAACATTGATTTCGATGTCTGGGTCGTTGATTCCAACTGCTCCTTTTAAGCTTGTAACTAATGCTAAAGTAACACTGTCTTTTTTAGTAAGAGCATCCTGAAGTCTAGAGATTTTTAAATCTTTTTCTTTTAAGCTTTCAAGAGATTTTTCTAGATTTTCAGCACCTTTAGTTGTTAAGATAGTTAAATCTTTAGAGCTGTTGATTAAATCTTGATTATGTTGTTTATAGCTGTCAGCTGTTGCAGCTAATCCAGCTTTTTCTTCTAAGCACGTATTTAATTTTACAGTACAAGAGTTTAACAAATCTTGAGTCTCTTTGTTTTTAGCTTCTAATTCCGCATATTTCTTTTTAGAAACACATGATGTTAGAGCCATTAATACTGATAGTGCGATAACTATTTTTCTCATAAATTTAATTTTAATTAGACTTGATTACAAATTTAGTTTTTAATATTTTGAATACTGTTAAAGATTTCTTTAAATAAGGTCATTTTCCTGATATAGTAAAGGAAAACGATGCTTTTTACCATATAGTATTGCTGAATCTGAAATTCTTTTCGTTTTTTGAGATATTTTAAAGATAAGCAATAAAATGAAAAATGGGCCTTTAAAATGGCAAAAGTATGCCCGAATTTCCCCTGTGTAAGAAAACGGGTACCGGCTATACCGTCTAAAACCATACGGAAGAAAATTACCCAGAACAATCCTCTTTTTGGTAGATTTTTGACAAGCATTAATAAGGAATTTCTAAAATTCAAATACGTCTTTTTAGGATTTCCTTGTTGTAAGGTCGCTCCTCCAACATGGTAAACCAAAGACTGATTATTGTACTTAATAATATGACCTTCGTTAGCGGCGCGCCAGCATAAATCTATTTCTTCCTGATGTGCAAAAAAACTTTCATCAAAACCTCCTAATTCGTGATAAACTTTTTTTCTGATAAAGAAACAAGCGCCGGATGCCCAGAATAATTCACTGTTATCATCGTATTGGCCGTTATCTTTTTCTAACGTTTCGAAAATTCTTCCTCTGCAGAATGGAAATCCGTATTTATCAATAAAACCACCTGCGGCTCCAGCATATTCGAAATATTCTTTGTTTTTAAAATCAAGGATTTTAGGCTGGATAATAGCGGTTTGTTTTTCATTATCAAAAGTTTCAAGAATTGGTTTAAGCCAGTTTTCTGTCACTTCGATATCTGAATTTACCAAAGCGTAAATTTCAGCATCAATATATTTTAAGGCATCATTATAACCTTTTGCAAAGCCATGATTGCCAGTGTTTTTTACAATTTTAATTGTAGGGAAATTTTGTTGAACAAATTCAACTGAATTATCAGTAGAATCATTGTCTGCAACGTAAATCGTCGCGCCTTTTGAAAACTGAATAACAGATGGTAAAAACTGCTCCAGCAATTTTACTCCGTTCCAATTTAAAATGACAACTGCTATCTTATCCAAAAGTACTTTAATTATTTATTTTTAATGGTTTTCTTTATAGTCGGGCAGGCTTCTTAAAAACTCATATCTTTCGTTTTCAAAATCCATTTGACAATAAAAATGGTTTAGTCCGTTCGTTACATTCAAAAACCGTGCCTGCATTGTCATATTATAACGGGCAATTTGATCAAAAGTTGCCTGAGAGATTTTAACTTCTGGCGCTTTGCACTCTACTAAGATGTGTATAGTGCCGTCCGGATTGAATACAACAACATCATAGCGTTTCCGTAATCCGTTGACAGTTAAAACTTTCTCTACATTTATTAAAGATTTTGGGTATTTTTTTTCATGCATCAGAAAATGAACAACATGCTGACGGACCCATTCTTCCGGAGTAAGAATTATAAATTTTTTCCTGATTTCATCAAAAATAGACACTTTATTTTCGCTATTTTTGAATCGGAAAGTGTAAGTAGGGAAATTAAGTTTAATAAGCATAGAGCAAAAATAGAAAATAGTTTCAGGTTTCAAATCTAAAGTTTCAAGTTTTGAAACGATAATTGAAACTTTAAACTTGAAACAATAATTAAATGGACGAAGTAATTAAAATTGTCAACGATATTAAAGCTGGAGATATTAAACCAATTTATTTTTTAATGGGTGAAGAACCTTATTATATAGATAAGTTATCGGAGTATATTGAGGGAAATATTTTAGCGGAAGAAGAAAAAGGTTTTAATCAGACAGTTTTATATGGAAGAGATGTTTCTGTAGATGATATTGTTTCAACGGCTAAACGCTATCCAATGATGGCTGATCGTCAGGTGGTTATTGTAAAAGAAGCCCAGGAATTATCCCGAACAATTGATAAAATAGAGTCTTATGTAGATAATCCGATGCAGACTACTGTTTTGGTATTTTGTTATAAATACAAAACACTTGACAAACGTAAAAAAGTGACTAAACTATTAGCACAGAAAGGTGTTGTTTATGAAAGTAAAAAATTATACGAAAATCAGGTTGGAGACTGGATTAAAAGAGTTTTGGCTGGAAAAAAATATACAATTGACCCAAAGGCAAATGCCATGCTCGTTGAGTTTTTAGGAACTGATTTGAGTAAAATAAACAACGAACTGGAAAAACTTCAGATTATTTTACCAAAAGGAAGTATGATCACGCCAGAACATATTGAAGAAAATATTGGTTTCAGTAAAGATTATAATGTTTTTGAACTTCGGAAAGCTATTGGTGAACGCAATCAGTTGAAAGCCTATAAGATAGCAGATAATTTTGCTCATAATCCTAAAGAATATCCATTGGTTATGACTACAGGATTGGTATTCGGTTTCTTTGTTCAGCTTTTAAAATATCATGGATTAAAAGACAAAAATCCTAAAAATGTAGCATCGGTTCTTGGAGTAAATCCGTTCTTTTTAAAGGAGTATGATTTGGCTGTAAAAAATTATCCAATGAGAAAGGTAAGTCAGATTGTAGGTGCTTTGCGGGATATTGATGTTAAAAGTAAAGGTGTGGGGGCGAATGCTTTACCGCAATCTGATCTCTTAAAAGAAATGCTGTATAAAATATTTAATTAAGCCATTAAAATTCACGATATTTGCGTTTCTAAAAATTTTACTACTTTAAAATTATTACACAATTATGGGAATGAATAAAAATACTGTCTTAGGCTGGGCTACTTTTATAATGGTACTGATGGGATTCTTACTTATAGGTCTTGGAGCTTTTAGATATAGTGATGTTTCAGGCTGGGGATTTGGAGCTGTAGGAGTTGGGTTTTTGGCTAATGCATGGGTTTTTAATGCATTAAAAGGTAGAGTTTAAAAATATTGCAATATCAATAAAAAAGTAAATAATTAAAATTAAAAATAAAAAATGTCAGACGATAAGAAAGTAATTTTCTCAATGCAAAAATTGAGTAAAACCTATCAGGGAGCAGACAAACCAGTACTTAAAAATATTTATTTGAGTTTCTTTTACGGAGCAAAAATTGGTATTTTAGGTCTTAATGGTTCTGGAAAATCTTCTCTTTTAAAAATTATAGCAGGAGTTGATAAAAATTACCAGGGCGATGTAGTTTTTCAGCCAGGTTACACTGTAGGTTATTTAGAGCAGGAACCAATTCTTGATGATTCTAAAACCGTTATCGAAATTGTTCGTGAAGGAGCTGCAGAAACTATGGCAGTTTTAGAAGAATACAACCAAATCAATGATTTATTTGGTCTTGAAGAAAATTATTCTGATCCAGATAAAATGGATAAATTAATGGATCGTCAAGCGGCATTGCAAGATAAAATCGATGCTCTGGGTGCTTGGGAAATTGATACCAAACTTGAAATTGCAATGGATGCATTGCGTACTCCAGATGGCGATACGCCAATTAAAAATCTTTCAGGAGGTGAGCGTCGTCGTGTTGCTTTGTGTCGTTTGTTATTGCAACAACCAGATGTATTGCTTTTAGATGAGCCTACCAACCACTTAGATGCTGAGTCAGTTCTTTGGTTGGAGCAACATTTAGCACAATATTCAGGAACTGTAATTGCTGTAACGCACGACCGTTATTTCTTAGATAACGTTGCAGGATGGATTTTGGAGCTAGATAGAGGAGAAGGTATTCCATGGAAAGGGAACTATTCTTCTTGGTTAGATCAAAAATCAAACCGTATGGCTCAGGAAGAAAAAGTAGCTTCAAAGCGTAGAAAAACTTTAGAGCGTGAGTTGGAGTGGGTTCGTCAAGGTGCAAAAGGTCGTCAGACAAAACAAAAAGCACGTTTACAGAATTACGATAAATTATTAAATGAAGATCAAAAACAACTAGATGAAAATTTAGAGATCTATATCCCGAATGGTCCTCGTTTAGGAACAAATGTTATTGAAGCCAAAAATGTTGCCAAAGCATTTGGTGATAAATTACTATATGATAATTTGAACTTTACTTTACCACAAGCGGGTATTGTTGGAATCATCGGGCCAAACGGTGCTGGTAAATCTACTATTTTCAAAATGATTATGGGAGAGCAAGCTACTGACAGTGGTGAATTTACGGTTGGTGAAACAGTAAAAATTGCTTACGTAGATCAGTCTCATGCTAATATTGATCCGAATAAATCTATCTGGGAGAACTTTGCTGATGGTCAGGAATTGATTATGATGGGAGGAAAGCAGGTGAACTCAAGAGCTTATTTGTCACGTTTCAACTTTGGTGGTGGAGAGCAAAATAAAAAAGTATCTATGTTGTCTGGTGGTGAGCGTAACCGTTTGCACTTAGCAATGACATTGAAAGAAGAAGGAAATGTACTTTTACTGGATGAGCCTACGAATGACCTTGACGTAAATACACTTCGTGCATTAGAAGAAGGTTTGGAAAATTTCGCTGGTTGTGCTGTAATTATTTCTCACGACAGATGGTTCTTAGATAGAATTTGTACGCACATTTTAGCTTTTGAAGGAGATTCTGAAGTTTATTTCTTTGAAGGAAGTTTTACAGAATATGAAGAAAATAAAAAGAAACGTCTTGGTGGTGACTTAACTCCAAAACGTATTAAATACAGAAAATTGATTAGATAAGTTTAGTTAATTTCCAATTTTAAAAATCCCAAATTTATCGTAGTTTGGGATTTTTTTTTGTTTTCGTTCAGTTTTGTCATTTCGAGGAACGAGAAATCACACTAGAAATTCCGTAAAGTATGCAGTCAATCTTTGTAGAGTCACGAGTGTGATTTCTCGTTCCTCGAAATGACAAGATTGCACCAAATTGGAATTTTTAAAGAAACTTTGATTTCAATTCCGGAGTTGGAATCATGCAGCTTTCTTTTTTGCCGTACCAGTTGTATCTGTTTTTAGCAACATAATCATAAATTCTGTCGCTGATAAAAATAGGTACAACTCTAAAGATTAAAAATAATTTCCAAAAACCACCAAAATTTTTAGCTATTTCAATAACAGCTGAAGATTTGTAAAAATAGGCAGTTTCAGGATTGTATAAAATAATACTGTCCATTTTTGAAAAACTAATTCCAAGGTGTTTACAAATTTTTATGCCTAATTCTGATTGCAATGCTACAAATCTGAAAATATCTTTCTTGTCATGTTTGATAATAAACTGCACAGCAGAATCACAGAGATTACAAACTCCATCAAAAAGAATTATTTTTTTATCTTTTGGAAGACTTTCCATTAAAAACAGAATTTTAGATTTAATATTTCAAGTTTTAATACGTGTAAAAGGTATTAAAATGGACGACAAAAACAATTTTTAGAAGGTGTATTTTTAAAATCTATTGAATTTTGATTTTTTATAATTTTTACATATCAAAATAGACTTCCATAAATTGATTTTAATGTATTTTTAAAAATCACCGACCTCTTTTATTATTTATTTTTTTATCGTTTATTAAATCGCTTTATTTTAATTTTGACTATTTTTTAGTAGTTTTTAGACTAAAAATTGTATCGGCGACTAAAAACTTTATTTTTTAACTGCTTCAACTAATTCTAATTCATCTAAACTTACTTTCGAAGTGAAGATTCCGTAATTTACTGTTGCTTTATTTTTTTCTATCAAATCAATACTTCCCACAGATCTTCCATCAAGCATTCTTACCCGGTCACCAACTTTTAAAATTGGTTTTGGTTTTTCGACAACAGGTTTTAATTTTTTCTCTTTTTTCTCTTTTCGAATTTCCTCTACTTTTACCTGAACTTCAGCAATAATTTCTTTTTGTTTTTCAACTTTAGCTTTAACTTCTTTTGGAGTGGCTTTTTTTCGTTTAGAATTTTCAATCTCAACAATTTTCAAAAATTCACCAATAAGTTCTTTCTTGTTTTTGTTGTTGAAATATTTTTCAGCAATGTCATCAATTTTTTGCCCAATGTAAATTATTTTTTGATTACTGTCATATAATTCTTGATAGCTTTCTAATTTTTGCTGGATTTTAGTATTGATGTTTTCCATCTTTTTACTTTCTTCACGAGCGCGAGTTTCTTCTTCTTTTAAATTCAAAGAAGTTTTTTCCAGTTTTGAACGTTCTTTCTGAAGAGTTGCAATAGTTTTGTCAAAACGAACTTTTCCAACTTCAATTTTCTTTTTCGCACGATTGATCAATCCAAACGGAATACCATTTTTTTGAGCAACCTCAAAAGTAAACGAACTTCCTGCCTGACCCAATGCTAATTTATACATTGGTTCAAGAGATTTTTCATCAAACATCATATTCGCATTTGTAGCGTATGGCAATTCGTTTGCTAAAATTTTTAAATTAGAATAATGCGTTGTGATGATTCCGAAAGCTTCACGATGATAAAATTCTTCTAAGAAAATTTCAGCCAAAGCTCCTCCCAATTCAGGATCAGAACCTGTACCAAATTCGTCAATTAAAAACATGGTTTTATGATTACATTTCTTTAAAAAGTAATTCATGTTTTTTAATCTGTAGCTGTAAGTACTTAAGTGATTTTCAATAGATTGGTTGTCACCAATATCAGTTAAGATTCTATCAAACAAGAAAGTTTCGCTTCTTTCATGAACTGGAATTAATATTCCGGATTGCAACATTAGCTGTAATAAACCGACAGTTTTTAAGGAAATAGTTTTACCTCCTGCATTTGGTCCCGAAATAACAATAATTCGATTTTCTTGTTTTAACTCAATAGTTTGCGGATGTGTAACTTCCTTTTTCTGTTTGTTGTTGAGATATAATATTGGATGATAAGCTTCTCTAAAGAATAATCTTCTTTCTTCGGTAATTGTTGGTAAGATTCCATTTATGCGATTTGCATATTTTGCTTTTCCAGCAACGACATCTATGTCACTTAAAAAATCCTGATATTCAATTAATAAAGGATTGTACGGACGAATTACATTGGATAGATTTTTTAAAATTCTTGTAATCTCTTCTTTTTCTTCATATTCTAAATTCGCTAATTCACGAGAATATTTTAAAGTAGTTTCCGGCTCGATGTATGCAATACTTCCTGTTTTGGAACTTCCTAAAATAGAGCCTTTTACTTTTCGACGATACATTGCCAGAACTGCTAAAACTCTACGATTTTGAACAAAACTTTCTTTAATATCATCTAAATATCCTAAACTGTTATATTGTGTTAGCGCAGTACCAAAGCTTTGATTCACTTTTCCACGAACCAAGTTCATGTTTTGGCGAATTCCAGCAAGAGCAGGAGAGGCGTTGTCTTTTATTTCTCCGTATTTATCTACAATAGCATCAATCGCAGTAATGATGTCTTTAGTCAATTCTACCCTTGAAGCTCTTGCATTTAGATTAGGATAATAGTCGTCGAATTTTTTTAAGAAATTCAACAATACATTTGTAGTTGCAGAAAGATTGGCAATTTTTCTAAAACTTCCCACTTCAAGAAAACTATCTTCAATGGCTAGAAATTTTATTTCATGAGAAATTGCATCAAATCCATGATTCGGAATTGCGTTATTATTTTGAAAAGAAGATACATATTCTGATGTCTGCATTAAAGATTGCATCAATTCTTCTTTATCTCTAAATGGTTTTATTTGTAAAGCTTTTTCTTTTCCAATATCGGTGTTGCATCCATCTGAAATGGTTTCTAGAACGGTTGGAAATTGTAAGTCTTGTAACGTTTTTTCGGTAATACTGATCATTTAATAACTTTATGAAAGTAAACGCAAAAGTACAAAAACATTATGATTGAAATCGAAATTTATGTTCGTATAAATATGATTTTTAGTATTAATTTCTGAAATTCGCAAAAAAAAAGTTATGGACGTAAAAATGCATTCTTCTTGGAAGCCGGTTTTAAGTGAAGAATTTGAAAAATCCTATTTCAATGCCTTAATAGATTTTGTAAAATCAGAATATGCTACGAAAGTTTGTTATCCAAAAGGGAATCAGATTTTTTCGGCTTTTGACCATTGTCATTTTGATCAGGTGAAAGTTGTAATTATTGGACAAGATCCTTATCATGGTCCAAACCAGGCTAACGGATTGTGTTTTTCTGTTAATGACGGAATTCCGTTTCCACCTTCATTATATAATATTTTTAGAGAAATCGAAACCGATTTAGGTAAGCCATTGCCAAAAACCGGAAATTTAGAACGCTGGGCTGATCAAGGGGTTTTTCTTTTAAATGCGACTTTGACAGTAAGACAATCTGAAGCCGGAAGCCATCAGGGAAAAGGCTGGGAAAAATTTACAGATGCTGTAATCAAACAAATTTCAGCCGAATCTGAAAATGTTGTTTTTTTACTTTGGGGTGGTTTTGCTCAAAAGAAAGCAGCTTTGATTGATGCTTCAAAGCATCATATTTTAAAATCGGGACATCCTTCACCTTTAAGTGCGAATAGAGGATTTTGGTTTGGAAATAAACATTTTAGCCAGACCAATGAATTCTTAAAATCGAAAGGATTAAAAGAAATTGAGTGGTAGATTTTTTCAGGAAGGGACAAAGGTTCAGAGTGGCAAAGTGACAAAGGGAAAAACTTTGCATTTTTGTGACTTTGCGAGAAATATTTACAGCTAAAAAAAAAATCTTTTGAATCTGCAAAATCTGCGAGAAACAAAAGATTTTTATTTTTTTATTTTTTTACAATTTCTTCTAAAACAGCTTTATTTTCATAATTAACCACCTTTAGAATGATCTCTTGATTTTTTACCGTTTTTCCTTCAATGATATAAAGTTTTCCTTTTTTGAAAGGGACATTACTTTGATCAAAATCTACATCTCCGTAAGTTAAAGTATTTTTGACATCAGCAGTATCAACCCATTTTTCGCTTAGGGTTTGAACAGCTTTTTCTGAATATTGAAAAGGTTTTGTTCGAAGATTATTTAAAACTCGGGCATTAGGGAAATAATTGCATCTAGTGTCTTTACCAATAAAAAATCCTGATACAATAAAGCAACCCATAATTAGGCCGATTAAGTAATATGCAAAACGGTGTACGAACTTCATGAAATATTTTTTTTGCAAAGGTACATTAAAGTTCCTTTAGAATACAAGTAAATTAATATCGTTATCTGGTAAATCAAACCAATCGCCAATGGCTTTGTTTGTTAGGATTCCGTGATAAAGATAAATTCCATTTTTTAGTCCTTTGTTACATCGAATTGCACTTTCAATACCACCATCTTCGGCTATCTGATGAAGATAAGGTGTTAAAATGTTACTTATTGATAATGAAGCAGTTTTGGAATAACGAGAAGGTATATTTGGCACACAATAGTGTAAAACGTTATTTTTTATAAAAGTTGGTTTTTCATGAGTAGTCACTTCTGAAGTTTCAAAACACCCTCCAGTGTCGATGCTGACATCCACAATTACAGCACCTTTTTTCATATGCTCAACCATAGTTTCATTCACTACAATTGGACATCTTTCTTTTCCGCGCATTGCTCCAATCGCAACATCACAACGTCTTAAGGCTTTCAAAAGACCTTTTTGTTGTATGGTTGATGTGAAAATTCGTTGATTTAAATTGTTTTGTAAACGGCGTAATTTGGTGATTGAATTATCAAAAACTTTTACGTTTGCACCTAATCCTATAGCAGTTTTAGCAGCAAATTCTCCAACAGTTCCGGCACCAAGAATCACAACTTCAGTAGGAGGGACACCTGTTATGTTTCCAAACAAAAGTCCTTTTCCGAATTCGTTAGTAATCATTAATTCGGCTGCGATTAGCACAGAAGCAGTTCCTGCAATTTCGCTTAACGATTTTACAGCAGGATAAGAACCGTCTTCATCTTTAATATATTCAAAAGCTAAGGCAGTGATTTTCTTTTTAGCTAAAGCTTCAAAGTATTCTTTCTTTTTGGTTTTTAGCTGAATAGCCGAAATTATAACCGTTTCCGGATTTATCATTTCGATTTCTGTCAATGTAGGCGGTTCTACTTTTAGTAAAAACGGACATCCAAAAACTCTTTTAGTATCTTTTGTGATTTCTGCACCGGCATCTGCATATTCCTTGTCTGTATAACTTGAACTTTCTCCGGCTCCAGACTCAATCATTACGCGGTGCCCTTCGTAAGTTAAGGAATTTACTGCATCCGGCGTAAGGCAGATACGGCGTTCCTGGTAACTTGTTTCCTTAGGAATTCCAATAAATAGTTCTCTTTTAAAACGACCAACCTCAAGTTTTTCTTCTTGCGGTATTAATTGTTGTTTTGTAAATGGAGTTAAGGTAATTGACATGGATTGTGCAAAAAATTAAAGGTACAAATTACGTAAAAAGATTTAAAATTAGTGCAAAAATTCTGCTAATAGTGTAGGTAAGAATATTAAGTTATTTTAAGCTTTTTTGTGCTAAATTACTTTAACTTTCTCTTTATGGAGATTCTTAAAGTTTTTACAGAGATTCAAAAAGATTTTAATTTAGGTTTAGTTTCCTTTTTCCGTCAGGCAATAATTCAATATTAATAGTGGAATGTTCTTTTGGAATTAAACCAGCAATTTTTTCAGACCACTCAATAAAACACCAATTTCCTGAATATAAATAATCGTCGACACCCATATCAAGTGCTTCCGTTTCTTTGTTTAATCGATAAAAATCAAAGTGATAAACTACTTGATTGTTAACAGCATAATACTCATTTACTAATGAAAATGTTGGACTGCTGGTTGCATCTTCAACTCCTAAAGCTTTGCATAACTGTTTAATTAAAGTAGTTTTTCCAACACCCATTTCTCCATTAAAGAGAATGATTTTGTTAGGATTTGACTCTATAATTTGTTGTGCGACTTCCTGAATTTGATCTAATAAAAAAACGATATTCATTGTTGTGTTTATTTTTGCCACGAATTTCATGAATTTTTACGAATTAAATTTACTTTTTTGCTTAAAAATATATTTAGTCGAAACTGATGAAATTCGCGGCGATATAATTTTATTTAGGATTAAAAACCAAAAAAGGAATGATCATTTCTTCTAACGAAATTCCACCATGCTGATACGTGTTTTTATAATAACTCACATAATGGTTGTAGTTGTTTACATAAGCTAAGAAAAAATCATTTTTGGCAAAAATAAAAGAACTACTCATATTTATAGCAGGTAGGCCAATTGTTTTAGGTTCTTTTACTACATAAACATCTTTTTGTTCGTATGTGAGACTACGTCCTGTTTTATAACGTAAATTTAGACTTGTATTTTTATCTCCCACAACTTTAGATGGGTTTTTGACATTAATTGTTCCATGGTCAGTTGTCAGAATTAATTTGAACCCTAAAAGCTGTGCCTGTTGAATGATTTCTAATAGCGGAGAATTTTTAAACCAGCTTAATGTTAGGGAACGATACGCTTTGTCGTCTGATGCTAATTCTTTCACGACTTCCATTTCGGTTTTAGCGTGTGAAAGCATATCAACGAAGTTATAAACTACAGTTACTAAGTCATTTCCTTTTAAGGCTTTGAAGTTTTCAGCTAACTTTTTGCCTCCCGAATAATTTGTGATTTTGAAATAGTCTTCCTTAATATTTAATCCCAATCTTTTTAATTGAGCAGATAAGAATTCAGCTTCATAAAGATTTTTCCCTCCGTCTTCAACATCGTTTTTCCAATATTGAGGAAATTGTTTTTCCATTTCAACGGGCATTAAACCTGAAAAAATAGAGTTTCTCGCATATTGCGTAGCAGTTGGAAGGATAGAATAATAAGGAACTTCTTTTTCTAATTTGTAATAGTTCGCAACAACAGATTCAAAAGATTTCCATTGATCATATCTCAGATTATCAATTACAACAAAAAGAACCGGTTTGTCTTTCTTTTTAAGCTCCGGAACAACTAATTCTTTGAATAAAGTATTAGATTGTATAGGTTTATCTGCTTTTGGAGCAAACCAATCCTCATAATTTCGTTCAATGAATTTTCCAAATTGCGAATTGGCTTCTACTTTTTGAGATTCCAGAATTTCGATCATCGCAGTGTCATTGATATCTTCCAGTTTTAATTCCCAAAACAATAACTTTTTATACAATTCGATCCAATCTTCATAAGAATTAACCATTGCCAGTTCCATTGCGATTTTTCTAAATTCCTTCTGATAATCTAAAGTGGTCTTTTCAGTAATTAACCTTGAATCATCGAGATTTTTCTTTAAGCTTAATAGAATTTGATTCGGATTAACCGGTTTAATTAAATAATCGGCGATTTTAGAACCTATGGCTTCTTCCATAATGTATTCTTCTTCGCTTTTAGTAATCATAATCATAGGAATAGCTGATTTTTTTTCTTTCATTTCAGAAAGGGTTTCCAAACCGCTCATTCCGGGCATGTTCTCATCCAGAAAAACAATATCGAAATTATCTTCTTCAAATAAGGCAATCGCATCGAGGCCGTTATTACAAGTAGTAACTTCGTAGTTTTTCTTTTCCAGAAATAATATGTGGGGCTTTAAAAGATCGATTTCATCATCGACCCAAAGTATTTTGATCTTATCCATAAAACAAATTAATTTATTACTGCAATTTAAAAGTAATAGAACTTAAAAACTATTAAAAATAGTATAAAATTACCAAAGCTGAACTATGAATTAATTTTAAATTTTAACATTTTTTAATCTATTTTATTGATAATCATTATAATTTTGACTTTCATTTTTAAATAAAAAACACCAACCTCTTTATACTTATTTACTTATATTTGTTGACCTAAAAAATATCGCACTAGTGACTCACATCAACAAACTTAAAATATTCAACGATCCTATATATGGTTTTATAACAATTCCGAATGAGCTGGTTTACGATTTGATTCAGCATCCTTATTTTCAGCGTTTACGTCGAATCTCTCAAATGGGATTGTCGTATTTGGTGTATCCCGGGGCAAATCATACTCGTTTTCATCATGCTTTAGGATGCATGCATTTGATGAAAAAAGCAATTGACACGCTTCGTTTTAAAGATGTTGTCATTTCTGAAGAAGAAGAAAATGCTTTGTTAATCGCGATTTTACTTCATGATATTGGACATGGGCCATTTTCTCATGCTATGGAAAAAAGTATTGTTGAAGATGTACACCACGAAGCTATTTCATTATTATTTATGAATCAGCTGAACGAGGAGTTTGATGGAAAATTGAGTTTAGCCATTCAGGTTTTTAAAGGAGAATATCATAGGAAATTCATGTTGCAATTGATTTCAAGTCAATTGGATATGGATCGAATGGATTACTTAAAACGTGATAGTTTTTATACAGGAGTTGCAGAAGGAAATGTGAATTCTGAACGTTTGATTCAGATGATGAATGTGGAGAACGATGTTTTGGTTATTGAAGAAAAGGGGATTTATTCTGTAGAAAAATTTCTGCTTTCAAGACGATTAATGTACTGGCAGGCTTATTTGCACAAAACGAGTTTGGTTGCCGAATTAATTTTAATGAAAGTTTTGAAAAGAGCTAAAGAACTGACTTTGAAAGGTGTTAAATTGCCATGCAGTGAACCGCTTATGTATTTCATGCAAAATAAAATTACACTCGAAGATTTTGACGCCGACAAGCTGGATTTATTTTCTCAATTAGATGATTTTGATATTATAAGTGCTTTAAAATCCTGGCAAAAAAATAATGATTTTATACTTTCGACTTTAAGTAAAATGATCATTAACAGAGATTTATTAAAAATTAAGCTAAGTGCAGAAAAAATTCCGATGGAAGAATCTCAATCTTTGAAAGAAGAATTTGCAGAGGCTCATCAAATTTCGGCTGTAGATGCGGGTTATTTTATTTTTAGAGGTAAAATTAAAAATCAGGCTTACAGTAAAGAAGCAGAACCCATTCGAATTTTGAAAAAAGATAAAACAATTGAAGATGTTGTTGAAGCTTCTGATCAGCTGAATTTGAAATCGTTATCTAAATTGGTAACAAAATATTATATCTGTTTCCCAAAACAACTTATCTAAAATTAACATTTAAAACCTATTTTTTATATTTTTGTCGCGATGAAATTTACAGCAGAACAAATAGCAGGAATTTTAGAAGGTGAGGTTGTTGGAAATCCCAATGCAGAAGTTTCTAAACTTTCTAAAATCGAAGAAGGCGAAGAGGGATCGCTAACTTTTTTGGCTAATCCAAAGTATATTAATTATATATATACAACTAAAGCGACAGTAACAATTGTTAATGAAAGCTTTACTCCCGAACAGGAAATTACTACTACTTTAATAAAAGTAGAAGATGCTTATGCAGCGTTTTCTAAACTTTTACACTTTTATAATCAGGTAAAATTAAATAAAACAGGTATCGAACCACAGTCTTTTATTTCTGAAGGAACTAAATATGGAGAAAATTTATATTTAGGAAGTTTTAGTTATATAGGACAAAATGTAGTTTTAGGAGATAATGTTAAGATTTATCCAAACAGTTTTATTGGAGATAACGTTGTTATTGGTGATAATGTATTCATTTTTGCAGGTGCAAAAATTTATTCAGAAACTGTTATAGGGAATAATTGTACTATCCATTCCGGAACTATAATTGGTGCAGATGGTTTTGGATTTGTACCAAATGAAGAAGGAATTTACAGTAAAGTACCTCAAATTGGGAACGTTGTCATTGAGGATAATGTTGATATTGGAGCAAATACGACTATAGACAGAGCAACTCTTGGTTCCACAATTATTAGGAAAGGAGTGAAATTAGACAATCAGATTCAGATTGCTCATAATGTGGAGATAGGAAAAAATACTGTAATTGCTGCTCAAAGTGGTGTTGCAGGTTCTACAAAAATTGGTGAAAGCTGTATGATTGGCGGACAGGTAGGCATTGCAGGTCATTTGATTATCGGAAACAATGTAAGACTTCAGGCGCAGTCTGGTGTAGCCCGAAACATTAAAGATGATGAAGTTTTACAAGGGACTCCGTCTCTTGGATATACAGATTTTAATAAATCGTATGTTCATTTCAAGAATTTATCAAAAATAGTGGCTGAAGTTGAAGAATTAAAAAAACAAATAATAAACCCAAAAAATGGAAATAATGGTTAAACAGAAGACCATCAAAAATGAAATTTCGCTAACAGGAGTTGGTTTACACACTGGAAAAGAAGTTACAATGACTTTTAAGCCTGCACCCGTTAATAATGGTTTCACTTTTGTAAGAGTAGATTTGCAAGGTCAACCAGTCATTGAGGCTGATGCTAATTACGTTGTTAATACTCAAAGAGGAACAAATCTTGAGAAATTAGGAGTAAAAATTCAAACTCCTGAACACGTTTTAGCGGCAGTAGTTGGCTGTGATTTGGATAATATTATTATTGAATTAAATGCCTCTGAACTTCCAATTATGGATGGTTCGTCAAAATATTTTGTTGAAGCTATTGAGAAAGCCGGTATTGAAGAGCAAGATGCACAGCGTAATGTTTATGTAGTAAAAGAAGTTATTTCGTTTACTGATGAAGCAACAGGAAGCGAAATCTTAGTGATGCCAAGCGACGAATATCAGGTAACGACTATGGTAGATTTTGGTACAAAAGTTTTAGGAACTCAAAATGCTACACTTAAAAGCCTGTCTGATTTCAAACAGGAAATTGCAAGCTCAAGAACTTTTAGTTTCTTACACGAATTAGAGTCATTATTAGAACATGGTCTAATTAAGGGTGGAGATTTAAATAACGCAATCGTATATGTAGATAAAGAAATTTCTGAATCTACAATGGAAAATCTAAAGAAAGCATTTGGTAAAGATGAGATTTCTGTAAAGCCAAACGGAGTTTTAGATAATCTTACTTTACACTATCCAAACGAGGCTGCAAGACACAAGTTACTTGATGTTATTGGAGATCTGTCTCTTATTGGAGTTCGTATTCAGGGAAAAATTATTGCCAACAAACCAGGTCACTTTGTAAACACTCAATTTGCAAAGAAATTGGCTAAAATTATCAAAATAGAACAGAGAAATCATGTTCCAACTTATGATTTGCATCAGGAACCATTGATGGATATTCATAAAATTATGGCTATGCTTCCTCATAGGCCTCCATTTTTGTTAATTGACAGAATTATCGAAATGTCAGATCGTCATGTAGTTGGGTTGAAAAATGTTACGATGAACGAAAATTTCTTCGTAGGACATTTTCCTGAGGCTCCAGTTATGCCAGGGGTATTAATTGTAGAAGCAATGGCGCAGACAGGTGGTATTTTAGTATTAAGTACTGTTCCGGATCCGGAAAATTATTTGACTTACTTTATGAAAATTGATAATGTTAAATTCAAGCATAAAGTATTACCTGGAGATACTTTAATTTTCAAATGTGAGTTAATTTCTCCGATCAGAAGAGGAATTTGCCATATGCAGGCAAATGCTTATGCAAATGGTAAATTGGTAACTGAGGCAGAATTAATGGCACAAATAGCAAGAAAACAATAATAAATTATCAAATTTATTGTTTAGGTTTGTTGCTTCAAATTCGAATATTTTAATTAAAAATATAAAACATACAGATGAATCAACCATTAGCATATGTTCATCCTGGCGCGAAAATCGCTAAAAATGTTGTAATAGAACCATTTACAACAATTCACAATAATGTTGTTATTGGTGATGGTACTTGGATTGGTTCGAATGTGACCATTATGGAAGGTGCCCGAATTGGTAAGAATTGTAATATTTTTCCGGGAGCGGTAATTTCTGCTGTGCCACAAGATTTAAAATTTGGTGGTGAAGATTCACTTGCTATTATTGGGGACAATTGTACTATCAGAGAATGTGTTACTATAAACAGAGGAACAATTGCTTCTGGTCAGACCGTTATCGGAAACAATTGTTTAGTAATGGCTTATGCGCATATTGCGCACGATTGCGAAATTGGAAATAATGCTATTATTGTAAACGGAGTTGCTTTGGCCGGTCACGTAGTTGTTGGAAATCATGCTGTTATCGGTGGTTTGGCTGCAATTCACCAATTTATTCATATTGGAGATCATGCAATGATTTCCGGAGGATCTTTAGTAAGAAAAGATGTTCCTCCTTTTACAAAAGCAGCAAAAGAGCCATTATCGTATGTTGGAATTAACTCAGTTGGTTTGCGAAGAAGAGGTTTTAGTACTGAAAAGATTAGAGAAATTCAGGAAATCTATAGAATTTTATACCAAAAGAATTACAATACAACTCAGGCACTAAGTATTATAGAAGCTGAAATGGAAGCTACTCCTGAAAGAGATGAAATACTTGATTTTATCAGAAATTCTTCTAGAGGAATTATGAAAGGTTATTCAGGAAATTATTAAAAATAAAAATTTAACCGTTTATTTGTTTAATAAAAAAAAACAGATAAACGGTTAAAAAATTAAACAGTATATCAAAATAAAACAAAACAAATGGCATCTACATCAGATATTAGAAACGGATTGTGTATTAAATTTAATCACGACATCTATAAAATTATCGAGTTTCTTCACGTAAAACCAGGAAAAGGTCCAGCTTTCGTAAGAACAAAATTAAAGAGTTTAACTTCAGGTAAAGTATTAGACAATACATTTTCTGCAGGTCATAAAATTGACGTTATTCGTGTTGAAACACATACATTTCAATATTTATATCCGGAAGGTGATGAGTTTCATTTTATGAATGCTGAAACATTTGAGCAGATTTCTTTAAATAAAAATATTTTGGATGCTCCGGATTTGTTAAAAGAAGGGACAAATGTAATGGTTCAGATTAATACAGAAACAGATTTACCTTTATCAGTAGATATGCCGGCTTCTGTTATTCTTGAAGTTACTTATGCCGAGCCAGGTGTTAAAGGAAATACAGCTACAAACGCAACAAAAAATGCTACCGTTGAAACAGGAGCAAGTATCAATGTTCCTTTGTTTATTAATGAGGGTGACAAAATTAAAATAGATACAGCTTCAGGTTCTTACATGGAGCGTGTTAAAGAGTAGTCTTTTAATTAAGATAATTTGACAATGAGTCAGTTAGATAATTTGTGAATCGACATAATTTTGTATATTCACATTCTAATTGACTCATTTTCTAATTGACAAATTTTCTAATTATTTTATATGAAATTTCCAAAGAGTCATTCTTTACAAGAAATTGCCAATTTGCTTAATTGCAAATTTATAGGAGACAAAGATTTTCAGGTTTTAGGCATGAATGAAATACATGTCGTAGAGCCTGGTGATATAGTTTTTGTTGACCATCCAAAATATTACGATAAAGCTTTGCAATCAGCAGCTACAATTGTTTTAATTAACAAAGAGATAGAATGTCCTGAAGGTAAGGCACTTTTAATTTCTGATGATCCGTTTAGAGATTTCAATATTCTAACCAAACATTTTAAACCGTTTCAGTTTGCAAATGTTGCTATAGCTGCTTCAGCAGAAATAGGAGAAGGGACTGTAATTCAGCCTAATACATTTGTAGGTAATCATGTTAAAATTGGTAAAAACTGTCTTATTCATTCCAATGTTTCAATTTATGACCATACTATAATTGGTGATAATGTAATTATTCATGCCGGAACTATTTTAGGTGCAGATGCATTCTATTACAAAAAACGTCCTGAAGGTTTTGATCAGTTAATTTCCGGAGGAAGAGTTGTTATTGAAGATAATGTTGGTATTGGTGCACTTTGTACAATAGACAAAGGAGTAACAGGAGATACCACTATCGGGGCAGGTACAAAATTAGATAATCAGGTGCATGTTGGTCATGATACTGTTATCGGTAAAAAATGCTTAATAGCTTCACAAACAGGTATTGCCGGTTGTGTAATTATTGAAGACGAAGTTACCATGTGGGGTCAGGTAGGAACAACCAGCGGTATTACAATTGGCTCAAAGGCTGTTGTAATGGGGCAGACGGGAGTTACTAAATCAGTTGAAGGAGGAAAATCGTACTTTGGTACTCCAATTGAAGAATCCAGAGAAAAATTAAAACAATTAGCCAATATTAAGAAGATTCCTGAAATTTTAAGTAAATTGAAGTAATATGTCTATTAAAGAGTTTGTTCAGAAATTTTATAAGTCAGATGCCTTAATTGATAGCGAAATTTTAAAAACATATCTGCATCCTGACGTTACGCTTGAATGGAACAGCAGTAAAGGTTTTATTCAGATGGATTATGATTCGATAATTGAAATGGCAAATGAACTGAGTCGTGCTTATGTACGTTCAAAAGTTAGAATTAGTCATATTATCAGTGAAGATGATTTAGTATCAGTACGTTATTCTCATTTTGTAAAAACAATTGAGAATCCGAGAGAAGAGATGCTTTTGGCACATTTTTCTACAATTTGGCAGATCAAAGATGATAAACTTTACAGAGGTTATCAAATGAGTCAATTTTCTTAATATTTTTTTGACAATAAAAGAGGCAAAATACATTACAAAACCTTATTTTTGCAACACAAATTTAAAAACTACATAAAATATATATCATGAGTGTTTTAGTTAATAAAGATTCCAAAATAATTGTTCAGGGATTTACAGGAAGCGAAGGAACTTTCCATGCTTCTCAAATGATTGAGTACGGTACTAATGTTGTTGGAGGTGTTACTCCAGGAAAAGGTGGAACAAGCCACTTAGACCGTCCGGTTTTTAATACAGTAAAAGATGCTGTTGATCAGGCCGGAGCAGATACTTCTATCATTTTCGTTCCGCCAGCTTTTGCTGCTGATGCAATTATGGAAGCTGCTGATGCTGGAATTAAAGTAATTATTGCTATTACAGAAGGAATTCCTGTAGCAGATATGATTAAAGCAAATAATTATGTTAAAGAAAGAAATTCAAGATTAATTGGTCCAAACTGTCCAGGTGTAATTACTCCGGGTGAAGCTAAAGTTGGTATTATGCCAGGTTTTGTTTTCAAAAAAGGAACAGTTGGTATCGTTTCTAAATCAGGAACTTTAACTTACGAAGCTGCTGACCAGGTTGTAAAACAAGGTTTAGGAATTACTACAGCTATCGGAATTGGTGGAGATCCAATCATTGGAACTACAACTAAAGAAGCCGTTGAATTATTAATGAACGATCCAGAGACTGAAGCTATCATCATGATTGGTGAAATTGGAGGTCAATTAGAAGCTGATGCTGCTAAATGGGTAAAAGCTGATGGTAACCGTAAACCAGTTATTGGATTTATCGCTGGAGAAACTGCTCCTGCTGGTAGAACAATGGGGCACGCAGGTGCTATTGTTGGTGGTTCTGATGATACAGCTGCTGCTAAAAAACAAATCATGAGAGACAACGGAATTCACGTTGTTGATTCACCAGCTGAAATTGGTAAAAAAGTAAAAGAAGTACTTGGATAATCTCCAAATATTTAAAAATAATAAATTCCAAAAAGTCTCAATATTTTGTTGAGACTTTTTACATTTTTAAGACTGAGGCAAAAAATAGAAAAATCTTAGCATCTTAGTACCTCAGTATCTTAGAAGCTTAAAAAAAGAGTTATGAGTAAAGAATTAAAAAAGTTTAAAGTAAGCAATAGCTTCACTTTTACAGTTGAAGATAGTTTAGAACAAGTTTGTAATGCTCCGGAAGGAAGCGCTGGAATCTTTGTGGTTTATGCTGTTGAAGGTGATTCAAAAGAATTAATTATGGTTGGATCTACAGGAACTGTTCAGAATGATGGAACTTTAAAAAGTAAAAATGGTGGTTTATATGATAAAATCGTAAACGGACATCAATTTGCAAAAACAGGCAGAAAATATTCATGGCCAGCGCAAATGAAATTGGAAAATATTTCTGAACTTGAAGTGGTATGGTATGAAACTTTTACAGCAGATGTTAAAGTGATTCCAACTGCTGTTGAAGGACAGGTTTTACAGAATTTCTTAGACGAGAATGCTAAATTACCAAGATGGAATGTAGCTTTTTAATTGCTATTTAGATTGAAATAACCAAAGCCTCGCTAATTAGTGAGGCTTTTTTTTATGAAAAATATTCAATTGTAAATTTTTTATGGACTAATGTTCTTTTAGTATATCAAATTTGTAGGAATTATTGAAACGTCATTCAGTAGGTTTCGAAGTTGAGTCAACTAGTTCGATTTAGTTAATTAAAATTTAACATATAGTAAATTTAAGATTAAGTAAAAAAAATGCCGCAAATACTGATGAATTTAAAAAAAATCTTATTTTTTTTGTAATAATTGGGTTTATATCATTAGCTTTTCTATATTTATCACACAAAAACTAAAAATAATGTTAAAATTTGGTTCTTTTTTGTATGAATTAAATTGTTCTGATACGTAAAAATCTTGTTTAATTTTTGTTAAATAAAGTTTTATTGGAAAGATATTATTTTTTAAATTAACTGTAGAAAGCCAATTTTAATCAATGTAATTAATTCTTATTGTTTCTAAAAGATTATCTCTTTTATAAGTGATTTGATTTTACGCCTCAAAGTTTTTACGTTATGAGCCACATTTTAAAAAACAAAGTATTAGATGATTTTATTCTTTGGAGTAATTTGAAAAATGGTGACGAAAGATCCTTTTCTTTACTTTTTGAGAAATACTATCGTGATTTAATTAATTATGGAAATTCACTTTGCCCTTTTACAGAAAAAGTTCAGGATTGTATTCAGGATGTTTTTGCTGATATTTGGCTATATCGCAATTCGCTGCAGAATAATGTCATAGTAAAGGCTTATTTGCTTTCTAGTGTTAGAAAGAGAATTGCACGTTTACATGAGAGAGATCATGTATTCAGAAAAACAACCACAACAGATGTTTTAGAGTTTTTATTTGACTTTTCTATAGAAAATGATCTTGTAGAAGATGAAGTCACAGCAGAACGTGTTTTGTACTTAAATAAATTACTAAATGATTTACCGGGACGTCAGAAAGAGGCCTTGTATCTTCGCTATCATCAGGGACTAAGTGTAGATCAAATTGCAGAATTGCTGGATGTAAATTATCAGTCTGCAAATAATTTATTATACCGCGGTTTGTTAAGTCTTCGTAAAGAATGGAAAGGAAGTGTTCCGCTTCTAATCCTTATATCTGCAGGGGTTTTGTAAATTTTTAAGAAAAAATCAAAAAAAAATCTTAAAATGGTGAGTATATAATATAAAAGCTGTCCTCTATGTTTTTGTAACCTTAATAATAAGATGCAAAAACGTAACAATTATATAGAAATAGAAGACTTCTTAGCAGACGAATCTTTTCAACTATGGATTTTATCCAAAGTTGATGAACAAGGCTGGGAAGAGTGGACTTTAGAAAATCTTCAAAGAGCCAAACTGGTTGAAGATGCAAGACTTGTACTCTTAGCTATGAGAGTTCCTGATTCCAAATTGTCTTCAAATGAAGTTCATGAAGCTCTTCAGGAAACCTGGCATAAAATCGAACAAAGAGAAACTCTTTTTCAAAAAGAATCAAAGAATAAAAAACTTAAAATACAACGCTACTGGATTAGTGGCATTGCGGCAGCCGTTTTGGTTGGGATATTTTCTGCATGGCTTTTCAAAAATGATGTTTTGCCAAACGATAATGTAGTTACTTACAACGAATTAGTTGAAGAAAATAATGAAGGTTTAGTTGAACAGACAAATAATACCGAAAAATCTCAAATTGTAACATTGTCTGATGGCAGCTCGGTATTATTGCAACCAAATAGTAAATTAAGTTACCCTAAAATCTTTACCGGAAACGAAAGAAAGGTGTATTTATCCGGCGAAGGTTTCTTTGAAATTAGTAAAAATGCTAAAAAGCCTTTTTTTGTTTACGCTAACGAAATTGTGACTCGTGTTGTAGGTACGAGCTTTAGAATAAAAGCTTATCCGGATCAACAAAATGTTGAAGTTCTTGTTCGCACCGGTAAAGTAAGGGTAAAATCAAATGATTTGGTTCGTTCTGTTGAAAACGAAGAAATTGTTTTACTTCCTAATCAGGCAGTGCGTTTTGCCCGTAAAGATTTTGTTTTTAATAAAATTACAAATATTACAGCAGATCCGGTTTTAGTAAACAGTATTACTAATATAGAGCAGCTAAGTTTTGAATTTACCGATATTCCGATAGCTCAAATTCTTGAAACTATTGAACAGGCTTATTTAGTTGATATTGATTTTCCCCGTGATAAACTAAAAGACTGTCGATTAACCACTTCTCTAAGTGATCAGCCATTAGCAGAAAAACTAAAAATTATTTGCAAAAGCATTGGTAATGACACTAATTATGAAATGAATGGAAATCAAATTGTAATTACAACTTCCGGCTGTAACTAGAAGGCTGTAATTCGATAAAAATTAAAATAAAAAAACCAAAATTAAACTGATTGTCTAAAGCTAAAAAAAGAGTTAACTGCCTATGTAAAAAATAAATGCATAAAAAAGTGCCGAAAATGCTGTAACATAATTCGACACTTAAATTTAGTAAATCACTCTCTGTAAAGAGTAATTTATGATGTTTCTTAAAATACACTCGAATAGTATTAATCAAAACAAACCAAAATTATGAAAAAACCTGTTGTCAAGCAACGATTACTTCACCAAATCATGAAAATAACGCTGTTTCAATTTGTGTTAGCACTTATATTTTCAAGTGTGACTTTCGCAAATAATGTAAATGGGCAGAAAAAATTAGATACTAAAGTTACAATTACAGTCGAAAATTTAACTTTAGACAATGCTTTATCTAAGATTGAAAAATCTGCTCATGTAAAATTCTCGTATAATTCCAGGCTTCCTCAACTTGCGCAGAAAGTAAGTATAGAAGCTAATCAGGAAACTTTGTCTAGTATTCTAAGCAGAATATTGGTGCCATTTAATATTACATTTTCTGAAGTAAGCAATCAAATTGTGCTTCAAAAAAGTGCAGTTAGTTCATTTTCTAATACAAACAATCACGATTCATTGTTTGAGCTTTTGACTTTTGGACCAATTATTAAAGGAAAAGTAACAGATCAGACAGGAAGTCCTCTTCCAGGAGCTACTGTTATGGCTAAAGGGACTAAAAATGCTGTTTTAACAGATTTTGACGGAAATTTCGTTATCGAGGTTCCTGCTAATGTAAATCGCTTAGTTATTTCATACGTAGGTATGGAAACTAAAGAAATTGGTATTGAAAATACTACACCTACAATCGTTTTAACTGAAGCAGGTCAAAACCTTAAAGAGGTTGTAATTACAACTGGATACGAAAAAACTTCTAAAAGAACATTTACTGGAGCAATCAGTAAAATTTCTGGTGCTGAATTAAAAGTAGATGGTGTTGTAGATGTTAGTAGAATGATTGAAGGTAAAGCTGCCGGGGTAACAGTTCAAAACGTTACCGGATCTTTTGGTTCTACGCCTAAAATTACAGTTCGAGGTTCTTCTTCAATCTTTGGAGATACAAAACCTTTATGGGTTATTGATGGTGTTGTTCAGGAAGATATCATCAATGTAACTTTTGCTGATTTAGCTTCTGGAAACTCTGCAACTTTATTAAGTTCTGCTGTGGCAGGATTGAATGCAAATGATATTCAGAGCATTGAAATTCTGAAAGATGCATCGGCTACTTCTATCTATGGTTCCAGATCGTTAAACGGAGTTGTAGTTGTTACAACTAAACAAGGTCGTAGAGATGCTCCTTTAAAAATTACTTACTCTCTTGAAAATACAGTGAGAGCTGTACCAAGTTATACACAGTATGATGTTTTGAACTCTCAGGAATCAATGAGTGTTTTCCAAGAGATGAGAGAAAAAGGATATTTAACCCAAAGCTCATCGCTAACATCTAGATTTAGTGGTGTTTATGGGATTTTAGCAAAACAGGTTAATCTTTACGAATCCTCAAATGGTTTGTATGGCGTAAAAAACGATCAGCCTTATGTAAATGAATTCTTGAAAAAATACGAATTAGCTAATACAGATTGGTTCAAGGTATTATTCAGACCTGCTATCACTCAAAATCACTCATTAAGTTTTTCAGGTGGAGGAAAGAACAATACTTTTTATGGCTCTTTAGGATATTATACAGATCCGGGATGGACTATAGCGGATAATGTAAAACAATTATCATCAAACTTAAAAGGGACATTCTACATCAATGACAGATTGAATATTACTTTGTCAACACTTGCTTCTGCTCGTGATCAGGAAGCTCCTGGTACTTATGAAAGTAAAAATGATGTTGTGTTTGGAAAAGTTACCAGAGATTTTGACATCAATCCTTTCAATTATGTTTTGAGTACAAGCAGAACATTGAGACCTTATGATGAAAATGGAAATTTGGAATACTATCAAAACAACTGGGCGCCAATGAATATTATTAACGAGTTGAATAATAATAAACTTGGAATAAAAGTTAAAGACATTCGTTTTCAGGGTGATTTAGAATATAAAATCAATAAAAATTTAACTTATAATTTTACAGGTTCAGCTCGTTATGCTACTACATCTAGAGAGCATAAAATCTATGAAGGTTCAAATGTTGTAGGAGCTTATAATGCCGGGGTGGGAGACAATCCAAATACACAGATTCAAACTGCCAACGTTTTCTTATATCAGAATCCAAATGACTTAACTGCTCCTAAAATTTCAGTATTACCAAATGGAGGTTTCTTAAGAAAATATACTAACGATATGACTTCATATAATGTTAGAAATAGCGTAACGTATAGAAATACATTTAATGAAAAACATGAATTGGAAGGTTTTTTTGGTACAGAGTTTAGATCTGTAGATAGAAACAATGACAATTTTACAGCAGCAGGTTTACAATACGAAAAAGGTCTTAGTGCTTTTATTGATCCTAAGTTGATTGAAAAAATGGTTAACGAAGGAAATACTTATTATGATTTTGGTGCAGAGAGAGAACGCACTGTTGGTTTCTTCGGAAAAGTTGGTTATACATACGATCGCCGTTATACAGCATCTGTTACAGGACGTTATGATGGTTCTAACAGACAAGGAGATACAGGTTCTTCAAGATGGTTACCAACATACACAGTGAGTGGAAAATGGAACATCAAAGAAGAAAAATTCATGAAAGATGTAGAATCTGTAAACAATTTAGCACTTAGAGCATCTTATGGTTTAACTGCAACTGCAGGTCCGGCAACTAACTCTTTAGCGATTTATAAAAGTTATATTACAGATCGTTTCGCAACAACAGATAGAGAAAATGCAATACGTATTCAGGATTTACAAAACCAGGATCTAACTTGGGAAAAACAATTTGAAACGAACATTGGTGTTGATTTAGGAATGTTTAGAAACAGAGTACAGTTTACAACTGATGTTTATAGACGTAAAGCCTTTGATTTGATTGATTATGTTATTACATCAGGAGTTGGAGGACAGGCTGTAAAAATGGGTAACAATGCTGACATGGAAACAAAAGGTATTGAGGTTGGTTTTACAACTCAAAATATCGTTACACCTGATTTTAAATGGTCTACGACATTAAATTTCTCTATTTACGATCAAAAAATTACAAAACTAGCTAACAGACCTTCGGCATTCGATTTAATAGCCGGGAATGGAGGGAATACCGTTGGACATCCTAGAAACTCATTGTATTCATATCAGTTTACAGGGTTAAATAATCAAGGATTGCCAACGTTTAAATTACAAGATGGTGCTGAAAGTAACATTACAGATGCTGACTTTCAGGATACTAATGATGTTACAAAATATTTAAAATACGAAGGATCGGTTGAGCCAAATAAATCAATTGGTCTTGCTAATACTTTTACTTACAAAAGCTGGTCTCTTTATGTATTTATTGTAGGATCTGGAGGAAATAAAGTACGATTAAACCCAATATACAGTAACAAGTATACTGATCTGACTGTTTTTACAAAAGAATTTGCTAACAGATGGATAAATCCAGGTGATGAAAATTACACTAATGTTCCTGTTATTGCTGATCAATTGATGAATAGAAATATTGGTGATAATAATCTACAGATTGCTTATAACACATACAATTTTTCTGATGTTAGAATTGCCAGTGGTGATTTTGTAAGATTAAAAAACATTTCTCTTGGCTGGGAGTTTCCAAGTGATTTTAAGAGAAAGTTAGGACTAAGTACTTTTAATTTAAAAGGTTCAGCGGTTAATCCATGGTTAATTTATTCAGATAAAAATTTACATGGTCAGGATCCTGAGTTCCGTAATACAGGAGGGGTAGCTTTCCCGATTACAGCACAATATACTTTTGCAATTAACCTTTCATTTTAACAATAAAATTGACTATGAAAAATATAAAAATAACATTATCATTATTATTACTTGTTAGTATTAGTAGTTGCGATGATTTTCTTTCAGAAATACCAGATAACAGAACACAAATAGATACTCCTGAAAAAATTTCAGAATTATTGGTTACAGCTTATCCTATGACCACTTATTTTGAAATTGCTGAAACAATGTCAGATAATATTTTTGATACAGAAGTTAAAACAAATGCTAATATAAGTAATGAACAGAGTTTTAACTGGGAAATGCAGACTCAGATAGATAAAGATACTGAGAATGGATTTTGGACTGGATCTTATGAGGCAATAGCTGCTGCAAATCAAGCCTTACTTTCAATTGAAAAGCTAGGAAACCCTTCTAGTTTAAATCCTCAAAAAGGGGAAGCCTTAATTGCAAGAGCTTATAACCATTTTATGTTGGTTTCTTTTTTTTCAAATCGTTACAATCCTGCAACAGCTGCAACAGACTTAGGAGTGCCTTATGTTACAGAGCCTGAAACTGCTTTATTAGGACAATATAAACGAAATAGTGTTAAAGAAGTTTTTGATTTAGCAGAAAAAGATCTTTTGGAAGGATTGAAATATGTTACGAATAATTATAAGGAACCTAAGTATCATTTTAACGTAAATGCAACTAAAGCTTTTGCTTGTCGTTTTTATTTGATAAAAGGAGATTGGGATAAAGTACTGGAATATTCTGAAGGACTTGGTTCTAAGACAGATAAAATTAGAAATTATGTTGCTTTTAGTAGCGCTGTTTTTGCTCAAATGCCAATAGAGTATTCTAGGGTAGAACAAGAAACTAATTTATTGGTAAGTTATCCTAATTCTACAGCAAGAAGAGCTGCATCTTACAGGTTTGCTTTTCCATCACAAAAAGCTGATGAATTGTTAGGTCCACAAACCAACATGTGGGGTAAGCAAAGTTTAATTAGAGCTGATGGGTATTACTATGGAGGTTCAAACGTTTTTATTCATAAACTTTATGAATATTTTAAAGTAACTAATGCTACGGCAGGTATTGGAGAAGCTTACACTTCAACAGTATTATTTAGTAATGATGAAATGTATCTAAATCGTATTGAAGCACTTGTAATGAAAAATAGATTTGCAGAAGTAAACACTGAATTAGGATACTTTTTAGGTACCAGAACTTCCGGCTATAATCCTGCAACAGACATTTTAGATCAAACAAGAGTGACTACAAAATATCCAGTTGTAGCAAATGAATTCACTCCTTTTTACCCACTAAGTGAGCTTCAGACTTCTTACATCAAAGCAATTTCCGAAGCGAGAAGAAGAGACTTTATGAGAGAAGGACTAAGATGGTTTGATATTAAACGTTTTAATCTGGTAGTAGAACATAACACTCTGGAATTTGGTAAAGTGGTTCGACACAATGTTTTGGAAAAAGATGATAAACGTAGAGCATTGCAAATTCCATTAAGAGCTTCAAGTAATGGTATTGAGAAAAATCCTAGGTAATTTTAATTAGAAAGTATTATGAAAATAGCAAAAATATATAAAGCGGCATTAATTTCAGGAGTATTACTTTTATCTTCTTGTGCCCATGAGGATCAGCCGAAAGAAAGCTGGTTAGATTTTTCAGTACCAAATAAAACGGATCTAGATAAATGGCTGGACTCTAGTTTTTTAGATCCTTATAATATTCATGTTTATTATTTATGGAATCAGAATTTGGTAGATAATAATAAGTATTTATATCCACCACAAGGAAATAAAGTGCAGCCGGCTATGCAAGTGGTTAAGAAAATCTGGATTGATAGTTATACTACTATCGGTGGGGCTGATTTTGTTAAAAAGATTGCTCCCAGAGAGTTTGTACTTGTTGGAGGGGTAAACTTAAATACTAATGGTACAGTAACATTAGGACTTGCTGAAGCAGGTCAGAAAATTACTCTTTTTCAAGTAGATAATCTTAACAAGAAAAACAGAGCAAACGTGACACAGTTTATTCATACTATTCAGCATGAATACGTTCATATTTTAAATCAAACAAAACCTTTTGATGAGCAGGCATGGGCAAAAATAACACCATCAGGCTATACAACTAGCTGGTATACTGCGGCAATTGCTACTTCCAGAAACTTGGGTTTTATTACAAGTTATGCCAGATTAAGTATCTATGAAGATTTTGCTGAAACAGCTGCTACCATTCTAACAAGCTCAAAAGCAGAATATGATGCCATCTTAGCCGGTGTAACAGATGCCACAGCAAAAGCAAACTTAAAAGCAAAAGAAGCACTTGTAGTTAAATATTACAAAGACGCTTACAATATTGATTTTTATGCTTTAAGAGATGAAGCTCAAAAAAATACAGATTTTGTAATAAATAATTAAGAGTAATAATTTTTCTAAAAATAGATATTATGAAAGTAAAAAAAATATACAAGTACTTAATGATTTCTTTTGGGGCTTTGCTTTTAGGATCATGTACAAGCACAGAGGTTGATGTTAAATTTGATGAAAACGCAACCGAAAGATTAAGCGGCCGTAAAAAAGAATTGAATGATCTTTTGCTTTCATCTGCGGATGGATGGAAAGCCGTTTATTATACAGATAGTACACAATTGGGAGGATGGACTCATCTATTTAAATTTCTACCTAAAGGAGAAGTAGATATGGCTTCAGATTTTACAATAGGTACAAATACAGATACGGGTATTTACAGAAGTCAGTACGAAATGCAGATGGGAAGTACAGTAAGTTTAGTTTTTACAACACAAAACAGAATACACCTTTTGTCTGATGCAGGAAATTCACCAACGGCAGCTCTTTTGGCAAAAGGATATTTAGGAGATTTCCAGTTTTACTATTATGGAGAAAAAAATGGAGAAATTATTTTTAGAACTAATAGAAATGGGCATTTTCTGCGTTTTGTAAAAGCTACTGCTCAGGATTGGACAGATCTTACAAAGAACAAAGCAACTATTAGTAGTTTAAATGGTGATATGTTTAGTCCTTTGTTCAGATTAATGGAAACAAATGATGGAACGGCAACACATCAGTTTGAATTTGATTATAATACGAATGCTCGTTTTGGAACAGCATACTCTCTGGAACCAGGTAGTCAGGAAGCTTATGATTTGGCATTTGCATTCACACCTACAGGGATTGTTTCGAAATTGCCAGTTACTGTAAAAGATCAAAAGCTTACTAATTTTATTTTTGATAGTGCAACTAATAGTTTTGTTGCAACTGGAACAAATGGAGTAAAAGCAACTATCAAATATACTAATACACCGCCTGCTATCACAGATGATTACAAGCTTTTATTAAGTGGAAAAGGAAATCCGCAAGTAGTGGTGGGGTATATAGCAGCTAATTTATATACAGCTCCAACGACTTCGGATTATTTTAGATACTTGATTAATAAAGTAAATGCTACGTTGCCTGCAACACAGTCTATTGCCAGAGTTCAGGTTGTATTTAATAACGTGCCAAATGGAACTTACATTCAGTACCAGTTTAATGGAGGAAAAGCCACAATTGTTCATTGGTTAACTACTCAGGAAGATGCAGTGAACAAAACTATAATTTTAAAAGATGATGGATGGAATACAACAGCAGCAAACTATAATTTCTTAAAAGACATAGATAATGAATTAGTTAATTCAAAAGGTTTCTATATTAAAAAAGAAAGCTTTAGAATTACTTACAGTAATCCTATTTACACTCTTACAAGCGCAGCTAGCAGTTTTAGAATGACAGCTTACCAATTATAAGAATTTAGTTCTGTTTTAATTTTGGTTAAAAGCAGTCCGGATTAGCGGACTGCTTTTATAAAAAGAATATAAGAAAATACAAGTCTTAGTTAATCTTTAAAGAATTGATTTAGTATGAAAAAACATATTACGATATTTAATGTTATAATTTTTTTATGGGGAATTGTTCTTATTTTAATTTCTGAATTTTTTAGAGATTATGTAAGGTCTTATCTTTATTTATCAATCGCAGTTATAATTCCTTTTATGATTTGGGATCTGATAAAAAAAAGAAAAAAAGATAAGATTGAGGGAACAAAAGATCTATATAATTCAATAAACAGAATGATGATTATGGCTGTAGTTCTTATACTATTTTTTGTCATCACAAAGCAAAATCATCTATAAGAATTTTAGTTTTATTTTTTTATTTTGGGAAAGACAGCTCATTTATTGAGCTGTTTTTTGTTTTTATAAATAAACAGAAATTCTAAACCATTTTTTATACGACAAATTTTATTAAACGCCCAAATACTCTATATTTGTATTTCAAAAAATAAAAACGAATACCTTAATATGAAATTACTAGAAGGAAAAGTTGCAATTATTACTGGTGCAAGCCGTGGAATCGGAAAGGGAATTGCTGAAGTTTTTGCTAAACATGGAGCTAACGTGGCTTTTACATACAGTTCATCTGCAGCTTCTGCAGAAGCGCTGGAAGCAGAATTAAATGCTTTAGGAGTTAAAGCAAAAGGTTATCAGTCAAACGCAGCAGATTTTAATGAAGCGCAAACTTTTGTTGATGCTGTTTTAGCGGATTTTGGAACTGTAGATATCTTAATCAACAATGCCGGAATTACAAAAGATAATTTGTTAATGCGTATGTCTGAAGCAGATTTCGATCAGGTAATTGATGTAAACTTGAAATCGGTTTTTAATATGACAAAAGCGATTCAGAAAACATTTTTAAAACAAAGAGCGGGTTCAATTATTAACATTAGTTCTGTAGTTGGAGTTTCTGGAAATGCCGGACAAACAAACTACGCAGCGTCTAAAGCAGGTGCAATTGGTTTTACTAAATCTGTAGCATTAGAATTAGGCTCCCGTAACATTCGTTGCAATGCAATTGCTCCGGGATTTATTGAAACTGAAATGACTGCAAAACTATCTGAAGAGGTTGTTAAAGGTTGGAGAGAAGGTATTCCTTTAAAACGTGGAGGAACTACAGAAGATGTTGCAAACGCTTGTCTTTTCTTAGCTTCTGATATGAGTGCTTACATTACTGGCCAAGTCCTTAATGTTTGCGGAGGAATGCTTACCTAATACGTTAATTATTTATGGTTTGTTGTTTATTGTTCTACAACCATAAACTAAAAACTATAAACCCAAATTAAATATGACGACAAACACGATTCTTTTATTATTGCTTTCTTTAGTAATTGCTGGTGGTTTATCGTATTTTCAATATTTTTTCAAAGCCAAAAGTAAATCCAATGTGATTATACTTTTGGCTTTTTTACGTTTCTTAGCCATTTTCGGATTGTTGGTTTTATTGATTAATCCAATAATTTCGAAAAATTCACTTGAAATTACTAAAACACCTTTAGCAATTGTTGTAGATAATTCGAGTTCGATTACGGCTTTAAAATCAGATAAAAAAGCGCTAGAATTATATCAAAAACTGGTTTCAAATCCGGCCTTAAGAGAAAAATTCGAGATTCAGTCCTATCAGTTTGACAACGATTTTAAAACTTCAGACAAATTTGATTTTAAAGGAAATCAAACAAATCTAGATGAAGCTGCAAAGAATTTAAAAAGCATCAACAAAAATCTGATTTTTCCAACTGTAATTATTACAGACGGAAATCAGACTACAGGAAACGACTATGTTTATAGATTCGACCCTGTCAATAAAGTTTATCCTTTGGTTGTGGGAGATACAACTACTTTTTTTGATTTAAAAATCAATCAGCTTAACGTCAATAAATACGCTTTTCATAAAAATAAATTTCCAGTAGAAGTTTTTCTTCAGTATGCAGGCACAAAAGCTGTAAATGCTGAATTTACCATTTTGCAGGGAAATACAATTGTAGCTAAAGAGAAACTCTCTTTTTCAGCCTCAAAAAAAACAGCCTCTCTCAATTTGCTTTTGCCAGCAGATAAAGTAGGTTTACAAATTTACAAAGCAAGTATTCAATCTGCTGCAAAAGAAAAAAACAGCTATAATAATATTAAGAATTTTGCTGTCGAAATAATTGACCAGAAGTCGACTATTGCAATAGTTTCAGCTATAAATCATCCAGATATTGCTGCTTTAAAACGTTCCATTGAAGTTAATGCGCAACGTAAAGTAATTTTGGTTAAACCAAATCAGATTAATGATTTACAAGATGTTTCTGTTCTGGTTTTGTATCAGCCAACGGCTGCTTTTAAAGCAATTTTTGACAATAATAAATTAGCAGGAAGAAATACCTTGATTATAACAGGAAACAATACCGATTTTAATTTTCTGAATCAGCAGCAAAATAATCTGATTTTTAAAATGAGTAATCAGCGTGAAGATTTTCTTTCTGAATTTCAGTCTGATTTTAATCTTTTTGCCATTGATAATATAGGTTTTGAAAATTTTCCGCCTTTGCAGAATCCTTTCGGAAATATCAGCACCAACGGAAATGTATCGGTTTTACTTTCTTCAAAGATTAGAAATGTTTCCACCAATGCGCCATTATTGGCTTTCGCCGAAAATCAAGGAAAAAGAACTGCATTTCTTTTAGGTGAAAACAGCTGGAAATGGCGTCTTCAAAGTCATGTAGACAATCAGTCTTTTGAAAAATATGATGTTTTTATCGATAAAATCATTCAGTATTTAGCTTCATCAGCTTCAAAGAAATCTTTAGTTGTAACACATGAAAGTTTTTACAATTCCGGAGAAGAAATCATTATCAATGCGCAGTATTTCAATAAAAACTATGAGTTTGATGAAAAAGCCAGACTTACAATCAGTGTTGTAAATGCTACGACAAAACAAACTAAGAATTACGATTTGTTAAAAGGAAGTAATTCGTTTTCTGCTAATTTAGAAGGACTTCCAGCGGGAAAATATAATTTTACAGTAAAAGAATTAAATTCAAATACTTCGTACGCAAGTCATTTTGAAATTTTAGATTTTGATATTGAAAAGCAATTTGTAAATCCTGATGTTTTAAAATTGCAACAATTGGCACAACAAACGGGCGGAAAAGCCTTCTTTGAAGATCAGGCCGATAATTTGATAAACACACTTTTAGAAAATAAAGAATACAAATCAATTGAAAAGAATGTTTCCAGTAAAACTCCAATTATTGATTGGGTTTGGCTGTTGATTTTGATAGCTGTTTTGTTGACTACGGAATGGTTTGTTAGAAAGTATAATGGTTTGTTGTGATAAAATATAATCGAATTCCTTCTAGCATGTTGTAATCTTGTGGTTGTAAATTAAAAGTCTAAAATTATGAAAGTTAAATTCTTTTTTATCGTAACAATTTTGATGGTAATTCTTTGTTTTTTTTCATTTTCAAAGACAAATAGTACCAACAATCACAATCTTTTGGGAAATACGATTCAACAACGTTTTGAACCACCTCAGGGGTTTGTTAGAGAAGAGGAATCTAAAACTTCGTTTGATTTTTTTCTACGAAATCTTCCATTAAAACCATCGGGTTCAAATGTTTTGTATTTTGACGGAACTATAAAACCAAATCGAAACGTTTATGATGCGGTTGTGGATTTACCCATTGGAAAACAGGATTTGCATCAATGTGCTGATGCCGTGATGCGTTTACGAGCGGATTATTTTTATAGCCAAAAACAGTACGATAAAATACATTTTAATTTTACAAATGGTTTTCGAGTTGATTTTAGTAAATGGGCTGCAGGTTACAGAATTGCAGTTAAAGGCAACAAAACGAGTTGGGTTAAAACTGCAAAACCATCTGACAGTTATGACACTTATTGGAAATACTTAGAGACGGTTTTTATGTATGCAGGAACGGCTTCGTTAGAAAAAGAACTAAAACCGATTAATGTTTCAGACATAAAAATTGGGGATGTTTTTATAAAAGGAGGCTTTCCAGGTCACGCTGTTATTGTAGTTGATATAGCTGTGAATCCAAAAAACAATCAAAAAATTATGCTTTTAGCACAAAGCTATATGCCAGCACAGGAAATTCAAATACTGAAAAATCCGAATAATAGTTCGTTGAGTCCTTGGTACCCTGTCGATTTTGGAACTTCTCTTAAAACTCCCGAATGGACTTTTAGTACCTCACAATTAAAACGTTTTTAAATGAAACGATTCTTTTTTTTAGTCCTTATATTTCAAAATGCTTTTTCTCAAGAAATCCCATTGAATGTTCAAAAATTGATTAAAGCATATCCAGATCAAATTGTTGGTTATAAAGACAATAAAATTATTTTTAGTGATAAATCAAATTTAATTTATGATGATTTTAAAAATAAAACGAATCAAGAATTATTAGATAATCCTGATATTGAGGATCAATTTAAGTTTGTTTATAAGAGAGCAGATAAGAATTTAATTCCAAAGGAAGACGCAGGAAGGATTCGAAATGAAGCTTTTTTTAAGAAAATTTACGGAAATTCAAAATCAGAAGTTGAATCAAAAATGACTGAAATTATTTGGTGCCCGAAATTAGTCAATCAGAAAATAAAGGTAACAACCGTAAATGGAATTGATAAGATAGTTAAAAAACTCTCGGCAGAATTAGATAATAATCCAGAATTTAAAAAATACATTACTGGTATTGGGGGTACATTTAGTTGGAGAAAAATTTCAGGAACAAACCGATTGAGTATGCATAGTTATGGAATGACTATAGATATTAATGTCAAAAATTCTAATTATTGGCAATGGGATTGTAAATGTAAAAATGAAGAAGCTACTCTTTCGTATAGAAATCAAATTCCCTTCAAACTAGTTTCAATTTTTGAAAAATACGGCTTTATTTGGGGAGGAAATTGGAAACATTATGACACAATGCATTTTGAGTATCGACCTGAGCTTTTGTTATAAATTTTTAAATTATTTATTGCAAAAACGCATTACGGAGGAAAGTGGATTAAGAATTAAAAATTTATGATTATGGATTTCAGGCTTAAAGTTTTCTACACCGTCGCACTCCGCCTTAATTTTACTAAAGCAGCAACAGAATTATATATAACACAGCCGGCAGTTTCGAAACATATTCAGGAACTGGAAGAAACTTATAAAACAAAACTTTTTGAACGTAACGGTTCTAAAATCGCTTTGACTCCAGCTGGCAAAATTCTTTTAAAATATACCAAAAGTATTTTTGATATCTATCGTGAAATAGATTTTGAGATGAGTTCCTTCAATAAAGAACGCCAAGGGTTATTAAGATTAGGAGCCAGTACTACTATTTCGCAATATATTATTTCTCCAGTTTTGGCTAATTTTCATCAAAAGCAAAAAGATATAAAAGTCAATTTGCTGAATGGAAATACAGAACAAATTGAAAATGCTTTAATCAATAAAGAAATTGAAATTGGAATTGTAGAAGGACAGTCTAAAAATCAATCCATAAAATATATTCCGTTTCTAAAAGATGAACTAGTTTTGGTCTGTAACAGCAAAAATCCTCTCGTAAAACAAAATGAGATTTTATTAAACGACTTAAAATCAATGAAATTCATTACTCGTGAACGAGGATCCGGAACACTTGAAGTTATAGAATATGCATTGAAAAAATCGGGTTTAAAATTTACAGATTTACAAATCGAAATGCAGTTAGGAAGTACGGAAAGCATTAAATCTTATTTGCTAAATTCAGATTGTTTTGCGTTTATGTCTATTCATGCTGTTAGTAAAGAGTTGAAAAACAAAGAATTGATTGTTTTAGATCTTGAGAAACTATCTATTGAAAGATTTTTTTATATTATTACGTTAGTCGGAAAATCAGATTCGTTATCAGAATTGTTTATTCAAAATTTAGCTTCTCATTATAACTTGAAGTTATAGTCGATTGTAATTTACGATTGGTGTTTTTCGTTTAATCGACGGAACTTTGCAGGGTAATTATCAATTATCCTATTTTGAAAGCAAAACAACAAACAACAGTACATTTATTTGAAATTAATCATTCGTTACAGCAGGCACTTTTTGTTGTAGTAATCATTTTATGTTTATTTTCGATTGTTTCTCCTCCAATAGCACTTTTATTAGGAGTTTTGCTGGTAAACATTTTCGGGAATCCATTTGTAGAATTCAATCATAAAGCAATAACATTTCTATTACAATTTTCAGTTGTTGGTTTAGGATTTGGAATGAATGCTTACAGTGCTGCTTCGGCAGGAAAAGAAGGTTTTGCAGTTACTATTCTTTCAATTTTTAGTACTTTAATTTTTGGTTTTCTTCTTGGAAAATGGCTGCAAACAGAGAAAAAAACATCCCATTTAATTTCTTGTGGTACTGCTATTTGTGGCGGAAGTGCCATTGCAGCTATTGCACCCGTTATCAAATCAAATGAAAATCAGACTTCAATTGCTTTGGGAGTGATTTTTATACTAAATTCGATTGCCTTATTTGTTTTTCCTATTATCGGACATCAATTAAATTTGTCGCAGAAAGATTTTGGTTTATGGTGTGCCATTGCGATTCACGATACCAGTTCTGTTGTAGGAGCTGCAAATAAATATGGTGCAGAAGCTTTACAAGTAGCCACAACAGTAAAGCTGGCGAGAGCTTTATGGATTATTCCAATATCTCTACTGACAGCTTTTATCTTTAAAAATAAGAATTCGAAAATTAAAGTTCCGTATTTTATTGGTTTGTTTATTGTTGCAATGCTTTTAAATACTTATGTTCCTTCAATTAATGTTTTCGCTTCTCATATTGTCGGAATTGCTAAAATTGGCTTAACAATTACATTATTTCTAATTGGCGCAACCCTAAATTTCACAACTTTAAAAGCGGTAGGAGTAAAGCCTTTGTTACAGGGTGTCTTTTTATGGATATTTATCGCTGCTTTAGCTTTGGTGTCAATTCTTTATTTGAGTTAGAACTATTTTACATTTGAAAATTTCACAACAGGTTTCCCTACCATTTGATAGGATTTGCCTTTAAACGAATAACGTCTTTCAATTTCAAAATCAAATTTAGTTTTAGTTTTAGTCATTTCGGCAATTTCCTGTGGAATTGGTGCTTCAAATTCATCTTCGGCTTTTGCATCTTTATTAAAAGTGCCATTGGTGATAACAATAATGTCTCTAAAATGTTTTTTGGTGCCATCATCAACCACTTTATAAGAACCTGACCAATTTATACTAGCGACATTGGTTAGATGATAGGAGGGTACTTCCATAATAATTTGGTATTTACCATCAAAACCTGCTACAAGATAGAGATAACCCTCATAAGGACCGCCGGCACCACCATTAATGTGTGACAAAGTTAAAGCAAATTGGTCTTCTCCAATTTCTATAATTTTAGGCGTAGGACATTGTGCAAAAGCACCAAAAGCAGCAACAGCAGGCTGAAAAGATCTCATTTCCCAAATCTTTCCATTTTTGGCAAATTTGGCAATACCTAACAAACCTCCCGAAAAACGTCCTGTTTGTAAACCATCTTCATCATGAACAGAATGGTTAAAAGCAATAATTTTAAATTTATTGTCTTTAGAATCAGCATAATCAATATTTGCCAGAAGTCTAGTGGCAACGCCATTAGTATAAGGAAACATTTGATCGCCTTCAACACCATTTACATCGAGAAAAGGAGCAGGTTTACATGTTTTACAAATCCAGCTTACAAACGTATTTTTATTGGCAAGACGATATAATTTTCCAGGAAACAATTTCTGCATTATTCTTTCCTCGTTAAAAGGATCCGAAAAACGAAGCACTCTTTTTGAATTTAGAATGGTATCGCTGACATTTTTTGGTTTGATATCATTCTCCTGAGCAAAACAAATAGCCGACAGAAAGAAGATTACATTTAGAAAAGTAAAACGCATGTTTGTAAGGTTTAGTCCATTAACAAACTTACGAAAGAAAAATCTTTTTTTGTGTGAATTTATGTTACTTAAATGGATGTAAAATTTCTAAAAAAATAATTTACATAATCTTGAAGTGTTATTGTTTGAATTATCCATAAATAAGGTAAATTTGCCCCTCTAATAAAAAAACAAAAATGAAAAACTTCAAATCGAAACCAAAACTAATTGCAATCTGTGCTTTAATTGTTGGTTTTTTTACTTTATCCTGGGGAATTGTTGGTCATGAACGAATTAATAAAGCAGCTGTAATGGCGTTGCCTTATCCACTTCAGACGTTCTTCTACAATCACATCGATTTTATTACTCAGGAAGCTTCAGTACCGGATATTCGTAAATACGCTTTAAGTTATAAAGAGGAGGGACCAAGACATTATTTTGATATGGAAAACTTTGGTTCTGCAGATAGTTATCCGCCAACTTTAGAAGAAGCAAAGAAAAAATATGATGCTAAATTCTTAAGTGATAATGGAATTTTACCTTGGTATATTGAAGATATGATGGCAAAATTAACTAAAGCTTTTAAAGATAAAAACAGAGCAGAGATCTTATTTCTTGCTGCAGATTTAGGTCATTATATTGGTGATGCACATATGCCATTACATACTTCTGCTAATCATGACGGACAATTGACTGATCAAAAAGGAATTCATTCTCTTTGGGAAAGCAGACTTCCTGAGTTATTTGCAAAGAATTACAAATTAAACGTTCCTTATGCGCATCATTATGATGATGTTCACAAAGCAATTTGGGATATGATAAATGATACGCATAGTTTAGCACAGCCTTTATTGGATATCGATAAAAAACTAAGAACGGCGACCCCAGAAAATCAGGTTTTTAAAATGGATGCTGACGGAAAAGTGATGAAAAGCAAATACAATACAGCTGTTTTTTCTGATGAATATGCGAAAAAACTACATGAACAACTAAATGGAATGGTTGAAAGTCAAATGCGAAAAGCAATTACAGCAACAGCTAGTTTCTGGTATACTGCTTGGGTAAATGCCGGAAAACCGGATTTAAGTGATTTAGATTCTCCGGAAGTAACGAAGAGAAATGCTAAAGCTCTAAAAGAAGACTGGGAACTTTATCAAAAAGGAGATTTATTTGGAATGAGAAATCAGAATGACTAAAATTTTGTTTCAAGTTTCAGTTTTACTAAAACTGAGTCGTCCTGAAATAGGTTGACAGGTTTCACAATATTAATTAAAACCAGTAAAGTTCTCTTTGCTGGTTTTTTGATATACAAAATTAGGTGTTTTCATTTTCAAGCTTAAATGCGGCCTTTTTTG
>NZ_JBHUOT010000030.1:0-923 GCF_042686225.1 Flavobacterium notoginsengisoli
CTCGTTCCTCCTTTAGATTTGTTTTTTGAAATTTTAAGTAGATTTATGATTGAGAAAGGAAGCAAAAGTAAACTATTCGGTCCTCCGAGCTTATGACTCATATTTCGATTAAGACTTTAGCTTCCCTTTCATCAAAGACTCAGATAGAAATTTGGGCTAGTGACCCGTTATTAAGGAGTAGAGCTTATGATGAATTTCTCAAATCATTTGTTGAATCGTAAAAGCAAAGTTATGAAAAACATTATTATCGGCATTGATATTAGCAGCAAGACTTTGGATATCTGTGTTAAGGAAGAATCTGTAAATTACTTTTCCATTGAAAACAAGGTTCAGGTTATAAAGCGTTTTTTCAAAAAATATTCAGGTGAAAATGTAATGATAGCTATGGAAAATACTGGCAGGTATAATTGGAATCTGTTTGAAGCACTTGAGAAATTTGACTTTAAAGTTTATGTCATATCAGCTCTTCATATCAAGAAAAGCATAGGTCTTGTCAGAGGCAAAAATGATAAGATCGACGCGTTGCGAATTTGTAGTTTTATTGAAAAAAATTATCAGGAAAGCAGAGAATGGAAGCCAAGTTCCTGCTCCATTAAAAAGATAAAAATATTATTGACTGAAAGAGCTTTAAGAATAAAAATCAAAAAACAGCTTATGGTTCAGCAGCATGACTACAAATTAATGAAAGGAATAGGATTGGATAAAGAATTAAAAAGTCTGAATGTAAAACTCATTAAAAATATTGAGGAACAAATTAAGAGTCTTGAAAATGATATTGAAGATATTATCCGCAATGATGAAAATCTTTGCCAGCAGCAGAAATTAATAAAATCTGTTCCTGGAGTAGGTCAGGTTTTATCTTGGACATTATTATCAAAAACAGAAGGTTTTACAGTTATAACAGATCCAAGAAAAATGGCATG
>NZ_JBHUOT010000031.1:0-811 GCF_042686225.1 Flavobacterium notoginsengisoli
ATCCGGTATCGGTGCTGTTGCTGGATGATCAGTGGGATTTGATCTGCGGTCATCCATCAGGTAAACCCGATACTGTATTGCTGCCCCATAATCTGGCCTATGTGATCTACACCTCTGGAAGTACGGGCAGGCCGAAGGGAGTGATGAATGAGCATAGGGGTATAGTGAATCGCCTGTTATGGACCCAATCGCATTATCAGCTAACATCTGAAGATACAATCCTTCAAAAGACTTCCTTTAGTTTTGATGTGTCCGTTTGGGAATTATTATGGGCTGTGATCTGTGGTGCTAGATTGGTATTTGCCAAGCCTGGAGGCCATAAGGATGCCGTTTACTTGAAAACTGTAATTGAATATTATAATATAACCACGATACATTTTGTTCCTTCGATGCTTGGTGTTTTTCTTGATTCGATAGAATTTGGGGATTGTATTGGTCTACGACGTGTTTTATGTAGTGGAGAATCCTTGCAGCTGGATCAGATCAATGCGTTTAGAAAAAAAATGAGAGATGTGGAATTGCATAATCTATACGGTCCTACCGAAGCTGCAATTGATGTCAGTGTATGGGAAGTCCCAATGGAAGATTCCTTGTGCGGTGTCTTAATTGGTAAACCTGTTGCCAATACAGGTTTATATGTTTTAGATCAGAACGGCCAGCTTTCACCAATAGGTGTAGCGGGAGAATTATGCATAGGAGGGATCCAGGTGGCCCGAGGTTACCTTAACCAGGAATCCTTGACGGCTGAAAAGTTTGTAAATAACCCCTTCAGGGACGGTGAACGTCTTTACAAGACCGGTGATCTGGCACG
>NZ_JBHUOT010000032.1:0-746 GCF_042686225.1 Flavobacterium notoginsengisoli
GGAAGCCAACGTGCCAGATCACCGGTCTTGTAAAGACGTTCACCGTCCCTGAAGGGGTTATTTACAAACTTTTCAGCCGTCAAGGATTCCTGGTTAAGGTAACCTCGGGCCACCTGGATCCCTCCTACACATAATTCCCCAACAACACCGACTGGTAATAAGCTTAAGCCAGCATCTAAAATATAGATCTCAGTATTACTAAGAGGTGTTCCTATATTTACTTCTTTAGCATCATTACTATTGTAAACCGACATGGTACAAGTAACTGTTATTTCAGTTGGACCATATTTATTATAAAACATATAGTTCTTACTCCAGTCTTCCGCCAAATTTTTTCCACAAACCTCTCCGCCAACAACTACTCTTTTTAACGACTCAAGTACTCTGTCTGCAGGCAAAGTATTTAATACACTTGGGGTAGTATGAAAATGTGTAATTTTTTCTTTATCGACAAAATCAAGGAATTTTAGAGAATCAAGGATTTTGTCCCGAGTAATAAGAACCAATTTATTTCCGCTACACAATGCAATAAAGATTTGTTCTACAGAGGCATCAAATACAAAATTTGAAAATTGTAAAATAACTTCAGCTGAATTAAGATTAAGATTAAAATTCTTAATCTGAGAAGTAATTAGATTTATAATATTCTTATGCTCAATCATAACGCCTTTCGGCCTGCCCGTACTTCCAGAGGTGTAGATCACATAGGCCAGATTATGGGGCAGCAATACAGTATCGGGTTTACC
>NZ_JBHUOT010000033.1:0-699 GCF_042686225.1 Flavobacterium notoginsengisoli
TTGGAACCCCTATAGCAAACCGTACCCAGTCGGAGCTTGAAGGTATGATCGGCTTTTTTGTGAACACCCTGGCGCTTCGCAGTGATCTTGGAGGCAATCCAAGTTTCAGGGAACTTTTGGCAAGAGTTAAGGAAACCACCCTTGGGGGTTATGACCACCAGCTTGCACCTTTTGAGAAGGTTGTCGACCGAGTTGTCACCACCCGTGATATGAGCACGACGCCTTTGTTCCAGGTTATGTTCACCCTGCAGAACACTTCGGATGGAACAGAAGAATTAAGTCTGGAGGACATCAGTATTTCAGGATATGATTTCAAAAGAAATACAGCCAAGTTGGATCTGACATTAAATGTTTCAGAGAATGCTTCGGGTATTTCATTGGCAATAAATTACAGTACGGTTTTATTTGACAAACCTACCATCGAGCGGATGCTGGGGCACTATGAGCAGTTATTGGCTTGTATTGCGGCTGATGCATCCCAGCCTATCGGCAGTTTGTCGATGTTGAGGGCCCATGAGGAGCACCAGCTTCTGGATGTCTTCAATGCCACAGGTGTTGATTATCCATTGGACAGGACGGTTGTTGATTTGTTCGAGGAGCAGGTGGTAAAGAGCCCTGATGCGATAGCGGTTGTCTTCGAGGGAGAGCAATTGAGCTACCGTGAATTGGACGAACGTTCCAATCAGCTTGCGCATTACC
>NZ_JBHUOT010000034.1:0-637 GCF_042686225.1 Flavobacterium notoginsengisoli
GATTTGCAATCTGTGCCCGCAAAGTTGGGAAACTCAAAAGTTAGCAGGTTTCAGAATAAGTATAACAAAATAATCTCTAAATCATTTTCTAAGCCTGAATAATTTCTTGCCGAGCTAAAATAATAATCCTCAGCCGAACTGACAGTTTTGTCTTTTACAGGATTGTTATGGATGTAATCAACTTTTTGCTTAATAAATTTATTACTGCAAATATGTTCTGCATGGTAACCATTTTGCCAAACTTTATAAGTCTGATTCTTTTTTAAATGTTCACATGCTTTCTGGAAATACTCCAGCATCCATTCTCTTCTGCTTTCGGGTTCATCTATTATAGTCTGTATTATTTTTTTTGATGTAAATTTTTTAAAATCTCTAATAATATCAGATAATACAAAACCATTCGTTCCTTTGCAGAGCAAATGAATATGGCTGCTCATAATGCAATAGGCATAAATTTCTAAACCTTTATTGTCCTGACAATATTTTAGTGCATTTATTAAAATATTTTTTTGATTTAGTCTTGTAAATATATCTATCCATCCTACAGCAGTTATTGTTATAAAATATGCTTCCTCGGTTGTTGTTGCTTTGTATTTTGTCGACACGTCTTTTTTCCTACAAAAATAAAAAGTATAGC
>NZ_JBHUOT010000035.1:0-592 GCF_042686225.1 Flavobacterium notoginsengisoli
GGCAGGATCTTCTTGGTTTGGACCAGGTTGGGATCTATGACAATTTCTTCGAGCTTGGAGGCCATAGCCTTCTTGCGACGCGATTGGTATCGATGATCCGCAGGGAGCTTAAAACGGAAGTATCGATTAGGGACGTATTTGGTTTTAATACTGTTGAAGAGTTATCATCTTATATACATTATAAGACCCTTAATTTTGATGATCAGATTAATGAGTATAGTATAAATATTGAGTTGTAATTTTAATGATATATGGAGTTTTTAAGTTTTTTTCAAAGAATAAATAAAAAAGGAATAAAGTTAGTATTAAATAACGGCTCATTGAGTATTAAATCAAATGCTGAAATAGATTCGGAAACACTTAGTGAAATAAAAGAAAATAAAGAGCTTATTATTAGATATTTACAGAAATATCAAACAGGGAATGTAACACAACAGATACTTGAGAAGATTACCCCTAATAAGAGCCGTCCATTGCGTATTCCTTTGTCCTTCAGCCAGGAGCGTCTATGGTTCCTTGACCAGCTTCAGGGCAGTACTGAATACCATATTCCGGTTGTGCTTCGACTGCAGGGATCGCTTGATGTTTCGAT
>NZ_JBHUOT010000036.1:0-527 GCF_042686225.1 Flavobacterium notoginsengisoli
TATCTTAATCAAGATGAACTGACAAAAGAGAAGTTTGTATGCAATCCATTTGTGGAAGGAGACATCATCTACAAGACAGGAGATCTTGTCCGCTGGCTTGAGGATGGCAGTATTGATTTTATAGGCAGGTTAGATGATCAGGTTAAAATTCGTGGCTACAGAATCGAACTGGGAGAGATAGAGACTGTTTTATCATCCCTGCCAGGAGTTGTGCAGTGTTGTGTATTGGCTAAAGAGGATGTTCAAGGTACTAGGCGTTTGGTGGGCTACGTAGTATTGGAGGATATTCTAGAGAAAGAATATCTCCAAGAACAATTAAGGTTGGTTTTACCCGACTATATGGTTCCTGCTCTTTGGGTTGCTATGGAATCGATGCCTTTGACCTCTAACGGTAAACTGGACAAGAAATCCCTGCCTGAACCGGATAGTTCTGTATTATCGACAAAGCAATACGTGGAACCCCGAAATGATGTTGAAATGCGATTGGCCGCTATCTGGCAGGATTTGCTGGGAGTTGAAAAAGTAGG